>NZ_JBHYZW010000022.1:0-94338 GCF_042754005.1 Streptomyces sp. NPDC059247
GTCTTCATCCCGTCCAGCAGGATCTCGTTCACGATCTCCAGGGCCGGCCGGACCGTCAGCGCCTCGTCGAGGTCGCCCTCCAGACCGTTCTTCTCGCCGTCGACGATCCGCCGCTTCAGCCGCTCGTCCAGCGGCAGCGCGAGGAGTTCCTCGGTCTTGCCCGCCTTCATCGACTTGGTGTTGACGCCCTCGAAGAGGGCCATCAGCTTCTGCAGCGGGTCGTAGCCCTCGGCGCGCCGGTCGTAGATCAGGTCGAGCGCGGTGGTGACCTGCTCCTCGTCGAAACGCGCGATCGGCAGGATCTTCGACGCGTGCACGATCGCCGAGTCCAGCCCCGCCTTCACACACTCGTCCAGGAAGACGGAGTTCAGCAGGATGCGGGCGGCCGGGTTCAGGCCGAAGGAGATGTTCGACAGACCGAGCGTGGTCTGCACGTCCGGATGGCGCCGCTTCAGCTCTCGGATCGACTCGATCGTCGCGATGCCGTCCTTGCGGGACTCCTCCTGCCCCGTGCAGATCGTGAACGTCAGGGTGTCGATCAGGATGTCCGACTCATGGATACCCCAGTTACCGGTGAGGTCGTCGATCAGCCGCTCCGCGATGGCGACCTTGTGCTCGACGCTGCGGGCCTGACCCTCCTCGTCGATCGTCAGGGCGATCAGCGCCGCGCCGTGCTCCCGCGCCAGCCGGGTGACCTGCGCGAACCGCGACTCGGGCCCGTCACCGTCCTCGTAGTTCACCGAGTTGATGACCGCCCGGCCACCCAGCTTCTCCAAGCCCGCCCGCAGCACCCCGACCTCCGTGGAGTCCAGGACGATCGGCAGCGTCGAAGCCGTCGCGAACCGGCCCGCCAGCTCCGCCATGTCGGTCACACCGTCGCGGCCCACGTAGTCCACGCACAGGTCCAGCATGTGCGCGCCCTCGCGGATCTGGTCCCGCGCCATCTCGACACAGTCGTCCCAGCGCCCGTCGAGCATCGCCTCACGGAACTTCTTCGAACCGTTCGCGTTCGTCCGCTCACCGATCGCCATGTACGCGGTGTCCTGCCGGAACGGGACGGTCTGGTAGAGCGAGGCGGCGCCCGGCTCCGGGCGGGGTTCGCGCACACCGGGGGTGAGTCCCCGGACCCGCTCGACGACCTGCCGCAGGTGCTCCGGGGTCGTACCGCAGCAGCCGCCGATGAGGGAGAGCCCGTACTCGCGGACGAAGGTCTCCTGGGCGTCGGCGAGCTCGGCGGGGCTGAGCGGGTAGTGGGCGCCGTCGGAGGTGAGGACCGGCAGGCCCGCGTTCGGCATACAGGACAGCGGGATACGGGAGTGGCGGGCGAGGTAGCGCAGGTGCTCGCTCATCTCGGCGGGGCCGGTGGCGCAGTTCAGACCGATCATGTCGATGCCCAGCGGCTCCAGGGCCGTCAGCGCGGCCCCGATCTCCGAGCCGAGCAGCATCGTGCCGGTGGTCTCCACGGTGACCTGCACGATGACCGGCAGGTCCACGCCCGCCCGGTCCAGGGCCCGGCGGGCGCCGATGACGGCCGCCTTCGTCTGGAGCAGGTCCTGCGAGGTCTCGATGAGCAGGGCGTCCGAGCCGCCCCTGATCAGGCCCTCCGCGTTCTGCTGGAAGGCGTCCCGCAGCGGCTCGTACGTGACGTGCCCGAGGGTCGGCAGCTTCGTGCCGGGGCCCATCGAGCCGAGGACCCAGCGGGGCCGCCCGTCGACGGCCGTGTGCGCGTCGGCCGTGGTGCGGGCGATCCGGGCGCCCGCCTCGGACAGCTCGTACACCTGGTGCTCGATGCCGTACTCGGCGAGCGCGGCCAGGTTCGCCCCGAAGGTGTTGGTCTCGACGCAGTCCACGCCCACCGAGAAGTAGGCGTCGTGGACGGAGGCCACGATGTCCGGGCGGGTCAGGTTGAGGATCTCGTTGCAGCCCTCCAGGTCCCGGAAGTCCTCCATCGTCGGGTCGGCTTCCTGGAGCATCGTGCCCATCGCCCCGTCGGCGACCACGACCCTGGTGGCGAACTCCTCCCGCAGCGAGCGTCGCGCGGTACTCACGTCAGCCCCCTGAGATGTGTGACGAGGGTGGCCGTGCAGCCGGTCCCGTACGTCGTCCTGATCCGGTCGAGCAGCGGCTCCCGGTGCAGCCGGTACTCCTGCGTCCCCACGTAGTCGAGGACGGTCGCGGCCACCGCGCAGCCGAGCTGCGCCGCACACCGCTCCGGCACGCCCCACAGCGTCCCGGCGAGGAACCCGGCGCGGAACGCGTCCCCGACCCCGGTCGGGTCGACGACACCGGCGACCTGCACCGCGGGCACCGCCAGCGGCTCCCGGCCGACGCCCCGGATACGGACGCCCGCCTCGCCGTGGGTGGTCACCCAGGTGCCGACCCGGCGCAGCACCTCGTCCTCCGTCCAGCCCGACTTGTCCAGGAGGAGCGCCGTCTCGTACTCGTTGGTGAACAGGAACCGGGCCCCGTCCACCAGCTCCCGCACCTGCTCGCCGTCGAGCCTCGCCAGTTGCTGCGAGGGGTCGGCGGCGAAGGGGATCCCCAGGTCACGGCAGGTGCGGGTGTGCCGCAGCATGGCCTCGGGGTCGTCCGGTGAGACCAGGACCAGCTCCAGGCGGCCGGTGCGCGCCACGACCTCCCGCAGGTCGATCTCGCGTGCCTCGGCCATCGCCCCCGCGTAGAAGGTGGCGATCTGGTTCTGCGCCCGGTCGGTCGTACAGACGAACCGGGCGGTGTGGAGCGACTCGCTGACGCGCACCGAGTCGGTGTCCACACCGTGGTCCTTCAGCCATACCCGGTAGGGCTCGAAGTCGGCTCCGACCGCGCCCACGAGGGTGGGGCGCAGACCGAGCACGCCGAGTCCGAAGGAGATGTTCGCTGCCACTCCACCGCGCCTGACCTCCAGGTTGTCGGCGAGGAACGACAGGGAGACCCGGTCGAGCCGGTCGGCGAGCAGCTGCTCGCTGAACCAGCCGGGGAAGGTCATCAGATGGTCGGTCGCGATGGATCCCGTGACAGCGATGCGCATGGACTACGCCTCCGTCGCCTTCTTGAGGGCCTCCACGCGGTCCGTGCGCTCCCAGGTGAACTCGGGGAGCTCGCGGCCGAAGTGGCCGTACGCCGAGGTCTTCGCGTAGATGGGCCGCTTGAGGTCGAGGTCGCGGATGATGGCGGCCGGGCGCAGGTCGAAGACCTCGCTGACGGCTTCCTGGATCCGCTCGTCGGGCAGGGTGCCGGTGCCGAAGGTCTCGACGAAGAGACCGACGGGTTCGGCCTTGCCGATCGCGTACGCCACCTGCACCTCGCAGCGGCGGGCGAGTCCGGCGGCGACGACGTTCTTGGCGACCCAGCGCATGGCGTACGCGGCGGAGCGGTCGACCTTCGAGGGGTCCTTGCCGGAGAAGGCGCCGCCGCCGTGCCGGGCCATGCCGCCGTACGTGTCGATGATGATCTTGCGGCCGGTGAGTCCGGCGTCGCCCATCGGGCCGCCGACCTCGAAGCGTCCGGTCGGGTTGACCAGCAGGCGGTAGCCGTCGGACTCCAGGCTGACGCCCTCCTCCACCAGCTCCTTCAGGACGTGCTCGACGACGTACTCGCGCACGTCCGGGGCGAGCAGGCCCTCGACGGAGATGTCGGCGGCGTGCTGCGAGGAGACGACGACGGTGTCCAGGCGCACCGGGCGGTCGCCGTCGTACTCGATGGTGACCTGGGTCTTGCCGTCGGGCCGCAGGTAGGGCACGGTGCCGTTCTTGCGGACCTCGGTGAGGCGGCGGGCGAGCCGGTGGGCGAGCGCGATCGGCAGCGGCATCAGTTCGGCCGTGTCGTCGCAGGCGTACCCGAACATCAGGCCCTGGTCGCCTGCGCCCTGCGCGGCCAGGGCGTCGCCCGTGCCCTCGACGCGGGACTCGTACGCGGTGTCGACGCCCTGCGCGATGTCCGGGGACTGCGCGCCGATGGACACCGACACGCCGCAGGAGGCGCCGTCGAAGCCCTTCGCGGAGGAGTCGTAGCCGATGTCGAGGACGGCCTCGCGGACCAGCTTCGCTATCGGCGCGTACGCGGTGGTGGTGACCTCGCCCGCGATGTGCACGAGACCCGTGGTGATCAGGGTCTCCACGGCGACGCGGGAGCCCGGGTCCTCGGAGAGGAGGGCGTCGAGGATGGTGTCGCTGATCCGGTCGGCGATCTTGTCGGGGTGTCCCTCGGTCACGGACTCCGAGGTGAACAGGCGGCGGCTCATGCCTGGACCTCCACCGGGGCCTTGAAGAAGTGCTGCGCGATGGCGCCGAGGGTGCGGATGGACTCGACCTCGAGGGTCTCCATCTGGATGGCGGTGCCGCTCTCCTGCTCCAGCAGGAAGACGAACTCGACGAAGGACAGGGAGTCGATGAGCCGGTTCTCGATGAGGTCCAGGTCGGACGCGATGTCGTCGCGCTCGGGGTGACGCTCCAGGATCCAGTTCTTCACCGTCTGCAGGCCGTCGGCCATGGTTGCTCTCCTTTAGCTGCTGCTGCTGGACACGTAAGGGGTGGGGGCGATGATCGGAGCGGCCACCGCCACCGCGTAGTCCACGTCGTGGCTGATGGACACGGTGATCTCGGTGATGCCGGACTCGGCGGCCATCTCGGCCGCCGAGGCGTGCAGTTCCACGAGCGGCCAGCCGCCCTCGGAACGCCGCACGACGATTTCCGGCCAGGGCAGGAACCTGCCCCTGACCCGTAAGGTCTTGAAGGCCGCTTCCTTGGCCGCGATCCGCCCGCACAGGCTCAGTACGTCGAGCCCGGAGGAGGTGCGGCAGTCGGCGAGCTCGCCGGGGGTGAGCATCCGCTCGAAGAACTGCTCGCCGTACTGGGCGAGGAGCCTGCGGACACGGTTGACGGACACGATGTCCATGCCGAGGTTCGCCCACCCCAGGCCGCCCGCCGGCGGGGCGGCGGGACGGGCCGGCACGTCAGATCACCGGCCCGGCCGCGCCACTCGCACCGGCCCGCAGGCGGGCGTTCGCGTCGAGGACCGCCTCGCGGGCGACCTCCCAGCTGCCGTGGCGCCGGGTGAGAGCGGACAGCCAGCGTTCCAGGCCGAAGGCGACACAGCTGGTGAAGGCCGGTCCGCCGGTCGACGCCAGGGTGATGTCGCACCGGTCGCCGAAGAAGTTCCGGTGGGTGTTGACCGAGGCGATGGCCAGGTCCTCGTACAGGAACTCGTACTTCACCGGGGTGAGCCGCTGGAGGAGCGCCTTCGAGCTGCCCTTGTCGAAGAAGGGGTCGCAGGCGGCCTCCTTGCGCAGCGGCAGGTCGAGCGCCGCGGCGAAGGCCTGGATGCGGGTGGTGAAGTCCGCGAGGTGGGACTCGGCGTGGTCGGGCGCGCCGATGGCGACGATCTCCCTCATGCGGAAGCCGAGCTGGCGCCGCATCCCCTCGTAGTGGGTCTCCTTGCGGAAGCACCAGGAGCAGACCGTGACGAGGGTGTCGTCGGCGACCCGGGTGCCCTGGTGGTCGAGGTAGACGGCGTAGCAGGACGCCGAGGGCAGTCCCAGCGAGGCCGGCTGGAGCGCCGCGCTGGGGAAGTGCCCGGTGTCGGCGGAGAAGGGTTCGGTGGCCCGCCGGTCCAGGTCGAGCGGGGTGGCGACGACGGCCTGGTGCGGGAAGTTGTCGTAGTAGTCGAGTCGGGCCAGGTCGGCGGCCGGGAGGAGCGGGGGCATGGTCATCGGACGGGCGCCCGCGGTCACCCCCCAGCTCTCGAAGGTGTCGTCGAGGAGCCGCAGCAGGCGGGTCCCCTCCGGGCCGAGCGAGGGCAGGCCCCGGCTGGTGCCGGGCCGGTCGCCCCTCGTCTCGGCCTTGGTCTCCCCGCCGGTCACGGGGGCCCCGACGGGTGCGGGGGTCGTCACGGTCATGATCTCTTCACCTCTCGGGTGGGAGGTCTCGCGGTTGCCTCAGACGACGGGCAGCGTGTCGTCCGAGAAGATCCCGGTCTTCAGGAAGAAGGCGAGCGGCTTGCGGATCGCCTTGCGCTCGTGGGGACGGCGGCTCCCGTCGGCGACCAGCGCGTTGCGCAGGGCCAGCGGGTCGGCGATCCCGGCGTCGCGGTAGACGTGCGGGTTGTAGAGGGAGTTGATGCTGTAGACGACGTACCGCTTGAGGTACGCCTCCACCTCGCGGACCCGCTCGGCGCCGACGGACTGACACATCCGGCCGTACAGGAGGGAGACCAGCTCGCGCCCGAAGGCGATGTGGCGGGACTCGTCCTGGTGGTGGATGCGGTTGACCTCGCGGATGGTGTGGCAGAGCGAGGAGTCCTTCGCCATGCGGGAGTTGTAGTGGTCGACCAGCTCCTCGAAGAAGAGGATGCGGGTGAAGACCAGGAAGTTCTCGACCTCGGGCTCCCAGGCGGCGTCGGCGCGCATCCCGGTGGAGCCGTAGATCTTGTTGCCGTAGCGGCGGCAGAACTCGGAGAAGAACCACATGTGTTCGTTCTCCTCACCGATGAAGTGGTGGAAGAAGTCCGAGGGGACCTCGAAGCCCGGCATGTGGATCCGGCCGACGACCTCGATGAGGAGCTCGCGGATGCCGTGCACGTTGAGGCTGTAGAAGTTGATGGACTCCCACTTCGACAGGCGCTGAAGCGTTTCCTCACCGAGGGTGTCGTAGTGCTCGGTGCCGTAGACGGTGAGCAGCTCCGGCGTCATCCAGAAACGGTTCTCCTCCAGCGTCTCGGGCCACTGGAAGGTCTGGTACGGGTTGTAGTAGTCCTCCACGGAGCGCTCGCTGAGCCGCTCCAGGACCTCCATGAACCGGTCGGTGACCGGCAGGGGGGCGGTGACGCCCATGACATCGCTCCTCGGGATCGGGTTACGGCCGGACTTCGTAGACCGCGTTGACGGGGGTCTCCGTCGCACGGCGCCAGCGGGTGAAGCCGGCCTCCTCCGCGATGCCCCGGAACGCCTTCTCCCCGGAGTGGTTGCCGAGCGCGTGCGGGCCGCGCTGGGCGACCGCGACGGGCAGGCACATGACGGCGGACAGGGCCATGAACATGCGGGCGGCGGGGGTCTGGGCGTCCACGTCCTGCGGGGACACGTTCGACTCGACGAGCATCCAGGTGCCGTCCGCGTCCAGGGACTTGTGGACGTGCTGGGCGGCGGCGACCGGGTCGCCCATGTCGTGCAGGGCGTTGAAGAAGCACACCAGGTCGTAGCCGGAGCCGGGGTAGTCGTCGGCGGAGGCCACCTCGAAGACGACCCGGTCGGAGAGCCCGGCCTCCTCGGCGAGCTCCCGCGCGATGGCGATGGCCTCCTCCGAGTAGTCGAAGCCGTGGACGGTGGCGTTCGGGAAGGCCCGCGCGATGAGGAGGGTGGTGTGGCCGACGCCGCAGCCGACGTCGACGACCGTGCCGCCCGCGTCGAGCTTGCCGGTGACCTCGTGCAGGGCGGGCAGCCACTCGGAGACGAGCTTGTGCTCGTACGTCGGCTGGAAGAAGGAGCCCATGCCGGTGTCGAGGGCCGCGTCGTGCTCGGCCCAGCCGACGCCGTCGCCGGTGCGGTACGCGTCGACGAGGAGGTCCTCGGTGGCGTACAGCGCCTTGAGGGCGGTGAAGAACCCGGCGGCGTAGGTGACGGCCTTCGGGTCGGCGAGGACCTCGACGTGGTCGGCGGGCAGGGTGTACGTGAGGGAGCTGGGGTGCCGCTCGACGTATCCGGCGGACAGCTGCGCGTGCAGCCACTCCTCGATGTACCGCCCGTCCGTGCCGGTGACCTCGGCGAGCCGGGGCGCGGTGAGCGGGCCCTGCTCGGCGAGCGCGCGGTAGAGCCCGAGGCGCTGGCCGAGGGAGACCGTCAGGCCGCGCACGGCGGCACCGGCGTCGCTGATCACTCTCTGGTGGAAGTCGTGGGCGCTCATGCGGCCTTCTCCTCCTCGTACGTGGGGAGATCGCAGGTGAACAGGAAGGAGCGGGGCACGCGGGGCACAGTGCGGGCCGGGACCGGGTAGGGCCAGCGGCCGAAGTCGGCGCCGTCCTCACCGGGCTGCCGGACCTCCCGCACGGCCCAGCCGCAGTCGTCGAGCAGCGCCTCGGGCTCCTCGGTGCCGAAGAGCCACGGGTTGCCGTCCTCCTCCAGCGCGTTCATGAAGGAGCGGGCCAGCGGATTGTCCAGGGCGGCCTTGGAGATGACGTCGCCGAGCAGCACGGAGCCGGGTGCGGCGTGCGCGGAGAGCGTGGAGATGAGGGTCCGTACGGCCTGCTCCGGCAGGAAGAACAGCAGTCCCTCGACCACCCACAGGACGGGCTCCTCGCTCTTCCAGCCCGCCTCCTTGAGGGGGCCGGTCCAGTCCTGGGTCAGGTCGACCGGGACGGTGATCCGGGTGCGCCCGGCGGGCCGCGGCTCGTCCTTGAGCATCTCCGCCTTGGCCTCCAGGAGGGCGGGGCGGTCGAGCTCGTAGACGGTGACGCCGTCGGGCCAGGGCAGCCGGAAGAAGCGGGTGTCCATACCGGCGGCGAGGAACACCACCTGGCGGATGCCGCGCTCCCGCACGGTCCGGACGACGGCCCGGTCGAGGTAGGTGGTGCGGATGGCGAGGAACGGCACGGTGCCGCCCCCGGCGTAGCGATCGAGCAGTTCGAAGCCGATCCGGTCGGCGACGGTGCGCGCGTAGGGATCGGCGAACAGCCGGTCCTCGCGCTCGGTCTCCAGGGCGCGCGCGGCGGCGGTCCACTGGGCGGTGCGGGATACGGCCTCCACAGGAGGTCTCCCTTCACTTGGGCGGGTGTACGGGGAGGTGCGGAGCCACGTCGGGGCACGGAGGTGCCCCGACGTGGTGCGGAGAGGTGGTGCGGTGACGGGTGGTGCGGTGATAACGGACGGCCGTGTTCAGGGGCCTGCCGGACGGGGTCCGTCAGGCACTCATGACCGGGACACAGGTCTTGGCCGGTCGCACGCAGCCGACGGGGTCCTGGGCCGAGGGCATCGACGACAGATGGTCGGCGTCGGACTCGGCGGGGCGCCGGCGGAAGATGCTGTGCAGGATCATGCTGAACACGGCCGTCCCGTCGGAGGCCACCAGGGTGCACCGGGGCTTGACGGTGCCGGTGGCGGGATTGAACGGCGACGGGGTGATGCCGAGGATCTCGACGCGCGCGGTGAGGGTGTCACCCGGGCGGACGGGCCGCAGGTAGCGGACCTCGTCGATGCCGGGCGAGCCCATACAGGCGCTGTAGGCGAGCATCCCGTCGACATAGCGGCGCATGAACATCGCCTGGGTGTGGAACCCGCTGGCGATCAGACCGCGGAACTGCGAGTCCGCCGCACGCTCGGGGTCCGTGTGGAAGGGCTGCGGGTCGAAGCGCCTGCCGAACTCCAGCACCTCCTCCGCCGTGACGGTGACGGTGCCCAGCTCGTGGACGTCGCCGGGCCGGAAGTCCTCGAAGTAGCGCATCTCGCGCCCCCCTTGACCTAGGAGTGGTATTTCCCTGGCACACCCCAATATACGAATCGACCATTTATTTTGTCAACCCAAAAGAAGGACCCCGGGGCGCGGAAACCCGCACGAAGATCCCCTATCCGAGGGCCTGTTCGATATCTGCCCACAGGTCCTCGACGTCCTCGATGCCGACCGACATCCGGACGAGCCCGGGGCCGATGCCGGCCGCCGCGAGGGCCGCTCCGTCCAGCTCCCGGTGCGAGGTGGACGCCGGGTGCGTCACGAGGGTCTCCACCCCGCCGAGGGAGAGCGCCAACCTGGCCAGCCGTACGCGCTCGATGAACGCCCGGCCCGCCTCCCGGCCCCCCGCCAGCTCGAACGACAGCAGCCCGCCGCCGCCGGACAGCAGCTTCCCGGCCCGTTCGTACGAGGGGTGGCCGGGCAGCCCCGGGTAGTGCACGGCGGTGACCCCGGGGCGCCGTTCGAGGCGTTCCGCGAGGACCGCCGCCCCGGCGCAGTGCGCCCGCATCCGCAGCGGCAGGGTGGGTATCCCGCGCAGGGTCAGCCAGGCCGCGAACGGGTCCGCGCAGGCGCCGAGTTCGACCGTCCGGGGCCACACCGCGCGGCGCAGCGCGTCGTCGGCGAAGACGGCGGCGCCGCCGAGGACGTCGGAATGGCCCGAAAGGTACTTGGTCGTGGAGTGCACGACGATGTCGGCGCCGTGCTCCAGGGGCCTGCACAGCACCGGCGAGGCCAGCGAGTTGTCGACGACGCTCGTCACCCCGAGCGCGCGGGCCGTCGTGAGCAGCCCCGGCAGGTCGGGCACCCGGCCCGTGGGGTTGGCGATCGTCTCCAGGACGAGCAGCCGGGTCGCGGGGTGCACGGCGGCGGCCTCCAGTTCGGCCGGGTCGTCGCCGGATATCCGTACGGTCTCGATCCCGTACCGCTCGGCGAGGTCGCCGAGGACGGCGTGCGTCCCGCCGTACAGGGTGTGCTGGGCGACCACCCGGTCGCCCGGCCGCAGCAGCGCGAGCAGCACCCCGCTGATCGCCCCCATCCCGGAGGCGAAGGCGAGGGCCCCGGCGCCGCCCTCCAGTCCGGCGAGGGTCTTCTCCAGGGACCGCACGGTCGGGTTGCCCCGGCGGCCGTAGACGTACGGACCGTCCGGACCGGCCATGGCCCCGGCCAGCTCGTCGGCCGACTCGAAGGCGAAGGCGGAGGACTGCACCAGCGGCACGGAGAGCGGCCGACTGCCCTCCGGGAACGGCTCGTTGACGACGTGGACGGCCCGGGTGTTCAACTCCATGACGTGCTCCTTCTCGCGATGCTCGGATACGGGGTAGGGGTATGTGGGGAGGCGTACGGACGGGGGTACGGGGAGGGGCGCGGGGAGGGGTCCAAGCAGAGGTACGGGGAGGGGTCCGGGCAGAGGTACGGGCAGGGGTCCAGGCAGGGGTCCCGGGTACGGGAAAGGGGCCGCCCGACGTCCTGGGGTGGACGTCGGGCGACCCCTGCGGGCGACACGCGGTCACGCGCGCCCGGTGTGTCAAGCGGAGACCTTCTCGCCCTCGGGAGCGGGGGCGGGAGCACCGGCGGCGGCCTTGTCGCCCTTCATCACGAGGAGGGTGATCACACCGCCGACGGCGGCGATGATCGCGGCTCCGATGAAGGCGGACGAGAACCCGTCGGTGAGGGCGGGCAGGTCACCGAGCTTGTCGGCGCCCTGCGACATGGCGACGGCGGTCAGCGCGGCGAGACCGAGGGCGGAGCCCACGTTGTAGGTGGTGTTGACGATGCCGGAGGCGAGACCGGCCTGCTCCTGCGGGGCGCCGGACATCGCGGCGATCATCGCCGGGATGTAGGCGAGGGACATGCCGAGCGCGGCGACCAGCGAGGCGGGCAGGACGTCGATCAGGAAGGTGCCGGTGGGCGGGACGGCCGCGAGCCAGACCAGACCGGCGGCGAGGACCAGCAGACCGGTGCCGATCAGCGGCTTGGCCCCGAACTTGCCCATGAGCCGGGCGGTGATGGCCGTCATGAAGATCATGAGGAGCACGGTCATCGGGAGCAGGGCGGCGCCGGACGCGAAGGCGCCGTAGCCCAGGACCTGCTGGAGGTAGAGGTTGAGGAAGTACCACATGGGGATCCAGGCGGCACCGAGCAGCGTCATCGCCAGGTTGGCGGAGCCGAGGCGCGGGACGCGCCAGACGCTGAGCGGCATGAGCGGCTCGCGGATGCTCTTCTGGATGAGGAAGAAGACGATCAGCAGGGCGACGGCACCGATGAGCTGCAGGACGGTGCCCGTGGAACCCCAGCCGACCTCGGGGGCGCGGACGACCGCGAAGACGGCGAGCGCGAGTCCGGCGGTGACGGCGACGGCGCCGAGGACGTCGACGGAGCCCCGGCGGGACGCGACGCTCGGGAGGATCTTGGTGGCGGCGAGGGTCGCGAGACCGATCGGGATGTAGATGATGAAGACCCACTGCCAGGCGGCCCACTCGGTGAAGACGCCGCCGAGGAAGACACCCGCGGTACCACCGGCGGGGGCGGCGGCACCGTAGAGCGCCATCGCCTTGCCGAGCTCCTTCGGGTCGTGCATGAAGAGCATCATCAGCAGGGTCATCGCGGCGGGCGCGATGAGGGCACCGCCGACGCCCTGGACGGCGCGGCCCGCGATCTCGACCCAGGCGGTCTGGGCGGCGGCGGCGAGGATCGAGCCCACGATCATGATCGCCCAGCCGGTGACGAAGATCTTGCGGGCCCCGATGAGGTCGGAGAGGCGTCCGCCGAGGAGCAGGAGGCCGCCGAAGACGATCACGTACGCGTTGAAGACCCACTGGAGCTCGCCCTGCGAGAAGCCCAGGTCCTTCTGCATCTCGGGGAGCGCGACCCCGATGATCGACGTGTCCATGATGACCATGAACTGTGCGGCGGCGAGCACGACAAGTGCCCACCAGCGCCGGGGATTGACGGTTGACATTGCCCTGACCCTTCACTCGCGACGACCCCCGGACACCGCCGGGGCATACCCCTAGGGGGTACCTTTGCGGAGCACCGTAGCATACCCATGGGGGGTATGTAAGAGTGAGGTGAGGAGCCGTCAGGAGGCGTACGGGAGAGCCCACCGGGACCACCCCGAAGGCCCACCGACACCCCGGGGAACCACCCGCTCCACCCACCCCGAAGGCCCACCGACACCCCGGGGAACCACCCGCTCCACCCACCCCGGGAAGCCCGGCGGACACCACGCACCCCAGGCCGGGGCCCCTCGGGCGGGGGCGGGCCCTCACCCCCCGAAGGGGACCCCGTCCGAGCGGAGGCGCCTTCGGACCGCGTCCCCCGGCGGGCACAATGCCCCCATGACCGCAGACCAGGACCCCGCGCTCCTCCGGCGCTGGAACACCACCCTGCTCGCCGCCCGTGCGGGGCGCGGGGGCCCCGATCCCGCCCCGTACGGGCTCGATCTCCTCGCCCGCTGGGCCGAGCCGCAGCGCCGGTACCACACGGTCGACCACCTCCGCGCGGTCCTCGACCGGGTGGACGAACTCGCCGACCAGGGCGGCGAGGGCGGGGAGTTGGAGCTGGTGCGGCTCGCCGCCTGGTTCCACGACGTGGTCTACCGCCCCGACCGCTCGGAGAACGAGGAACGTTCGGCGGCGCTCGCCGAACGGGCCCTCGCCGAGGCGGGGCTCACCCCGCGCGAGGTGGCGGAGGTCGCCCGTCTGGTCCGCCTGACGACCACCCACGACCCGGCCGGGGGCGACCTGAACGGCGAGACCCTGTGCGACGCGGACCTCGCGGTCCTCGCGGGCGATCCGGACGCGTACGGGGAGTACGCGGCGGCGATCCGCGAGGAGTACGCGTTCGTCCCGCCGGACGCCTACCGGGAGGGCCGCGCGGCCGTCCTCCGCCAACTCCTGTCCCTGCCGCGCCTCTTCCGCACCCCGTACGGGGCGGCGGTGTGGGAGGCGCGGGCGCGGGAGAACGTGGCGCGGGAGATCGCGGAACTCTCCGGGGAAGCGGCGGGGACGGGCGGCTGAGATCCATCGGCCGGTGGGCCGCCGGGGAGCGGACCGCAGTCGGTCAGGCGACGCTCCGGCCGCCACCGCGACCGCGCGCGGCGCCTTCGTCGGCGGCTCTTCGGCAGTCGGCGCAGACGGCTTCGGGATCGTGGCTCCGGAAGGCCCGTTCGCAGCCGTCGCAGGTGATCAGGGGCAGTGCGGCGGGGGATTCCCCGGGCCCCGCCGCCTCCGGCAACGGTGGCGGGAGGAAGACCCGGAGGCGGTACGCGAGGAACGCGGCGGGATGGTGCACGGGTACGGAGACGGGCGGCAGTCCGGCGGTGAGGGCCTGGGTCACCTGAGCGCCGGACAGCGCGCGATCCAGCCATACGTCCACCAGGGGCGCGAGGCGGTGCACGTCCCGCGCGGAGAGCAGCAGCCGGGGATCGACGGCCCGCAGCCCGGCGAGGATCCCGAGCGCGGGGACGGACGCCCGGACGGGGGCGGGTGGCGCGCCGGAGCCGGGCTCCGGCCCGCCCGGGGGCGCGAGGCGCCGCGAGGCTGGTACGGCCCCGAGGTCCGGTGCGGGCGCGGGCAGAGGCACCGGCTCGGCCACGGGGGGTGGTTCGGGTACGGGCTCCGGCCCGGGTGCCGCAGCCGACCCGGGTACGACGACCGACCCGGGTACGACGACCGACCCGGATACGGGCTCCGGCCCGGATACGGCGACCGACCCGGGTGCGGCGGCTGGTTCGGGCTCCGGTTCGGGCTCGGGCACGCCCTTGACCTGGCGCTTGGTCCTTCGCTGAGGCTCGGGGCGGGCCTCGTGGAGGAAGTACTGGCCGTCGGGCCCGAAGGTCACCGTGCCGCAGCCGGGCTTGCTGTACGAGATGATCCTCGTGGCGAACCGGCCGCCCCCGAGCGGCACCCGCCTGCGCTCCAAGTACCCGGTGGCGACGAGCTCGTTGAGGGCCCGCCGGATGGTGATCTCGCCTTCGCGGAACCGCCGGGCGAGCGCCTTGACGCTCACGTCGTCGCCCGCCTTGAGCGACTGGATGTAGACGCCGAGCCCGATCGCCGCGGCGGAGAGGTCGGGATGCTGGGCGAGGTGGTTTCCCACCACGGTGAAGCGTTCCTCATGACCGTGCGACAGATTGATCACTCCTGAGCATGGCTTTTCGGAAGCAATCCCAGAGAGAGGAGAAATGGGAGAAGAGGTCGCGTTAAACTGCGAACAAGCCATTGGGAAGGTGCTTTCTTCCTGATCGGTCAGGCCCTCGCCGGGATGCCAGTCCCGACGGGGGCCGACTTGCATATGCCAGTCGGACGAACCGACCGTACCCCACTCGTCCGCTGACCGGACAATCTGTCACCCGTTCGTGTGAGCACGGCAGTTGGGGGAGGGAGGGTGGGAAGGAAGGGTTCTTTCCCAGGTCTTTTAAAGGGAGTCGTGGCCCACCGGAACGCGCGGAGCCACACCCCGGCGGGCACCGGCCGCTCACCTCAAGAACGTCGTGCGCCACTGGAGCGGGGACATGGTCAACGCGGCCTCGGCGAGCACCCGAGCGGAGTCGGTCCTCAGACTGCCCAGGGAGGTGTCGATCCAGTCCTGGACGAGGGTGTTCCCCTGCGCCCGGTACTCCACCGCCTGGACGAGGCACTCCAGTTTGTCGGCGTCGCGGGCGACGACCGCCTCCGGCGTCTCCTTGGCCTCGTACTCCTCGACGACGTCCCGCACGCCGTCCCGCACGGCGGGGTGCGCGGCGGAGACCTGGTCCGCGGTGACCGTCTGGTTCGTGGCCGCGTCGAGATACCGGCGGCCGATGTGGGGGATGTCCCCGATACGGGTCTCCTGGGTGTCGTGGAACAGGCACATCAGCGCCACCCTGGCGGGGTCCACGCCCTCCATCATCGCCAGCACCGCCCCGATGACGCCCACTCGGAACGAGTGTTCCGCGATCGACTCGGGCTGGTTGTTCCCGGTGAACCACCACCCGGTGCGCCTGGCGTTCTTCAGCACCCCCATCTCGAAGATGAACCCGGCCGTGCCCTCGGCGTTCGCCGTCTCGTCCGTCATGCCGTGACCTCCGGTGTCAGATGCGATCATCCAGAACGTAGTGCACGGCCCGAAGCTCACGCCGGGTCCTTCCGGAGGTCCCGTTCCCGTCGAGCAACTGGCCGATCCTCTCGGCCAGGACAGTCGCGGTCGTCGGCGACGCCTTGGGCAACCACGGGTGTTCGACCAGGAGGACCCACAGGGTGTGGATGTGCAGGTCGACATAGCCCGGGGCGTCGTTCAGGCCTCGCGCCAGCCCGCGTAGAAGCGTGACGGGATCCCAGTCGGAAAGCTCCTGGTCGCGCATGAACCGATCATCGGGCTGGGGCAGCCGGACACTCCCCAGCCAGTACGCCCAGTAGTTCAGGTTCGCCGCTTCCGCGATGTCGTCGTCGGCCAGGGAACGTTCGATGAAGTCCAGCAGAGGCTGCGGATCTCCCAACCGGGCCAGCGCGGTCGCGATGGATCGCGCTTCCGCCCAGTGTTCCGACCACCCTTGACGCATGAGCACCCCGCGACGGGTGTGCAGTGCGTGGGCTGTCCACGCGGCGGCCTCAGGTCCACGGTCGTACGAGGCCAGGTAGAGGGCTTGGCGGTGCAGCAACGCGCCGCCACGAGGACTCCGGGCCGCTTCGGCCGTCTCCCTCAGGTGGTCGAAGAACCGCGCCTTGTCCACCGCTCCCAACAGCGGGGCCTCAGCGACGGGCCCTCGCCTCGGAAGAGGCACACGGTCCCGCAGGACCGGTGGCACCGCGCCCGTCAGAGCCCAGGCCAGCATGTGGGCCGTATCCTGCGTGTGCACCCAGGCCGCGAGCGGATGCGATCCGATGTCCCCCCGGGGATCCAGCGCCGCACCGATGATCTGATCGGCGTCCATGGCCGGATCCAGTAAGCCGACGACGGCGGAGTCCGCCCCCAGAGCCCCCAGCCGACGCCTGAGCCGCAGCAGTGTTCCGGCCTTCACATTCGCCAAGGGCCTACGTCCCGTTTCCCACCCTTGGAGCGTGCCCAGGTCCACCTCCAGCACCTCGGCCAGGGACACCTGTGTGTACGGGATGCTCTCCCGGGCCGAGCGGAGCACGAACCCCGCGACAGCCCCATGGACCGCGCGTCCTGTTGCAGGCGGTTTCGCCATCATGAGCAGCCCCCTGAGAGCGTCCATGCTCCTGAACACGTACTGCCAGTCAGTCCTGCCGAGCCCGCGCCGACCGTACGTTCAAGACGCGAGAACGACCAGCGACCGCACAGGTTACGGGCGTTGGGAATCCAGCCGACTGCCTCCCGAGAGGAGTTCCCCTCATGGCCGACTCGATCACAGGTGCACCGAGCAGAGCGCTCGGAGCCGAAGCGACAGGCGGACGGGAAAGGCTGAGGCGTCACGTCGAGGACCGGACCGCGTACTCCACTGGACCCGACGGATACGAGAATCGTCCGCCGGCCACCACGGAAAAGCCCTGGGGCCTGGAACGGCTGGCCCCCTACGTCCTCACGGTCCCGGTGCCGTACGCCCGGATCGAGATCGACCCCGTCACGCAGACGACGCGCTACCTCGGCCCCGACGGGTGGAGCGTCGACATGGGTGAGCACGGTACGAACACGGCCACCGCGACCGCGACCGCCACGGGCGCCGACGGCGGGGGAACCCGGCCTCCGCAACCCGCCGACACGGACGCCCTCGAAGACCACGCGTCGGACTGACATGCCCGACGCGCCCGTCCTCGTCATCACCGCACTCGGTGACGTCACGGCCGATCTGGTGCTGCGCGAGCTGTACGACCGGGGCGTCCCGGTCGTACGGCTCGACCCCGCCGTGGACCTGCGCGGCGGCGCCCGGATGAGTGCCCGGGTCGGGGCCGCCGGACTCACCGGCGGCCTGGTCACTTCGACGCGCCGTATCGATCTGGCGGCCGTCCGCTCCGTCTACTGGCGGCGCCCGTCCCCGTACGGAGACGCCCGACGAGCAGTGACTCCGGAGCAGCGGTTCGGGATCGAGCAGTCCCGTGCCGGTTACACCGGCATCCTGACCGCGCTCCCGGGCGCCCTGCACCTCAACCATCCCCTGCGGAACCGCGCCGCCGAGCACAAGGCCGCGCAGCTCGCCACCGCCGTCCGCGTCGGCTTCGCCGTGCCCGACAGCCTGGTCACCAACAGCCTTGAGGAAGCGAGGGGGTTCACACGCGAGCACGAGCGGGTGATCTACAAGCCCGTCCACGGCGTACACCTGCCCGGCCCGGACGGCAGGAACATGACCATCTGGGTCCACACCGTGGAAGCCGACGAGCTCGGCTCCTCGATCGCGCTCTGTCCCCACCTCTTCCAGGCATGTGTCCCGAAGACCGCGGACATCCGGGTCGCCGCGGTGGGGGACGAACTCTTCGCGACCCGGATCGACGACGAGGGCGACCACCTCGACTGGCGGCGGGACCAGCGCCGCATCAGGTGCTCTCCCGTCGCCGTGCCGGGCGCCGTGAGAACGGCCGTCCGGTCGTACCTGCACGCGTTCGGGCTCACTTTCGGCGCTTTCGACTTCGCCCTCGACGCCGACGGCCGATGGTGGTTCCTCGAATGCAACCCGAACGGCCAATGGGCCTTCGTCGACGACGCCACGAGCCGCGCCATCGCACACGCGCTCGCCGACACGCTCCGGAAAGGCACTCCTCATGGCTGATGACGCACCCGACCTCGCGGCACTCCCCCGGCGTCGGCTCATCGAACGGCTCGTCGCCGACGGAAGACTGCGCGACACCGACGTGCGGCGCGCGGGCGGCGCCGTACCTCGTGAGGTCTTCCTCGGACCCGCCGTCTACCGGGCGAGCGCGCCTCCGGGCGTCACCGTGTGGACACCGGTACGGCGTGCCGAGACGACCACCGAGGAATGGCTGCGTCTCGCGTACGAGGACACCACGTGGGTCACACAGCTCGACGGAGTCCTCGCCGAACACGCCGCAGGACCCGTCACCGGGGGGACACCGACATCGTCCTCCACCCTGCCCGGCCTCGTCCTGTGGATGGTCGAGCAGTCAGGTGTCCGGCGCGGGCATCGCGTGCTCGTCATCGGTGCGGGCACCGGATACTCGACCGCCTGCGTCTGCGAGATCGCCGGTGCCGCGAACACCACCGCGATCGAGACCGACCCGGACGCCGCCGAGCGGGCACGGACGGCACTCGCCGAAGCGGGTCACTCCCCCACGCTCATCACCGGTGAGGGGCTGCGTGGCCACGCCGAGCGGGCACCGTACGACGTCGTGATCGCCTTCTGCTCGATGCGGCACGTCCCGTACGGTCTGCTCCGGCAGGTCGAGCCCGGAGGAACCCTCCTGGTCACCCTCGCCGGATGGGGCTTCGGCCATGGCCTGGCACTCCTGAAGGCCGACGCCTCAGGCGGGGCCGAGGGGCGGTTCCTGCCCGGATACACGTCGTTCATGGCCGCCCGGCCGCACGACCGTCCCCCGCACGGACCCGTCGAACTCCTTCCCGGTGAGGAGCGGCCGAGCCGGATCGACCCGTCCCTCCTCGACGACTGGACCGGACGGTTCGTCGCCCAGCTCGCCGCGCCGTCGGCCGAGCGGCTGGGACTGGGCGACGGACAGATCCTGCTCGACGTCGCCACGGGCTCGCAGGCATGGACACGGACGGACGGCGCCGGTGGATGGACAGTGGTCCAGCGGGGCCCACTGCGACTGTGGGACGCGGTCGAGGACGCCGTCGGCCACTGGGAGGGACACGGCTCGCCGGACCTGTCCGCGTTCCGCGTCTCGATCACACCGGACGCCCAGCGCGTGCTGCTCGCCGGGCCCGGCGGACCGAGCTGGAACCTACCCGTCTGAGGAGGGCCCTCAGGAACAGGAATCCCTACGGTGGGGCCCCCGTCTCGTATCCCGAGAAGTTCCGCACACCTGGAATGACAGGGACAAAACGCAGGTTGACGCATGTCATGCCGTCAACCTCCGCCGGGTCCTCGACGTCCTCGTCCGCCGCCCGTATGCCCCTCGCCGTCTACATCCTCGGGCTCTCCGTCTTCGCGCTCGGTACGAGCGAGTTCATGCTCTCCGGGCTCCTCCCGCCCATCGCGGAGGACATGAACGTCTCCATACCCCGCGCCGGACTCCTCATATCGGCCTTCGCGATCGGCATGGTCGTCGGCGCGCCGCTGCTCGCCGTCGCCACCCTCCGGCTCCCCCGCAAGGCCACCCTGATCGCCCTCATCGCCGTCTTCGGGCTCGGCCAGGTCGCGGGCGCGCTCGCCCCCAACTACGCCGTCCTCTTCGCCTCCCGGATCGTGAGCGCCCTCGCCTGCGCCGGGTTCTGGGCGCTCGGCGCCGCCGTCGCCATCGCGATGGTGCCGGTCGGCTCCCGCGCCCGCGCCATGGCCGTCATGATCGGCGGACTCTCCATCGCGAACGTCCTCGGCGTCCCCGCCGGTGCCTTCCTCGGCGAGCACCTCGGCTGGCGCTCCGCCTTCTGGGCCGTCGGTCTGGCCTCCGCCGTCGCCCTCGTCGGCGTGGCCACCCGCATCCCGCACATCCCGCTCCCCGCGACCAAGCCCCGCCTCAAGCAGGAGGTCGCCATCTACCGCGACCGGCAGGTCCTGCTGTCGATCGTGATCACCGCGCTCGCCGCGGGCGGTGTCTTCTGCGCCTTCTCCTACCTCGCCCCGCTGCTCACCGACGTCTCCGGGCTCGACGACGGCTGGGTCTCCGGGGTCCTCGGCCTCTTCGGCATCGGCGCCGTCATCGGCACCACGATCGGCGGCCGGGTCGCCGACGCCCACCTCTTCGGCGTCCTCCTCACCGGCATCACCGCCTCCACCGTCTTCCTGGCCGCCCTCGCCCTCCTCGCGTCCAACCCGGTCGCCACCGTCGTGCTGACCTTCCTCCTCGGCGTCTCCGCCTTCTACACCGCGCCCGCCCTCAACGCCCGCATGTTCAACGTCGCCGGAGCCGCCCCCACCCTCGCGGGCGCCACCACCACCGCCGCCTTCAACCTCGGCAACACCGGCGGCCCCTGGCTCGGCGGCACGGTCATCGACGCGGACCTCGGCTACGCCTCCACCGCGTGGGCGGGCGCCGCGATGACCGCCGTGGGCCTGGGCGCGGTCATCCTCTCGCTGCGGCTGAACCGCGACGCGTCCAGCCCGGTGGTGGCCCGGGGCGCGGCCACACCCGGCGACGGACACGGCCCGGCACGGAAGACGGCGAAGCAGGCGGAACCCTCGGAGTCCGTGGAGACCACCGCCCTCCCGTAGCCGGGAAGGCGGCTTCCGCCCTCGTACGAAGGGCACCGCTCAACCGGACACCCCCCGGACGATCATGTTCCCGCCGGAGTCCGGACCGGCCGTCGGCGGAGGCGGAGGGAAGTCCCCGCTCTCGATGCGGCTGAGGATCCGCTCCGCCATCCGCCGCGCGCCGGACTCCGACCACGTGGTGGTGACCGGAAGGCCCACGGCGGTCGGTACCACGTCGTCGGTCACCCGGAAGCCGAAGACCCTTCCTTCCCGCAGGAGGATCAGCCCGTGGTCCTCGCACCACAAGGCGTCCTGGGAGCCGCCGGTCCCTCCTGCGGACCGGCACCTGTTGTCGGCGAGCCACGCGCGCCTGGCCGCCGTCCAGTCCCGCGCGGCAACGTGCGCGTAGCTCCACTCGGCCGCCCATCGCGTCTCGACGCCCCGGATCACCGGATCGGCGGGGGTGTCGGTGGTGTCCTGCTCGTACCGGCAGGACACGGGGTCCGTCTGGAAGGCGAGCCCCATGTCGTTCAGGGTGCCCCCGCCTCCCGGGATGTTCCAGGACAGAACGGGGATCGTCCGGTAGTACGAGTCCTCGGGGACGGCGGCGACGGTGTTCACCTCCTCGATCGTCAGCGCCTGACACGGATCTCCGGGAAAGGTCGGGCCGGGGCCGTCCTGGGCCGACCGCCCGGATGCCGACCCGTACGTACGCCAGACGATCGCACCGACCGCTGCCAGGGCCAGGACGAGGATGCCGACGACGACCTTGGTGTCCCGGCGCATCAGGGCCGCGTCTCCACCGCGTACTTGAGGAAGTCCGACCCGGCCGTGGTGGACGCCGTCCAGTCGCGGGCACCGGGGGCCCGGGAGTAGGCGCCTGCCAGTCGCGCCGGAACCCCGGACACCACGAACGGCCCGCCGTCCTCGTCCTTGATCTCGACGGACCCCGTCCTGCCGTCCACCGCGTACGACACCACGAGCGAGAAGCGCACCAGGCTCCGCCTCGCGTAGGCGCTGACCGTCACCGACGCCACCTCCTTGCGCACCAGCGTGAGACCGCTGCCGTCGAAGTGGTGCTTGCCGAGGGTCGCGCCGTTCCCGTCCCCGCCGGCGAGCGTACGGGCCCGGGGCCGGTCCTCCTCCAGGTCCAGCCCGATGCTCAGGGCCGTGACGCTTCCCCCCGACGCCTCCTGGTAGGCGGTGCCACCGTAGGGGGCCCCGCGGCCGTAGATCCGCGCGCCGATGTCGGTGATCACCACCGTGCTCCGCCGATTGCCCTCCAGGGTGAGCCTGATGGCCTGCCCCAGCAGGGGCGCGCCCTCGTACGCCGCGGCCAGCCGGGGGATCCTGGTGTCCGGTCCCGGTCTCGGCATGGGGTCCTTCAGGACCCACCACAGGCCCACCTCACCGGGGTCCGTGCTTCCGGCGAGGGTGACCTTCACGGCTTCGCCCGGGGTGAGCCCGTCGATCACGGAGTCCTGGCGGACGCTCCACCACAGGGCCCCGGCGACGAGGACGACCGCGGCGACGGCAGCGGCGAGGATCCGGCGGACGGACATCCGCTCGGGGCGACGCGGGGGGCCCGGGTGGGGGTAGGCGGTGCCGACGATCACGGGGAGGCCGCCGGTTCCGCCGTGACCGGGGGCTTCGCCGCCGCCCCGGGGCCAGAGCACGCCGCGGAACGCCGCCCGGTTCGCCGGATCCATGCGGTCGACCGCCGTCAGCGGCTCCAGCGTGACCGCGCTCGCCCCGTCCCGCGACCGGTGCTCGATGACCACGCCGATCGCGAACTCCCCGCCCCCGCCGTCCCCGGCGAACACGACCGTGCCCGAGGCGCTGTCCCACGCCGACCTGCCGAGGCCGTCCCGGCGTTCGCCGGGTGCCGCGCGCATGTGGAAGGTCAGCTGTCCGCCGACCGGCCCCTCGGCCGTGGGCACCTCCCCGAACAACTGGGCCCGCCCCCGGGGCCGGGGACCGTCCGCCGGTTCGTCGCCCTCCTTCCACCAGGGGTATCCCACTCCCTGGCAGTACAGGACCGCCGCCCGACTCGTGTCCACCCGGGCCACCCGCACCCTCGGCGGCTCGGGGCTGACCGCGGCGAGCAGTCTCACGAGCGCGAGATCCGCCGCGCCGCCCCCTTCCGCCACGACCTCGGCGGGGAGGACCACGCCGCCCCAGAACCGTACGGACACGCTCCCCGGGCCCACCGCGTGGCCCGCGGTCAGCACGTACCGTCCGCCGACGCAGTACCCGGACGCCACCGTCCACTCGGCCGTGGTCCCGCTTCCCCGCCGGTGGAGCACCTCGACCGCGTACCGGCTCTCGGGCACCGTGGTCAGGGCCTCTCGCGGCTGGGCAGCGAGGCGATCCGCACGGACTCCCCGTCCCGCCCGACAGGAGCGCCCAGTTGCAGGGTCACGGTCTGCACGGTCTCCCTGCCGTACCCGGCTTCGGCCCCCAGTTCGAGCACCCAGAACCTGGCCTTGCCACCGGCCTGCGCGTCCACGGTGACGGCCACCTGGAACTCCAGGGTCACCCCCTCCACGGGAAACCGGACGCCCCGTCCGGCACCGGCCCGCGCCGCCTCCGCGAGCTCCTCCTGGAGCGCCGCCACGACCTCGGTCAGCCCGATCCTGCCGTTCACGGAATCCCCCGTCTCCCCCGACCCGCTTCCTTCGGCCGATCCTACGGTCGCCTTCGCGCCACGACAGTCGAATCGCCTTTCTGCGCAAGGCAGTTCAGAACGGCGCGCGCCATTCGCGGCTCTCTTCCGGGCAGGCACGGACCGTACGGGAGGCCCCACCGGGCGACGCGACGACGGTGCGGACTCCGGCCGGACTGCCTAGGGTGACCCGGGTGACGAAGCGGATGATCATTCTCAACGGCGGTTCCAGCTCCGGGAAGTCCGGGATCGCGCGGTGCCTCCAGACCGTGCTCCCCGGGCCGTGGCTGGTGTTCGGGATCGACGCGTTCGTCGACTCCCTGCCCCCGTCGATAAGGAACGCCGACGACTCGGGGATCGTCTTCGACCCGGACGGCGGGATCGCGGTCGGGGCGGCCTTCCAGGAACTCGAAGCGGCCTGGGCGCACGGGATCGCCTCGACCGTACGCGCCGGGGCCCGGGTCGTCGTCGACGACGTGTTCCTCGGCGGCGCCGACTCCCAGAAGCGGTGGCGGGCCGTCCTCGGCGACCTGGACGTCCTCTGGGCCGGGGTCCGCTGCGAACCCGCCGTCGCCACCGGACGCGAGACCGCCCGGGGCGACCGGGTCCCGGGCATGGCCGCCCGGCAGGCGGACCTCGTCCACCGGGGCGTCCACTACGACGTCGAGGTCGACACCACCCGCACCGAAGCCCTCGCCTGCGCCCGCGCCATCGCCGCCCGGCTCGGCTGACCCGTACGGGCCGATCCCTACGGCATGACTCTTACGGGTGAACTCGTACGGGCCATGCCCCGGCCCGTACTCCCACCGCCGGACCCTCACATCCCCGGCACCGACACCGACCCCGGCCCTGGCATCGGCACCGACCCCGCCCCTGGCCCTGCCCCGACCCTGGCACCGGCCCCCGTCTCACCCCGCCGGGCGTCCCTTCGGTCTGCGCAGGCCCGCCGTCGTCAGGCGGTGGAGCAGTTCCTTGGAGCCGACCTCCACCGCGCCCGCCGTCACCGCGTCCGCGTACCGGTCGGACGGGATGTCGTAGTGGTCCCGCTCGAAGGCGCGCGGCGGGGCGCCGATCAGGGCGGCGAAGGCGTGCAGCTCCTCGAAGGAGACGTCGCTGACCAGGTGCGACCACATGCGTCCGTGGCCCGGCCAGGTCGGCGGGTCGATGTAGAGGGTCATACGGGGCCGCCTTCCGCGCCGCTCGTCATTCCGGTCCGCCTTCCGGCTCCGGACCCGGCCGTCGTCCCGGTCCGCCCACCGTCCCACTCGTCACACCGGTCCGCCTCCGGTCCCGGGTCCGCTCCCGGTCCCGGTCCCGGGCCCGGCCCGCCTCCGGTCCCGGTCACTCCGCCCCCGTCACCTCAGGCCGCCGACCGGGGCCACCGCCACGCCCCGCTTCGCGCAGACCCAGTGCGGGTCCGGGCCCAGTTCGGGTTCCACGTCCAGGGCGTGCGGGTCGTCGGAGGCGCAGACCGGGCAGAGCGGCCAGCGTCCGTACCGTTCGAGGAAGGCGTCCTGGACGTCCTGCGCGACCAGCCCGGCGACGTACCCGACCCCCTCCGGCCACTGCTCGACCCACCAGCGCCGGTGGGTCACGGCGTCCTCCACCATCGACACGACCTCGGCCGCGGCGACGTCCCGGGCCGCCAGATCGGCCAGTACCAGTGCGCGGGCGGCGTGGAGCGCCTGCTCCACGGTGTCGATGTCGTCCATGGGTTCATTGTCACCCGTCGCCGGGAATCCGTACGGGGAGGGACCAAGG
Source organism: Streptomyces sp. NPDC059247 (assembly GCF_042754005.1). Taxonomy (NCBI): domain Bacteria; kingdom Bacillati; phylum Actinomycetota; class Actinomycetes; order Kitasatosporales; family Streptomycetaceae; genus Streptomyces; species Streptomyces sp. NPDC059247. The sequence goes on from NZ_JBHYZW010000022.1 coordinate 25,118, forward strand.
TCCCCCTCTCATCCGGGACCGTCGGGGTCTTGTCCACGCCACCCGGCCGAAAGTATCTTTCAGATGTGACCAATGATGTGAAGGAAAGTTTCACGAGCGACGCGCCGCCCGCGCCCGCCGCCCTCGCGGCCAAGGTACGGACCCTCGCGCCCTCCATGACCCGCTCCATGCAGCGGGTGGCCGAGGCCGTCGCCGGAGACCCGGCGGGCTGCGCCGCACTCACGGTCACCGGCCTCGCCGAACTGACCGGCACCAGCGAGGCGACCGTCGTCCGCACCGCCCGCCTCCTCGGCTACCCCGGCTACCGCGACCTGCGGCTCGCCCTCGCCGGACTCGCCGCCCAGCAGCAGTCCGGCCGCGCGCCCGCCGTCACCGCCGACATCGCCGTCGACGACCCGATCGCCGACGTCGTCGCCAAACTCGCCTACGACGAGCAGCAGACCCTCGCCGACACCGCCGCCGGACTCGACACCGTCCAGCTCGGCGCCGCCGTCACCGCCCTCGCCGCCGCCCGCCGCGTCGACATCTACGGCGTCGGCGCCTCCGGCCTCGTCGCCCAGGACCTCGCCCAGAAGCTCCTGCGCATCGGCCTCGTCGCCCACGCCCACAGCGACCCGCACCTCGCCGTCACCAACGCCGTGCAACTGCGCTCCGGGGACGTCGCCATCGCCATCACCCACTCCGGCTCGACCGGCGACGTCATAGAACCGCTCCGGGTGGCCTTCGACCACGGCGCCACCACCGTCGCCGTCACCGGCCGCCCCGACGGCCCCGTCACCCAGTACGCCGACCACGTACTGACCACCTCGACCGCCCGCGAGAGCGAACTCCGCCCCGCGGCCATGTCGTCCCGCACCAGCCAACTCCTGGTCGTGGACTGCCTGTTCACCTGCGTCACCCAGCGTACGTACGAGACGGCGGCCCCTGCCCTCGCCGCCTCGTACGAAGCCCTCGCCCACCGGCACTCACCCCGCACCCGCTGAAACCCGAAAGAGCCGCCCCATGTCCACCACGTACTCCGAACTGCGCGCCCAGCTCGCCACCCTCACCACCGAGGCCTTCCGCCCGGAGCTCGCCGAGATCGACCAGCTGCCCACCGCCGAGATCGCCGCGATCATGAACGGCGAGGACGCCACCGTCCCCGCCGCCGTCGCCCGGGAGCTGCCCGCCATCGCCGCCGCGATCGACGCCACCGCCGCGCGCATGGCCCGGGGCGGCCGGCTCGTCTACATGGGCGCGGGCACCGCGGGCCGCCTCGGCGTCCTCGACGCCAGCGAATGCCCGCCCACCTTCAACACCGACCCCGCCCAGGTCGTCGGCCTCATCGCGGGCGGCCCGTCCGCCATGGTCAAGGCCGTCGAAGGCGCCGAGGACTCCAAGGAACTCGCCGCCGCCGACCTCACCGCGCTCGGCATCACCCCCGACGACACCGTCGTCGGCATCTCCGCCTCCGGCCGCACCCCGTACGCCATCGGCGCCGTCGAGCACGCCCGCGCCGCCGGGGCGCTCACCATCGGCCTCTCCTGCAACGCGGACAGCGCGCTCGCCGCCGCCGCCGAGCACGGCATCGAGGTCGTCCCCGGTCCCGAGCTGCTCACCGGCTCCACCCGGCTCAAGGCGGGCACCGCCCAGAAGCTCGTCCTCAACATGATCTCGACGATCACCATGATCCGGCTCGGCAAGACCTACGGGAACCTCATGGTCGACGTCCGCGCCTCCAACGAGAAGCTCCAGGCCCGCTCGCGGCGGATCGTCGCCCTGGCCACCGGCGCGCCGGACGAGCAGATCGAGACCGCCCTCACCGCCGCCGACGGGGAGGTGAAGAACGCGATCCTGATGATCCTCGCCGACGTCGACGCCCCCACGGCCGCCGACCGGCTGACCGTCTCCCGGGGCCACCTGCGCGCGGCGCTGCACGCGACCGGCCCCACGACCGACTGACCGTCCGGTCAGCCGACCGTCACCCCGGCCGACCGGTACCGGCCTCCCGCCGCCTGCCCCCACACCAGGCCCCCGCACCACCAGGACCAGCGAGAACCCCCCTCACAGCAAGGCACCACCGCACCATGAGCAAAGACGACAAGAACCGCGCCACAGCCGCCGCGATCCTCCCCCTCGTCGGCGGCGCCGAGAACATCAGCTCCGTGGCCCACTGCATGACCCGCCTCCGGCTGGGCCTGCGGGACCGCTCCCTCGTCCAGGACGACGCCCTCAAGGCGCTGCCCGCCGTGATGGGCGTGGTGGAGGACGACACGTACCAGATCGTCCTGGGGCCGGGGACCGTAGCCCGGGTGACCCCCGAGTTCGAGGCCCTGATCGCCGCCGCTCCGAAGCCCGAGCCCTCGGGCGCCCCCGGCGCGGAGGAACTGGCGGCCCAGGGAGCGGCCCTGAAGGAGGCGCGGAAGCAGAAGAACGCGACCCCGTTCAAGCTGTTCCTGCGCCGGATCGCGAACATCTTCGTCCCGCTGATCCCCGCCCTCATCGGCTGCGGCATCATCGCCGGTCTCAACGGTCTGCTCGTCAACCTCGGCTGGCTGCCCGGCGTCACCCCCGCGCTCGCGGCGATGGCCAGCGGCTTCATGGCGCTCATCGCGGTCTTCGTCGGCTACAACACGGCGAAGGAGTTCGGCGGTACGGCGATCCTCGGCGGCGCGGTCGCCGCGATCATCGTCTTCCCCGGCGTCGCCAAGATCGACGCCTTCGGTCAGACGCTCTCGCCCGGCCAGGGCGGTGTCCTCGGCGCGCTCGGCGCGGCGGTCCTCGCCGTGTACGTGGAGAAGTGGTGCCGCCGCTGGGTGCCGGAGTCCCTGGACGTCCTGGTCACCCCGACCCTCACCGTGCTGATCTCCGGTCTCGTCACCATCTTCGGCCTGATGTTCGTGGCCGGTGAGATCTCCACCGCCATCGGCGAGGCCGCCGACTGGCTCCTCACCAACGCGGGCGCCGGGGCCGGATTCCTCCTCGGCGGGCTCTTCCTGCCGCTGGTGATGCTGGGCCTGCACCAGGCGCTCATCCCGATCCACACCACCCTCATCGAGCAGCAGGGCTACACGGTCCTCCTCCCCATCCTCGCGATGGCGGGCGCGGGCCAGGTCGGCGCGGCCATGGCCGTCTACCTCAAGCTCCCCCGCAACGGCTCCATCCGCCGCACCATCAAGTCCGCGCTCCCGGCCGGTTTCCTGGGCGTCGGCGAGCCCCTGATCTACGGCGTCTCGCTCCCGCTGGGCCGCCCGTTCATCACCGCCTGCGTCGGCGGCGCCTTCGGCGGCGGCTTCATCGGACTGTTCAGCATGTTGGGCGACAAGGTCGGCTCGACCGCGATCGGCCCGTCCGGCTGGGCGCTCTTCCCGCTCCTCGACGGCAACCACGGTCTGGGCTCGACGATCGCGATCTACGGCGGCGGTCTGCTCGTCGGCTACCTGGCCGGATTCGTCGCCACCTACTTCTGGGGCTTCAGCGGGGAGCTCCTGGAGGAGTTCAACGTGGACACGGAGAAGGCCTCGGAGACGGCCGGGGAGACGGCCGGGGCCACGGCTCCGGACACCGTGACGGCGACGGCGGGCGAGGACCCGTCGCCCACCGCGCGCCCCGAACCCGCCAAGGTCTGAGCGGAAACAGCCCGCGACCTCCCCGAGGGCCCGGCCGGAAACACTCCGGCCGGGCCCTTCGGCGTACCCGCCCGGCCCGCAGGTCCTGAGGGCCCGGCGGGATGACACCTCCCGTGGCCCGGCGGGGCGTTGCCTAGACTCCCTCCCCATGACGAACGCCGACCGCGCCGCCGACCACATCGCCGAACGCACCGCAGAGATCGCCGCCGGGATCACCGCAGAGATCGCCGCCGACCTCGCGCCCACCGGGACCCTCCGCGCCTCGGTCAACCTGGGGAACCCCGTACTGGCCCAGGGCACCCCCGAGGACCCCTCCGGGATCACCGTGGACCTGGCGCGGGAGATCGGGGCGCGGCTCGGGGTGCCGGTGGAGCTGCTGTGCTTCGACGCGGCGCGCAAGTCGTTCGAGGCGATGGCGGACGGCCGCGCGGACCTGTGCTTCCTCGCGGTGGACCCGGCGCGGGAGAAGGAGGTCGCGTTCACCGCCCCCTACGTGGTCATCGAGGGGGTGTACGTCGTGCCCGAGGACTCGGCCCTCGGCTCGGCGGCGGACGTGGACGCGGCGGGCGTACGGATCGGGGTCAAGCGGGGCTCCGCGTACGACCTGTTCCTGTCCCGGTCGCTGGCGCACGCCACGGTGGTGCGCGGGGACGAGGGGGTGGACGTGTTCCGCTCCGAGGGCCTGGAGGCGGGCGCGGGCATCCGCCAGCCGGTCACCGCGTACGTACGGGAGAACCCCGGCGTGCGGATGATCGGGGACCGGTTCATGGAGATCCGGCAGGCGGTCGGCACGACGACCGGCCGCGCGCCGGGGACGCTCGCGTTCCTCCGCGCCACCGTCGAGGAACTGAAGGCGAACGGCTTCGTGGCGGAAGCCCTCCGGCGCGCGGGCCAGGACCCGGCACTACTGGCACCCCCGGCCTGACCGCGCCCGGCCCGGCCCCCTGCCTGCCGGGCCCGGAGGCACCCGTACGGGCACTCCCTTACGGGCACTCCCGTACTGGTACCCCCTCCAGGCGACTCCCGTACGGGCACTCCCGTACGGGTCCCGGACCCGGCCGTCCAGCAGCCGCACCCGGCGTCCCCGCCGCCCTCGCCGCCCCCCGCCAGGAAAACCGCGAGCCTCCCCCGCCCCGGTCTCCTACTCTGGCGCCATGGGCCACGCCAAGACCTCGTACGTCTGTCTGCCGTGCCGCGCCTCGTACAAGCAGACGTACGGTCCGGAGCGCGAGCGGCGGTGTCCGCGCTGCGCGCGCGTCCTCATCCACGCGGGTTCCGCCTTCGCACCGCCCAAGCGCCGTGACGTCTCCGCCTGGCGGGCCCTCTCGGTCGTGCTCCACTCGGGCATCCGCTTCCACAAGTCCTGCTGCGGCGGACCCGGTCACCGTCCCCGTACCCTCTCCGAGGTGAAGGCGGGCCTGGCGCGCGCCCGACGCACCGGGGAACCGATCGCCGAGGCCCTGCTCAGGGCGGTGTGAGCGGCCCGGCCGGGCCCGCCCCGAGCCGCCCCGCCAAGGGGACGCTTCCGGCACTTCCGGCACTCGCGTCCACCAAGTGAACACGTTCAACACGTCAGCGCTACAGTTCTGCCACGCGGCCGCCCGGTTCCCGGCGATGCCGCCATCCCGACCTGTGGGGGGTCCCCTTTGCCGCGCTCTCAGCGCAGGCTTCCGCGCGCCTTCGTGCGTGCCGCAGCCGTCTTCGCACTCTCGGCGGGCGTCGTCACGCCCGCCGTCGTCCACGCCCCGGCCGCCTACGCGGCCGACGTGTCCGGCACCTTCACCACCGACGACGCCAGGATCGGCGTCCAGATCAGCGGCAGCCCGCTGTGGATCAAGGCCAGCGTGCTGGCCTCCACCGCGCCCGGCGCCGCCGTGCTCGCCACGACCGACGACCTCGCACACCGCATGACCGACACCGACGCGGGCCTGCCCTACGGACAGACCAGCGCCACCGCGCCGCGGCTCCCCGAGGGCACCCCCTACGGGACGTACCCGGTCCTCGTCGAGTACCGGCAGCCCGGCGGCACCGTCCAGCGGTGGACCGGCGGCACGTACGAGCACAAGCGGCACACCGGGGTCTCCCGGCTCTCCTTCGACCGGAAGACCACCAGCCTCACCGAACGGAAGGTCGTCCTGTCCGGGACGGCCACCACCTGGGACCCGGTCACCCGCGCGGTGACGCCCGCCCCGGCCGGCACCACCGTCGAGGTCGCCCTCGACACCCACGCCGACGACTGGAAGGTCCTGAAGGGCCGGGCCACCACCGGCGCCGACGGCACCTTCTCGCTGCCGTTCACCCCCAACGCGAAGATCGGCGGCGGTACCGCGACCGTCGTCCCGGCCTCCGCCGACACGGTGGCCAACCGGCCCTCGGCCGTCCCCGAGGTCGAGGTGGAGAAGACCACCTACCGGATCTACGCGAACCTCAACAAGTGGCGCGTCCCGGTGAACACCAACGTCACCGTCACCGGCCGCGTCGAACGGCTGACCGAGGACGGCTGGAAGCCCTACGCGGGCGCGCCCCTCGTCAGCGGCTCCTCCCAGCCGCCGTACCACTCCCTGACGACCCACGGGGTCATGGGCCGGGGCACCTCGGCGGCCAACGGCACCTTCTCCTTCCCGGCCCGCGCCACCTCGACCACCCAGGTCTACACGTACCTGGCGCCCTCGGTGTACTACACGACCACCGCCTTCGACCAAGGGGGCATCGCCGTCCCCCAGCCGTTCTCGTTCACCAACTGGCGCATCACCCTGGACGAGTACGGCAAGCTCTCGGCCACCGGCCGGATGGCGACCCAGCGCGGCTGCTACGACGAGCCCGTCCACCTCCAGGCGTCCGTGGACAACGGCCGCACCTGGCGCAACCTGGCCACCGCCAAGGCGCAGAGCGGCGGCGGCCACTGCGCCTTCGAGACCACCTCGGGCGCCTACGTCAACGCCCTCTACCGGCTGCACCACTACGAGACGGACCAGTTCGTCACCAAGACCACCGGCAGCATCAGGCTGGGCCGCATCCCGACCCGGTTCTCGGCCTTCTCGATCACCCCCGCCCGCCCCTCGGTCAACTCCAAGATGACCGTCTCGGGCACCCTCCAGCAGCAGACCGGCGGTGTCTGGAAGCCCCTCAAGGGCGCCAAGGTGACCCTCGTGTTCAAGCCCAAGGGCGACTTCCAGTGGTACTGGGTGACCCGGAACATCACCACCGGCGCCAACGGCTCCTTCAGCTTCCGCGCCACCAACTACGGCGACGGCACCTGGGCCATGGTGAAGCAGTCCGCGAACGGCTGGTTCTACAGCGAGACGAAGGACAAGTACATCGATGCGCGCTGACCGCCGCCGGACCTCCGTCCCGCTCGCCGCGACCCTCACCACCACCCTGGCCGCGGGCCTCCTCCTCGGCGCCACCGCCCCGGTGACGGCCGCCGCCTCCCCGTCCCCGATCGGCATCGGCCCCGCCGTCACCGAGGCCGCCCAGCGCGGCTCCTTCCGGGTGAGCGCCTGGACCGACGCCCCGGGCACCACGGTCACCCAGGTCTCCGCGACCCTCCGCAGGGGCGACACCGTCATCGAGGTCCCCGCCGTCCCCGAATACACCTGGGACAAGGGCCGGTTCGGGCTCTCGTACACGCCGCTGAAGCTGACCGAGGACGGCGGCACGCTGCCCTCCCTCGGCCGGTACGCCATCGACGTCACCGCCGTCGACTCGCGCGGCAACCGCCACACCCGCGCCGACGCGGGAGTCCTCGACTTCACGCTCAGGCCGGAGCTGGCGTTCAGCCTCTCCCAGCCCGGCTGGGACGACCGCACCACCGTCCCCACCGGGACCCTGACCGGTGTCCAGCCCGGCTCCGGCGACCTCGTGCCCCTTCCCGGCCGCACGGTCGACATCCGGCGGACCGCCCCCGTGGAGACCCCCGCGCAGTCGCCCGTCACCTCGGAGACCGGCGAGTTCACCGGCGAGGCGTACACCGACGTCCGGCCCGGCGAAGTGTTCCGGGTCTCCTACGCCGAGAACAGCGAAGAGGTGCGCGGGAACCTCTCGTTCGACCGCAACCTCTACACCTGGCGCTCCCACGCCGTGGCCGTGACCGCGCGCGCCGACCGGGCCAGGGTCGTCCCCGGCCAGGAAGCCGTCGTCACCGGCCGGATGACCGACCCCCAGAACAACGGCGCCCCCCTCGCGGGCCAGCAGGTCCGCGTCGGCCCCGACTGGACCCACGTCGCCACCACCGCCTTCTCCAAGATCGTGACCACCGACGCGGACGGGCGCTTCACCGGGAAGATCCCCGCCCTCCCGGGGCAGCGCGCCGGGGGCTGGTCGGTCACCCCGGTCGACCCGTACCAGAGGTTCACCACCAATGTCGTCGGACCGCTCGCGCACCCCCAGGAGGCCAAGTTCCTGCTGGGCTCGCGCGTCCTGACGAACGAGGGCAAGGTCACCGCGACGGGCACGCTCCGCGCCGTCTACGACTCCCAGGCCTACTTCGACACCCAGGCGGTCTACCTGGAGGTCTCGCCCGACGGCCGGACCGGCTGGCGGAAGATCGCCACCGGCTGGGCGAGCAACTACTACTCCACGACCGTCACGGCCACCAGCCGGGGCGGTTACTACCGGCTGCGGCACCCGCAGTCGGACTTCTTCGACGGGGCCGTCAGCGGGGTCTTCCGCCTCGCCCGCTCCGAGGCCCGGATCATCAACGCGGACACCGGTCCCGAGCCGGTCCGCAAGGGCGCCCTCGTCACCACGACGGGCACGCTCCAGCACCATGTCGGCGGCGCCTGGCGGACGTACGGGAACGGGACCGTGGTCCTGCAGTTCCAGGCGAAGGGCTCGACGGCCTGGCGTCAGGTCGCCAGCGGCCGGTCGGCGGCCAACGGCAGGATCTCGCTCCGCGCCAAGGCGACCGTCGACGGCTCCTGGCGCCTGCGGTACTACGGCGACGCCACGCACTTCCACGGGCAGACCCCGTGGGCCGACTACATCGACGTGCGCTGACCCGTCCGCCCGCCGCCCTCCGGGAGCGGCGGGCGGACGGAACGCCCGAGGGCGGCACCCCCCGTGGGGGTGCCGCCCTCGTTCCGTTCTTCGCGTCAGCGACGAACCACCGATCCCGGAGGATCAGAAGTCCATGTCGCCGCCCGGCATACCGCCACCGGCGGGCGCGGACGCCTTCTCCGGCTTGTCGGCGATGACGGCCTCGGTGGTGAGGAACAGCGCGGCGATCGACGCGGCGTTCTGCAGCGCGGAGCGCGTCACCTTCGCCGGGTCGATGATGCCCGCGGCGATGAGGTCGACGTACTCGTTGGTCGCGGCGTTCAGACCGTGACCGACGGGCAGGTTGCGGACCTTCTCCGCCACGACGCCACCCTCGAGACCGGCGTTGACGGCGATCTGCTTCAGCGGGGCCTCAAGGGCCAGCTTCACGATGTTCGCACCCGTGGCCTCGTCGCCCGCGAGGTCGGCCTCGAGCTTCTCGAAGACCGAGGAAGCCTGGAGCAGGGCCACACCGCCACCGGCGACGATGCCCTCCTCGACGGCCGCCTTCGCGTTGCGCACGGCGTCCTCGATGCGGTGCTTGCGCTCCTTGAGCTCGACCTCGGTCGCGGCACCGGCCTTGATGACGGCCACGCCGCCGGCCAGCTTCGCCAGGCGCTCCTGGAGCTTCTCGCGGTCGTAGTCCGAGTCGCTGTTCTCGATCTCGGCGCGGATCTGGTTCACCCGACCGGCGACCTGGTCGCTGTCACCGGCACCGTCGACGATGGTGGTCTCGTCCTTGGTGATGACGACCTTGCGGGCGCGGCCCAGCAGGTCGAGGCCCGCGTTCTCCAGCTTGAGGCCGACCTCCTCGGAGATGACCGTGCCGCCGGTGAGGATGGCGATGTCGTTCAGCATCGCCTTGCGGCGGTCGCCGAAGCCCGGAGCCTTGACCGCGACGGACTTGAAGGTGCCGCGGATCTTGTTGACGACCAGGGTCGACAGGGCCTCGCCCTCGACGTCCTCGGCGATGATCAGCAGCGGCTTGCCCGACTGCATGACCTTCTCCAGGAGCGGGAGCAGGTCCTTCACGGAGGAGATCTTGGAGTTGACGATCAGGAGGTACGGGTCGTCGAGGGACGACTCCATGCGCTCCATGTCGGTGGCGAAGTACGCCGAGATGTAGCCCTTGTCGAAGCGCATACCCTCGGTGAGCTCCAGCTCCAGACCGAAGGTCTGGGACTCCTCGACGGTGATGACGCCTTCCTTGCCGACCTTGTCCATCGCCTCGGCGATGAGCTCGCCGATCTGGGTGTCGGCGGCGGAGATGGAGGCCGTAGAAGCGATCTGCTCCTTGGTCTCGACATCCTTCGCCTGCTCGAGCAGGGCGCCCGAGACGGCCTCGACGGCCTTCTCGATACCGCGCTTGAGGGCCATCGGGTTGGCACCGGCGGCCACGTTGCGCAGACCCTCGCGGACGAGCGCCTGGGCGAGGACGGTGGCGGTGGTCGTACCGTCGCCGGCGACGTCGTCCGTCTTCTTGGCGACTTCCTTGACCAGCTCGGCGCCGATCTTCTCGTACGGGTCCTCGAGCTCGATCTCCTTGGCGATGGAGACACCATCGTTGGTGATCGTGGGGGCGCCCCACTTCTTCTCGAGGACGACGTTGCGGCCCTTGGGGCCGAGGGTGACCTTGACGGCGTCAGCGAGCTGGTTCATGCCGCGCTCGAGACCGCGCCGGGCCTCCTCGTCGAACGCGATGATCTTGGCCATGTGAAGTGGTCCTCCCGGACATGGGGTGGATAACGCTCCAGGACCGCGCCGACGCCCGCGACGGACGGCCTCCGTGGTTCCGCGTGGTTCCTTGCCCCACCCGGACGGCGACCTCGTCTGCCCGATCCTCGTAAGCACTCTCACCTGCCGAGTGCTAACGCCAATGATTAGCACTCGACCTAGGAGAGTGCAAGCGACTCTCGATGATCGGGACATGGGGGAAGAGGCGGGGAAGAGGCGGGGAAGGGGCGTGGAAGGGGTGCGCGAGGGGCCCCCGGAAGGGCGCGCGGGAGCACCCGAGGGGCACGGGAAGAGGGGGAACGGGCAGGCGGCGGGCGGCGGGAGCCGGGGACGGAGGTCCACGAGCCGCGCGGGGCGTACGGGCCCGGGGCCCGGGCCCCGGGCCCTGGCGAAAGGGAGGGCGCCCGGGGCGCCGGGCGGGAGCGGGGGCGCGCTCCGGGGCGGGAGCGCGGGCGCACGGGCGTCCGGGAAGCCCGAGGGGGGCGTATCCCTCACAGGCGTCCGGCAAAGCCCGAGCGAGCCGCGTCCCCGCAGCGTCCGGAAGCGCCCGAGAGGGCCGCATCCCCGCAGGCGTCCGGCAAAGCCCGAGGGGGGACCGCATCCCCCACAGGCGTCCGGAAACGCCTGAGGGGGCCGCATCCCTTTGCGGGGATGCGGCCCCCTCGACGGCGTTGCGTCAGTGGCCGATCGCGCCGTGCTCAGACGGCGAGCTTGACCATGTCCGCCTGCGGACCCTTCTGGCCCTGCGAGATCTCGAACTCGACTCGCTGTCCTTCTTCGAGACTGCGGTAGCCATCCATCTGGATCGCGCTGTAGTGGACGAATACATCCGCACCACCGTCGACCGCGATGAAGCCGTAGCCCTTCTCCGCGTTGAACCACTTGACGGTGCCCTGAGCCATGCCTAACTCCCCTATTACTGGCCCTTGCGCGGGCCCGCACTTCACGGACCCGGGTCAGACCCTGCGCCGGAACGCGTCGACCGCGGCTGAATGTATCTGTCCAACTGCCCTCTGCAACAGGTCATTCGAGCGAGAATTCTGGGCGCGGCTGAAAGAAGAATTGGGGATATTCCCCTGGGTTACGGGGCAACTCGGGCCCGGCAAAGCGCGCAGAAGGTACACAATGCGCACACACTTTGGCTGCTTCTTGTCGCGCAGGGACGCATTCTCATATGCGTCCGGCATGAGCAGCGGAGGGGACTTCCCCAACTCTACCGCGCTCAACCATATAGAATTGCCCCCTCCGCTTATTGTCGCGGAGGGGGCAATTCGAGGGAGATGGGGATCAGCAGCCGCCCGCGACCGCCGGGATGATCGAGACGCCCGCGCCCGCCGGGGTGGCGGTCTCCAGGCCCTGCTCGAAGCGCACATCGTCGTCGTTCACGTAGACGTTGACGAAGCGGCGCAGCTTGCCCTGGTCGTCCAGGACGCGGGCGGCGATGCCCGTGTGGTTCTTCTCCAGGTCCGCGATGACCTCGGCGAGGGTCCCGCCCTCGGCCTGGACCTCGGAGAGACCGCCCGTGTAGGTGCGGAGGATGGTGGGGATGCGGACGTTCACGGCCATGTCTTCGTAACCTTTCAGAGGGCCAGGCCGGCGTCGCGGAACGCGTCCAGGCTCGGGCGGATGGTGGTGGTCGCCTGGGCGGTGTCGGCCACCGCGTCCAGGGTCTTGAGCCCGTCACCGGTGTTGAGGACGACCGTGGTGAGGTTCGGGTCGATGAGCCCGTTCTCGACGAGCTTGCGCGTGACGCCGACGGTCACCCCGCCCGCGGTCTCGGCGAAGACGCCCTCGGTGCGGGCGAGGAGCCTGATCGCGTCCACCACCTGCTCGTCGTTCACGTCCTCCACGGCGCCGCCGGTGCGGCGGGCGATGTCGAGGACGTAGGGGCCGTCGGCCGGGTTGCCGATGGCCAGCGACTTGGCGATCGTGTTCGGCTTCTGCGGGCGGACCACGTCGTGACCGGCCTTGAAGGCGGCGGAGACCGGGGAGCAGCCCTCGGCCTGAGCACCGAAGATCTTGTACGGCTTGTCCTCGACGAGGCCCAGCTTGATGAGCTCCTGGAGACCCTTGTCGATCTTCGTGAGCTGGGAGCCGGAGGCGATCGGGATGACGAGCTGGTCGGGGATGACCCAGCCGAGCTGCTCGCAGATCTCGTACGCCAGCGTCTTGGAGCCCTCGCCGTAGTACGGGCGGAGGTTGACGTTGACGAAGCCCCAGCCCTCGCCGAGCGGGTCGCCGATGAGTTCCGAGCAGAAGCGGTTGACGTCGTCGTAGTTGCCCTCGATGGCGACGAGTTCACCGCCGTACACGGCGGCCATGACGACCTTGCCCTGCTCCAGGTCGTGCGGGATGAACACGCAGGAGCGGAAGCCCGCGCGGGCGGCGGCGGCGCCGACGGCCCCGGCCAGGTTGCCCGTCGAGGAGCAGGAGAGGGTGGTGAAGCCGAAGGCGCGGGCCGCTTCGAGGGCCTGGGCGACGACCCGGTCCTTGAAGGAATGGGTCGGGTTGCCCGAGTCGTCCTTGACGAAGAGCTTGCCGGGGGCGACGCCGATCTCGCGGGCGAGGTTGTCGGCCTGGACGAGCTTGGTCCAGCCGGGGTTCAGGTTCGGCTTCTCGGCGACGTCGGCGGGGACGGGCAGCAGGGGGGCGTAGCGCCAGATGTTGGCGGGGCCGGCCTCGATCTGCTTGCGCAGTGCCTCGGGGTCACCGGTGGGGAGGTCGTACGCGACTTCGAGAGGGCCGAAACACAGCTCGCAGGCGAAGATCGGTCCGAGTGCGAAGACTTCACCGCATTCGCGACAGGAGAGCCCGGAAGCGGGACCGAGGTCGACGGTGGTCGCGGGGGTGACGGTCTGTACAGCCATGGAGGGGAGGCCCTTTCTCCTCATCTTTCCCATGACGAATTTTTCGTCATGAGACGGATTTGGCACCTTCCCTAGCCGGGGGACCTCGCTGGAGTACGAGTGACCGACTGGAGGGTTGCCGGGGCTTCAACGGGCCGTTTCCCTCTGCCCCTCTGGATGAGCGGTATTCGATTGTGAAGCGCGCTGGACTTCGTTCCTGCGCTCCGACGCGGGCGGCACCCCGACGTGCATCGGGCATCCGCGTTGTTCAAGACTGTAACCGAAGGCCCGGACGCTTGGACCGGCCGTCCGTACCGCGAGATGGAGATCACGTGCTGGAAGAGGTGGAGCGCTGGCTGGACCGGCGGTCCTGGTCCCTGGCGGACCGGCCGCTGGATCAGGTCCTCGCCGCCAAGCGCTCGACACGGGTCAGCGTGGTGCTGCCCGCGCTGAACGAGGAGGCGACGGTCGGGGAGATCGTCTCCGTGATCCGGCGCGAGCTGATGTCGGAGGCGGCACCGCTGGTGGACGAGCTGGTGGTGATCGACTCGGGCTCCACCGACCGCACGGCGGAGGTGGCGGCTGCGGCCGGGGCGCGGGTCGTCGCGCGGGACGCGGTGCTGCCCCGGATACCGGCCGTGCCGGGCAAGGGCGAGGTCCTGTGGCGGTCACTGATGGTGACGAGCGGGGAGGTGGTCTGCTTCGTGGACGCGGACCTGCGGGACTTCTCGGCGGACTTCGTGACGGGGATCGTGGGGCCGCTGCTCACCGATCCCGAGGTGTCCTTCGTGAAGGCGATGTACGACCGTCCGCTGGGCGACGCCCCCGGGCAGGGCGGCCGGGTGACGGAGCTGGTGGCCCGGCCGCTGCTGAACCTGCACTGGCCCGCGCTCGCCGGTTTCGTGCAGCCGCTGGGCGGGGAGTACGCGGCCCGGCGCTCGCTCCTCGAACGGCTGCCCTTCCCGGTCGGTTACGGAGTGGAGTTGGGACTGCTGGTGGACGCCCTGCACACGGTGGGTCTCGACGCGCTCGCGCAGGTGGACGTCGGGGTGCGCAAGCACCGGCACCAGGACGGGCAGGCGCTGGGCCGGATGGCGGCGGCGATCTACCGGACGGCGCAGCTGCGGCTCTCCCGGGGGCATCTGGTGCGGCCCCGGCTGACGCAGTTCGAGCGGGGGGCGGCGGGCTTCGAGCCCCGGACGTACGCGGTGGACACGGAGGAGCGGCCTCCGATGGTGGAAATCACGGAGTACGCGAGCCGTCGCGTGGCGTAACGCCCCATGATGATGTGTTTTGCATACATTTCGCTTTCATGCGCTTCAGACACCACCATCTGGGCAGGGTGCTCGCGGTCATCGGGCTGACGGCGGGCTCGCTCGCCTCCACGGCGGCGGGACGGGCCGCCGCGGACGTGGTCGAGCCCTTCGGCAAGCGGTACGGGGCCTCGCTGTACGGCGACTTCACGACGCTCGGCAACACGGTCATGGGCTGCCCGCCCGCGTCCGGGGACCGGGCGGACCACGGCGCCCCGGGGGCCCCGGACGGCCGGGGGCCTGCTGCGGGTCAGGGGCCCGCTGCCGGTCCGGGGGCCCCGGGGTCCGCTCGCAGCCCTGCTTCCTCAGCGGGCCCTACCAGGCCCACTGGCACTACTGGTCCCACTGGCGCCACCGGTCCCACTAGCCCCGCTGGCCCCGCTGGCCCTGTCGGCCCCGCCAGCCCTGCTAGCCCGGCTGGCCCCGCTGATCCCAAAAACCCCACGGCCCCCTCCACCACCCATCCCACCCACTCCACTCAGCCCGCCCACTCAGCCCACTCAGCCCACCCGGCTCACTCCACCCACCCAGCTCACTCCATCCACTCAGCTCACTCCGGGAGCATCGGTCCCGAGGACGCCGCCGCCCGTTGCGCGACCGCCGCGCGGGGGCAGGGTCCCGACAGCGGCAACGCCTTCGTGATGCGGCGGACCGACGCGGCGGGCGTCTCGCCCGGCTTCGGCTCCAGCTCCGGCCACGTGCGGATCCCGGCGGGCGCGGAGGTCGCGTACGCCCGGCTCTTCTGGGGCGGGAACGACGGCACGCACCGGGGTCCCGGCGGGGCCGACCTGAGGCGCTGCGACCTCGCGGGCGCGGACGTCGACCCCTCGCCCGGCGCCCCGGCGACGACCGCCCCGGTGCTCCGGATCGGCTCGGGCCCGACGGTCCCGGTCTCGATCGACAGCATGGCCACGGACCCGGCCGACAGCGCGGGGCCGCACTTCTACACCGGCGAGTCCGACGTGACCGCCGCCTTCGCGGGCGTCTCGGGGACGGACGCGCGCGTGACGGTCGGGAACGTCTGGGCGCCCGGCGGCAAGGGCTGCGCGGCGGGCTGGTCCCTGACCGTGGTCCACCGCTTCCCCGGCCCGGTCGCGGAGCTCGCCCCCGTACGGCGGACGGTCTCCGTGTACGGCGGGCACGTCGTCCAGCGGCCCGACTCCCCCGCCACCAGGGTCACCGTGGACGGCTTCCGGCGGGCGGCGGGACCGGTGCGGGCGGGCGTGGTCGCCTTCGACGGCGACCGGAACGCCCCCGGGGACGTCTTCCGCGTCGACGGCCGGACCGTCACCGAGGGCCGTACCGGGGAGACCGACAACTTCTTCGTCGGCGGGAGCGACGGCGCGCTCGACCCCCGCCCGGCCGACAGCCCCGGGGTCGACGCCAAGGAGTTCGTCCTGCCCGACGGGGCCGTCCCGCAGGGCGCGACCTCCGCCGAGCTGTCCTTCGCCACCCGGGGCGACACCTTCGTACCGGCCGGGCTGGCGTTCTCCGTGCCGGTGCCGGACCTGGAGATCACCAGGACGGCGAGCCCGCGCGCGGTACGGCCGGGAGACGTCCTCACGTACACCGTCACCGCGCGGAACACCGGCCCGGCCGACCTCCCGGCCGTCCGGTTCGCCGACGACCTGACGGGCGTCCTCGACGACGCCGACCACCGCCGGGACGCCCGTACGGACCTGGGCACGGTGACGTACACGGAACGCGGCACCGCCTTCTCCGGCGCCCTTCCCGCCGGGAGGACCGCGACCGTCACCTACTCGGTGCGGATCAAGGACCGGCCGGAGGGGGACGGGCGGCTGCGCTCCGCCGTCACGGCGGGAACGCCCCGCTCGAACTGCGGACCGGGCAGCGGGGACCCGGCGTGCGCGACGGCCCCGGAGCTGACGCGCCCGGCCCCGACCCGGGCGGCCCCGCCACGGGCGCTCCCCACCCGGACGGCCCCGGCCCGGCCGGACGCCGGGGACGCCAAGAACGCCACCGGGGAGCCCCGGGCGGCGGCCGGACCCGCCGCCCCGGCGGACCCGGCCCCCGGACCGCGCGGGAACGCGGGCTCGATGGCCGCGACCGGCGGCCACGGCGAGCGGCTGTGGCTGCTCGGCGCCCTCGGCCTGGCCCTCGCGGCGACGGGCCTGGTGGCGAAGGCCGCCCTGCGCGGCCGACGCGACAACTGAGGAGGCGGGGGGCTCCGGGAGGGGCTCCGGGGGCCTCCGGGACGAAGGAGGAGGCCGGGGCCCCGCCGCCCCACCGGCGAGGACCCTCCGTGGCCGGATCGCCCCGTCTCGTATCCGTACGTTTGAGCGTTTACGGGACGGGCTAGGTTCGCCCCATGGCTACTGTGCTTGTGGCATCCAACCGGGGCCCCGTCTCGTACGCGCTCGGCGAGGACGGCGGACTCGACGCCCGCAGGGGCGGCGGCGGACTGGTCTCCGGTCTGAGCGCCGTCTCCTCGCGGGACAGCCGCTGGATCTGCGCGGCCCTCGGGGACGGCGACCGGGAGGCCGTCCGGCGCGGGATCTCCGAGCCGGGCGTCCAGATGCTCGACATCCCGCCGGACGTGTACGCCGACGCGTACAACGGCATCGCGAACTCGGTGCTGTGGTTCGTCCACCACCATCTGTACGACGTCCCGCGCGAGCCCGTCTTCGACGCGGGGTTCCGCCGCCGCTGGGACGCCTACCGCGCCTACAACCGGGCCTTCGCGGAGGCCCTCGCGGCCGGTGCCGACGAGGGCGCGGCCGTCCTCGTCCAGGACTACCACCTGGCGCTCGTCCCGGGACTGCTCCGGGAACTCCGCCCCGACCTGCGGATCTCCCACTTCACCCACACGCCGTGGGCCGATCCCTCGTACTTCCGGATGCTGCCCGCCGACATCCGCGCCGAGCTGCTGTGGGGGATGCTCGGCGCCGACGAACTCGGCTTCCACACCTGGGCCTGGGCGCAGAACTTCATGGGATGCGCCTCCCTGGACGACGCGACCGGGACCGCCGACGCCTTCTTCCCGAGCGGCGACCCCCGCCGCTGGGTGCTCCACCGCAGGACCGGCGGCCCGAAGCGGACCACCTGGATCAAGACGTACCCCCTGGGCGTGGACGGCGAGGACCTGCTGGCCCTCGCACACCGGCCCGAGGTCGACGAACGGCTGGCCGCCCTGCGGGCCGAGGTCGGCGACCGCAGGACCATCGTCCGGGTCGACCGCACCGAACTGTCGAAGAACATCCTGCGCGGGCTGCTCGCCTACCGGGAACTGCTCACCGTCCACCCCGAGTGGCGCGGCAGGGTCGTCCACCTGGCGTCCGCGTACCCGTCCCGGCAGGACCTGGAGGTCTACCGCGCCTACACCGCCTCGGTCACCGAACTGGCGGCGGAGATCGACGCGGAGTTCGGCACGGCGGACTGGCGGCCGGTCCTGGTCTCCGTCGAGGACGACTTCACCCGCTCCCTGGCCGCGTACCGCCTGGCGGACGTGGCCCTGGTGAACCCGGTCCGCGACGGCATGAACCTGGTCGCCAAGGAGATACCGCTCGTCTCGGAGGAGGGCTGCGTCCTGGTCCTGTCGACGGGCGCGGGCGCCCACACCGAACTACGGGACCACGCCCTGACGGTGAACCCCTACGACGTCACGGAAACCGCCGAGGCCCTCCACCGAGCCCTGACGATGCCCCCCGAGGAACGCGCCACCCACACGAAACACCTCAGAGCCGCAGCCACGGCCCTCCCCCCACAACAGTGGTTCCTCACCCAACTGGCGTCCCTCAGATCCCACTAGAACCGGGGTCGACCAGCCCCCGCACGACGGACGGCCCGGCGAAGTCACGGGCGAGGGCGTCCATGACCGACTCGTCACACACCCGGCCGAGCCAGTACCCCGCCTCTCGCAGGGTCCCCGCGAGCCGGAACCCGGCCCGCTCGTACGCCTTGACGGCCCCGGCGTGGGGCGCCAGCACCTTCAGCCAGACCATGCGCAGATTGACGACGTGGAACGCGTAGTCGAGCACGAGCCGGGTGGCGGCGCTCCCCAGCCCCCGCCCCCGCGCCTCGGGGGCGAGCATGACGACGTACTCGGCGGTGCGCACCCGGTGGTCGGGGAGCAGCGTGGCGACCCCCACCGGGACCGGTGCGGCGCCGCTGAGGTCGTAGACGGTGAAGCGGATGTTCTCGCCCCGCAGTTGGTGGGCCATCCCTTCGGTGCGGCTCTCCAGCGATTCGGGCGCCTGCCGCCCGTACCCCACGAGGAGGGCCGGGTCCTGCTCCCACCGCCAGTAGCTCTCGACGAGGTCGGGCCGGAAGGGCCCGAGAGCACAGGTGTCGTCCTTGATCCACAGGATCGGGTCAGTGGTCACGGAGGTCTCCGATCACGAGAACGGGGGTGTGGGCGCGGGTCGAACCGGGTTCGGCCACGGGCGTGCCGTCCCCAGTCTGGACCCATGCGTGCAGCCGGACGGGGTCCGGCGCGATGCCGTGGCACCAGGTGACGGACAGCCCTCGTGCGGCGAGGAGCAGCACGGCCGCGGCGGACTCCTCCAGACAGGCGGTGCGACCGGGCGACAGCCAGGCCGCACGGCGTACGGCGAGCACGGCCGCTCTCGCCTGCCCGGGGGTGGCGGGACGGCGGCATGTCGACGCCGCGGCCCGGATCACGGCCGTCACCCGGTGCATGGCGGTCGCCCTGCTTCCCGCCCTCTCGACCGCGAAGATTCCCGCGAGGGCGAGGGCCGCCGAGAGGGGCCAGGCCCCACCGGGGCGTTCGATTCCGGCGGGGTGCTCGGTGCTGCCCCAGCTCGCGGCAGGTACGGCAACGGGGTTCGGGCTCCGCCCCGGCACCTGGCAGCGGACGCGGCCGGTGCGGTAGTCGATGATCACCAGGACGTGCCCGAAGTCCACGGACCTCTCCCTCACACGGACCTCCCGGGGAGGCCGAAGATCCAGGTCGGTGCCGGGTCGCGATGGTGGGCGCGCAGCCAAGCCTCCGCCATGAGGGCCTGTTCGAGGGTGGCGAGCGACATCGGGACACCGGCCGCCGCATGTCGGAGGTGGCGGCGGAAGAGGGCGGGATCGAGGAGCCCCAGGGACGCCAGGCGTCCGTCACCCAGCGACTGGAGATCGGCCAGGTTCTCGCGCATCCCGGTGAAATGGTCGGCCTCGAAGCTCCCCTTCGTGGTGCGCGCGGCCACGGCGGGCGGCAGCAGGTCGCCGACGGCCCGCACGAGAAGCGGCTTGTACCCGTGGACGGGCGGCCGGTGGTCCAGCGGATCGCGCAGTACGGCATCGATCACGGACGGGTCCAGGAAGGGATTGTGGAGGTCGATGCCACAGGAAGCCGCGAGTTCCGCATCGGCCCTGGCGGTACGCGCGACTTCCCGGATCTCGTCCACAAGCGTGTGGAGGGAGGCGTCGAAGCGCCGAAGAGGGTCGGGGGCAGCGGCGGCCCGCGCGGCGGCTTCGGCGACGTGGCCGAGGGCGAGGGGTCCTGCCCACCCGGGAACGGGCGGTGGCGTGACCCAGCGGACATTCCCCCGGCCGAGGCCCGGCGCTGTCCCGCCGGAGAAGTACCGGGCGAGGTCGGCGAGAGCATCGGAGCGACGGGTGGCGGCCATCGTGACGGCACCGCGCAACAAGGGCACGACGGGGACGCGCCGCAGGCGGGCCCAGCCGTACGCCTCCCTCAAGGTCCGACGCCACCGCCGGGCGCGCACGAGGTCACACAGCTGCGCCGGAGGCCGGAACAGAACGCTGTCCCCGCCGTCGCCGGTGAGATGCGTCCGGGTGCCGAACTCGCGGCGCATCCAGCGGAACTGACCGAGGAGCCGGGCCTGTGTGAGGGTCGACGGGGCGGGCTCGTCGGTGGCCGGTACCGAGGTGATCCCGCCGTACGGCAGATGCTCCGCGCCCAGCGGGAGCAGGCGGTGGGAGATCCGGCCCGCCGAGGCGGCGGCCAGCCCCGCGTAGTACAGATCGGCCCCGTCCAGGCGCCCCTCCGGATGGATCGTCACCGCGTCGAGGACGTGTGGATCACTGAGGGAGCGCGCTGCGAGGACGGCCACGGTGGTGGAGTCCAGACCGCCGGACAGGTCCGAGGACAGGGAGGGATCCGCCCGCACCCGCAGCGCCACGGCATCCGTGAGGGCTCGGCGCAGCCGCCTGTGCGCTGGGCGGTGGGGCTCGGGTTCTGGACACCACGTCGTGGAGCGGCGGAGCGGGCCCCCGTTCCTGGGCAGCTCGACCCGGCTGCCGGGCGGAAGCTGCTCGACCCCCGAGAAGAAGGTCCTGCCGCCGACCAGCGGGGGAACCGAGGGAGCCAGAACCGCACACGCGATGCGGCCCACATCGACATCGGCGCCCGTCAGCGAGGCGAGAGCGCGGGCGGAGGTCGCCCAGGCCCAGCCGCCGTCCCACCGTGTGGCGTACACCGGGAAGGCGGCGGCCGGGTCGGTGTGCACCACCACGCACTCCGTACACTCCTCGACCACGGCGTACGAGCCGGGCCAGCGCCATGTCACGTCGGTCGGCACCGGCTCGGCGGAGAGATCACGCAGTTGTCCGGTCGTCGCCCCGCACCATCCGATCACCAGGACACGGGGGCGCCCACCGCCCGTGGGCACCGCGTGGACCGGAGTCTCCCCGAGCCGCCAGAGGGTGCCCGGAGGAGCCGGATTCCGCGCACCGGACACGCGCGGGAAATCGTCCGAGGTCGTACTGAATCCGCCGAGGGTCACGGGGTCCTCCGGTGTCGGGCCGAGTACGGGGGCGGAACCGGCCCGAGCCGGTGCCGCCCCCGCGCGGACGGAACGGTCAGCAGTTGTACGCGCGCCTCTTGTCCTCGGACTGGCCACCACCCTGGCCCTCGGTCAGAGCCACCGCGTCGCCGATGTCGATCGTGTCCGGCTCGGGTGTCAGGTCGTCTTCCTCGCGGAGCGGTTCGTTCATGACGGTTCCTTTCCCTGGTGGATGAGGTGTGTGTGCGACCCGCTCCGTACCGACCGCGGAGGCGGGGGAGGGAGCGGGAGACCGTGGGACTACCCGCCGGGCGCCCCCGCGACGGACAGGACGATCACGAGGGCACAGGTGACGACGGCGTGGAGCAGGACGACGAGGCGCTGTCTCATCCGGCGGTCTGGACGTTGGCCACGGCCGTCGACCACTCCACGCCGGAGACGGGCCGGATGTGGGCGACCCGTACCACGCGCCCATCGGTGTGGACTTCGTGCGTGACCGCCATCAGCTCGCCCTCGCCCCGGGAGGCGATGTCCCGCACCTGGCGTCCGAGCAGCTCATGCCGCTCATATCCGGCATGGTCGACGGCGTTCACGCTCCGCCCTCCGGGCCGGTCCGCTCGTCGGCGAAACGCCGCAGGAACCGCTCCCAACCGCAGGCCGCCCGTTCCCGCAGCTCACGACTCGGAACGCCATGCTCCGGCCCCGGTATGCCGTGCGCGTGTCCGCTGGCTCCGGGCGTGCGGTGGGGGAGGGTACTGGCCATCGCATGGCTCCCTTGGTGGGTTCGGTAGCCGTACGGGCTGGTTGAGACCCGTATTGACCGGCCTGCGCCCAGGCGGGCATGTGCTCAGTCAACGCAGGAATGCGGCAGTGGAACCATCCGCGATGCGGCATGTGCATCCGGATATGCGCGGAGCGGGTACGGGTACGCGCACAGTGGGGAGGGAAGCAATGATGGGGAGACATTGAGCATTTCACCCAAGGTCAGAGAAGCCTCCCGCGCGAGGGACTACGGCAAGGTCATCGAGCTGACGCGCACGAGCGCGCGTATGACGCAGACCCAGTTAGGCGAGGCATGTGGGATGTCGCAGTCCGCGATCTCCCGTCTGGAGAAGCGTGGGGCGCGCTCATACGCGACGGATGTCCTGGCGACGATGGCCACCCACCTGGGCATCCCGAGAACTTTGCTGGGTCTTGCGCCCCTCGCACAGACACAACAAGAGGGGTACGAGCATGTGGAACGACGCGGCTTCCTCGGAGGAGTGGTCGCTGCCGCCGTCACCCCAGCTCTTCCTGCCGTCCACGACCATGCTGACGAAGCCTCCCTCCAAGCCGCCGCTCTGCGGCTCGGCACGGCTGCGTACAGGCGCCTGGACGCATCGGTCCCATCCCGTGAGCTGGCCGAAGCGGTGCGGTCGCACGTGCGGCTCGTCCAGACCGTGACCAGGTCCGCATCCCGAGACGGGCAGCGGGCCCGGCTGGCTGCGGTCTGCAGCGAGGCGGCAAGCCTGGTGGGGTGGCTGTCGTGGGACATGGGCGACCACGGTTCGGCGCGGAGTTGGTACGGCTCGGCCATCAAGGCGGCGCGCGCGGCTGGCAACCCTCTGCTGGCTGCCTACCAGGCGGGAAGTCTCGCCCAGTTCGAAGCAGACACAGGCAACGGCGTGCGTGCTCTCCATCTGACGATGACGGCCCGGAGGCTCCTCGACGGGCGCACGACTGCGGTCGCAGGCGCTTGGCTTGCGTCAGTGCAGGCCCTGGCCCACGCGGCGGCCGGACACGAGCGTGAAGCAGACCGCGCACTGGTCGCGAGTCGGGCTCTGTCCGAGAAACTCAGCCCTGCGGAACCACCTCCGTGGCCATGGGTGTTCGCCTTCGACGAATCCAAGGTCGCGGCGGCCCGGGTGACCTGCGGGGCACGGCTGAGTCTATCCGGATGGGCACTGGGTATGGACGTGGAAGCACTCGCCACCGGTCACGCGAAGCAGCGATCTCTTGTCGTACTCGACATCGCGGCGGGGCATCTGGCGGCAGGACGGGTGGAAGCCGCGTTCTCGCTGGCCACCCGAGCGCTGGAGACCGGTCTCCAGTACGGTTCCGGGCGGATCGTGGAGCGTGCCCGCGCGATCCGACGCTCCTACGGAACCACGTCGGTTCCCAAGGTCGTCCGGGAATTCGACGGGCTTCTTCATGATTTCCACCTGTAGCGGGGAGGGCACACGATGCGTGTGGGGATCACCGGCCATCGCGGGCTGGACACCGATGTGGAAAGGCGCGTCCGTGGGCTTCTGGAGGCCGTGGTGCGGGCGTACGACCCGGACGAGCTGGTCGGTGTCTCCTGCGTCGCGGACGGTCCGGACGCGTGGTTCGCCGAGTACGTGCTCGCGCACGGCGGGCGGCTGGAGGTCGTCGTCCCGGCCGACGCGTACCGGGAGAGCCTGCCCGAGGAGCACTGGCCGGTGTACGACCGGCTGATGGACCGGGCGGCGGAGGTGCACCGGACCGGCATGACCGACTCCGACTCGGTCGCGCACATGGCGGGCAGCGAGATCCTCGTGGATCTGGCGGACGAACTGCTGGCCGTGTGGGACGGAAACCCCGCGTGGGGCTTCGGCGGCACCGCCGACGTGGTGGCGTACGCGGAGCGCGCGGGCGTCCGGGTGCGGGTCCTGTGGCCGGACGGCGCGACCCGCTAGCCCGGCACCGGCCCGCCCGCCCGCCCACGAAGCCCACGGCACCCAGTACGCCCACCACACCTGGAGGCAGCCCCTATGACCCCGCGACTCCGTCGCTACGGCGGTGCGGATCTCCGTCAGGTCGTCGTTCCCCTGATCGCGGTGTACGCGCGGGTGCGCGAGCCGCTGCTCCATCTGCCGAACTACGCGGTGGCCACCTTCGCCGAGCGGCTGGAACGCCACGGCGGAGAGCCGGGGTTCGGGGCGGTCCTGGCCTTCGACGACGAGGACCGGCCGGTGGGCTACGCGTACGGCAACACCGTGGAGGAGGGCGACCGGTGGTGGACCCGGATGGGCGAGGTCGACGCCCGCTTCACCCGCACCCCGGCCCTCGCCCTCAAGGAGATCGGCGTCACGACCCCCCACCGGGGCACCGGACTCGCACGGCGCGTCCATGACGAACTGCTCGCCGGGCGCGCCGAGGCGCACGTGTCCCTCATGGTCAACGCGGCGGCGGGCGGCGGAAAGGTCCGGCGGGTCTACGAGTCCTGGGGCTACACGGCGATCGGCACGAGCCGCCCGTCCCCCGACTCACCGGCCCTCACCTCGATGATCCGACCGATCGCCCGCTAGACCCGCCCCTGCTGCCGGGTCCTCCCCCACTCCGACAGCGGCTCCAGGGCCTCGTTCAGGCGGAGGCCCGAGGGCGTCAGGGCGTACTCGACGCGGGGCGGGACCTCGTCGTGGGCGGTGCGGTCGACGATGCCGTGGGCCACCAGTTCGCGCAGATGCGAGGCGAGGACCTTCTCCGTGACGCCCGGGAGCATCCGGCGCAGTTCGCCGAAGCGGCGGTGCGGCGCCTGGTGGAGGGCCCACAGGATCAGCACCTTCCACTTGCCGCCGATGACCTCCATCGCGGTGTCGAGGCCACAGTCGTGGCTCCCCTCCGTGCCCGGCCTGTTCGCCGTCGCCATCTGTCCACCCTTCTGACCTGCTCGCTCACCTCAGGGTAACCACCCACTTAACAGTGGGTACTTGATCGGCCCGCAACCCCTGCCGCAGCCTGAGGACATGACAGCGAACTCCCACGGGAAGACCCCCGTCACCCTCCTCGGCCTCGGCGCCATGGGAACCGCCCTCGGCCACGCCTGGCTCGCCGACGGCCACCCGCTCACCGTATGGAACCGCACCCCCGGCCGCGCCGGAGCGCTCACCGCCGAAGGCGCCGAGACCGCCGCGAGCGCCGCCGAGGCGGTCGCCGCGCACCGCCTCGTCGTCGTCTGCCTCCTCGACGACGCCTCCGTCGGCGAAGCCCTCGCCGACGCCGACCTCACCGGCAAGGACCTCGTCAACCTCACCACCACGACCCCCGCCGAGGCCCGCGCCCGCGCCGTCTGGGCGCAGGAGCGCGGCGCCCGCTACCTCGACGGCGGGATCATGGCCGTCCCCCCGATGATCGGCGTGCCCGACGCGGGCGCCTCCGTCTTCTACAGCGGCTCCCGCGCCCTCTTCGACGAGCACCACGAGACCCTCGCCGTCCCCGCCGCGACCAGTTGGACCGGCGAGGACCCCGGCTTCGCCGCCCTCCACGACATCGCCCTGCTCAGCGCCATGTACGGGATGTTCGCGGGCATCAGCCACGCCTTCGCCCTGATCCGGCGGGAGGACATCGACCCGGTCGCGTTCGCCCCGATCCTCTCCGACTGGCTCACCGCCATGACCGCCGAGGCCCACGGGAAGGCCCGGCACCTGAGCGGCGGCGACTACACCAAGGGGGTGGTCTCCCGGCTGTCCATGCAGGTCGCCGGCATCCCGACCTTCCTCGCCACCGCCGAGGAACAGGGCGTGAGCCCGGAGCTGCTCACCCCCTACTTCGCCCTGATGCGACAGCGACTGACGACGGGTCCCGACGCGGGCGACGAGGACCTGACGGGCGTGATCGACCTGCTCGTCGGGGACGTCCCCGAGGGGGGCTCCCGTACGGGACGTCCCTGAGGAGCCTTCCCGTACGGGATGTCCCCGGGTCCCTCAGGCACCGCCCCCCACCGCCGCCGCCAGGGACGCCAGCAGGTCCACCACCCCCCGCGGGCCCTCGACCGCGAGGTCCGCGCGGTCGGTGAGTTCCGTGACCTCCGTCGAGCCGCTGCACACCAGGAGGCCCGGCACGCCGTCGGAGCGGAGCTTCTCCACGGCGGCGAAGGCGGGCAGGTCCCCCAGGTCGTCACCCGCGTAGAGCACCGACCCGGCGCCGGTCTCCCGTACGTACTCCAGGAGCGCGACCCCCTTGTCCATGCCCGGCGGTCGCAGCTCCAGGACCATCCTGCCCGGTTCCAGGACCAGCCCGTGGTGGGTGGCGAGGTCCCCCAGCGGTCCCTTGAGGGCCTCGAAGGCGTTCTCGGGGTCGAGGGCGCGGCGGGTGTGCACCGCGACCGCCCGGCCCTTCTCCTCGATCCAGACCCCCGGCCAGGCACCGGCCCGGTCCAGGAAGCCGGGCAGTTCGGCGCGGACCGAGGCGACCCCCGGGTGCGGGGCGGGGGCGTGGACGGTGCCGGTGACCGCGTCCCAGCGCTCGGCCCCGTAGTGGCCGAGGACGACGAGGTGTTCCAGACCGGGGACCCCGGCGAAGCCGCCGTGGCGGACGGCGACCCCGGCGGGGCGGCCGGTCACGACGGCGACCGAGGCGACCCGGGGCGCGAGCGCGGCGAGCGCGGCGACGGCTCCGGGGTGGGCGCGGGCCCGCTCCGGGTCGGGGACGATCTCGGCGAGGGTGCCGTCGAAGTCGAGGGCGACGACGGCGTGCGCGGGCCGCGCGAGGAGCGCGGCCAGACCGTCGCGGCCGGCGGAGGTGGTCGGGTGCGGGAGGCTGCTGACCATGCCCCGACCCTACCGACGCAGGGCGCCCGCGTCAGCGGGACGGACCACCGGACCGGACCACGGGACCGGAGCACGAGGCCGGACCACCGGACCAGACCTACAGGACCGGACCACCGGACCGGACCACCCGGCGCCCGGTCAGCGCCGCTGCTGCCGTTCCGTCCTGATCCTGCGCAGCCGGTTGACCGTCACCGGGTCGTGGACGAGGGCGCGGGGATCGTCGAGGAGGGCGTTGAGGAGCTGGTAGTAGCGGGTCGGGGAGAGTCCGAGGCGCTCGCGGACGGCCCGTTCCTTGGCGCCGGGCCCGGGCCAGGAACGGCGCTCGACGGCGAGCAGGGCCCGCTCGCGCGCCCCGAGCCCGGAGGCATCGGCGGCGGGGCCGGGGCCGGGGCCGGGCGGGGGGACCGTACCTCCGTCGACGGAGGGCGCCGGGACCGCGGCTCCGGCGGCGGCGGGCGCCGGAGCCGTATCGCCGTCCGGGGCGGCGGGCATCGGAGCCGTACCGGCGTGGTCGGCGGACGACAGACCCGTACCGCCCTGGCCGGTGGTCGACAGACCCGTATCCCCGCCGTCCGCGGCCGACAGGCCCGTACCCTCGCCGTCCGTGACGGCGGGCGATCCGTCCCCGGCGGCGTCCCCGCCACCGGCCGCGTCCCCGCCACCGGCCGCGTCCCCGCCCCCGACGGCGTCCGCCCTCGCGTCCCTTTCCTCCTCGGTCATACGACCAACCTATTACTCCGCGTTCTCCGCCGCCGTCGCCACCCGGCCGATCGAGGCCAGGACCTGCGAGGGGTTCCCGGAGGGGGTCACCGCCTTGCCGATGTTCTGCTTGACGGTCTCGCTGACCTTCGCCCAGGAGGTCTTGCCGACCGGGGGGAGCTGGCTGCCCGGGAGCGTCTTGAGGAAGACGCGGAGGTTGGCGTGCTCGGCGTCGGTCTCCATGCGGGTGGAGGCGGTGACGGTGACGGGCAGGAGGTCGTTGTCCCCGGCGAACTTCAGCACGTTCTCGTCGCTGAAGGCGAAGTTGAGGAAGTCGCCGATCTCCTTGCGGTTCCCGTTCTGCTTGAAGCCCATGATCCAGTCGGCGACGCCCATCGCGGCCTTCGCCGGGCCGTCGTTGCCGGGCAGCGCGATCTGGCCGACCTCGACGCCCTTCTTGGCCGCTTCCTTCAGGAGCGAGGGGTGGCCGTTGAGCATCCCGACCTCGCCGCTCGCGAAGGCGGCGAACGCGGCCTTGCGGTTGAGCTTGCCGGGCGAGACCGGACCGGTCAGGCCCTTGCCGACGAGGTCCTTCTTGAGCCATTCGAAGGTCTTGACGTTGGCGTCGGAGTCCACGTTGTAGTGGTCGGTGCCGTCGGTCCAGCCACCGCCGCCGCTGAGCATCCACATCAGCGCCTCGGCCTGCGCCTCCTCCGGTCCGAGGGGCAGCGCGAAGGGGGTGCGGACGCCGTTCTCCTTGAGCTTCCCGGCCGCCTCGGCCAGCTCGTCCCAGGTGGTGGGCGGCTTCGCCCCGGCCTCCTCGAAGAGCGCCTTGTTGTAGAAGAGGGGGCGGGTGGAGGCGACGAACGGCAGCCCGTACTGGGTGCGCTTGTGCTCCCCCGCGGAGACCAGCGGGGGGAGGAAGTTGGCCTGGACGGGGATGGAGAGGAGTTCGTCGGCGGAGTACAGCTCCCCGGCGGCGGCGTAGTCGGCGTAGGCGCCGATCTGCGCGATGTCGGGGGCCTTGCCCGCCTTGACCATCTCGGCGACCTTGCGGTCGACGTCGTCCCAGGACTCGACCCGCACCTCGACCTTGACGCCGGGGTTCTTCGCCTCGAAGGCGGTGACCAGGCCGTCCCAGTACTTCTTGGTGGTGTCCCCGCCGGTGAGGTCGTAGTCGGCGGCGACCAGCCGGAGGGTCACCTCGCCGGATTCACCCCCGAGGGCGCCGCAACCGGTGACCGTGGCGGTCAGCCCGAGGGCGGCGACGGCCGCGGTCAGTCCAAGGAATCGTCGCCGCTGCACGGATTCGTCCACCTTTTGCTCGTCGTTGAGCTGCATCGAGCCGCACGTTCGCCCTGAGCAGGGCCGCAAGTCTCCCCCTTGGGCAGGTATGAGGTCTACACCACCCGGGTATCACTTCCGCAACACAGTCAGGACCATGGACCCATGGCCGGTCCCGAATTTGTATCCGTACGCAACAATCCTCCGCAGTGGACTAGACCTTTTGGGTCTTCGCGCGCCAAACTGTCCTCCGTGAGACATGTCATCGCCCTGGATGTGGGCGGCACCGGTATGAAAGCCGCCCTCGTCGGGGCGGACGGCACCCTGCTCCACGAAGCCCGCCGCGCCACCGGCCGCCGCCGTGGCCCCGAGGCCGTCGTGGAGACGATCCTCGGCTTCGCCGAGGAGCTCCGGACCCTCGGTACCGAGCGGTACGGACAGCCCGCCGCAGCCGCCGGAGTCGCCGTCCCCGGAATCGTCGACGCGGAGAACGGCGTCGCCGTCTACGCCGCCAACCTCGGCTGGCGCGACGTTCCCATGCGCGAACTCCTCAGCCGCAGGCTCGACGGCATCCCCGTCGCCCTCGGCCACGACGTGCGCACCGGTGGTCTCGCGGAAGGCCGGATCGGCGCGGGCAACGGCGCCGACCGCTTCCTCTTCGTCCCCCTCGGCACCGGCATCGCCGGAGCCATCGGCATCGGCGACCGCATCGAGGCGGGCGCCCACGGCTACGCGGGCGAGATCGGCCACATCGTCGTCCGCCCCGGCGGCACCGACTGCGGCTGCGGCCAGCGGGGCTGTCTGGAGCGGTACGCCTCCGCCTCCGCCGTCTCCCAGGCGTGGGCCAAGGCCAGCGGCGACCCCGAGGCCGACGCGGCCGACTGCGCCAAGGCCGTCGAGTCCGGCGACGCCAAGGCCCTCAAGGTCTGGCAGGACGCCGTCGACGCCCTCGCCGACGGTCTGGTCACCGCGCTCACCCTGCTGGACCCCCGCACGCTCATCATCGGTGGCGGACTCGCCGAGGCCGGGGAAACCTTGTTCACACCACTTCGGGCCGCGGTGGAGGAGCGAGTCACGTTCCAGAAGCTGCCCGCGATCGTCCCGGCGGCCCTCGGGGACACCGCCGGATGCCTGGGCGCGGGCCTCCTCGCCTGGGACCTTCTCGCCGCACAGCGCCCCACCGACTCGGAGGTTTCCGCCTGATGGCCGATCACAAGGTTCTCGCCGGCGCACACGTCGTGCTGCCCACCGGGATCGTCGAGAACGGACGCGTGATCGTCGACGGCGACCGCATCGCGGGCAGCTCCCCCGAGGGCGCCCCGACCGTCGACCTGACCGGCCACTGGCTCGTCCCCGGCTTCGTGGACATGCACAACCACGGCGGCGGCGGCGCCTCCTTCACCTCCGGCACCGTCGACGAGGTGCTCAAGGGCATCCACACCCACCGGCTGCACGGCACCACCACCGTCGTCGCCTCCTTCGTCACCGGCGAGATGGACTTCCTCACCCAGCGGGCCGGACTGCTCTCCGAGCTGGCCGAGCAGGGCGAGCTGGCCGGTCTGCACTTCGAGGGCCCGTTCATCTCCCCGTGCCGCAAGGGCGCCCACGACGAGACGCTGCTGCGCGACCCGGACCCGGCCGAGGTCCGCAAGCTGATCGACGCCGCCCGGGGCCAGGCCAAGATGGTCACCCTCGCCACCGAGCTGCCCGGCGGTCTGGACTCCGTACGGCTGCTCGCCGAGCACGGGGTGATCGCCGCGATCGGCCACACCGACGCCAGCTACGAGCAGACCGTCGCCGCGATCGACGCGGGCGCCACCGTCGCCACCCACCTGTACAACGCGATGCCCGCGCTCGGCCACCGCGCGCCCGGCCCGATCGCCGCCCTCCTGGAGGACGAGCGGATCACCGTCGAGCTCATCAACGACGGCACGCATCTGCACCCGGCCGCCCTGGAGCTGGCCTTCCACCACGCGGGCCCCGGGCGGGTCGCCCTCATCACCGACGCCATGGACGCCGCCGGGTTCGGCGACGGCCGCTACATGCTCGGCCCGCTGGAGGTCGAGGTCAAGGACAGCGTCGCCCGGCTGGTCGAGGGCGGCTCCATCGCCGGTTCCACCCTCACCCTGGACCGCGCGTTCAAGCGGGCCACCACCATCGACGGGCTCCCCGTCGAGGCGGTCGTCCGGGCCATCTCCGCCAACCCGGCGCGACTGCTCGGCGTGTACGACCGGGTCGGCTCCCTGGAGCCCGGCAAGGACGCCGACATCGTCGTCCTCGACGCGGAGTTCGAGCTCAAGGGCGTCATGCGCAAGGGCGAGTGGATCGTCGACCCGACGGCGGCCACGGCCGTCTGATCAGGAGTCATGCCGAAGGGCGGTGGGCCGGGGGTCTGGGCCTACCGCCTTTCGTTTGACATGATCGGTGCCCGTCGGAGCGCGCGTTCCACAGGACTTCACACGGAGTACGGGGGTCGGTCAGGTGATTCTCACGGTCACCCTCAACACGGCGCTGGACCTGACGTACCGGGTCCCCGTTCTCACCCCGCACGCCTCCCACCGCGTCACCCAGGTCATCGAACGCCCCGGCGGCAAGGGCCTCAACGTGGCCCGGGTGCTCGCCGCCCTCGGCCACGAGACGGTCGCCACCGGTTTCGCGGGCGGCCCCACCGGCGCCGACCTGCGGGCCCGGCTCGCCGCGACCCCGGTCCTGGACGAACTCGTCGAGACCGGCGGCCCCACCCGGCGCACCGTCGCCGTCGTCGACGCGGCCTCCGGGGACACCACCCAGCTCAACGAACCCGGGCCGACCGTCACCCCCGCCGAATGGACCGCCTTCCGGGTCCGCTTCACCGCGCTCCTCGACGGGGCGGCGGCGGTCGCCCTCTGCGGCAGCCTCCCGCCGGGCATCCATGTGGGGGCGTACGCGGAACTCGTCCGGCTGGCCCGCGCCGCCGGGGTGCCCGTCCTCCTGGACACCAGCGGCGAGCCGCTGCGACGGGGCATCGCGGCCCGCCCCGACCTGGTCAAACCGAACGCGGAGGAGCTGGCGCAGCTCACCGGCTCCCGCGATCCGCTGCGCGCGACCGACGAGGCCCGGGGCCGGGGCGCCCGCGCGGTCGTCGCCTCGCTCGGCCCCCGGGGCCTGCTCGCGGCGACCCCGGAAGGCCGGTGGCGGGCGAGCCCGCCCGCCACGGTGAAGGGCAATCCCACCGGCGCGGGCGACTCGGCGGTGGCGGGCCTCCTGTCGGCCCTGGCCGAAGGCGCCCCCTGGCCGGAACGCCTGAGAAGGGCGGTGGCCCTGTCGGCGGCGACGGTCCTCTCCCCGGTGGCGGGCGAGTTCGACGCCCCGGCCTACACGGAACTGCTGGCACGGGTGACGGTCACGAACGAGCCGGTCTGACGGCCGCCGGAGACCTGACCCGGGGGCCGGTCACGGACCCGGGGCAGGTCACAGGTCCGGAGACCGGTCACGTACGCGAGTGCACGTCACGGACCCGAAGACCAGTCACGGCCCCGGGGAAAGTCACAGGTCCGGAGACCGGTCACGTACGCGCGCGGGTGCAGGTCACGGACCCGGGGGTCAGCCCGGGACCCGGGTGACTTCCAGCCAGTCGAGCAGCACGTTGCACTGGTTGCCGGTCTCGCAGGAGATCTTGATCTCGTTCTCGCCCTTCTGGAGGGTGACCGGCGCCCAGGTGGTCTGCCAGTTCTTCTCCAGGTTCGGGTCCGAGGACCTGATGAAGTTCTTCAGCCCTATGGGCTGCGAGTTCGGCTTCCCGTTGACGGTCAGGGTCGCGAAGGCGTCGACGGCGGGGATGGCGTAGCGGACGGTCAGCCGGTAGTCGCCGTCCACCGGCATCTTCGCCTTCCAGGTCACCGAGGAGCCGACCTGCTCGAAGCCCGCGACGTACGTCCCGTCCGAGCCCTCGGCGCCCTTGACGTCCTTGGCGAGGGCGGCGGACCCGCCCAGCTTCAGGGTCGCCGCGTCCTGCTTCGGGAGTTCGGTCGGGGCGCTCTCCGTGCTGGGTTCGCCGCTGGGCTCCTGCGAGACCGTCGTCGGGGCCGTCGGGGCCGTACCGTCCGCCTGGCCGTTCTTGTCGTCCCCGCCGGAGTTGCTGATCACGGCGGCGGCGATGCCGATGACGACGACCGCGACGACCGCGACCGCGCCGATCAGCAGGCCCCGGGTGTTGGGGCCCCGGCCGGAGCCGCCGCCGCGCTGCTGCGGCAGCGGGGTCCCCCGGGTCTGCGGCCCGCCGTACATCTCGGGCGCGGCGTACTGCGCCTGCGGCTGGCCGTACGGGCCCTGCTGCTGCGGCGGCACATAGGGCTGCTGCGGCTGTCCGTACTGGCGCTCGCCTACGGTCCTGACCTGGTTGTACGAGGTGCGGGGGACACCCGGCTGCGCGGGGGCGGGGCCGGGGTAGCCGTAGCCGCCGCCCTGCGGGGGCTGGGCACCCGCCGCCTGACCGTCCGCGTACAGGTAGCCGAACGGATCGTCGTTCTCGGGCGTGTTCGCGCCGTCGTTACCGGCAGCCATCCGGGTTCCTCTCCATGCTCGCCAGCCGTCGCCGACCGGGCGAGCCTACCCCGAACGGCTCAGCCCCCGAAGTTCACCCGGCCGCGTCCCGCGCCTCATCCGGCCCGGCGGTGGGCCTTCGCCCGCGAGCGCTTCTCCACGTACATCCGCTGGTCGGCGGAGTTCAGAACTTCTTCGGCGGTCATCCCGCACTCCGCCCAGCCGATGCCGAAACTGGCCCCGACACGCACGGCCCGCCCGTCCACCCGGATCGGCGGAATGATCGCGTTGCGCAGGCGCACCGCCAGATCGGCGGCGTCGGCCGCGCCGAGCCCGTCCGCGAGGACGACGAACTCGTCACCGCCGAGCCGGGCGACGGTGTCCCCGTCGCGGACGCCGGTGGTGAGGCGGCGGGCCACCTCGATGAGGACGGCGTCCCCGGTGTGGTGCCCGAAGCGGTCGTTGATCGACTTGAAGCCGTCGAGGTCGCAGAAGAGGACCGCGAGCCCTTTGCTGCCGTCGTCGACCTCGCCGCCGCCGGAGGGGGCGACGACATGGACGTGATGGTCGTACGGGCCCGCCCCCGCGGGCTCGAAACCGAAGCCGTGCTCGTGTTCGTGCTCGTACGGCGAGTCGTACGCCGGGTGCGGGGAGGGCTCGGAACCGGCCGGGTCGGTGCCGCCGGAGTCGTAGCCCTCGTACCCGGCGGGCCCGTGTCCCGGGGACTCCGCCCCGTAGCCGAACCCGCCGCCGTATCCGGCGCCCTGTTCGGCCCCCGCGTACGCCGCCGGGCGCTCGCAGATCCGGGCGGAGAGCCGGGAGCGCAGCTCGGCGCTGTTGGGCAGGCCGGTGAGGGCGTCGTGCGAGGCGCGGTGGGCGAGCTGGAGCTCGTGCCGCTTGCGCTCCTCGATGTCCTCGACGTGGGTGAGGAGGAAACGGGGGCCGTCGGCGGTGTCGGCGACCACCGAGTTGCGCAGGGACACCCAGACGTAGGTGCCGTCGCGCCGGCCGAGCCGCAGTTCGGCCCTGCCGCCCTCGGCGGAGGTCCGCAGCAGGGTCCCGATGTCCCCGGGGTGGACCAGGTCGGCGAAGGAGTAGCGCCGCATCACGGAGGCGGGGCGGCCGAGGAGCCTGCACAGGGCGTCGTTCGTACGGAGCAGCCGCCCGTGCTGGTCGCCGCCCATCTCGGCGATGGCCATGCCGGAGGGGGCGTACTCGAAGGCCTGCCGGAAGGACTCCTCGCTGGCGCGCAGGGCCTGCTGCTCGCGCTCCAGGCGGACCAGGGCGCGCTGCATGTTGGAGCGGAGGCGTGCGTTGCTGATGGCGATGGCCGACTGGGAGGCGTACATCTGGAGCGCTTCCTGGCCCCAGGGCCCGGGGTGGCGGCCGTTGCGCGGGCGGTCGACGGATATGACCCCGAGGAGTTCCCTGCCGGAGCCGGAGGGGACCCCTCCGGTGCGCGCGGAGCCGAGCGTGGGCGCGTACATGGGGGCGTAGAGGCGGTCGTGGGGGTGCCACTCGTCCTCGAAGCGGGGCGCGGGCCCGTCGGTGTGCCACTGGGGGACGTCGTCGTCCATGAGCACCCAGCCCTCGGTGTGCGGTATGAACCGCAGCTCGCCCCAGGAGCAGCCCATGGAGAGGCGCCGCTCCCAGGAGGCGCGGGAGCCGACCCGGCCGGTGATCAGCGCTTCGGCGGCGGAGCTCCCGGCGAAGGCGGCGACGACGAGGTCACCGTCGGGGCGTACGAGGTTGACGCAGGCCAGCTCGTAGTTGAGACCGGCGACCACGCCGTCGGCAACGGTCTGCAGGGTGTCCGCAAGGCTGCGCGCGGTGTTGAGGTCCGCCACGACCCGGTGCAGCTGCCGCAGGGTCGAGAGACGGACGTACGGCTCCGACTCGGTCTCCATCGCTCGCTCTCCCCGAGACCTCGACAGCAAACTCCAGGCTTCTCATCGGCTTCGTGTCACACGTTCACCATTCAATGTGCACTGTCATCGCCACTGAATCACAGCGAGCTTCACACCCGGTACACAGGGTCAGCAATTACTAGCCTCTGTGACTCAAGTCACAAAGGGTCGTGGCGAGGCGCGCCGGACCGGCGAGACGGCGGGGCCCTGGGCGGGGACGGGGGGCCCGGTGCGCCCCGGTGGCCGGTGGGTCCTAGGACCGGCGGGGGTGTCCGACTGGTCCCCCCGCCCGATGCGCCCGCCGGAGCGCCGGGGCTAGCGTGCGGGTGTGCTGCAGAAGACTCCCGCCCCGCCCCCCGTGTCCGATCTGGCCGTCCCTCATGCTGGAGGGGTGAGCGACGACGAGTTCCGGGCGGCGATGTCCCGCCTCGCGGCGGGCGTGGTCCTGGTGACCGCGCACGATCCCGACGACGGGCCGCGCGGCGAGGACGTCGGCATGACGGCCACCGCCTTCGTGTCGGTCTCCCTCGACCCGCCGCTGGTCCTGGTCAGCCTCCGCAACGGCTCCCGCATGGACGACCTGCTCGCCGAGGTGCCGGTGTGGGCGGTGTCGCTCCTCGCGGAGGACCAGCGGCAGATCGCGGGGCGCTTCGCGATGAAGAACCGCGTCAGCGACCGGCTCCTCTTCGCGGACCTGCCGTACGTCCGGGGCGAGGAGAGCGGCGCCCCGCTGATGGGCGGCGCGCTCGCGGTCCTGGAGTGCCGTACGGAGAACCGGGTGGTGGCCGGTGACCACACGCTCGTGGTGGGCCGGGTCCTGACGGCGGCCACCCGCACGACGGAGGGCGGCCCGCTGACGTACTTCCAGGGGAAGTACCGACAGCTGTCCTGAGGGACGCGGGCCGACGGGGCCCGTAGGGGATGCGGCGGAGCCCTTACGGGACGACCGGCTCAGCTCCAGTCGCGGGAGTTGCGGGTCCGTTTGGTCTCCGAGCGCTGCTTCTTCTCCCGCAGCCGCCGCTCGTTGATGCCGCGCGGGATCTTCGTCGCCCTGCGGGGCTTCGGCGGCGGGGCGGTCGCCTCGGCGAGGAGGGCGGCCAGCCGGACCGCCGCCGTCTCGCGGTTGCGCCACTGGGAGCGGTGCTCCGAGGCCCGTACGGACACGACGCCGCCGACCAGACGGCCCGCGAGGCGCTCCAGCGCCCGCGCCTTCCACACCTCGGGCAGCGCCTCGGTGGCGGCCAGGTCGAACCGCAGCTCGACCTGTGAGTCGCTGGTGTTCACATGCTGTCCGCCCGGACCCGACGAACGCGAGAAACGCCACTGGAGCTCGGCCTCGGGCAGCGAGACGGAGCCACGGATGGGATAGGGACCGGACATGCCCCCCATGTTCCCCGTGCGAGGCCGTCGGAGTCACCCGGATTTCCGCCCGACTTCCTCCTCGTCCCCCTCCCCGTCCCCTCCCCGTCCCCTCCCTGTCCCCGTTCTCCCCCTTCCCCTTCTCCCTCCGTGCCCTTCACCCGTATGCCCACGGCGGAACGCACCCGGGAACCGTCGACGGCGGCCACGCGTTCCTCCAGACGAAGACACACACGATGAAAGGGACTTTCCATGGCTGTGAGCCTGTCCAAGGGCGGCAACGTCTCTCTGACCAAGGAGGCCCCCGGCCTCGCCGCCGTCACCGTGGGCCTCGGCTGGGACGTCCGCACGACCACCGGCACCGACTTCGACCTCGACGCCTCCGCGATCGGCGTGGACGCCGCGGGCAAGGTCGCCTCCGACGCCCACTTCGTCTTCTTCAACAACAAGTCGACGCCGGACCAGACCATCGTCCACACCGGTGACAACCGCACCGGCGAGGGCGGCGGCGACGACGAGCAGATCAACGTGAACCTGGCGGGCCTCCCGGCCACCGTCGAGAAGATCGTCTTCCCGGTCTCCATCTACGACGCGGTCAACCGCTCGCAGAACTTCGGCCAGGTGCGCAACGCGTACATCCGCATCGTCAACCAGGCGGGCGGCGCCGAGCTGGCCCGCTACGACCTCTCCGAGGACGCCGCGACCGAGACCGCCATGGTCTTCGGCGAGCTGTACCGCAACGGCGCCGAGTGGAAGTTCCGCGCCGTCGGCCAGGGCTACGCCTCGGGCCTGGAGGGCATCGCCCGCGACTTCGGCGTCAACATCTGACATCGCTCCGGCACCGGCACGCCCCCCCTGGGGCGCACCGGTGAGGGACACCGGTAGAGCCCCGGCGGGAATCCCGCCGGGGCTCTACCCTTTCCGCGTGATCGTCGAAGCCCTCGTGCCCAAGGCCCTGGAGGACGGCGCGGCCCTCCCCGGCCCGCTGCTCACCGAACTCACCGCGCTGTACGCGTCCGACGAGGAGTTCCAGCAGCTCACCGGGGACTTCCCTGACCCGTCCGACATCCGCCCCGAACAGGTCGCCGCCGCGCTCGCCGAGGAGTTCGCCCAGCCCTCGGCGGAGGTGCTGCTGGCCCGTTCCGAGGGTCGGCTCGTCGCGGTCGCGGTGACCCTCGGCCACCATCCCGACCCGGCGGACCCCGATCCCTGGCTGGGCCTCCTCATGGTCCACGGGGACGTACGGCACGCCGGTCACGGGCGGCGCCTCGCCGCGTACGTCGAGGACCGCTTCCGCGCCCGGGGACGGACCGGACTGCGGCTCGCCGTCCTGGAGAACAATCCGAAGGCGCTGGCCTTCTGGACCTCACTCGGGTACGAGGAGACCGACCGCCGCCCGGATCTCGCACACGGACGGCCGTGTCTGGTCCTGCGGAAACCGCTGGCCGCTCAGGGGGCGGACGGACGGCCGTCGCCGTAGAGCCAGACGGCCCACAGCGCGCCGAGGTCCCGCCCGGCGACGTCCTCGGCGTACCCGGTGAAGTCGGCCGTGGTGGCGCTGGCGTGGCGGTACTTCGCGAGCCAGCCGCGCAGGATCTCGTCGAAGGTCCGGTCCCCGACGGTCTCGCGGAGCCTGTGCAGGACCATGGCGCCCCGCTGGTACACGGGCGCGTCGAAGAGGTTGTCGGCGGTGGGCGGCTCCGCCGGGGGGAAGGCCCAGTTGGCCTCCTGGGCGAAGGCCGTCTCGAAGCGCTTCCGCGCCGGGACGTGCTCGTACTTCTCCCCGTACAGCCATTCGGCGTAGGTCGCGAAGCCCTCGTTCAGCCACAGGTCGCGCCAGCTCGCGGGCGTCACCGAGTTCCCGAACCACTGGTGGGCCAGTTCGTGGACGAGGGTCGTCCGGTCGAAGGAGGCGAGGGGGAAGACCGGCCGGGTCTGGGTCTCCAGGGCGTAGCCGAGGGTGCCGTCGGCGACGACGGTCGCCCCGGCGACCGCGAAGGGGTACGGGCCGAAGAGCCGCTCCTGCCGGGCCACGATGCCGGGCACCTCGGCGCGCAGCGCGGCCGTGCGCGCGGCGAGGGACCGCTCGGCGGCGGTGAGGACGGAGGGCCCGGGACTTCCCGTAGGGGTCTCCTCGCCGGGCGGGGTGCCCACCGCTCCGGGCGGGCGCTCCGTCGTCGTCTCGTAGTGGCCGATCGTGACCGTCGCCAGATAGCTGGCCATCGGCTCAGGGGTGTGCCAGACGCTGGTGACGCGTCCGTCGGGCGCCGTCCTGCGGGCGGTCCTGGCCCCGTTCGCCAGCGCTTCGAGACCGGCCGGGACGGTGATCGTGATGTCGTACGCGGCCTTGTCGGAGGGGTGGTGGTTGCCCGGGAACCAGGTCATGGACCCGGCGGGCTCACCGACCGCGACGGCCCCGTCGGCGGTCCGCAGCCAGCCCTCCCGGGCGCCGTCCGGGTCGGTGAGCGGCTCGGGCACGCCCGCGTAGGCGACGACCGCGCGGAACTCGGCGCCCTTCCGGATGTCCTCGCGCGGCCGGAGCGTCAGTTCGTTCCCCGCCCGGTTGGCGGCGGCGGGCACGCCGTCGACGGTGGTGGTGCCGACGGTGAGCCCGGCCAGGTCGAGGTTGAAGGCGCTCAGGTCCTGGGTGGCGCGGGCCGTGATGTCGGCGGTGCCGGAGAGCCGCCCGGACGCCGGGTCGTACGCGAGGGTCAGGGCGTAGTGCCGTACGTCGTAGCCGCCGTTGCCGAGCTTCGGGAAGTACGGGTCGCGCAGTCCGGCCGCGCCGGGGGTCCCCCGGACGCCACCGGCGGCCTCCGTACAGCCCCCGGCGAGCAGAGCGAGGGCGGTGAGGGCGGCGGCGAGACCGCCCGCGGCGGCTCCGGTCCGGTGGCGCTGAGTCACGTACCGATCCTAGACAGGACGGAGGGGTGGTTCCGTACGGAATGCGCCTGCCGGGCCCGTCCGTACGAGACGGGTCCTAGGGGTTCCGGAGAAGACGGCGACGGCGCCCGGCCGGGGGAGCCGGGCGCCGTCGCCTGCCGGGGTGGGCGGGGGTGGTCACCGGTTGAGGGTGGCGATGCCGGCCTGGGCGAACTTCTCGTCGAGGTCGCCGGAGGGGGCTCCGGCGACGCCGATGCCCGCGATGGGGGCGCCCTTGGCGGTGACGGGGGCGCCTCCGGCGAGGAAGAGGGTGCCGGGGATGTCCTTGAGGTTGGGGGTGCTGGCGAGGCGTCCGGCGAGGACGGAGGTGGGGGCGTTCCAGGAGACGGCGGTGAAGGCCTTCTTCACGGCGGACTCGTAGGACTGGGGGCCCGCGCCGTCGCCGCGGAGGGTGACGAGGGTGTTGCCGTTGCGGTCGACGACGGCGACGGAGACGCGCTGGTTCTCCTTCTCGGCGGCCTTCAGCGTCGCCTGCGCCGCCTTGGTCGCCGCCTCGACCGTCAGGTGCGTCGACTGCTGGAGGTTGCCGTTGCCCGCGTCGGCACGGACGGCGGCGGCGGGCGCGGCGGCCGGGGCGGAGGCGTTCGCGGAGACCACGCCGAAGGTACCGGCGGCGAGGACGGCGGCGGCGGTGGCACCGAAGAGGATCTTCTTCATGGGGAGCTCCGTGAGGGTGGGATACGGGAGGAGGAGGTCGTCCGGGCGTCGGTGCGGTGGGTCGCTCCTTCGCTCTGCACTCCATCCTGTGGCCGGTCCCGGGGCCCCTCGGTCCACGGTCCGGCTGCCCTCCTCGCGCACACTGGAGGACGGCCGGGTCAGCCGATCGGCTGATGCCGTCCTGGTCCTTCCGGGCCAGGATGGAGTGATATCCCCAGGTCAGACGGGCAGGAAGGCGGGAACGTGGCTCAGCCGAAGACACCGGACGGCGAGCGGCACGCGACGGCCGGACCACCGGACGCGGGGACGGAGCGGGGCTCCGAGACCGGGCGCGGTCCCGACGCGGGGCGCGGATACGGGGAGGGGGGCCACCCCGGTACCGGGCACGGCCCCGGGGCGGAACCGGAACCCCGGACCGACGCCGACGCCGCCGCCGATCCCGTACGGGGACCCCGGACGACCGGATCGCAGGACCCTGACATCGACCCCGTACAGGGACTCCGAACTCCCGGACCGCAGGACCTCGACGCCGACCCCGCACGAGGACTCCGAACGGCCAGACCTCAGGACCCTGACGCCGACCCCGTACGGGGACCCCGGACGACCAAACCGCAGGACCCCGACGCCGACCCTGGCTCCACCCCCGTACGGGGACGGCCCCGGACGACCGGACCGCACGGCCCCGACGTCGACCCCGTACAGGACCCCCGGACGGCCGGACCGGACGACCCCGACGCCGACCCCGACGCCGACCCTGACTCCACTCCCGTACGGGGACGGCCCCGGACGGCCGGACCGGACGACCCCGGCGCCGAGCACGACCCCGACGCGCCCTGGCTCGCGCGCGTCATGCACATCGCGTTCTTCCTGCTCCTCGGCGCCTC
This sequence comes from Streptomyces sp. NPDC059247, assembly GCF_042754005.1. Taxonomy (NCBI): domain Bacteria; kingdom Bacillati; phylum Actinomycetota; class Actinomycetes; order Kitasatosporales; family Streptomycetaceae; genus Streptomyces; species Streptomyces sp. NPDC059247. The sequence continues at coordinate 66,175 of NZ_JBHYZW010000022.1, forward strand.
CCTCGCCCGGTTCCTGCTGCGCCACCCCTGGGAGGACCGCAGCCCCTGGATCGTCGCCCTCTCCGGCGCCCTCGCCTCCCTGTACCTCCTCGGGCCCGTCGTCGGGACCCGCGCCGCGCCCCGCCGGATCGCCTGGCTGTGCACGGTCGTCGCCGTCTGGATGCTGCTCGTCGTCCTCGCGCCCAGCTTCGCCTGGTGCGCGGTGCCGCTCTTCTACACCGGGCTGCGCACCCTCCCCGCGCGCGCCGCGCTCGGCCTGGTGCTGCTGCTCACCGCGTTCGTGGTCTTCGCGCAGGTGCAGCTCGCGCACGGCGGCTGGGACCCGAACCTGATCGTCGCGCCGCCCGCCGTCGCCGCCATCGCGACCGGCGTGTTCGTGTACTCCGACCGGCAGGCGGCCCGGCAGCGGGCCCTCATCGACGACCTGATCCGCACTCGCCGCGAACTCGCCGCGATCGAGCGCCGCGAGGGCACCCTCGCCGAACGGCAGCGGCTGTCCATGGAGATCCACGACACCCTGGCGCAGGGCCTGTCCAGCCAGCAGATGCTGCTCCAGGCGGCCGACCGCACCTGGGACGGCGACCCGGCCACGGCCCGCCGTCATGTCCGTACGGCCCAGTCCATCGCCGAGCGCAACCTCGCCGAGGCCCGCCGTTTCGTCCACGACCTGGCACCCGCGGACCTCGCCGAGGGCGGCGGTCTGGAAGAGGCGCTGCGGGGGCTCGCGGCGCGCGAGTCGGCCGCGTTCCGGGTGGACGGGACGGCCGTCCCGCTCCCCGAACGGGTGCAGTCGGCGCTGCTGCGGATCGCCCAGGGCGCCCTCGCCAACATCCGCGAGCACGCCGCCGCCGACTCCGCCGCGCTCACCTTGACGTACCTCGACGACCAGGTCGTCCTGGACATCGCCGACGACGGCCGCGGCTTCGACCCGGCGGAGAGGCCGGGCGGGGTGCGCGGCCACGGACTGCCCGCGATGGGCGTGCGCGCGCGGCAGCTCGGCGGCACCCTGACCGTCGAGTCCACCCCGGGCGAGGGCACGGTGCTCTCGGCCTCGATCCCGCTCTCCCTGGAGTCCTGATGTCCGTACGCATCCTCCTCTGCGACGACCACGCCGTCGTCCGCGCCGGGCTGCTGGCGCTGCTCGGCAGCACCCCCGACATCGAGGTCGTCGGCGAGGCGGGCAGCGGCGAGGAGGCCGTGGCCATGGCGGCGAAGCTGAAGCCGGACGTCGTCCTGATGGACCTCCAGCTCGGGGCGGGCATCGACGGGGTGGAGGCGACCCGGCGGATCGCGCCGACGGGCGTCCACGTCCTCGTCCTCACCACGTACGACACGGACGCGGACATCACGCGGGCGATCGAGGCGGGTGCCACCGGCTATCTGCTGAAGGCCGAGCGGCCCGAGGAGCTGTTCGCCGCGATCCACGCGGCGGCGCAGGGCCGTACGGCCCTGTCCCCGCCGGTCGCGAGCCGGGTGATGGACCGGATGCGGGGCGCGGCGGGCCCGAGCCTCACGGACCGGGAGCGGGACATCCTGGGCCAGTTGGGGCGGGGCCTCGGCAACCGGGAGATCGCGCGGGCGCTGTTCATCAGCGAGGCGACGGTGAAGACGCACCTCGGCCGGATCTACGCGAAGCTCGGCGTCGACACGCGCGCGGGCGCGGTGTCGGTGGCGAAGGAGCGACGCCTGCTTCCCTGAGGGACGGGCCAGGGGCGTGCCCGAGGTCGGCCCCGGGCGCCTCGGGGACGTACCCGAGGTCGTACCCCGGCACCTCGGGGGCGTACCCCGCACCGCGTCCGGGACGGGCGCGGGCCTCCGCGAAGCCCTACCAGATCTCCACACATGAGAGCCGGGCACGGTCCGCGAGCGGCAGGCGCGGCCCGCGCGGTACGGGGCGTCTCCCGGGCCACCCCCACCCGCCACTGCTACTGTGCGTTGCCGTCCGACCGCGCGGTGTCACATCGCGCCGTTCGTTGCAGTCAGCACCGTGGGAGCGCACGTGAAGCTCGCGATCGTCGGCGGCGGTCCCGCCGGCCTCTACCTCTCGATCCTGCTGAAGCGGCAGGACCCGTCCCACGACATCACGGTCCACGAACGGAACCCGGAGGGTTCCACGTACGGCTGGGGCGTGACGTACTGGGCCGGGCTCCTCGACAAGCTGCGCGAGGGCGACCCCGAGTCCGCGGCGGCGATCGAGGCGGCCTCGGTGACCTGGACCGACGGCCTCGCGATCGTCCGCGACGAGCGGACCGTGCACCGCGGCGACGCGGGCTTCGGCATCGGACGGCGCCGGATGCTCGCGCTGCTCGCCGACCGGGCGGCGGGACTCGGCGTACGGGTCGCGTTCGAGCACGACGTCCCCGGGCCCGACGCCCCCGAACTCGCCGACGCGGACCTCGTCGTCGCCGCCGACGGCGTCAACAGCGTGCTCCGCGAGGCGCACGCCGACCACTTCGGCAGCACGGTCACCAGCGGGCGCAACCCGTACGTCTGGCTCGGCACCACCAAGGTCTTCGACTCCTTCAGCTTCGCCTTCAAGGAGACCCCGCACGGCTGGATCTGGTGCTACGCGTACGGGTTCAGCGGCGAACGCTCCACCTGTGTCGTCGAGTGCGCCCCGGAGACGTGGACCGGCCTCGGTCTGGACACCCTCGGCGAGACGGACAGCCTGCGGCTCCTGGAGAAGCTGTTCGACGACCTGCTCGACGGGCACGAGCTGATCGGCCGGGACCGGGCCGACGACACCGCCCAGTGGCTCACCTTCCGCACCCTCACCAACCGGGTCTGGCACCGCGACCGGCTCGTCCTCCTCGGCGACGCCGCCCACACCACCCACTACTCGATCGGCGCGGGCACCACCCTGGCCCTGGAGGACGCCCTCGTCCTCGCGGACTCCCTGCGGACCTCCGCCGACCTGGAGACCGCCCTCACCGCGTACGGCGAGCGGCGCCGCGCCGAACTCGTCTCCGCGCAGAGCGCCGCCCGGTACAGCGCCCAGTGGTACGAGAACCTCCCCCGCTACATGCGTCTGGAGCCCGCCAGGATGTTCGCGCTCCTCGGCCAGCGGCACTCCCCGCTGCTCCCGCACGTCCCGCCGCAGCTGTACTACCGGATCGACCGGGCCGCCGAACAGCTGGAGCCGCTGCGCCGCCTCAAGCGCTGGCTCGGCCCGAAGGTGGCCCGCGCGGTCCACGGCCGCCGCTGAACACCCGGCCCCCACCGGACGGACCGACCGGACCCGCCCGCGCCGTACGGCCCCGGCCGGACGCGCCGCACGGACCACCGGCCGGTCCCCCACCGCACGGCCCCCGTCCCGACGCGCCCCCGCAGGGCGGGCCCGTGAGGGGCCGGGCGGCCGGTCCTCGGGTACGGGATCCTCGGGTACGGGACCGGCCGCCTCCGTGACACCATCGGTCCCGTGCTCGACATCGGCTACTCCCTCTCGCGTCGCTTCCCCGACCCCCCGCAGACCGACTACCGCCACGCGGACGTCCACGCCCTGCGCCACGACCTGTTCTGCGGCGACGTGTACCTCGCCGACACCGAGACCGACCGCGAGGTGTCCACAGCCTGGGGATGGGTGCCGGTCCTCGACTTCGCGTGGGCCCTGTGCGACATCGTGGAGCGGCTCGACCAGGACCCGCGCGGCAGCCGCGCCGCACAACCCCAGTACGCGGAGCTGGACTTCACCGAGTCCTCGGACCGGATGCTCTTCGAGCGCCGCTTCGGCTGGGTGGACGTCGAGGCCGACTGGATGCCGGGCGACGAACCGCCGGTCACCTTCGGCCACACGGTGCTGCGCCGCGAGGCCCGCGACTTCCTGCACGACCTGATCGCCGACCTCACGGACATGCACGAGGGCCTCGCGGACAACCCGGCGATCTGGTCCCTCCAGGCCCGCTTCCCCCGCCTGCCCTGACCCCCGGCCGTACAGGCCCTCCCCGCTCCGGACGGAAGCGGGACCTGCTCCCGACCAGACGGGAACACCTCCGCGCCCCGGCCCGTGAAGCCACCCCCGGCCGACGCGGGCGCGGCCCCCTGAGGGCAGGCCCAGGCCCACGTGGGGAGGCCCCCGCCAGACCTGCCCGGAAAGACTCCCCGCCCCCTCAGTCAGTCCTCCACCCGCAGCCCCCACTGCGCCGCGAGCACCGGGGCCAGGTCCAGGAGCTGGGCCGTCGAGATGACCGCGCCCGCCAGCGAGTCCACCCCGCGTGCGATCTCCAGGCGCTGCGCCCCTCTCAGGTCCACGTCCTTCAGCCGCGCCCCGCCGAAGTCCACACCGGCGAGCACACAGTCCACGAACTCCACCCGTTCGAGCACCGCGCCCCCGAAGTCGGGCTCGCTCAGCACGCACCCCTCGAAGACGACGTCCTTCAGCTTCGCCGCCCGCAGGTTCAGATAGTCGCTCTTCCCGCCCCGCACCACGACCCGTTCGAGCACCGCCCCGTGCAGCTGCGCCCCGCCGAGCCGCGCGTCCACGATCTCCACGTCCCGGAACTGCGCCCCCGCCAGGACCGTGCCCACCCCCCGTACCCCCGTGAGCACGGAGTCGAGGAAACGGGCACCCGTCAGCCGCGCCTCGTCGAGACCGCAGTCGCGCAGCGCGCAGTCCAGGAACCGCGAGCCCTCCCCCGACTGGCCCGCCAGATCGAGCCCGTCCAGCTCCAGCCCGTCGTAGTCCCCGTCCGGTTCGAGCCCTCCCCGGTACTCCTCCAGCGGAGGCAGCCGCACCTCCGGCCGTCGCGCCCCCGCCACCTTCTTCTTCCGAGTCGTCGCCATGCCCCCATGGTGAGGTACGCCACTGACAACGCCCCGGTGTCACGAATCCGCCCCCTCCCGCCGTCGCCTCCACAGGACCCGCGGCACCCTCGCCGCCGGACCGACCCGAAGGGGACGACATGCGGAAGCTCACGATCATCGGTGGTGGCTTCGCCGGACTCACCGCCGCCCTCACCGCGGCCGAGGCGGGCCTCGCGGTGACCCTGCACGAGGCACACCGCACCCTCGGCGGCCGGGCCCGCACCGACGACGGCCCGTACCGCACCAACGACGGCCCGCACGCCCTCTACCGGCGCGGCCCCCACCACACCTGGCTCCGGCAGCGCGGTCTCCTCGGGCCGCTCGCCCCGCTGCCGCCCGCCGAGATCCTCCGGTTCCGCTTCCACCGCGCGGGCGCCCTGCGCCGCACCCCGCCGCCCGGACTGCTGCGCCACTCCCTCCGCACCGGCGCACAGGCCCCCGTCGAGCTCGACTTCCACACCTGGGCCACCGGACTCGCGGGCGAGCGGACGGCGCGCCAGGCCGCCGCCTACGCGGCGGTCGCGCTCTTCCACCACGACCCCGGCGCGCTCTCCGCCCGCTTCGTACAGGAACGGCTGCACCGCGCCACCACACTGCCGCCGGAAGCCCAGTACGTGCGCGGTGGCTGGGGACGGCTCATCGAGCGCATGGCCACGCGCGCGCGTGAGGCGGGCGTACGGATCGTGACCTCGTCGCGCGTCGACACCGTGCCGCGCGGCGAGGGGCCGGTGATCGTCGCCACCTCCCTGCCCGCCGCCGCCCGGCTCCTCGGCGACCCCTCGCTGACCTGGGACAGCGGTCGCACGGTCCTGTTCGACCTGGCGCTGCGGACCCGCCGGGGAGATCCGTTCGTGGTCTCGGACCTGGACGCGCCGGGCTGGATCGAACGGTTCACGGCCCAGGACCCGTCGCTGGCCCCGGCCGGACAGCAGCTGATCCAGGCGCAGTTTCCCATCGGGCCCGGCGGGACGAAGGCCGACGGGGTCGCCCGCGCGGAACGGCTCCTCGACCTCGGCTTCCCCGGCTGGCGGGACCGGACGGTGTGGCGGCGGGAGTCGGTGTGCCTCGGGCGTACGGGGGCGGTGGACGGCCCCGGGACGACCTGGCGCGACCGGCCGGCCGTCGACCGGGGCGACGGGGTGTACCTGGCGGGCGACCAGGTGGCGGCGCCGGGCGTGCTGTCGGAGGTGTCGTTCACGAGCGCGGTGGAGGCGGTGTCCCTGGCCCTCCGCACGGAACGTCTTGACCTCAAGTCCACTTGAGGTCGGAAGGTGGAAACCGCACGACGACACGTACACCGCGCAACCACTCGCACCGCTTCACCACGCACGTCACGCACGTCACGCACGTCAGACCATGCCTCACGCACCACAGATAGCGCATCACGCATCACGCATCACGCATCACGCATCACGCATCACCAACCGACCTACCGGCCCACCGGCCCACCGGCCCACCGAGCCACCGGTCCCGTACGGAAGACCGCCTCCGTACGGCGGAGGACCGCCGCGCGCGGAGACCCGGTGACACCGCCACCACGACCCGAACGGGGAACGCCATGCACGCCATCCGCCTCCACGCCTTCGGCCCGGCCGAGAACCTGAGCTACGAGGAGACGCCCGACCCCGTCCCCGGTCCCGGCCAGGTCCGGGTGGCGGTCGCGGCGGCCGGGGTGCACCTCCTCGACACCGCCCTCCGCCAGGGCATGACGGGCCCGTACCCGGCCCCCGTGGAACTGCCCACCGTCCCCGGACGCGAGGTCGCGGGCACGGTCGAGGCCCTCGGCGAGGGCACCGACCCGTCCTGGCTCGGCCGCCGGGTCGTCGCCCACCTCGGTATGGCGCCCGGCGGCTACGCCGAACTCGCCGTCACCGACGCGAGCCGACTGCACGCCCTGCCCGACCACCTCGGCGAGGCGGAGGCCGTGGCGATGATCGGCACCGGCCGCACCACCCTGGGCATCCTGGGGTTCACCACCCTCGGACCGGACTCGGTGGCGGTCGTCCCGGCGGCGGCGGGCGGCATCGGCACCCTGCTCGTGCAGTACGCGAAGAACGCCGGGGCCACCGTCGTGGGCCTGGCGGGCGGCCCCGCGAAGGTCGCCCTGGTCCAGGAGAACGGCGCCGACGTGGCCGTCGACTACACCCGGCCCGACTGGCCGGAGGAGGTCCGCGCCCGGTTGGCCGGACGGTCCGCGACGGTCGTCTTCGACTCGGTCGGCGGCGACACCGGCCGGGCGGCGGTGGACCTCCTCGGGAAGGGCGGCGCACACCTCGTCTTCGGCTGGGCGGGCAAGGGCCCGCACGACGGCGGGCCGCTCACCTTCACCCCCGGGGAACTGGCCGCGCGGGGCATCACCTCGGAGTCCGTCCTCGGCCCCGTCATGATCGAGAAGGCGGGCGGCGACCTCCGCGTCCTGGAACTCGCCGCCCTCGCCGCCGCGGCCGACGGGACGCTCCGCCCGGCGGTCCAGCGCTTCCCCCTCGCGGACGCGGCGGGCGCCCATCGTGCCCTGGAGACCCGGGGCACGACGGGCAAGGTGGTCCTGATTCCTTAGGGGACGCGTGGTCGGGGACGGCCGGGGATCAGACCCCGACCACGTCCCAGGAGTGCGCCTTGAACTCCTTGAGGAAGTCCGGGTGGTCCTCCCACATCCGGGCGACGGACCGCAGCACGTCCCAGTTGTGCTCCAGGGCCTGGTCCACGACCTGGCGCAGTTCCGGCGCCGACTCCCGCTTCTCCACGAGCCCGTTGACGGCCGCCGCGGCCTGCACGGTGTAGCGGGTGGCGCGCAGGGCCCGTGAGGTGTCGTCCATGCCGAAACCGTGGTCGCTGCCGTTGACGGGGTCGAAGAGGGGGGTCAGCCGCGCCTCGATGAAGGCGGTGATCCGCCGGAAGCGCTGCTCGATGTCCATGTCCATGGCACCTTCCTACACCCTCGCGGCGCCGGACCCGCCCGCGCCCAGGGCCGCCAGGGGCCCGTCGGTCAGGCGGTAGACCGTCCACTCGTCCTGGGGGCGGGCGCCGAGGGACTCGTAGAAGTCGACGGCGGGCCTGTTCCAGTCGAGCACGGCCCACTCCAGGCGCTCGTAGCCGCGCTCGACGCAGATCCGGGCCAGCGCGCCGAGGAGCGCCTTGCCGTGGCCGCCGCCGCGCGCCTCGGGGCGCACGTACAGGTCCTCCAGGTAGATGCCGTGGACCCCGCGCCAGGTGGAGAAGTTGAGGAACCAGAGGGCGAAGCCTACGGTCTCGCCCTCGTCGTTCTCGGCGATGTGCGCGTAGGCGGCGGGCCGCTCGCCGAAGAGGGCCTCGTGGAGCTGCCCGGGGGTGGTGCGGACCTCGTGGAGGGCCTTCTCGTACGCGGCGAGGTCGCGGATCATGGCGTGGACGACGGGAACGTCGGCGGGGGTGACGGTACGGATCATGCCCCCAGCCTGCCCGGCCGCCCGGACTCCTGGCCAACGAGTTCCACCCGGCGGATACGGGCCGGGGGCGCCGCCCGAGAATCCCCGGGTACGCCGGAGAAGTCCGGGCCCCTGAATGCCTTACGGGTCCCTAGGGGCCCCGGAACCCTAGGTGCCTCAGGACCCCTGGAGTCCCTTAGGTGTCCCTAGGGAGCCCGAGGAACCCTCAGGGCCACCGGGTCCCTAGGGTCCCCCTAGGTTCCTTGGGGTCCTTAGGGGGACCCTGGGTCCCCAGGCGTCTCCGGGCGCTCTTCGGGCTCCCCGGCCCTCAGATGTCCCAAGTGTCTCCGGACTCCCCAGGGGGCTCCCCGGCCCTCAGGCGTCCCCGGGCCCTTCGGGGTCCCGCGCCCCAAGACCTCAAGACCTCAAGGCACCAAGGTGCCAGGGCACCAAGCCCCCCGAGGCACCCATCCCCTATCCCCTATCCCCTATCCCCGTCGCTCTCTCAGGATCCGGGCGATCGTGAGCTGTTCCCGGTCGAGGGCCGGTTCGCCGTCCTCCACGTCCCACAGGCCGTTCTGCAGGATCCGGCCCAGCGTCCACGCCACCGCGCGGTCACGGTCTCCGGCGACCTCCGCGAGCAGGTCGAACCGCCACAGGATCTCGTCGGGGTCGGGGTCGAAGCGGTCCATGAGGGCCGGGAGCAGGTCGAAGCCCGGGTCACCGGCGAGCGGCTTCGGGTCGATCGACAGCCACGGCTCGCGCTCGCCCGCGAGGACGTTCCCCAGGTGCAGGTCCCAGTGGAGGAGCCGGTCCCCCGGCTCCGCGACCACTTCCCGTACGGCCGCCGCGCAGTCCCGCAGGACCGCCGCGTCCTGCGGACCCAGACGTCCGGCGGCCGTCGGCACCTCCGCCAGCATGGCGGCGGCGATGTCCCCCAGGGTCCGCAGCCCGTCCGGCGCGGGAACCGCCGCGAGGCGGGCGAGCAGCCCGGCGACGACACCGAGGGCGGCCCGGGTGTCGGGGAGGGAGCTCAGCGGCCGGGACTCGTCGAGCCGCTCCAGGAGCATCGTGCCGGTGGCGCCGTCGTGGTCGAGGAGCCGTACCGCACCGGCCCCGTCCCACACGCGCAGGCCGACCGGCTCGCCCACGGTCTCCTCGTCGAGGATCTGCATCTTGAGCGCGGCGAGGGTGCCGTCCGAGACCCGCCGCACGGGCAGGACGAGGGAGGCCATGCCGTACATGGAGGGGCCGGTGGTCCGCAGCCCCCACCGGTCGAGGAACTCCTCGGCCCGTGCGGGAAGCCCGGCGACGAACGCCCGCCCGGCCTCCCCGTTGTACTTCGTCTGCGACGCGACCAGTTCCTCGGGTACGTGAATCACCCTCCGACCCTAGGTGTGCCGGTCCGGTCCAGCCCGGCATTTTCCCCGCGCCCCGCGCCCCGCGCCCCCGCGCGCCCGCCTCCGGTGACCAGAGCGACCGGGGCAAGCAGGGCGACCGGCCGGTCTAGACCCCGGCCTCCCGCAGCGCCTTCGTGAACTGGGCCGTGTCGTACAGCGCGTTCCCGCCCGGGAGCGGGGTGCCGTCGACGAGGACGGTCGGGGTGCCGCCCGCCCCGGACTCCTCGAACGCCCGCTCGGAGTCGGCGACCCAGGTCCCGTAGGTGTTCTCCCGTACGGCCCGGTCGAAGGCGGGGCTCCGCAGCCCGTCCACCCCGTCCGCGATCCGCAGCAGATGGTCCACGGAGAAGCCGTCCTTCGTCCCGCCGTCCGGCTGGGAGGCGAACAGCGCCGCCTGGAACTCGGCGAACTTCCCGGGACCCGCCTCCACCGACGCCCGCAGCGCGTTCGCGGCCCGCGCCGAGGCCGCACCGCCGGTACGGGCATCGAGGAAGGAGGCGACGACGTACTCGACCCGCGCGGTCCCCGCCCCGGCCAGCTCCGCCAGGACCGGTCCGCCGCTCGCCTCGAACTTCGCGCAGTAGCCGCACCTCGGGTCCACGTACACGGTGACGGTGTGCGGGGCCGACGGATCTCCGACGACGATCTTCGTACCTTCCACGGTCGCCGGCAGCCCCGCGAGCGCCTTCGTGTGCTCCGGCGCGACCACCGTCACGGCCGCCGCCGCGGAGGCCCCGCCGTCCGAACACCCGGCCGCGGCAAGGCCGATGAGACCTGCCGAGACCGCCGCGGCGACCACGCGCCGGGTCCTGCGTACGGGCATGGGAGAGTCCTTCCGGAGCAACGGAATCCGCACCTGACACACACCCTCGAACCTAGGGCGGGACCCCTACGGGAAGCGGCGCCGAAGGACCCGTATCCAGGGGCCCAAGGCCCCGGGTAACGTCCCGCCCACGCACCCGGAAGAGGGATACACATGAGCACGGTCAACGGCGGCATCTCGTTCTGGTACGGGCAGGAGGGCGCCCCCGCGCCCCGCGAGCCGCTCCCCGGCGACACCACCGCCGACGTCTGCGTCGTCGGCGGCGGCTACACGGGCCTCTGGACCGCGTACTACCTCAAGAAGGCCGCGCCCTTCCTGAACATCACGGTCCTGGAGGCGAAGTTCTGCGGGTACGGCGCCTCCGGGCGCAACGGCGGCTGGCTCTACAACGGCATCGCCGGACGCGACCGCTACGCGCGACTGCATGGCCACGACGCCGCCGTCCGCCTCCAGCGGGCCATGAACGACACCGTCGCCGAGGTCGTCGACGTCTGCGAGCGGGAGGAGATCGACGCCGACGTGCACCGGGGCGGCGTCCTCGAAGTCGCGCTCTCCCCCGCCCAGCTCGCCCGGCTCAAGGACTTCCACGCCGCCGAGACCGCCTTCGGCGAGACCGACCGCGAGCTGTACGGGGCCCGCGAGACCGCCGACCGCATCCGTGTCACCGGCGCCGTCGGCTCCTCCTGGACCCCGCACGGGGCACGGCTGCACCCCGTGAAGCTGGTGAAGGGCCTCGCGGCGGCCGTGGAGGCGCTCGGGGTCACGATCCACGAGTCGACGCCCGTCACCGAGATCCGGCCGAAGCACGCCGTCACCCCCTACGGGACGGTCCGTGCCCCCTACGTGCTGCGCTGCACCGAGGGTTTCACCGCCTCCCTCGCGGGCCAGCGCCGCACCTGGCTGCCCATGAACTCCTCGATGATCGCCACCGAGCCGCTCAGCGACGGGCAGTGGGCGTCACTCGGCTGGGAGGGCCGCGAGACGCTCGGCGACATGGCGCACGCCTACATGTACGCCCAGCGCACCGCCGACGGCCGTATCGCGCTCGGCGGCCGGGGCGTCCCGTACCGCTTCGGCTCGAAGACCGACAACGACGGGCGCACCCAGCCGCAGACGATCGAGGCGCTGCGCGAGATCCTGGTCCGCTTCTTCCCCCAGCTCGCCGGGGTACGGATCGAACACGCCTGGTCCGGGGTGCTCGGCGTACCGCGCGACTGGTGCGCCACGGCCACCCTGGACCGCTCCACCGGCCTGGGCTGGGCGGGCGGCTACGTCGGCTCGGGCGTCGCCACCGCGAACCTCGCGGGCCGCACCCTGCGGGACCTCGTCCAGCAGGACTCGGGCCAGTCGGGCGCCACGGACCTGACGGACCTCCCGTGGGTCAGCCACAAGGTCCGCAAGTGGGAGCCGGAGCCGCTGCGCTGGCTGGGCGTACAGACGATGTACGCGGCCTTCCGGGGCGCCGACCGGCGCGAACTCACGGGCACCACGGCGACGACGGACCGCGTGGCGAGGATCGCGAACCGGCTGAGCGGCCGATGAACAGCCCATGAGCAGCCGATGAGCGCCCGATGGGACGAGCCCTGAGGTGACCCCGAGGGGCGAACCCTGACGGGTGACCCCGAGGGGTGGACCCCGAGACGCCCAGGACCCCGCCGGCCCCTCAGGGTCCCCCCTGCCTCCCCTCACTCCACGCCCCTCACTCCACGTCGATGCCGAAGTCCCCCACCAGTTCCTGAAGGCCGCCCCGGTAGCCCTTCCCGCCGAGGACGAAGTCCCAGTCGCCGCCGGAGCGCCGCCGGAACGAGCCGAGGACGAGGGCGGTCTCGCCGGACCGCCCGTCGGACACGACGAGCTGGTCGAGTTCGGCCCCGGAGTCGTCGCGGAGCCGGATGCCCGCGTCGAGGAACCCCCCGAGGTCCGCGTCGGGGTTGGCCTCGGGGTCGACGGCGGCGACCAGGACGAGCCGGTCGGCACGGGCCGGGAGCGCGTCGAAGCCGACCCGGACGGCGGCCCGGTCACCGGGCGCGGCGGACACCATGGCGACGGAACCGTCCGGGGTGGCGGGGTTGTTGAAGAAGACGAACCACTCGTCGCCGAGGACCCGGTTCCCGGCGCAGACCAGGGCGCAGACGTCGAGCGCGACGGCTCCGGACCAGACCATGCCGAGCAGGTTGAAGGCGTCGTCGGCGTCGGCGGGCGCGGTCCCGACGGGATCGACCGGCCCGAGGGACCCGTCGGAACCGGAGGAACCGGCGGGCGCGGACGGCGTGCCGGGACCGAGCCGCCCGCGCAGCCCGTGCTGGTGGAGCAGGTCGACGAGTTCGGTCCCGGAGATCAGGGTGAGGGGCTTGCCGTTGGCGAAGGTGTACGAGCCGGGCCCGAATTTGGAGGTGGTGACGAGGACGCCCTTGTTGGCCCCGGCGCCCTGCACGGTGCCGAACAGATCGCGTACGGCCGTGGGCGGGACGGTGTTCCGGTACCGCTTGACCTGGACGACGATCGATCCGCCGCTGATGGGGTCCGGGTCGAGCGCCTCGACGTCGACGCCGCCGTCGTTGGAACGGCGGGTGGTGACGGCCTGGAGCCCCCGGGCCCGGAACAGTTCGGCGACGAGCCCCTCGAAGGCGATCGGGTCCATGGCGAGCAGGTCGGGCTCCTCGCCGTCGCCCTGGAAGACGACGTCGGTGCCGACCTGGTCGGGGGTGAGCAGCGGGACGACGGGGGTCCGCTCGTCGGGCTTGGCGGAGAGCCGTCCGGCGAGCGCGCCGGTCAGGCAGTCGACGGCGCTGACGAGTTCCAGGTTGAGCGCGTCGAAGGCGGGCCGCCCGACGGACACGGAGGCCAGACAGATCCGGGCGGCGAGCCCGGTGGCGGGGTCGACCCCGTCGACGTACCCGTTGAGGACGACCTTCCGCAGGGCGCCGGACCGGTCGGCGGCGAACAGTTCGCGCACGGCGAGCAGCGCGCTCTGGGCGAGGACGTCCCGGTAGAGCGCCCGGCGCTGGGTCACCGGCCGGGGGACCTCCCGCTCCTGGTCGGTGCCGGGCAGGTACTTGACGCCCTTGGCCCCGGGGACGACGTCGTAGCCGGGCAGGTCCCAGTCGAGGACGAGGGCGCGCCCGCCCCGGTCGTACGCGGCGGAGACCTCGCGGGGGAAGCCCTCGGGCCAGGCGGTGGAGGCGAAGAGGACGGCGGAGAAGAACTCGACGACGGTCTCGGCGTCGCCGTCCCCGAGGGCGGCCACGGTCCCGGCGACACCCGCGTTGTGCGCCCGTATCTCGGCGAGTCGGGCGGCGGCCCAGCTGTCGTACTGGCGCCGGTAGGCGGCCAGTTGCTCGGTCCGGCGGGCCTGGGCGGCCTGCGCCGCGTACCAGTCGTGCTCGAAGCGGGCGCGGGCGTCCCGCTCGGCCTGGGCCCGTCCGGAGGCGGTCCAGGCGGACTGTGGCTGGTAGAGCCGCTGGTCGGGCAGGGGAACGGGCTCACCGAGCGGGCCCGGCGAGAACGGCTCGATGTCCTCGGCCCGGCGCAGGGACTCCACCGCGAAGGCGGGTCCCCGGCACCCGGCGGCGAGGAGCCCTTCCAGGACGGCGACCCGCTCGTCCAGTTCCCGGGTACGGCGCAGGGCGTCCGCGTCGCGCTGCTGCCGGTACGCGGCCTTCTGCTCCCGCTGCATCCGGGCCACGTCCCGCTCGTACGCCCGCTGGGCCCGCTCGGCGTCCCGCCGCTGCCGCAGCACGGCCTGCTGCTGCCCCTCCCGCTGCCGCTGCGCCACCCGCTGCTGCTCGGCCCACACCCCGATCAGCCCACCAGAACGCCGACTCATCGACCACACCCCTCCCCAGAAAACACCCGATCATCACTACACCACCGAAGCCGTGGGAGCACCGCCCGTACGGCATCACCCACCGCACGCGACCGGCACGTCGGGCCCGCGCCTCAGTCCCGCACGTGCTCCCGCCACTCCAGGACCCGGACCGGACCCAGCGGCCAGTGCCGTTCGCGGCCCGCGTCAGGACGCCTGGCCTCGGCCTCCCGCACGTACTGCTCGTGCCAGGCCACCTGTCGCCGGTGGAGGGCGGGGCGGGACAGCCGCCCGACCGGGGAGTGGCAGGCCCCGAGGACCCGCGCGAGGACCAGGGAGGTCTCGGCGTCGCACGAGGGGTCGCCGGGACGCTCGTGGGGGATGCCGTACCAGGCGGCGACCTTCTCCAGGGAACGCCCGCCCGAACGGAAGGGCTCGGTGTGCCGGTCCAGGACGAGCGGGTCGCAGATCACCGAGAGGCCACCGGGGAGCCGGGCGGACAGCGGGGCGAGCCCGTGGCGGAGCAGCTCGGTCTCCAGCGTGGTGAGGACGAACGGGGCGTGCCAGACGACCAGGGGCTCCTTGGTGGCCAGATGGGCGGCGAGCAGCGCCGCCAGCTCTTCCAGCGCCTCGGCGGCGGGGGTCCCCGTGGCCCGTGCGTGTGCCACGGAGACACCGTGGTTCTTGCCGGGTGCGACGGACAGCGGCCCGGGGCCGGGATCGACGGTCCAGGAGCGGGAGGCGCCGTCGCCGTCGTGGACGGCCGCGCCGAGCACGCGGTCGACGCCGTGACGGTTGCCGGTGGTGGCGATGTCGACGGCGACGAGATGGCGGCGGTGCCAGCCGGGGTGATGGCGTCGGGGCGGCGGGGCGGGCTCACGGACGTGGTCGCGGTGGTACACCTCCCACCCGCCGAAGCCGCTGTTCACCAGTACTCCGGCCCCGGCAGGCACCTCGGCCCCGCAGACCTCGCACTCCCCGTCCCGCTGGTTGACGCGAAGAGCGGAGGGGTCCGACGTGGTCCCGTCCGGCTCGACGGCGGGCATGTGTTCCGGGTGGTAGGTGACCCAACTCCCCCAGAGGCTACGGAGCAGCACGCCGCTCTCGGCCGGAACACCCGCCCCGCAGAGCGCACACCGCCCCTCGTACCGGTTGCGCCGCACAGAACCACTCACGGTCCCACCTCACCCGAACCCGTCCACCCTCCGCCCAAGGATGCGGGACCACCGGGAAGACCGCACGGAAACACGAAAACGCCGAGGGCCCCCTGTCGGGTTCGAACCGACGACCCCCGCTCTACAAGTTCGACCAGTGCTCGGCGCCGCTGGGATCCCCCCGGCCACGCCAGCCGTGCAGGACCACCTACAGGTACTGGCATCCGAGGACGTTGATGTCACCTGTGGATGTCAGAGCGGTGCGACCACACGCGCTCGCTGGCACGATGATCCCATGGTTGACCTGGAGCGAATCAAGGCGGAGAGCGTCGCGTACTTCCGATCCCTTGACGAAGGGGCCACCCTGCGGCATCACTTCCGCCACGTCGACGAGGAGGGCGGCCTGTGGTATTTCGAGGCCGTACCCGACCGCGACGAGTTGATCGCCATCAAGCAGGCCGAGCTGACTCCGGCCGGCCGACTTCACCGGTATAGCTGGGAGCACCTGGAGGACGAGCACGGCTTCCTGACGGATCAGGCGATCGACCCTGAGGAGGATCCGCTGGAGGCCATCTCAGCCGGAGAGTTCCGGGAGATCTGGAACCGGTGAACGCGCTGAATTCCTCCACTGTGGCGACCGGCCGCCCGGACATGCGCTGCCTGTCCGCCCCCAGCTCCTCACCGTTCCTCCGTCCGTGTCAGCGAGGTCGCCGGGCTCCGGCTGAATGCTGGTCTGACGCGGCCCCCTGCTCAGCATGGGGTCGCGTCAGTAGAACCAGACGACGAGACGCACGTTCTCCGCACCATGGACTTCGCTGAGAATGCGCATGACGCTCCAGACCCGGCCCCAGTCCGTGCCGGCCCCTGCGACCGACGCACGGCTTCGTGTGCCGGAGGCGTCCATCTCCTGCCAGTCGGTGGCGGACAGCTCGGCCCAGGTCACCCATGTCGTCCCGTACACGGAGTCGGGGCCGCCGTAGCCGGCGAACTCACGACGCAGCCCCTCCGACGCGTCATCCGGGAAGCCACGGCCCTCAGCAAGCGGGCGGAAACCGAAGGAGTTACGGATTCCGAAGAGACACGCCAGGCCGTCGTAGGCGTTACCCCTGCTCAGCAGGAAGAGATCGATACCCGCTTCCCAAACTGTGTCCTCATCGTCCGGACCCCACAGTCGGGCCCCCGGACGGCACTCGATCATTCCGCTGACGTCGGTCGACATCGAGTGATCCTGCCTGCCCGGCCCGGGAGCGAGCACCCGCGTTTCGCTCCGCGCGCTCGCGGCCGTCCTCGGCCGACCCGCCCCCGTTGATGTCGTCCGTAGATGTCGAAGACCCCCGACCAAGATCGGTCGGGGGTCTCCGCATGTCCTACGTGGAGCCCCCTGTCGGGTTCGAACCGACGACCCCCGCTTTACAAGAGCGGGAGGCCCGGAACGGGGCCGACCTGCGCACCAGTACAGGCCGCTGAGCTTGGGCGAGGACCCCGCCGACGCCTCTCGTTCCCCGCGAGTCCCCGCCCGATCTGGCACGGATGTGGCACGGGCGTGGCACGCCTTCCGTGCCGACCGCGCTAGTCGGCAGTCAGGCCGCTCGGCTCTTCACCCCGGTACGGCATCCAGCGGTATCCGGGCCGGAAGGGGACGTACTCGTCACCGAGGCCGAGCTCGCCATGAAGGTTCTCGCTGAGCACGAGCCCATGGAGGCTGCCGTCGGCCAGTTCCACTGACCACTCGGCCTTGAGCTCGACGGGATCCAGCAAGGCCTCGGGGTCCCATCCGACACGTGCCGTGACGTACCCATCGAACGTACCGAGCAGCTCGTACAGCTGGTGCCCCAGCTCCGTGAGCTCGGCTGCGGTGAGTCGGATCACGGGAAGCGTGCCGTCCAGGGCGACGCCCCTGCCGACAGCCACCGGCAGGACGGAAAGCTCCACGTACGAGCCGTTGGTCGTCAACAGCGGCCGATGGAGTGGGATGCGGTGATCACCTGCACGCAGGACCCGCGGCCGGGGATCCGCAAAAGCGGCCGCCCGCGCGGCCTCTATGTCGTCGCCGAAGTTCACGACCAGCTCGAAGCAGATCGCCATGACACGCCCCCTCCTCGTCTCTTGATCAGCTTTCCCGCTCGGCTCACTCCAGGGCTTCGATCGCCTTCCGCCGCCACCCAACGACCGCCACCACGATGAGCGTTCCCACCAGCAGCACACCCACCGGTGCACCTCACATCACAGCGCTGACTGCATCCCCTAGAGACTCCATCGCCCACCCCCTCATACAGATCTTCTACCGGCCGACAGGGACCTCGTAAACGATCTCGCACAGCGCTGCGGGCACAACAATGTCCGCCGTCTCTACAGGCCGCCCCTCGTCGCTGTAGTACGTCCGCCGGATGTGCGTGACGAGAGCGGCCTTCTGGATCCCGAGCAGCGATGCCTCCTCGGCGGTCGCCTGCCGGGGCTCCGGCTGCTCGACGGCGTGGCTGATCGTGACGCCGATCGCGGCCATCCGGTTCACGACGCCAGCCCCCGCGTGCGGCCCACCCTCGGGAAGCACGATCAGGGTGCCGGCTGTCAGGTCGTACGGCTCCCAGCTCGTCGACAGCTGAACCGGCCGCCCGTCGGCAAGGAACTCGTAAGAGGTCCGGACGCACAAGTCACCCTCGCCGATCCCGAGCCGCGCGGCGATCTCAGCCGGGGCCGGCACCTTGGCGTCAGTCCGACTCTCCCAGCCACTCCGCTTACCCAGGGCCTTCATGTCCGCCCGGAACGGCGACCCGTCAGGCTGCTCGCGAGCTGCGGACCGAACCATTCGCACCCGCTGCCGGGGCTCGGCCACGTACGTCCCCGACCCGGCCCGCCCCTCCAGCACGCCTTGGGAGATCAAGAGCTCCTGCGCGCGGCGGACGACGTTCTCGCCGACCCCGCATTCCTGGCCGATCTGAGCACGGGAAGGAAGCCGGTCTCCGGGCGTCCACTCGCGCTCCGCGATCCGCCTGCGGAGTTCGTCGGCGATGCGCAAGTAAGGCGGCTGCTCAGGCATATGGAAAATCTAGTCCACTAGCTCTAATCTAGTTAACTAGCTTCACTTAAAGTGATCGCCGGTGACGGAGGCTGCCCTGTGCCTGCTCCAGAAGTAAGAGCGGAAGCCATCGCCGCCCGGCTGTCCGCCATCGGACTCACAGCACGCGTGGAGCAGCACGTCAGACACACGTCGATCGAAGCGGAGGTGCCGCAATCCCTCCCCGCAGAGACATGGCGGGAGGTCCTGGAAGTGGTGGCGCAGGCAGACCGGTTCGGGCTCCTCGCCACCAGCCTTGGCGGCCGCACCCTGTGGGCCGTCGTACACAAGGTGGTCCCCGCGACGGGCGATGTCCGGGGACCCGGCCATCAGCGATAGGAGCTGATCAGCGTGCTCAACCGTATCCGCCGCGCCATCACACGCACCAGAGAGTGCCACGCCCCGAAGCCTGTCTCCTGCCACCCCCGGACGCGCGCGCGACGGGCCCCCGCCTCTAGCGGTCGAAGCACCCACGAGTGCGTCCTCGTCGGCGAGGACACGGCCTTGGTCCGCCCGTACGTACTGACCGCCAAGGAACGCACGTCGTGGCGCACGCCTGCCGCTTCCACCCGGCGCATGCCCGCGGATGCGCACTGATGCGCCCCCGCCCCCAGCCCCGCGCGGCACACGCAGCCGCCGCCCCGTACCGATCGAGTGCCTGCCGCATCGGCACGCACCACGAGTGCGCACACTCCTCCCCCACGTCGGCCCCGGTCGGCGTTCCCGTGGTCTACGAGGCATGCAGCTGCCACTGCCACCGGCCGATCGACGAGGGCTCGCCGCGGAAGGTGACCCGATGAGGATCAGCAGGCCCGGCACCTCGCTGGCGTCCGACATCGAGATCACCTCGTCCAACGTCCAGATCGGCGACGTCATCCTGATCGGCGGCCAGCCGCACCGCGTGGTCGACCTCTCCCAACTGACCGGCGGTGCGAAGCAGCTCCGCTTCGAGTCGGGCGAGCTGCTGACCATGCACGCCCGAACCAGGCTCATCGCTCTTCGGGTGCGGAGAGTTGGTGATCACCTCCGTGGCTTCTCGCCGACACGTCATCGCCGATGACCTCCGAGACCAGATCGCGGCGGGCCGCATCAAGCCCGGCGAACGCCTTCCCGCTGAGGCCCAACTCGCCGCCCACTACACGGTCAGCACACCGACACTGCGCAACGCCCTCGCCCTGCTCCAGGCCGAGGGCCTCGTGGACAAGATCCACGGCAAGGGCAACTACGCCCGTAAGCCTCTCCGCAAAACCACGTACACGGGCGGCGGCCGCACCCCTGCTGACGGGCACCTCTCCGTCACGATCCGCACCACGAAGCTCCGAGCCCGCGGCCACCTGACCACCCTTCTGCGGGTAGCGGCGGGCAGCCCCCTCACGGAATTCCTCTGCCTGAGCCACGACGGAAAGTCGCCGCACAGCCTGGCCCGCGTCTACATCCCCCGGGACTTGGCGCCGACTGCCACACCGGACGCCCCGCCCTGGCCGCAAGGGGTGGCAGCCCTCCTGCCCAAGCCGTTCCCCGAGCTGGCCGAGATCCACGAACACATCCACGTCCGCCTCCCCACCCCTGCGGAAGCGACAACCCTCCGAATCAGCTCGACCCTCGCGATCCTTGCGATCACCCGCGTGGCGACCGACACCGCCGGCCGCGTAGTCGAGGCGGCTCTCCTGGCCCTCCCCGGCGATCGAGCCGAAGCCCTCTTCATCACCCCCCACATGACTACAGAGAGGAGACCGGAAGGATGACGCCCGCCAACGAGCTCCGCCTCCTCCCCTGGTCGACCCCCGACGGCAAGCCCTGCTTCTTGAGCACCGACGAAAACGGCGGCCCCTTATCCCGCCTGGCCGACCGCACAGAAGCCGCCCAACTCACCGCCGGCACCGAACTACTGGAGCACGCCGCGGAGATGCTCGCCGACGATCAGACGGAACCAGACGACTTCCGCCTCCTGAGCACGGATCTCACAGACGCATTGCGGGACGTGCTCCGCATCGCGGCAAGCCGCGGCCACCGCCTGGCGACGCCAGGTCCGTCCGCTCACAAGGAAGACGACAGACCAAGACTGTCGGCGGCAGCCTTCGGCTAGCAACGCAACACATCCAGCGACCGTGGAGCCCCGGACTGAGTCCGGGGATCCACCCACTCACACGCTTCTAGGCAGGCGGTTCAGGTAGCTTCCCCTCGGTGCTGCCACACCACAACCCATCTGACCGGTCATAGCCCTTCGCCTCCTAGTCACACGACACTAGACTGCTTCCATGTCTGAATCTCCCTCCCTCGAAAACCTTGAGCAGCAATTGCGCGGAGAGCGCGGAAGAGTTGATGTCGCCGTGCACAACTTCTCCGTCCGTGAATTGGTACGAATGATCGCAGACGAAGAGCTGAATGCCTCGCCGAGCTATCAGAGAAAGTTTCGCTGGACGGAGACAGACGAATCCCTATTCGTCGAATCCGTATTCCTCGGACTCCCTATTCCGCCGATTTTTGTCGCCACTAACGTGGGCTTCCAATGGGAAGTTGTAGATGGCCTTCAGCGACTTTCAACCCTTGCTCATTTTCTGGCCCGAGACGCAGATGAATCCGGGATGGTCGACCGAGATGAGCCTCTTCGCCTGAGAGGACTCGAGAAGCTCACAGAGCTGAACGGGTGCACCTTCTCCGAGCTCCCAAAAAACTTGCAGGTATATTTTGGAAGGCAGCCTCTTCAGGTCACTTCACTGACAGACAAGAGCGACCTCCAGGCGCGATTTGACGTTTTCGAGAGATTGAATCGCGGCGGGATTCAACTCACGGCCCAAGAAGTTCGCGCATGCGTCTACCAAGGGCGCTTCAACGAATTCATCGATGACCTTTCTACAGATTCACGCCTCGGCGATATCCTAAAGCTCCAGAAAGTTCGACAGGACGACGGGACCCGCGCGGAGCAGGTACTCAAGTTCTTCGCCTACAAGAATCACAAGGACGAATTCGACGGCAAGGTTGAAACATTCCTGAACAAGTACATGCAGGTGGCCGGTCACGATTTCAACTACACCACCGAGCGCGATGTATTCGATAAGGCGCTTGGCGCCTTGCACTCCATTTGCGACGGGAAGCCATTCCTTCGGAAGCAAACACCCGTTACTCCCCTGGTCCAGTTCGAGGCATGCCTTGTGGCCGCTGGCCAGCTAGTCGAAGAAGGCACACCCTTTGCACAAGTTTCGCCTGACTGGCTCGAGGATGCGGAACTGCGCGCTTCGACCGGTGCAGGAACCAACACTCGTTCCATGCTGCGCAGGCGCTTGAAGCGAGCGAAGGAACTGCTCAGTGGCGCAGCATGATGCCCTAGTAAATGAAATCCACCTGAGGGCTGACAGGTTCCTAAGGAGGGTCGATGATCTAAAGAAATTCCTAGCCCTTGTATCCGGACATGCAGCAAATACGGCACACGTTCGCTGGGATAGCGAGAGTCGCGACGCCAGGGCCCTTGCCATTGTTTGCGTAATGGCGGAGCTGGAATCCTTTACAAAATATCTCATCCAAGAGACGCATGCAGACCTCAACACCCACACGATCAAGGTGGGCGATCTAAGGTCGAGCCTGCGACAGCTCGCCGCACACACCACGTTTGAGAGCCTGCGTGAGCTCAATGATCACAGCAGACTTTGGGAGCGGAGAAAGTACGCCACTACTCTCGACTCCTGCACCGAGCCCGCAGAATTCCCGATTAACCGAAGACAGGCGCAGCCGCCACTCGACGGAAGAACGCTCAAGCCTGAGCACTTTAATCGCCTTTGGGAGATATACGGCCTGTCCGGACTTTCTTTTCCATTCGCTTCATGGAGTGCATCACTGCAGAAGATGGCGATGCTTCGAAACGACATCGCACACGGGAACATCCCGTACATCGAAATATTCCAACAGGCGGGCGTCAGAGTTTCCGACGTCGAAAGATACGTGGATGATATTGCCGAATTTCTGATCCACCTGGTTGATTCCTGGTGTAACTATCTGTCGACCCAGGCATACATGAATTAGCGAGCCACAGGTCGGCGGAGCGGCTTTGGGCTGGAGCTGCTTTGGGGCGAGTGATCATGGCCCCGTAAGCTTCCGGCGCGTCGGGCAGTCTGTGGACCTGCCCGGTAAAGCACGACGTTGGGGCCATGATCTTAGAGGCTCGCCCCAAAGTGGCTGCCTAAAGCCGTGGAGCCGACCGCCCCAGCCACAGAGGGGTTCGCCACCCATCAACCCGAGCTCTCAGGCGTGCGGACGGCGGCCGGGCTGGAGCGGGGCGGAGACAGGAGCGCAGGCCCGGGCGACGGGCCGCGCGCGCCGCGCTGTGCGCGGCGGGTGCCTTGATGAAGTAGAGAAAGTCTTACCGCGCTGGCCTCAGAGGGCGATCGGCTTGTAGGCCAGCGCCCTGTCCACTGCCTTCTCGGCGGTCAGCTCGGGGTCCAGGTCCCAGAAGATGTAATCGCTGATGTGTGGGCAGGCCAGGCCCCGTTTGAGGTTGGCCAGGATCTCGTCCGACTCGTCCTCGGAGTCCTCTGCGTTCAGCAGGCGCTGGACCAGGAGGATCGCTTCCTCACGGGGCATCTGCCCTGCCAGCTGTGCCGTCACTGCTGTGTGATCAGCTGGCGGCCGTCGTGGCTTCGGACGTGGGGGCCGTTTCCGTCCAGGGCGTCCAGGAGGCGGATCGCGTAGACCTCGGCCATTCGCTCCTCGACCTCGGCCGGCGTCAGCCAGTCGACCGCCATGGACTCGGCCGAGGTTCGCTCGGTACCGCCGGCGGGCTTGCAGCGGAAGACCAGGGCGACGATGCCGCGGGTGGTGTTCTTGTAGACGCCCGTCAGCTCGTCCACGTCCACGTGGATGCCGGTCTCCTCCAGGACCTCGCGGGCTACGCCCGCCTCCGGAGCCTCGGTGAGTTCAAGGACCCCGCCCGGGAGCTCCCAAGTGCCGTTGTCCGCTCGGCGGATCGCCAGGAGGCGGCCGTCTTCGCGCACTACCGCTCCGGCTACGGACACCGAGTGGAGTGGCGTTGACTTTGCTCCCGAGCTCCCGTTACTCATGTACAGGAGCATAGGAGAGTGAATAGGACCGTGGGAACTCCAGCAGGAGCCGGTAAGGCCGTACCTCGGTACGTGCAGATCGCGGACGACATCGTCCAGCAGATCCGGGGCGGTGTACTGAAGCCCGGCGACATGGTGCCCAGCGAGTCCGAGCTCGTCGAGCGGTACGGGGTCGCCGGCGGGACCATCCGTAAGGCCATGGTCGAGGTGCGGGCCAGCGGGCTCGTCGACACTCGCCACGGGAAGGGGTCGATCGTCAAGGATCGGCCTCCCGTACGGCTCCGGTCCTCCGATCGCTTCCGGGCCTCGCACCGCCGCGGTGGCAAGGCGGCCTACCTCGCCGAGTCCGCGCAGTCCGGCGCCACCGCCAAAGTGAGCGTCCTCTACATCGGGCCCATGGAGGCACCGGCGGACATCGCCGAGCGGCTTGGTGTCGACGTTGGGACTCAGGTGCTCGCGCGGCGGCGGCTGTACTTCCGGAACGGGACGCCCGTCGAGACCGCCTCCTCGTACCTGCCGTGGGACGTCGTGAAGGACATCCCCGAACTGTTCGCCGAGAACCCCGGCCCCGGCGGCATCTACGCCCGGCTCGAAGACCACGGCCACACCTTCGCCGAGTTCGTCGAGACGCTCCAGGCTCGGCCGGCCGCCAAGGCTGAGGCATCGGAGCTGGCGCTCAGCCCCGGTGCTCCGGTTGTGCACCTGCTGCGGGATGCCGTGACGAAGAAGGGGCGGGTCGTCGAGGTCTGCGACACCCTCATGGCCGCTGACCAGTTCGTCTTCCAGTACCGGATCCCCGCGACCGACTGACGCTTGCTCAACTCCCCACAGCCCGCTGCGGTTTCCTTCCGTAGCGGGTTGACTCATGTACAGGAGTGATGCACTCTTCTTCATGTCACTCATGTACATGAGTGAAGGAGCCCAGCCTCTATAGAGGAGTGATCCACTGTGCGTCAGATCCCCGTCGACACCTCCACCGCGACCGTGATGGTGGCCCAGCCGCCCACCCCGAAGATCGCGAACCGCCAGACCGGCGAGATCGCCACCGACCGCGAGACCGGCGCCCCGCTGATGACGGTCGACGTCATGTTCGTCATGGACGGCAACGCCGAGATCCTCAACCTGACCGTGCCGAACACCGGCGTCTCCGAGGAACTGTCCATGGGCACGCCCGTCGCCCTCACCGGCGTCGTCGCCCGGCCCTGGGAGAACGAGTTCAACGGCCAGAAGCGCCACGGCATCAGCTTCCGCGCCGTCGCCGTCACCTCGCTCGTCGCCGCGAAGGTCGGCTGACCCGTGACCGCCTTATCGGTCACCCTCGCCCTGGTCGCCGCAGTCGCACTGCTGCTGCGCTGGCAGCGTCCGGCCTGGTACTGGATGAGCTTCGGCATCGTCTTCGCCGTCGTACGAATCCTCATCCGGTACGCATCGGTCATGGACGCCTGCGGGCTCACCGTCCCGCCCTCCCGCTGGCGCCTGGCGCTGGCCCGGATGACCGGCCGGCCCATCCCCGAGTCGCGGGCGCCCCGGATCCTGCGGCTGTGGCCGACACGTACCGGGCTCGTCCTGCGGGTGAAACTCCGCCCCGGCCAGGACGCCTTCGACTTCTCCGCCACCTCGGACCGGCTCCGGCACTCGTTCGTCATGCAGAACGTCTCCGCCCGGGAGGTCCGCTCCGGCGTGGTC
This sequence comes from Streptomyces sp. NPDC059247, assembly GCF_042754005.1. Lineage (NCBI taxonomy): Bacteria > Bacillati > Actinomycetota > Actinomycetes > Kitasatosporales > Streptomycetaceae > Streptomyces > Streptomyces sp. NPDC059247. Next base: position 91,353 of record NZ_JBHYZW010000022.1, read on the forward strand.
GAGCTGCGGATGACCGGTTACGACGTCCTCAAGCGGGTGCAGATGCCTGTGGCCGGCCGAAGCGGAATGATGCGGGTCCCGGTCGCGATGCGGGAGGACGGGGAGGTGTACCACCGCGACTACCATCAGACCCCGCACGCCCTGAACATCGGTGCCACCCAGTCCGGCAAGTCCGTCTACCAACGCGGCCTCGTCGCCGCGCTCGCCCCGCTGGACGTCGCCCTCGTCGGGATCGACTGCAAGCAGGGCGTCGAACTCGCCCCACTCGCACGCCGGTTCACCGCCCTGGCCGACGATCCCGATGCCGCCGCCGACCTCCTCGACGCACTCGTCGAGCACATGCAGGAGGTCTACCAACTGATCCGCCGCGAGCAGAGGTTGAGCGCGGACCTGCCGGACGCGGAGATCACCGCCGACATCTGGGACCTACCCGACCACCTCCGCCCGACCCCGATCGTCCTCCTGGTCGACGAAGTCGCCGAGCTGGCCCTCTACGCCACGAAGGACGAAGAGAAGCGCCGCGACCGGATCATCACCGACCTCGTCCGCCTCGCCCAGCTCGGCCGCGCCGCCGGCATCTACCTGGAGATATGCGGGCAGCGCTTCGGCTCCGAGCTCGGCAAGGGCATCACCATGCTCCGCGCCCAGCTCACCGGCCGCACCGCCCACCGCGTCAACGACGAGACCAGCGCCAACATGGCCTTCGGCGACATCGCCCCGGACGCCGTGCTCGCCACGGTCCAGATCCGCACCGACCGGCCCGGTACCGCCGTCGCCGGTGACTCCTCCGGCGGCTGGGTCCGCATCCGTACGCCCCACCTCACGCTCCGGCGGGCCGTGAACATCGCGAACTCCCACGCCCACCGCACACCGGAGATCCCCGCGCTGGACGCCTTCCGGCCCGTCCTGCCGCCCCTGGGCAAGGCCGCTGTGCCCTCGGCCTCCTCGGCCCCCGCGATCGTCTGAGCCCTGCTCCCCTCGCTCCACGGCGGCGTGACCGCTTCACGCCGAGTCCCTACACCTCCCATGCCCGAAACCGGAAGGAGGACCCGCGATGCGTCCCATCCGCCGACCGGACGCAGTCCTCGTACAAGCCGTCATCGCCGGCGCCCTGTCCTTCGCCCACCTGCACGACCTGGCCGCGGCGGCCGGGCAGACCGGCTGGAAAGCCTGGGCCTACCCGGTCTCCGTCGACCTCCTCCTCGTCGCTGCCTGGCACAGACTGCGGACCGCACGGGCCGCCGGTGTGCCTGCCCACTCGGCCTGGACCTGGTTCACGGTCGCCCTGGCCGCGTCGCTCGGCGCGAACGTCGCCACCGCCGGTCTCCTCGACCTCGGCGACGTACCCGCCTGGCTCCGCATCCTCGTCGCCGGCTGGCCCGCCCTCGCGTTCGTCGGCGGCACCCTCCTCGTCCACTCCCCCGCCCAGCCGGAGGCCGAGCCCACGCCCGTCCCCGTACCCGCTCCCGAGCCCACCCCGCCGCCCACCACTCCGGATCCCGCGCCCGAACCGGTACCAGCGGAACCGGCCCCGGTAGCCGTCCCGCCCGCCTTGGTCGCTCACGCCCGCAAGATCGCCGACGACCACCGGACCCGTACCGGATCGCCCATCGACGCCGACACCCTGCGCGCTCGCCTCGGCGTCCCGCCCCTGATGGCCGATGCCATCGCCGCCCAGCTCGCCTGAAGGAGGAGCTCCTCATGGCCGCTCGCGACCACTTCCACTCCGTGATCCGGATCGGTCCCGTGCAGATCGGCACCCACCGCGACCGCCACGGCCGCACCAAGCACACCGCGGTCTGCACCGCCGACGGCTGCGGCTGGTCCGCCCCGTACTCCTCCCCCACCGCCGCCCAGCTCGCCGCTCGTACCCACCGCTGCAAGCCCCGCTGACCTCGAAGGAGTCTCGCGTCATGGACGTCCCGCTCTGGCTCGCCCTGATCGTCGTCGGCGGCCTCGGAATCAAGCTGATCCGCCCGCCCTGGTGGCTCGTCGCCGTGATCCTCCTCGGCGGCTACCTGCTCGCCGACAGCGTCCTCGCCCCGCTCATCGACCACACGATCAACAAGTAGGGAGAACCGCCATGTTCCGGCCGCGCATCCCCGTCAACCCGCTCCCGACCGGCATCGTCACGCCGCTCGTCCAGCCGACCAGCGTCAGCGACATCGAGCCCCGCCACCCCGCCGCCCACCCGCCGGCCTGCAACCACCACCACGCCCCGAGCCCGACCCGCTCCTCCGCCTCGCGCTTCACCCCGACCGGCCTCGCCCTGGCCATCGCCGGCGGCACCGGAACCGTCCTGGTCGTCGGCACGGTCCTGGTCTCCATGCTCCTGGCCGTCACCGCCACGTCTGTCGCCGTGTGCGCCGTCGTCCTGCGCTCGCTTCTCAACGGCCAGCACCGACACCGCTAGTCGGGCCCCCGGGCGGCTCAACCGCCAAGTCTTCGCCGCCCGGGAGCCCCGCCCCTGCCCAGTTCGCAGAACCAGAAGGAACCACCCCATGATGACCGACGCGGCCACCTCGTCGGCGGGATTCGACACCGCCACCCTGAGCGACATGCTCCGGGTGGCCGGGTCCCCCGACTTCGACCGCTGGCGCGAGCAGATCCACCGCACCGGCGGCTGCTCCCACCCGATCCACCTCACCGGTTGGACCCTCACCCGGGACAAGACCACCGGCGAGACCCTGCACCGGTACTCCACCGACACCGAACCGGGTGGGCGCCTCCGCATCGCCTGCGGTAACCGCCGGGCCTCCCGCTGCCCCGCCTGCGCGTGGACGTACGCGGGCGACACCTTCCACCTCATCCGCGCCGGCCTCGCCGGAGACGACACCCGGGACATCCCCACCGCCGTCCGCGAGCATCCCCGGGTCTTCCTCACCCTCACGGCCCCGTCCTTCGGCCCGGTCCACAACCGCCCCGGCGCCCAACCTTGCCGCTGCGGTACGCGCCACGCCGAGGAGGACTCGGCTCTCGGCACCCC
>NZ_JBHYZW010000023.1:0-88821 GCF_042754005.1 Streptomyces sp. NPDC059247
CCGACAACGCCAGGCCGTTGCACGCCACTATCACTACCAGCGTCGGCTGCACACGTTCGAGGGGCGGCCTCCATGAGACCGCCCCCGACCACCTACCAGCCCACTACACTCCCGCCGCCCGGTGAAAGCCACAGCTCAGACAGCGAAATCCTGCTGGAGTACTAGTACTCCAGCAGTACTTCGTGGCTCGACCTGGGGAAACGTCGGCAGCAGACGGCGGCTTCGTCGAGGATCTCGTCGGCGGTCTTCGTCCAGATGAACGGTCTGGGGTGCTCGTTCCAGTCGGCGAGCCAGGATGCGCTGGTCGGCGTGAAGCGCGGGCGGGACCGAGGGTGGGACAGCGGCCACTTCTTGACGTCGGCCGTCTCGTGAGCGAAGGGCCGCGACGGCGAACGGCCGACTGCGCCGGAGATCCCGGCGCAGCCGGTCGAAGGTGCGGGGGAGAACTCGCTGAACCGGGGTTTCCTCCCCTGCTTCGATACGGGGGTGAGGATGCTCGGCCCCGCCCACGCTACCGGCGCGACCGCGAGAGAGGGGTGCGGCGCGACCCGCCCCGCGGTCGCGTGTCTGAGCCGTCTGCGCCTCGACCCGATGCGAAGTGGAACTTTGTGATCGAGACCTGGGTGGGGAACCGGCCTTTCTCAAGGGCCGCGAAGGGCACCAGGAAATGCGGATGGAGATTCCCGCCGGACTTTTAGCCATCTCGGAACGCGCTCGGGATGCCTGGGATATCACCGTCCCGAAAGGGACGTACTGCTCACACATTTCGTTTTTTGGCCGAAAAGCAGCTCATGAAATGGCCGACGAGGCGGCCTTGACTGCCCTTTCGTCTGGCCGTGAGGGAATAGAGCGATACGTCCTCGATGTGCGGCTGGCGGCGCGGAAAGGCGTCGCCCCGGGTGGAATCCGCCCCCGTGCGGCATGTCGCGAAGAGGCGGGGTCGACGGTCGCGGGAGAAGCTCGGGATGCACTCGAACGGGCATTGACCGAGGGAGAGCGGGTCCCGTCGACGGAGGGATCCTGACAGGGGCCCTGTCGAAGAGTTCGTCCGGGCGTGAAGAGTTCACCCAGGTGGCGAGGCCGGCGGAGTGCGGACCGCGAGGCTGGAACGGGAGTCGGGGCACGGGCCGCCGGCCCACGGCTGGGCCGATCGGCGGTGGATACCGGGCACGGACCAAGGCGCCGATTCGATCGGCTGTTCCGCGTGAGCTGCGCGGTGGAGGGCACGTCTTTCCGGTCAATTTCCGTCGCCTGGACGAGATGAGGGAGGAGACCCAAGGTAAACAGTAGGCAAAGGATTCGGAGATGTCATTCCGGGCCGTATCTCCGAAAGCGTGCGTATGGCTCCGGGCTTTGCCTGGGCATTACCAAAGGTAAGATCGAACAAAAAGGGGGAATCGGGCAAGCGGTCGTCCGGTGAGCCCTCACTGTCCGGCAGCGTTGATGATCATGAGCGGGAAAGCAATGTGATCATCCTGTGCAGGTGCGGAGAACTGTCCGCACATACTGCGAGGAAGCACGCGTGACACATACGTTCCGTAGAGCTGGGCAGAGACCTGCCGCAGCGTCTGCACCCTTCTCGTCTCCTCCGTCGATGAAGCGCTGGCGACGAGTGGCCGCCGCGGCGGCGTTGGTCATGGCCGTCGAGGCGACCGTCGTCGTCTTCACCGGTCAGACCGCGTTCGCCGTACAGATCCAGAAGGCGCCGCGGGCCGCCGAGCCGAAGAAGGACCTGGGTTCCGCGACGGCCGACTCGCTCGCGGCGGCCCGGATGAAGGCGAAGATCCAGGACCGTCGGATCGAAGCGCTGGACCAGCGGACCGAGACCTCGTCGGTCTACGTGAATCCCGACGGCTCCGTCACGCAGGACGCGTACGCCGGCCCGGTGCGCTACCAGGACGACGACGGCGCATGGCAGGACGTCGACGTCTCGCTGCGCGCGATGGCGGACGGATCCGTCGCCGCGGAGGGCCACCCGCACGGCCTGCGCCTCGGCGGCAGGAGCGCCGCTCCGAAGGGCTTGAGGAAGACCGGCGAGAAGACCTCCGAGGCGGGCACGCCCCTGGTGACGCTGGAGGGCCGCACGGGCAAGCGGATCCAGCTGGGCTGGTACGGTGCGCTGCCCGCCCCGGTGATCGAGGGACACGAGAACAACGTCGCCCGCTACAAGGACGCCCTGCCCTCCGCGGACCTGCTGATCGAGTCGACCCGTAGCGGGTACGAGCAGTACCTCGAGCTGAAGAATCGTTCCGCCGTCGACGCGCAGGGAGCGATCACCTACAGCTTGACGGCCAAGGGGCTGAAGGCCGACGCGCACAAGGACGGTTCGGTCTCCTTCACCGATGCCACGGGCAGATCGGTCGGAATGCTGCCCGCCCCGGTGATGTGGGACGCGCGGGTGCACGAGAAGTCCGGGGAACGCACCCACACCGCCCCCGTGGGCATCAAGGTCGCGCAGGACGGCGACACCGTCACCCTGACCCTCGTCCCCGACGCGAAGTTCCTCGCGGACCCCTCCACTCGCTTCCCGGTGACCATCGACCCGGCGATCAACGTGGGGGCGAGCTTCGACACCTTCGTCCAAGAGGGCCACACCACCGATCAGTCCGCCTCGACCGACCTCAAGGTCGGCAACAACGGCGCCTCCCAGGTGGCGCGTTCGTTCCTGTCCTTCCCGATGAAGAACATCACGGGAAAGCAGGTCACGGCCGCCAAGCTGAACCTGTTCGCGTACCACTCGTGGTCCTGTACGCCCAAGGGCTGGGAAGTCTGGTCCACCGGTACGCCGAGCACTTCCTCCCGCTGGACGTCCCAGCCGAACTGGGTGACCAAGTACGCCACCAGCACGCAGACCAAGGGCTACTCCAGCGCGTGCAACGACGGCTGGGTCAACGCCGACGTCACCGCGCTCGCCAAGGCATGGGCGGCGAACGGGAGCGGCAGCAACTCCCTGGGCGTGCGGGCCGTCGACGAGACCGACCCCTACGGCTGGAAGCGGTTCAACTCCGGCAACGCCGCGAGCAACCCCCCGTACCTGTCGGTCACGTACAACTCGATCCCCAACGTCCCGACCCTGATCGCCCCGGTCGACCAGTTCGCGACCTCCACGGGCAGCCCCGTGCTGTCGGCGAAGGCCCTGGACGGCGACGGGTCCCAGGTCACGCTCGACTACGAGGTGTGGGCCGCCAACGGCAGTGCGGCCCTGCGCACCGGCAGTGCCTCCGCGGCGTCCGGCGCACAGGCCAACTGGAGCCCCGCCACCGCTCTGGCCACCGGAGCCCACAAGTGGCGGGTGCGGGCCGGTGACGGCTCGGCCACCAGCGCCTGGTCCGCCTTCCGCGCCCTGACCGTGGACACCACGGCTCCGGCGATGACGTCGGTGTCCTCCACCGACTTCCCCGCCAACCAGTGGTCGGGGACCCCGAACGACAAGGGCGACTTCACCGGCTCCTTCTCCCTCGCCCCGCCGTCGTCGGACGTGAAGGAAGTCCAGTGGAGGCTGGACGGCGGAGCCTGGCAGTCGGTCGCCACCACCGGCACCGTGGTGACGGTCAAGCCGTCCTTCCGCGCCGGCAAGCACACGCTGGGCGCCCGCACCAAGGACGCGGCCGGCAACATCTCGGCCGAGAGGGCCTTCGTCTTCTTCGCGGGCTCGGGGGCGGCGCTGACCGCACCGAGCGAGGGGGACCGGTCGGCGCGGCGCACCGAACTGGCCGGTCTGGGCAAGACCACCGACACCGGAGTGCGCTACCAGTACCGCCGAGGCGAGACGGACACGTGGAAGGACGTTCCGGTCTCCGACGTCCGCCGCAAGGCCGACGGCAGCACGCCGACGGCCTGGCCCGCGAAGGTCACCACGGGTACGCCCGAGGCACTGATCTGGAACATCACGTCCTCCCTCGGTGAGGACGGACCGGTCGACGTCCGTGCCGTGTTCACCGACGGCACCGCCACCGACGCCTCTCCCGCCAGCACCATCACGGTGGACCGCAACGCGGGCGCCGCGCCGAGCGAAGCGGTGGGACCGGGCGCGGTCAACACGCTCACCGGTGACTTCACCCTCACCGCCACCGACGCCTCGGGGTTCTCCCTGACCGCCGCGCGTTCCGCGTCGTCCCGCACCCCCGACGAGGGAGGCCGTCAGGAAGGCCAGGTGGCGATCTTCGGCCCGCAGTGGACCGCCGGCACCGTCGTGGAGACGTCCGGCAACACCTGGGCGTTCCTGCGGAAGACGTCGGCGTCCTCGGTCGCGGTCGTGTCCGTGGACGGCTCGGAGACCGGCTTCACGGCGACCACGGGCGGCGGCTGGAAGCCGGAGCCCGGAGCCGAGGACCTCACCCTCACCGGCAGCCTCACCGGATCGTTCACGCTGACGGAGAACGAGGGAGCCACCTCGACCTTCACCAAGGTCGCCGCCGACCTCGGCACCTGGACCCTTTCCAGCAGTGCGCTGCCCACCTCCGACTCCACCACCACGGTCTACTCCGAGAAGGTCACCGTGGACGGGAAGCCGCTGGCTCGCCCGAAGTACGTGATCTCGCCCAGCACCGCCGTATCGGCGTCCACGTGCGCCAACGCCCCCAGCACCAGGGGCTGCAGGATCCTGGAGTACCAGTACGCCACCACGACCACGGCCACCGGCTCCGCCTTCGGTGACTTCTCCGGCCGGGTGAACCGCATTCGCCTGTGGAACACGGTCCCCGGCGCGTCCACGGCGACGGCCACCGTGGTCTCCCAGTACTCCTACGACGACTCGGGCCGCCTGCGCGAGCAGTGGGACCCCCGGATCAGCCCGGCCCTGAAGACCGCCTACACCTACGACAGCGCGGGCCGCGTCCTCACCCAGACCCCGTCGGGCGAGCTGCCGTGGACCTTCGCGTACGGCAAGGCCGGCTCAGCCGCCGTCGCCGGCGACGGTATGCTCCTGTCCGCTTCCCGTCCGACCCTGAAGGCCGGAAGCAAGGACCTGGTGGACGGAGGCAACGCCACCACGTCCCTCGTCTACGACGTTCCGCTCTCCGGCGCCAAGGCCCCGAACCAGGTCGCCGTCTCCGACACCAAGACCTGGGGGCAGACGGAGGCACCCACCGACGCGACGGCGGTCTTCCCCGCCGACCAGGTTCCCTCCTCCCACACCGGTGGCGACCTGACCGCGGGCGACTACGGCAAGGCCGTGATCACCTACACCAACGCCTCCGGCCTCGCCGTCAACACCGGCCTCCCGGGAAGGCACCTCACCACCACCCAGTACGACCGGTTCGGCAACATCGTCCTCGAGCTGAACGCGACCAACCGTGAGCTCGCTCTGGGCAGTGCCGACTACCAGGTGAACACCCAGAACGAACTGGGCATCCTCGCCGACTCTCCCGCCGAGCGCGCCGGCAAGCTGGCCACGGTCTCCGAGTACACGACCGACGGCCAGCGGCTGGTCCGGGAGTACGGCCCGCTGCACCTGGTCACCTTGACCGAGGCGCTCAAGGGCGACATCGACAGCCCCGACCTCGCCGCCGGTACGCAGATCGCGGCCCGCACCAGCACCGTCAGCCGCTACGACGAGGGCCGTCCCACCGACGGCAGCGCGCGGACCGCCCACCAGCCCACCACGACGGCGGTCGGTGCCCTCGTCGACGGCTACCCGGCCGACGGTGACGTCCGCACCACCTCGATGACCTACGACTGGGCGAAGGGGCTGCGCCTCAAGGAGGTCACCGATCCCAACGGGCTGAAGCTGACCCGCGCCACGGAGTACGACGCGCAGGGACGTGTCGTCAAGACCACGCTGCCCAAGTCCAGCGGCACCGACGCGGGAGCGAGGGTCACCGCCTACTGGTCCGCCACGGGCACCGGCGCCTGTGCCGGACGCCCGGAATGGGCGGATCTCCTCTGCTCCGTCGGCCCGGCGGGCAAGATCACGGGCGGCGCGGGCAACCCGGACGCGCTGCCGACCACGACGTACGAGTACGACCGCTGGGGCAACGTCGCCAGGACCGTCGAGGTCGTCGGCGGCACGTCGCGTACCAGCGTCGCCACCTACGACGCGGCCGGCCGGCTGAAGCAGAGCCAGATCACCGGAGGAACCGGCACCGCCGTCCCCGACACGTCGATCACCTACGACACCGGCGACGGTTCCGTCGCGACCTACGCCAACGGCACCGCGACGGTGCGTCGCGCCACCGACAAGCTGGGCCGTGAGATCTCCTACGACGACGGCAGCGGCAACGTCACCAAGACCGAGTACGACAGCCGCGACAGGGTCACCCGGAGCTCGAACTCGGTTCCCTCCCAGACGTCGTACACCTACGACAACCCGGCCGGCCTGCCGACGCGGGCACACGACTCCGTCCTGGGTTCCATCGGCGACGTCACCGGCTTCTACGACTCCGACGGCCGCCTGTACAAGCAGAAGCTGCCGTGGAACATGGACGTCGAGTTCAACCTCGACCCCACCGGAGCCGAGACCTCCCGGTACTGGCACTGGGAGTCCGGCTGGACCGTCCAGGGCGAGTCCCTCAGCAAGAACATCCACGACCAGGTCGTGACCCGCACCACCTACACCGGCGGCGGCGCGTACCAGGAGTACACCTACGACGCGGCCGGCCGTCTGACCCGCACGAACGACTCGCAGGCGGGCGTGACCACCCATCGCGCCTACGCCTTCGACGACAACAGCAACCGCACGTCCCTGACGACCACGATCGACGACGTCGACGGCGGCGCACCCGAGACCAGGACCGTCTCCTCGGCCTACGACAGCGCCGACCGGCTCGTCACCGGCGGCACCGTGTACGACGCCTTCGGCCGGACCACCGAGCAGGCGGGTGGCGCGAAGTACAGCTACCACGCCAACGACCTGGTCCGGCAGATCACCTCCGGCGGCACGCGCACCACGTGGCAGCTTGACGCCATCGGCCGCCTCTCCTCCTCCACGGTGGAGGAGCAGGCGGAGGACACCACCTGGAGCACCACCGGTACCAAGAAGAACCACTACGGGGCGGAGGGCGACGGCCCCGACTGGATCGAGGAGGGCGGAGGCGCCGTCAGCCGCAACCTCAGGGACCTCGCGGGCGACCTGATCGCCACCACGAGCGCCACGGGTGACGCGGTGCTTCAGCTCACCACCATCCACGGTGACGTCACCACCCAGATTCCGCTGGTCAGTGGCACCACCCCGGTCGTCAACAGCTACGACGAGTTCGGCAACCTGCTCCCGGGGACCGACCCGGCCCGCTACGGCTGGCTCGGCGGCAAGCAGCGCTCCGGCGAGACGCCGAGCGGCGTCACGTTGATGGGAGTGCGCCTCTACGATCCGGCCACAGGCCGCTTCCTCTCCGTGGACCCGATCTACGGCGGCAACGCGAACGCCTACGAGTACTGCGGCGGAGACCCCGTCAACTGCTACGACCTCGACGGACGGAAGAAGCAGAAGAAGCCGCGCTCGTGCGGTTTCTGGTGCAGCGTCTTCACCACCGGTATCGGAGGCGTCGTCGCAGCCGTCTGCGCCCCCTTCGCCGGCCCGATCGTCTGCGGGGCGGTCGGCGGCGGAATAACCGGCTTCGCGCGCTACTGGTACACCCACCACGGGGGCCACGGGTACACCACGAAGGGTGCCGTCAGGGCAGTGCTCCTGGGAGCGGCGATCGGCGGGTTCGGCGGAGCGGTCGGCAAGCTGATCAAGAAGATCGGCGGGAAGGTATTCCGAGGATGGGGAGACCGGGGTTCGATCAAGGCATGGGATAAATTCGTCAAGGCGCTCTGATGGGTGACTGAAGCCCCACCCCTGGGTTGGGGTGGCTGAAGCCCCACCCCTGGATTCACCGGGCGCCCGCCGGGTGAGCCCAGGGCCCTCATGATCGAATGCGCTCGCGGATCGGCGTGACCGCCGCCGCTCGCACGCCCGTGCACACCTGGACGGCGGGAAGCCCTCGCTTCCCGCCGTCCTGAACGGAATGAGCTGGTCGAATGAATCACTTCTGGCGTGCCGCCCTCACCCGCGTATCCACCGCCGCGGCTCTGGTGGGAGTCATCGTCGCGGGCTCTGTGATCGGAGTTCTCGCCACGGAGGCCGAGGCGGGGCTGGGCGGAATCCTGATCCAGGGACTGGGTGCGGGTGTTTGCTCTTTCGTCCTGTTCTCGGCGATCATCGCGTCGGTCAACATGGTCCACCTGATGAGGAATCTGGCACGCTTCGGACTCTCGTCGGCCGACGCCTCGCTCTCGGTTCGCTCCGCACGCACGCTCACCGTGCCGCTCGTGCACGGCCTGCGGGAACGCCAGATCGTCGAGTCCTCCCTCCGGGACCTCGGTCAGCTCGAAGGTGTCTCCCTCGAAACGAAGCACGCGGAAGATGGAAGGGCTTCTGTCACGTGTGCCGGACTGAACGGTGGGAACGTCCTGCTGGAGCTGGTGGTTTCCAGGAGGTCGGATCATTTCGAGGCGTCGATCGAGGCCCGTCCGGAGAACAGCTGGAAGAGGCTCAACGGAGGCGCGTCATGGGCGGCTTCGGAGCTCGCGGCGTCTGCCGTGCTGCGCTCCGTCGGGAAATGACCCGCACACCCCTCTTCACCCGGGAATCGATCCACCGCGACCGTCCTCGAATTCGAGGACGGTGATCGCGTGTCGGCATCGATCACGCGGCTGAAGCACCTCGCCTCGGCCATGTGATCCGAACCCCGATCAGCTCCTCGGAACCGGAGGGCCGGAGACGGCCGGGAGGAGACGGGAACGAGCCGAACAGGGCCGGGGCCGGGTGCCGTTCCGGCCGTACGCGGGGGACGGCACGTGTCCCGGTGTGTCCGGACGTACACCGGTCGCACGGCCTTCCGGCGGAGGCTTCCAGAGCCGGACGAACAGGCCCCTCCCCGTATGCCCACCATTGAGCGTGTGGGGGTGTCCGCATGTCGTCCGAGCACGTGAAAGTGCCGCTTGAGCAGGGATGATGAGACTTCGTCAGATTCTCTGTGGCCACAGAGGCCAGACGCTTTCCGTAGCCGCACCGGCGATCGCGTCCCCCGCACGTCGTCCCATGGGCGGACCTGTTTCTGAGCGGGCGGGGGCGGTGTCCTCGCCGTCGAGGCGAGGCGGTGCGTGGCCGCCCTCCGCGTCGGTCACCGCACCCCGCCGGTGCGCGGCGGCTGAGCCGTCGCTCAGACGCCGGGGCCGTCGCCTCCCCTGAGGCCGCGGTACTCGCCGGGCGTCATGTCGTACGCCGTCCGGAAGGACCGGCTGAACTGGGCTCCGGTGAAGCACCAGCGCGCGGCGATGGTCTGGATGGGCACGCCGTCCCAGCGCGGGTCGGCGAGTTCGGCCCGGGCGCGCCGCAGCCGCCGCTGGCGGATCAGCGTTCCGACGGTGACGTCCTCGGCCCTGAAGACCCGGTGGAGGTAGCTGGTGGAGATGTGGTGCGCGGCGGCGATCAGGGCCGGGGACAGGTCGGGGTCGCCCAGGTGCTGCTCGACGAAGGCCCTGACCCGCAGGGCGGTCGTCTCCCGGTGGACGTGCGGCGGCAGCGCGCTCTCGCCGTCCGTGACCTGTCCCAGGACAGTCGCGGTGAGACCGGCCACGACCTCGCCCAGCCGGGGCCCGTCCGCGAGCCGGTACTCCGGCAGGTCCCGTACGAGCCTGCGGAGCGTGTGCGACAGCAGGGCGCCGACGCCCTGGTCGTCCGGGACGGGCAGCCCCACGGCGCGGTCCGCGAGCCGCCGGGGCAGGGGCAGTACGGCCTTGGGCACCTCGACGCCGATCATCATGATCCGGCCCCGCTCGGCCCAGGAACGGATCTCGACGGGACGTGAGGAGTCGCTGGTGTGGAAGGTGCCGGGGCTGGTCCTCAGCGTCCTGTGCCGCCAGTCGGCGATTCCGCTGCCGCGCAGCATCAGGGTCAGGTGGTAGCTCTCCGGGTCGGACCGCCGGATGAGCTCCCTCGTGCGACGGAACGTCACCGGCGGGAAGACCGCGGGCCACACCGTCACCTCGCCCAGCGCGACGACGTGCTGACGTGCCAGGAAGTCGTCGGCGCGCTCGCTGGAGAGCGTCATGGGGGCGTGCGTGCCGCTCAGGAGCTCACGCCAGTGGGCGAAACGGTCCCGTGCGGGGAGGTGGCCGTTGGCGTACTTCGCCACAGGGAGACAAGGGGGCCGGGCGGACTCTGCCGGGGCGGGCGACCCATGAGACATGCCTGGTCCTTTCCTGCCGGGGCGACGGGGGTGACGCGCGGCGCACCCCTCACACCGCTCGGTGCGGGTGGCCTCCCCTTCGCTTCACGAGGGAACGAGTCCACTGTGGTGCAAGGATCGTGCCACTCACGGCCAATGACAAGGCCGGTCCGCGCGGCGATGCTGAGGACCACGGTCGCACGGACGGGTGCGGTTGTGGCTGGGCCGGGCGCACCCGACCAGTCACCCCTTCACCGGACACGCGTGGAGCCCCCGCCCACGGCGACCGACGTCCGGAGGCTGCGGCAGACGTGCGACCCGCGGGGACGTACGTCACCCCCTCGCTCGTCGAGCAACCGATCCCCGCACATCCCTCACACAACCAGAGGTGGAACATGAAGTCGTCGTTGATCACGTCAGTCCTGGGCGCCGGGCTGCTCCTGGGGGCCACGGCCGTCACAGCTCCGGCGTGGGCGGACACCGCGGGGGAGCCGCGCGGCCACTGCGTGGTGGACCTCTCCGCCAGCGGCACGACGTGCTTCGGCACCGTCCGTGAGGCGATCGGCCACGCGACCCACGGCCAGGTCACCGACGCGCCGCTCACCGCCCGCGCCGCGTTAACGGACAGGACGCTCACGGCGAAGCTGGAGGGTCCGCAGAGTGCCGGACCGGGGCTCGCGGTGGCCTACGTCCTGTCCATCGAGTACCGCTACCCGGACAAGGACGGGGAGACCATCACGTTCACCGGCCCCCGGCCCTGCCTGGAGGACGGGCAGCGCGACTACCTGGTGAACGACGTCAGGGACCGGGACCCCTGGTGGAACGACCGGATCTCGTCGTTCCAGGGCTACAACACCTGCGACGTCAACCACTACGAGCACACGGTGGCCAACGGTGGCGACACCACCGGTCCTCGGCGGTCCATGAACGACATGGGCGCCATGAGCAACAGGACCACCGGACTCACCTGGGGGTGAGCCGGTCTCCCCCGGCTGCCGTGGAGGCGGGGGTGAGGGAGGCCGCGCGGCTTCCCTCACCAGGCCCTGCGGGAGAGCGCCACGGGGCCCGTTCACCCCGGGCCCCGTGGGACGCTCGGAAGCCCGGCCCCCCACGTGGGGAGGGGGCCGGGCTACGAGTGCGTCATGGCGACCGGAACCTCCCCGCGCCAGCCGGATCGGGTGTCGGGAACCGACGGCCGTGACCGGCTCGGCAGGGGCGTTCCCCAGCGGACGCCAGCCTTCTGCCGCGCCCCGGACGTCACCGGCGAGTGACGGCCACTGCCCCCTCGCGTCGCGGAGAGCGCCGTGACCACGACACCCGGTACAGGCGTCATGCCGGTGCACCGGATCACACCGGGCCTGTACCCAGCCTCTCGGAGACGCCCGGTCTCCTGCTTCACCGACCTCATAAGGATCTTGAGTGGTCCACAGCGTGTCGCAGAAGGCTCCGGTTCGGGTATTTCCCCTGTACGCGTGGGGTGTTGAGGGCTGAATCGTTGTGGGTGGAGACGTTCACGGGTCTGCGGATGCGGCAGTTCGAGCGGCTGCTGAAGGTCGTACGTGAACGGGGCGGGGACGGTCCCGGTGGTGGCCGGCCGTGGTGTCTGCCACTGGCGGACCGGGTGCTGCTGGTGGCCGTCCACTACCGCACGAACCTCACGATGCGGCAGCTCGCGCCGCTGTTCGGCTGCTCGCCCGCGACGGTGTGCCGGGTGATCAGGCGGTTGCGACCGCTGCTGGCGATCGGGCCGGCCGCTCGCCCGGCCGACGCGGTGGAGCACTTGTGGATCGTGGACGGCACGCTGATCCCGGTCCGCGACCGGAAGGTCGGCGCGTCCTCGCGTAACCACCGGTTCCCGGCGAACGTGCAGGTCGTCATCGACGCCGACACGAAACTAGTGATCGCCGCGGCCCGACCCGTTCCGGGCAACACCGCCGACGCCAGAGCCTGGCGGGACTCCGGCCCGGCTCAGCACTGCGAGGGTGTGACCGTGCTGGGCGACGGCGCCCACATCGACACAGGGCTCGTCGTCCCGCACCGTTCACCAGGGCGGCCACCACGCGGACCACGAGGCACACCCCTGCACCGGACAGAGCCGGGCTTCGGTCAGTGCTCCGTGGCGTCCGCAGGGTCGTGGATGCCGGTGACCTTCGAGCCGTTGAACTCCACCAGCACGCTGAGTTCGGTCAGACCGGAGGCGTCGCAGTCGGCGAAGCGGAGTGTCCAGCGCCGACCGCTACCGAAGGTCACCTCCGGGCCGCCCAGACCCGTGTCGGCGGGCAAAGCAAGCCTGTCCAGGGCGATGTCGCACGCAAGCTTGCCGAGCTCGGCCCAGCGCCGCAGGGTTCGGGCGACAAAGGAGAAGTCGGGCGGCAACTCACCCGAGGCCACCATCAAACTGACGGTCAGCGATTCGTCAGTCCCGGTCGGCCGATGGTCGCTGATCGTCCAGCAACGGTACTGTTCTGGAGCTGGCACCTCGATGAACCTGCCCACCTTGGGGACGACCAGTTCTGCGGGCATCTCGGCAAGCATCTGGCCGAGCCGACAGGTCACCTCGCTTTCTGCCCAGCTCTTCACCATGCGTTCCGGGGTTGTGTGGTAGATCTCGGCGAGCGCCAGGAGTCCGCGCCGCGTGGCGTCGTCCAGGCTGATCCGCAGGTCGGGCTGGCTCATCACCCCATCGTGGCAGAGCTCTGCCATCCGCGTCTCCACGCTCTGCTGGCATCCGTCACCGCACCAGAACCAAGACGGCGGCCGCCGCGTCGGCTCACCAGACGAAGTGCGATTCACCGATGTGGAGCACTTGGAGGTCGATCCGTAGCCAGGATTCTCGTACCAAGCGTCAGGCCCGTGTTGTGACTGAGCGCTTCAGTTGGCGAGTGAGTGCTTGAGTGGGCACCTTGAGCGTCACACCTGGGCGTGTATGGCGCCGCCGCCCACGGCTGGGCTTCAGGGCTGAGGTCGGTGGCGGCTCGTAGGCCAGGATTTCATTTTCGTCCTTCACAAGGTGTTGCGAAGAACGTTCCCATGTCCTACTCGTTCTCCGTCGGCCGGATTCTCGGCGACCGCTCCTTCGCCGAGATCGGCCACCCCACCCTTGCCGTGGCTGACGGACGGCGGGGGCTGCTCGCTGTGGCGGGTACGCACGGCTTCTCCGATCACCCGGCGGTCGGCGTCTACGACACCGCCACCCTGTCCTGCCGCGCACTGATCCGCTCTCGCGACGTGGTCCAGGCGATGGCGTTCCACCCCGCCGTGGTACGCCGGTCCGACTGGAGCTTGGTGCCGTCCAGGTCCATCACGCCCGACGAGCTGGCCGGCCCCCGGGTGCCGGCGCCCCGTCCCGATGGCAGGGCGGCCGCGTATCGACTGGTGACCGAGCTCGGGCCGGACTGGGAGCCCCGTCTCACTGTTCAGGCAGTGGAGGAACTCTCGGACGGCCGGATCCTCGCCACGCTCGGCGGAATGCGGTTGGAGTGCTGGCTTCCGTCGGGGGAACGGGCGTGGGCCGTCCCGGACGAAGAAGGGGGCCGCGAGATTGCCGTGGCCCGGGACGAGAGGTCGGCCTGGGTCTCCCTCGTACGACCCGAAAGACACGACCGGCGCCCGCAGTCCGTGGTCCGGCTGTCCCTGGCGGACGGTGCGCAAGTGGATCAGGTCGCGCCGTCCGGCTACGTATCGCTGTCGAGCGCGGCGGACGGGGAACCGGCCCTCGCCCCCGCCGGATACTGGATCCAGGGTGTACCCGTCGACGGCAGGGCTCCCCTTCGCGTCCGGAACGCCAGCCGCACCTGGTTCCTGTCCTACGTGAAGCAGGAGGGCACTCGGCGTTCGCACCCCGGAGTCCCCTGGGTAGCCACGGCCGAACTGAAAGCCGGACGAGGGTCCGGCCGACCGGTCGAGCCGGCGCAGAAGGACGTACGACGGCTGTTCCCCTATTCCTGGGTTCCCGGGGAAGAACACCTCGGTGGGCCCGGCGTGGAGGCCGCCGACGGGAGCCTGGTCCACGCGGGCAGGGTCTTCCGGCAGCGGCGCCAGCCCGGTGACTCGTTCGTCGTCCGACGTGAAGCCTCGGACGGGTCACCTCGATGGGTATTCCGCACCGACCGCTCCGCAACCGCGCTGACCGCCGACGCAAGCACGGTCTTCACCGCCTACGACGGCGGCGAGATCGTCGCTCTCAGCCTCGACGACGGCACCGTGCTCTGGCGATACCACCTCACCCTCGGAGACGTGTCCGTCATCCCCACGGCGCTCACCGTCACCCCGTCGGGCCGGCTCCTCATCGGGACCCGCGACGGCCGAATCCTCATCTGCTCCGCCACCACGTGACGGCTTCTGAGTGCTTCAGTCGGTGAACCCCGCCAACTGAAGCACTCAGTCACACCGTGTGGCATAGCGTTCTGCCAGGCGGTTGAGCATCTCTCCTGACGGATTGAGCAATTCGCAGGTCAGTGCCCGATCGGGCACCTCGACTGTCCGGCCTGGGAGGAGCCCGGGGGCACAGCGGCGGCATGTGATCAGGCCAGGGCGTCGTGAAGCGAGCACGGACATTGGCCGCGTTTGAGATCTGACATGGGACGATCGGTCGGTGACTCGATTCGTGAACCGTGACTGTTCCCTTGAGGAGCTTGAGCGCGACCGATGGTCGGCCCCGTCGGACGGCGAAACCCGAGTGGTGGCGACCGTGCGCGAGCTTCGACGCAAGCCGATCGGCGGCCTGACGGTCGAGGACATGCGGTTGCTGATCAGGCAGGACGTGGGCCTTGCCTATCTCCTGCCTCTGGCGATGGAAGTCCTCCGGGTCAACCCGCTGGCGGAAGGCGACATGTACGAGGGGGATCTGCTGGCGGCCGTACTCACCAGGAGTGCGGAGGTCTGGAACGAGTCTCCCGAACTGGGGCGGGAGGTCCGCCTGATCATCTCGGAGTTGGCCGGGGTGCCGCGCGCCCTGAAGCCCGAGGTCGAGGAGTTTCTGGCTCTGTAGCTCGCCGACAGCGGCTGCCGTCGGCGAGCGGCCAACGGACCGCCTACGAGGATTGTCGTACGAGCGGTCGCGGGTCGGGGCGCGTCGCAGCACAGCCCCGGGTGAGCCAGCGGACCATGATGCCGATCATCGCCCATCGAATCATCGTCTCGGAGTGGGCCGGGCTGGTCCCGTGGTCCCAGGCGAGGCGTCGGTGGGCGGCGAGCCACGAGAACGTGCGCACTACCGCCCATCGCTTGGGCTGGACCTGGAAGCCGCGCCGGTCGGGATCCTTTGGGACGATCTCCAGGCCGCGGCCAAGGACCTGTGCGACCCAGTCGACCAGGCGCCCGGCGAAAGCCCTGGTCGGCCCAGACCTTCCGGACCCCAGGGTGGTCGAGCCCGGTCCACGGCAGAGGCCGCTTCACATCGTCGCGGTCCTGGATGCTCGCCGCGACGATGTGAACGGCCAGGAGCAGGCCAAGGGTGTCGGTCACGATGAACCTCTCGCGGCCCTTCACCTTCTTGCCCGCGTCGAATCCTCTGATGGCGGCAGGGACGGTATCGGCGGTGCGGACGGACTGCGAGTCGATCAGCCCAAGCGCTCGGCTCCACACAGCGGCCGTCCGCTTCGCGGACCCTGCCGCGCAGGGTGTTGTGGATGCGCTCGACAGTGCCGTCGTCGTGCCACCAGGTGAAGTACCAGCCACACCGTCGGCCACGGAGCGAAGTCCTTCGGCAGCTGCCGCCAGGCACGCCCGGTCCCCACCACGTAGAAGATCGCCTGCACGATCCGTCGCGGCGGGTGCCTCTCCCGTCGACCACCCTTCGGACCCGCCCTCGCGGCGTGCCCCGTGTCCCGCCAGCCTGCGCCTCGTCTCCGACGTGCTGCCTGTGGAGACAGCGCGCGGGCTGAGCTGTCGAACGCGGATCAGTGTTCGGCGTTCTCCGTCGGCCGCAGATCGCGGGGGATCCAGGCCCAGACAGCCGCTGCTGCGAGTAGCGTGAGTGCGGCACCGGCGGCGAATGCCGGGGTCATGCCCTGGGTGAATGCCTGTGCCACCTGGCTCAGGAGGGAGGCGCCGGGGGCGCCGCCGAGCTCTTGGGCGGCGTACGCGCCCTCGCCGACCGAATCACGGGCGGGGCCCGTGACGGAGTCCGGCAGGTTGTTCCGGTAGAGGGCGCCGGCCAGCGAGCCGAGGGAGGCCACGCCCATCGCGGCGCCCAGCTCGTAGCAGGTCTCCTCGATGGCGGCGGCGCCGCTGACGTGTTCGGAGGGTGTGGCCGCCATCAGGGTGACGGAGGCCACCGTCATCGCCAGACCGGAGCCGAAGCCGAGCAGGGCCAGGGCGGCGGCCATCACCGGGTAGCCGAGCTGGTCGTTGCTGTCCTGGGCCAGGAAGGGCAGGGCGAGCCCCGCCGCCATCAGGACCAGGCCTGTCCCCATCACGTGCCGGACCGGCATCTTCCGCATCAAGGTCGGGGCCAGCAGGGAGGTGGCGACCAGAGCCAGCGGGGCGGGCAGCACGTGCAGCCCTGCCTGGAGCGGGGAGTACCCCTGGGCGTACTGGAACCACTGAGTGAGCAGGAACAGCACCGCGCCGAGCGCGACCATGCCGAGGAAGAGTGCCACGGCCGAGACGCTGAAGGCGCGGTGGGCGAAGAGCCTCACCTGGAGCAGCGGCACGGTCAGCCGGAGTTGGCGCCGGACGAAGAGGGTCAGGACGATCGCGGCGAGCAGCAGCAGGCACCACGCCAGAGGGGAGCCCAGGCCGCTCTTGCCGAGCTGCTTGATGCCCGCGGCCAGTGCGACCATGCCGACGACGGACTGCACGACGCCGGTCCAGTCCCAGCTCCCGGCGCGGGGCGCGTAGGACTCGGGCAGCAGCCAGGCACCGAAGATGATCACGGCCAGCGCGATCGGGACGTTGAGGAGGAAGGCCGAGGTCCAGCCGTGCTCCTGGACGAGCAGTCCGCCGACGACCGGGCCCAGGGCCATGCCACCGCCCATCACCGCGGACCAGACGGCATACGCGAAGGCGCGCTCGCGGGGGTCGGCGAAGACGTGCCGCAGGATCGACAGGGTGGCCGGCATGATCGCCGCGCCGCCGACGCCGAGCAGCGCGCGGGCGGCGATCACCTGCCACGCCTCGGTGGCGAACACGGCGGCCAGCGAGGCCAGGGCGAAGAGACCGAACCCGTAGAGGAGGAGCTTCTTGCGGCCCCAGCGGTCACCCAGCGCCCCGGCAGTCACGAGCAGACCCGACAGGGCCAGCGCGTACGCGTCGATGATCCACAGCTGTTCCACGGCGCCCGGCTGGAGATCGGCGACCAGCGAGGGGAAGGCGACGTTGAGGATCGTGGTGTCCATGGCGATGAGCAGCAGGCTGCCGGAGAGGATCGCCAGGACGATCCATCGGCGTGCGTGCACTCGGTCCGCGACGGGGATCGCGGCGGGGCGGGACATGGGGGCTCCAGACCAGGTGAGACATTGACGTTCGAAATGAGACACCAATGTATCATTTTGAAGGTGTTCTAGAGGGGATACCCCTGACCAAGAGACTCGGAAGCGATGCCGGGACACGGAGTCCCCCGAGAGGACGAAGAAGTTCACCACCTCGCGCGACTCGGCTCGGACCCGGCACGACGACAGCGGGCCGCCTCCGCACCCGGCCCGGGAGCGGCACACACAGCCGCCGCGGCTGCCGGTCCCCTCGGGCGCGTCGCCCCCGCACCTCCCTTCAGCGCCGCCGCCTGGCCCTACGACAAGGCCTTCGGCTGGGAGCCGTCCGGACGATCAAGTTCGCAGCCAGACCGCGAGGGCCACCTCGACGTCTCACCCCTTACCGTGCACGAGCTCGTCAGGTCCTGTCCCGTTGACTGTCTACGGGCTGGGGCGCTTGCGGGTGATCCATGGTGGTGCCGTCAGGATTCCGCCCGAAGGCGGCCTCAAGAACGTCGGGGAGGTCTTCTTCGGAGACCATGGTGCGCACGTCCGCCAGAACCTGGGGAAATTCGGCATCGTTGATGACGCCCATGTGCTCCTGACGGAGTTGGTAGATGATCTCGACGAGCTCCGGTCTCAGCCGCATCCAGGCACGGGAAGTACGGATCTCTTCATCGACCTGGTGCATGAACCAGCGCATGACCTGGTACGGGACGTCCACGTGCCCTGCGTGCGGGTTGAAGCACACCGTGGGTTCCCGTGCCGGATCCTCGTCGGGGACGATTGCGGTCACGAGTGTCCGCTGCCCGGCCACGAGATCCAGTTCCAGATACCAGGCGTCATCGGGAACGGAGTACATCACGGTGATCGCGTAGTCGCGGTCGGGGTGTTGGATGACCATTTCCGCATGCTGCCACGCTGGACTGAGAGGCCGTCTCCAGTTATGCGGCCCGCCGCCCCTATGCCGGGCTCAGGTGAGGAGGGCAGCGACGTAGAGCGCCGCCTGGCCGCCATCCGCATCTGGACCGGCGGCTGACAGCCGAAGCACCATGCCCACGAAGATGACCACATGGACGATCTTCTGAAGTTCCTTGTCGCACGCATCAACGACGACAACCACGCCTACGCCTACGTGGCCGAAACCATGGGCGGAGAGGCCCTTCTCGACAGCCACCTCCCCATGCTCGACCTGATCGAGCAACTGGCGAACAACTACAACGCCATGGCCCCCTCGGACTCCCGCTCAGCCGGTCTGGCATACGCGCTGCGAGTCCTTGGCCAGTCATACGCTGAACACCCCTCCTACCAGCAGGAATGGCGCCCGTAGCCTTCGAGGAGACATGACCTAGCCTTCTGAGTCAGGAATTCTGTTCAGATATGAGGCGAGGTGTTCGAGGATCTCGTCCGCGGTCCTGGTCCGGACGTAAGGCCTGGGTTCGGTATTCCAGGCTGTGATCCAGGTCCGGATGTCGTTCTCCAGGGCCTGGACGGTCTTGTGGACGTCTCGCCTTATCTGTTTGTTCGTCGGCTCGGCGAACCATCGCTCCACCAGGTTGAGCCAGGACGGCCCGGTCGGTGTGAAGTGCAGGTGGAACCGGGGGTGGCGTAGTTGTCGAGCACCAGGTGGATCTTGAGACCGTCCGGCACTTCCTGGTCGAGCGTGACAAGGAACTTCTTGAACTCCTCGGCGCGGTGGCGGCGGTGCAGGGAGCCTATGACCTTGCCGGTGGCGGCCTCGAGTGCGGCGAACGGGGTGGTGGTGCCGGCACGGACGTAGTCGTGCGTGACGCGTTGCGGCGCTACGGGCATCATCGGCAGCACCGGCTGAGAGCGGTGCAGGGCCTGGATCTGCGACTTCACGCAGAAGACCGGGGCCCGCTCGGGCGGGTCCAGACAGAGGCCGACGACGTCGTGGACCTTGTCGACGGAGTACGGATCCGTGGACAGCTTGAAGGTCTCCGAGCGGTGCGGCTGCAGACCGAACGCCCGTCAGACCCGTGACACCGTCGACTGCGACAGACCCGTCTGCTTCGCCATCGACCGTGTCGACCAGTGCGTCGCGTTCTTCGGTGCGGACTCCAGGGTCCTGGCGACCAGCGTGGCCACCTGTTCGTCGGTGCCCGACCTGGGACCGCCCGAGCGGGGCATGTCCCCCAAGGCCGGCGATCCGGTGCTCGACGAACCTCGCCCGCCACCGGCCCACCGCATGCGCGGTCGAGCCGAGCCGGGCTGCCACGTCCTTGCTGGAAGCCCCTTCCGCGCAGGTCAGGATGATGCGGCAGCGAAGAGCCCACGCCTGCGGCGTGGAACGACGCCGCACCCACCCCTCGAGCACGGCCCGTTCCACATCCGACAGGATCAACTCGGCCTTCGGCCGCCCAGTACGCGCCACAGGCCAAGCCTGTACATCTGAACAGAATTCCCGACTCAGAAGACTGGCTTGCCGACGCGACCAAGTGGCCGGGCTGGTCGCTGCCACCGACGACTGACTACGGCCTGCGCGGTCGCAGCCGCACCTATCCGCCTTGAAGGGTTCGGCCCTTCGGAGTCCCGAAGTACCAGTACCGCCCGGTCGGGGCGGGAGGGAGAGTGCCGGCCGCAAGATCAGCCAGCGCCTCTGCCAGCTCGACGAGCGGAGCAGCGTCGACGTGCTGTGCACCGCGCAGGAAACTGGTGGCGTTCTCCTCCAGCTCAGGCCATGTCGAGACTTCGTCTCGTGCCACCCCGCCGCGGGCCTCGATCCGGCGGGCCGCCTCCAGAGCACAGGCCACGAGTTCCTGCTTCTGTTCGGCGCCGTAGTCGTCGAGGAGGACGGCGAAACCACTGCCGCCCACCACACCCGTGCGCAGATCCCGCTCCAACTCCCCCCGCCATGGAGGCCGCAGATCCGCCGACATCTCCGCACAGACTCTCGCCGCTTCGACGAAGAGAACTCCGAGTGCCACGTCGTAGGCCCAGAACATCACGTCACCAGAGATCACCGGCACCGTCTTGCTCAAAGGCACTCCCCCGCAGCGGCTTGCTCCCAGCGCCCATCATGCGCTACCCCGGAGGGCCTCCAGCGCGTCCTGGAGAGTGAGCCGCCACTGGAACCACCGGGTGCGGTAGCCGCCCCGGCTTCCCGTACCGCACCGAGGTCTCGGCGAGGAGGTTGTCGAGGTAGGTGTCCATGTGGGTGCCGTCAGCGGCCACCGCGGTACCGTCGCCCCACGCCTGGGAGATGTCCAGGCGGGCGTGGGCATTGACCAGGTCGGCGCTGGCCTCGTTCAGCCACGCGATGGAGAAGTGCCGCTTCGCGGTGTACGACAGCTCGCGCCCGCTCACGCCGGGGATGTGCCGGGCGGCCTCGTAGGAGCCCATGTTCGTGCCCTTCACGAACGTGATGATCACATACCGGCCGAACGGGTCGGCGAGTTTCGGCTCGTTGCCGGAGGCCGGGCCGAAACGGCGCCACCACTCCACCCAGTACGCGGTCCGGGCAGCGATCCCCATCAGGGACCGCTCCGGCATCCTCGCCCTGACCTCTTCCTCCAGCCGCCGCGCGGAGGGCCTCTGCCCGTCCGCGCGGTGCGGCTTCAGCGAAGGGATACCGGTCTCCGGGTCGATGACCAGGCCCTCGTTGTCCGGGTAACCGGCATCCGCCCCGGCGGCGGCATCCCGCAGCCGGTCCTCCAGTTACCGGCGGAACGCGGCGGCATCGCACCTGGCGGAGGTCGCCCTCCTGCGCGAGGCCGACCTCCGCCAGGTGCGATGACAGTTTCTCTTCCACCGTCTCCCAGGCCAGCAGTTGCCCGGACCAGTCCGCGTACTCCTCCGAGCCGATCACCGCCATGTCCCCGCACCGCAGCTCCTCCGCGATCGCGGTGAACACCATCGCCGGCCAGGACCTCGTCCCGGCCGGCCCGGTGCGCCTTGTGTCCTGCGGACCGTGAAGGGCGGTGGACAGCGATCGGCGCGCTCGCTCCTCCAGGGCCGCGTGGAGCAGGGCTGCATGCAGTTGAGGTTCCCGAGTCCGGGACGTCGGCCGGGAACACCGGAGATGGACAGCGGTTCCTGCCGGGCGGGCAGGGAAGGGCGCCGTGGCGGGGTGGACCGGTTCTAGCCGCGGGCTTCGGCGGCCCGCTTCATCTCCGCCTCGGTCATGGGTGCGGTGCGCTGCATGACGCGGTGGCGGCCGTCGCTGTGCGTGCTGTCGAATGTGCCGGTGATGACCAGCTTGTTCCCGGATTCGTCGACGATGGTGAAGGCCCCGCTCCCGGTCGCCCGGTGTTCCTGGACCTCGACCCAGGACACCTCCCCGGGCTGGACCGTTTCGCTGATGGTCCGCTGGCTCTTCGTCGTCCACGTCAGGGAGGTGGGCTGCCTGGCGGCGGACGGCTCACCGGCGGCAGTGAAGGCCGCCGAGGAGGCGAAGGCGAAGTTCACCGGACGGCTGTTGCTGACCGCGTTGCGCGTGCCGTTGACGTACGTCTCGGTGGCCGCTCGTGCCGGGCTGTAGGCGGCGGTGGCTTCGCTGGTCTCAAGGGAGAAGGTCACCGGCCAGGTACCCTTGGCGTCCTGGCATTCACCCTGGATGTTGTCGAGCTGCACTTGTGTACCTATTCCTCGGAGCGGCTTTGATCATCGGCATGGTGTCAGCCCCCGGGCAGGCCCGCTCCTGAAGATCGAAAATGAGACAGCAGGTGTCCTGTACTCGCCCTGCGTGGGGGCGCCGCTGGAGATGGAGAACGCCGGGATGACATCCAGACCGCGCTCGGCTGCATAGCGCCGGCCGCCGCAACGCAGGTCGCCGACGCCTCGCATCGACAACGTCCTTGCTCGCCGCCCCTGACACCTCGAACTCCCCCATCCCCACGCGGCCCTGCCCAGCAGTGCCGTCTGCGGGACCGCGAGCTCACCTACCGCACCGCATCGCAGTGGACCCGGGAGCGGCACCGCCGCTGGCCCGCGACGGTCAACCCGCATCTGTTCGTCAACCGGTGGACGGCGGTGGATCCGGCCGCCGCCATCACGGCGGACACGCTGCACAAGAGCTTCCAAGGCACCGGGGTGTCGATGCAGACCGCCCGGCAGGACCGCATCCTCCACGAAGCCTTTGAGACCGAGGACCCCCTGCACCTGATCCGCCTCTTCGGCATCAGCGCCGCGCACCCGAACGCACCGCACGTGTCCCGCGCTGAGCAGGTGATCGGGCGGCTGGCCGTGTCCGGGCAGCCTCAGCGATGAGGCTTTGGTGACCCGGCACACCATCATCTGTCACAACTTCGGCTCCCGACGTATTCTTCGATCTCAAGTCACCTAGTGACTTGAGATCGAAGAAGCCGGAGTGCCGAGTGGCTGGTCAGGGGTATCCGCTTCATGAATCACCTGTCCGTGCGCGTCCCGAGGTCGAGATGACTGCCTGAGCACCTGCTGGACGCCCCCACCGTCCCTCATGGAGTTACCCATGCCGCATGTGGAGTTTCATGTTCCGTTCGTTAAGCGGGACAACCCTGATCTCGACCGGGTCCGGAGGCACAACCTGGACTGGCTCACCGGTCACCGTCTCTTACCGGGCGAGGGGGCTCGCCGTCAGTATCTGACCGCGGACATCGCGGATTTCTGTTCCATGGCCCACCCTGACGCCTCGCGTGATGATCTCGACGCCGTCGTGGACGCGTGGTCGTGGACGGTGTTCCCGGACGATCTCTTCGACGGGCCGGCCGGGCGCGAGACCGGCAAGGTGACCGCCCTGTGCCGCCGCTTCGTGGCGATCGTCGAGGGCTACCCCGAAGTCGCCCCGGACCCAGGACGCCCGATGGAGACGGCCCTGCACGACATGTGGGGCCGTCTGATCGCCGGTATGCCGGCGTCCTGGGCCGGTCACCGTTCCCGTCTGTGGACGGAGTTCCTGCTGTCGATGATCTCTGAGGCGGGCAACCGTGACACCGGGCGTCCGCCGGCCCTCATGGACTACCTCCGGATGCGGCGGGCGTCCCTGGCGGCCTGGCCCACGCTGCTCATCGAGCGGACCGGGCACTTCCAGGTTCCGGAAGCGGTCACCGGCCATCCGGTGTGGCGGGAACTCCACGACCTGTGGATCGACGTCCTCGCGCACATCAACGACGTTTTCTCCCTGGAGAAGGACGAGTCGTTCGGGGAGGTCAGCAACATCGTCCTGGTCCTTGAGCATGAACGGAACCTGGAGCGGGGCGAGGCCGTACGGTGCGTACAGGATCTGGTACGGGCCAAGACCTCCGCGTTCCTCCGGATCAGCGGCACCGTCCTCACCACGGACTTCGGAGCACGTCTCACGCCGGCGGACCGGGAGGCGGTCGAGCGCTACCTCACCGGCATGCGCGACTACGCCGCCGCGAACTACTTCTACTCCCGCCACGTCAAGCGCTACTCCCCACACGGCGGATCGGCCGCCGAGCGCCTGTCCTACGTCGAGCACCTGCGCTAGCCCTCGCCCATGACGGCAGTGCGCCGAGAGGTCTCCGCCGTCCCGGGCACCGCCGCACAGCTCCTGTTTCCGCTCCCGTGGAGGAACCATGGACAAGGCAGTACCAACCCTGCCGATCCCCGAGGCGCCGCGAGCCCTTCCGCTGCTCGGTCACATCGTGCCCCTCGTCCGCGACCCGCTGCGGTTCGTGTCCTCGCTGCCCCGGTACGGCGATCTGGTCCGGGTCCGTCTCGGCCCGGTCAGCGCGGTCATCGTCTGCGACCCGCTCCTGACCCGGGACGTGCTGGTGGACACCCGCACCTTCGACAAGGGAGGGCCGTTCTACCGGCGTGTACGTGAAGGTATCGGCGGCGGCCTGCTGACCTGCCCGCACGCGGCACACCAGCGGCAGCGCCGGCTGATCCAGCCGGTGTTCCATCCCGACCGGCTGCCCGGCTACGCCGCCGCGATCACCGCTCGGACCGATGCGATGACCCGGGGCTGGCGGGACGGCCAGGAGGTGGACGTGGTCGCCGGGATGACCGGTCTCACCGCCGGGTCCCTGGCGACGGCCATGTTCTCCGGGATGCTCTCCCCCGTCGAGCAGCGGCACATCATCGAGGACACCCTCACCTTCGCCGCCGGCGTGTACCGGCGGATGCTCATGCCCGACTGGCTCGCGCGTCTCCCGGTCCTCGGCAACCGCCGCTACGCCCAGGCATGCGCGCGGCTGCGGCGTACCTTCGCCGAGGGCACCGCCCGCTATGCCCGCGACTCGGGAGAAGAGGCGTCCGGCAGTCTGGCGTCGGCCGTGCTGGACGCCTACGCGCAGGCGGGCCCACCCGGGGACGGTACGGACGCCGAGAGCGAGATCACCGACAATCTGATGACGCTCTTCCTCGGTGGTGTCGCCATCAGCGCCGCCACCCTCGCCTGGGCGCTGCACCTGCTGGATCAGAACCCGGAGGTGGCCGCGAGGCTGCACCGGGAAGTCGACACGGTCCTGGACGGCCGCCCGGCGGCTCATGCCGATCTTCCGCGTCTGGAGCTGACGGGACGCGTCATCAGCGAGACCCTGCGGGTCTGGTCCCCCTCCTGGATGATGATGCGCCATGTCACCCGGGACACCGAGCTGGGAGGACACCATCTCCCGCGCGGGACCTCCGTCATCTACAGCTCCTATCTGCTGCACCGGCGGGGTGATCTGTTCCCCCGGCCGGACCGTTTCGACCCGGACCGGTGGCTGTCCGAGCCACCCCGGCACGCGTACATCCCCTTCGGGGGCGGCGCCCGTAAGTGCATCGGCTACGGCTACGGCCTCAACGACACGATCCTCGCCCTGGCGACCATCACCAGCCGCTGGCACCTGGCCTCTCCGGCCGGGCAGAAGATCACGCCGTCCCTGGGCGGGGAGCTGCACCCGCGGGGCCTGACCATGCGGGCCGGTGCCCGTTCCGTCCCCATCGCCCCGCCGGGCCCTGGCGGTACCGACTCGCCCATCGGGGGTTCCGTATGACGAAGACACGGCCCGGCACCCCCGTCCCGGGAAACTTGCCCCTGCTCGGGCACGTGCTGCGGCTGGCCCGTGACCCGGCGGGGTTCCTCGCGTCCCTGCCCGCCCACGGGGACCTGGTCCAGGTACGGCTGGGGCCGGTCCGCGCCTGGGCCGTCTGCGACCCGGAACTGCTGCACCGGGTCCTGTCCGATGTCGCGGCGTTCGAGAAGGGCGGGGTCATCTACGACAGGACCCGCAGGGAAGCCGGAAACGGCATCATCACCTGCCGCAACAGCGAACACCCCGCGCAACGCGAACTGATCTGGCCCACCTTCCGCCGCGCGCACCTTCCCGTCCACGCCGCCGTCATGAACGATCAGATCAACCGGTCCATCGCTCCCTGGCACGACGGTCAGGTGCTGGACCTGGTCCCCGAGGCCGCGTCGATCGGCGCCCGCGCCACCGCCAGAGCCCTCTTCCCCGGCCTGCGGGAGCAGGAACTCCAGCAGCTCACCCGCTCCTTCGACGACTTCCTGACCGGGCTGTTACGGCGGATGACCTGGCCGTCCGCTCTCCCGGGCAGGCTGCCCGGCCCCGGTGACCGCCGCTACCGCAGGGCCCGCACGCACATCCGGCGGACCGTCTCCGCCCTCGTCGCCGCACCGGACGCGGGAGGACCCGACGATCTGATCCCCACCCTGCTGGCCGCCCGGAACCCTTCCGGCCACCCCCTGACCCCCGACGAGATCCATGACCAGGTCTTCAACCTCCTGATCGCCGGCGTCGACACCACCGCCAGCACTCTGGCCTGGGCCCTGTATCTCGTGGCCACCCACCCGGAGACTCAGCGGCAGCTCCACGACGAGGTCGACACCGTGCTCGGCGGGCGGCCCGTCCGGTACGAGGACCTGGACCGGCTGGACACGGTCCAGCGCGTCCTGACCGAGACACTGCGCCTGTATCCGTCGGCGTGGATGTTCACCCGCACCACCGTCGCCGCGACGGAACTCGCCGGTGTGCGGCTGCCCGCCGGGGCCACGCTGGTGTGCAGCCCGTATCTGATGCACCGGCGTGCCGACCTCTACCCGGACCCGGAACGCTTCGACCCCGGCCGCTGGCTGGACCGCCGCACCACCGATCTGCCCAGGGGCGGCTATGTCCCCTTCGGCGCGGGCACCCGTACCTGCATCGGCCGGTTCTTCGGGATGACCGGGGCCTCGCTCGCGCTGGCCGCCGTCGCCGCGCGCTGGCACCTCACCCCGGCCGGCACCGCACCGGTCCGGCCGCTCCCGCGGGCCACGATGAGCGCGCGCTCCATGCCCGTACGCCTCCGCGCCCGGAAGCTCCTCTGACGGACGACCCTGGTGTCAGCGGCCGGTGGGGCCGGGTCGGCGGCGGGCCAGAAGCCGAAGTCACCGTCCAGCCCCGGGAGGCTGCGGGAGTGTGACGCAGGTCGCGGGTCCTTCGCCGCGGAGGTGGTCGGTCTGCTGGTGGAGGAGGCATCCGGTGCCGTCGACAGGCGGGGCGGGGCGGGTCGGGTCGGAGGGTAGGGCACGGGTCCTCCGGTCAGCGGTCGACGTGTCGGGGCCGGGCGGTGATGGGGAGGCAGTCGGGGGTGAGGAGCATGCGGGCGGCGGGGCGGACCCGGGTGCCGGGGGCGAGGGTCAGGGTCCGGCGCTGGGCGAGCGTGGCGAGGATGACGATGGTGTGGGCCCAGGCCAGGGGTTCGCCGATGCAGGCGCGGGTGCCGGCGCCGAAGGCGAGGTTGGTGTCGCGGGGGCGGCGCGAGCGCTCCCGGGCCGTGGGGTTGCCGTCCGCCGGGCAGGCGGGGGCGGCCTCCGCCGCTCCGCCGGTGAAGCGGCCGGGGTCGAAGCGGTCCGGGTCGGGGTAGTGGGCGGGGTCGTGGTGCAGTGCGTACGGGGAGTAGCAGACGGCGGCGCCGGCGGGGATGCGGTAGGGGCCGAGGGTGACATCGGTGACCGCGCGGCGGGTCAGCAGCCAGACCACCGGATGGGCTCGCAGGGTCTCGGCGACGACGGCCCGGGTGTAGGGGAGCTGCTCCAGGTGATCGGCCCGCACGGGCTCTCCGGCCAGGACGGTGTCCACTTCCTCCTGCATACGGCGCTGGATGCCGGGGTTGCGGCTCAGTTCGAGGCAGGCCCAGCCGAGGGTGGCGCGGGTGGTCTCGGAGCCGGTGATGAGGAGGGTGATGACCTCGTCGTGGATCTGCCGGCGCGACATGGCTTCGCCGGTGTCGGGGTCGCGGGCCTGCTTCAGCATCGACAGCAGGTCGCCGCCGTCGGCCCGGTGCCGGTCGATGACCTCGTCGACGGTGGCGTGCATGCTCTCCACCGCGGCGGAGAAGCGGCGGTTGGTGGGGAGCGGAAGCTTTTCCACCAGGTCGGTGGTGTCGAGGCATCGCCACAGCACCCCGTCCAGGACGGTCTGGAGCGAGGTGCTGAGACGGGTGAGGGCGTTGTCGTCGAGGCCGGTGGAGAACAGGTTCCGCAGGGTGACGGCGAGGGTGAGCCCGTACAGCTCCTCGTCCAGGGCGAGGGTCCGGCCGGTGGGCCAGGCGTCGATCTGTTCTTCGGTGACCTCGCGCATCTCGTCGATGTACGCGGTGATCTGACGGCGGTGGAAGGCGGGCTGCATCAGCCGTCGCTGGCGCCGGTGGGAGGCGTGGTCGGAGTTGGTGGCCAGACCATCGCCCCACCAGGGACGCAGCTTGTCGAACTGCCGTCCCTTGTCGAACGAGGACGCCTTCACCACCAGCAGCTCGTGCAGCAGCTCGGGCGAGTTGACCGCGTACATCGTCAGTGGGCCGAGCCGGAAGGCCACCAGATCACCGCGGTCGCGCAGCGAGGTGATGAAGCCGAGGGGATCGCGGATCAGCGGGACGGCGTGTCCGGCCAGGGGCCAGCCCCTGAGTGTCGGTGCCGTGCTGCCTGGAAGGAACGGTGTTTCGGTCACAGGGCCTGCCTTCCCACGCCTGGACCCGTCCCGGCGCCCTCGGTGGCGAGCGGGCGGGCCGCCGCGAATCCGGGGTAGCGGCCGGTCTCCCGGGACCAGCTCACATTGCCGCTCATCCAGGACCGCAGATTGTCGAGATAGCGCAGCAGGGGCTCCGCCGCTCGGGCGCGGACGGGCTTCTCGGCGGCGAGATACCGCTCCACCTGCCGGTCGTGCATCCGGCCCGCCTCGTCCAACGCCTCCTGCGGGTCCATGCGCCCCCAGTGCCCCAGGGCAGCGGGGAGGCTGTGCACGATCCGGCTCCTGGCCACCTCCTTGGGGTAGGAGACGATGTCATTGGCCCAGCAGGCCACATCGACCGCCAGGTCCGTCAGGGCCACGACCTGCGGATCGTCGTAGTCCTCGGCGGGGAGGACGTAGCCGTCGGCCACGTCGCTCAGCGCGATACAGGTCCGTACGGCGCCGCTGTGGCGGCGCATCCGCACATACTCGGCGGGATGCGGCGGAGCACCACCGTGCCCGGCCTCCGCCCGGAGGGCGGCCTCCCAGCACTGGGCGAAGAAGTACCCCTGGACCGCGGCGTGGAAGCGGGCCCGCTGGAGCCCCAGCGTGCACCGCTCCAGACGGCCGGAGAGTTCTCCCAGCGCCCTCCGGAACAACTCCTCGGCCGTCTCCCCACTGGCGGGAGCACGTTGCTGGAGCGTCTCACCGGGGGGCGGTGCCGCCGGGGACCCGTCCAGGGCGCCGAGGAGGCCAGCCACCCGCCGGGTCATCGCCTCGGGACGGGCCCCGTCCTCCGACTCGTCACAGAAGCCGTCGTCGAAAGCGAACAGCCACAACTGCCAGTCGGCCAGCAGCCTCAGACCCCGCTCCGTCGCACGGGGAGCGGTCGACGCGGCGAGCAGACCCACCCGGATGTCCCGGAACTCGACCGCATCGCCCAGACAGAAAATCCCCTGCCTCATCCCCCACTCATGTGATCCCGCGTCGGCCCACTCCGCGAGCGGACCGATGCGCACATCAAAGGGATAGGCCAGGGACGGAAGAACAAGAGCGGTCACTGCCGGCTCCTTTCGCCTCTTCTGAAACCACGGGCTCGACCACCACTCTGCAATTCACACGAACGGGTGATCCCGCCCCTCGACACCAAGTCACTAGGTGACTTGGTGTCGAGGTTACTCTGAGATCCGGAGATCCGACAGCAGGCAGCGGGAGAGACGGCCATGGCACACGACACCTCGGACAGCGGGGGCGGCCGCCGGGTCGCCCGCGGCAGAATCGCCGACCACATCGTGGAAGACTTGCGCGAGCGCATCCTCAGCGGAGAACTCCCGGACGGCTCCCGGCTCCCGGCCGAGCGGGAACTGGCGGACGAGTACGGCGTCAGCGGCGCCACCGTCCGCGAGGCGGTCCGCGTCCTGTCCGCCACCGGGCTGCTCCGCGTCCGTCACGGCTCCGGGACCTTCGTCACCGCCGAACCCGACACCATGATCGGCATGTCCGTCGCCTCGGTGGTACGCCTGGAGGGCGCCGGAGTCCCCGACGTCCTCGGCATCCTGGGCGCCCTGACCCGCTACGCCGCGCAGCTCGCCGCCCGGCACGCGAGCGACGAGGAGATCGCCGCCCTGCGCGAGGCCGCCGAGGAACTGGCCATGATCGACGACGTCGCCCGCACCCAGGAAAACCTGCGGACCTATCTGCGACGCCTGATCGCAATGTCCCACAACGCGCTGCTCATCCCCCTGTGCCGACTCCTCGTGGACGTACAGATCGAACTGGCCGCCGAGATGAGCGGCGGACAGCTCTCCGAATGGCGCCGGGTCGCCGGAGCACTCCACGAGGACCGGATCGCGATCGTCGAAGCCCTGGAAAGCCGGTCCCCCGAACAAGCCGCCCAGGCCGCCGACGCCTACGGCCACCACGCCCACCAACTGGCCTTCACCACCCTGCAGGCCAAGGAAGCCGAAGCACTGGACCCCCGCTACGCGCGGCTGCTGGCCGGGATCTTCACCACACGGCTGGGCCCGACGGGGTACTGACCGCCGCGACAACAGCACCCGTTCGCGGGGAGTCAGCCGTCGGCGGCTCGGAGGGGCGCGCGGCACCGCTCGCACTACACCTGCCAGTGGAATATGCGCGATCCGGCTGCGGGGCCCGCCCGCCCTTCTCCATCGTGGAGTCCGGGCGGCAGCAGAAAGACGAGCCGCCGGATTCTGGTGCCGAGGCGGAGGAGGACGTCATGCTCGGGGAGCTCGGTGGGTGGGTGCGTGAGGGGTTCGCGTCGCACGAGGGCACGGTCGGGGTGCTGCTGGCGGACGGGAGCGAGCCGGGCCCGGTCTACGTCGACATGGGCAGCGGCGGGCACGTTCACCAGGTGACCGACTGGTGGGTCCACGACGGGATGCTGGGCAGGCCGACGGCGGCGTCGATGCGGGGCCGGTGCGCGTGCGGCTGGCGCGGAACCACGGCGTACGCGATCGACTGGGAGATCACCCCCGTCGACGGCGTGGACGACGTCGACGTCTCAGGCCCGTACCGCGACTGGTCGGCCCACCTCGACGCCGTCGCCGACCGCGCGATCAGACTCCCCGACGACCTGACAGTCCTGCTGGCGCGGACCCGGGAGCGGATCGGGCAGCTGATGGACAACGACGAGCTCGCCCTCGTCCTGCGGGCGTCCGACGAGCTGGAGACGATCGTCGCCGCCCGCGCCCCGCTCGCCGCCCGCGCACTCGCCCACGAGGAACGCGGCGGCCTGATGCCGGTCACTGCCCAGGACCTCGGCCTGACCGAGGAAGCCGCCCGGGCGCGCCTGCTGCACTACGACCACCTCACCTGGCCCCGCTGATCGGTCCCCGTTTCCCAGGGCCCGCGAGCGGAGTGGGCACTGAGGTGAAGCGGCCGGTTCGCAGGTGACGGTCGTACCTCCGTCCGGCCCGAACATGTGCGGGCCGGACGGATTTCCCAGGGCAATGTCTAGGCGGCGGGTTCGTAGTCGACGAGTGCGCCGGGACACTCGTCGGCGAGCGTCTGGAGGGCGTTGGCCTCGGCAGGATCGGCGTTCAGGTTCCAGCGGAGCTTCGCCGACACTTCACCCTCGAGTCGCCGGCCGCGCACCTGGCGGATGCGGCCCGCTGATCACCGACGTCGTCACCAAGGTGATCGGCCGCGTCCCTCCCTGACACCGCCGATACCCCCTGTCGTCCCGCGATCGTCGAGTTCGGGGCAGTGGACCAGAACGGCATTCGCCACCGGGCCCGGCGGTGACCTGGTCCTCGAGCACCGCCGGTTCCGGGCCGGGCATCAGCTGGTGGGACAGGTGTTGAGCATGGTGGTCAGGGCGCCCTGCTCAGCGGCGGTGACGTTCAGAGCGTAGGTGTGCTTCACGCTGACCCAGGCCCGGGAGTAGGTGCACCAGTACGACTGGAGCGGCGGCTTCCACGGGTCAGGGGTCTGGTCGCCCTTCGCCCGGTTCGAAGAGGCGGAAACGGCGATCAGCTGCGAGTGCACGAGGTCGTTGGCGAAGGCCCTGCGCCGGGGCGTGTCCCACAGGTCGGCGCCCGCCCGCCACGCGGCGGCCAGGGGGACCAGGTGGTCGATGTCGGCCTGTCCCGAGGCGGTGAGGGTCTTGCCGTCGTACTCGCTGTACCAGGTACCGGACACCGCACGGCACTCGGCGTCCTGCACGACGTCCTGGCCGTCCCTCTTCAGCACCACCTCCCGGGTGTCGCAGGCCCCGCCCTGCGACATCCAGTGAGGGAAGCGCGCCCGGCTGTACCCGGTCATCGCATGCGGCGCCTCGACCGGGAGCTGGGCGAGCTGCGTACGCGCCACATCGGCGGGCGGCGGCTCGGGCAGCACGTTCGGGGTGAACTGGGCCGCCACCGAACTCGGCAGGGCGGTCGCCGAAGCGGTGGTGGGGCTGACGAAGGCGGCGA
Source organism: Streptomyces sp. NPDC059247 (assembly GCF_042754005.1). Lineage (NCBI taxonomy): Bacteria > Bacillati > Actinomycetota > Actinomycetes > Kitasatosporales > Streptomycetaceae > Streptomyces > Streptomyces sp. NPDC059247. The sequence continues at coordinate 32,397 of NZ_JBHYZW010000023.1, forward strand.
GAGCGGCGACGGCGAACCGCCACCAGCGCAGAGGCTTCCCCTGTCGGTTGAGGGTGTTCCGCTGGGGTCAGCGGGCGAGGGTGACCGGGGTGTCGGTGCAGGAGGAGGCGAGGTGGGTGAGGATGTCCTTCTCCCAGAGGTCGGAGGGGGCAGAGCCAGCCTCCCTACTCGTGTGGCTGCGGCCCGGGCAGGAGCGCCCGGATGGCGTTCCGGTCCGCGGGAAGTCCGATGTCGTCGAACCATGGGGCGATGTGCTGGGTGTATCGCCAGCACACGTCACGGTCGGCGAGAGCTTCCAGGTAACGGTGCTGGGCTGGAGTCAGCTTGGCACCCTCTTCGTGGCCGGAAGGGAATGCCGCAGCGAGCAGCGGCCCCCAGTCGTCGGCGATGGTGAGGTTGCTACAGAACGGTACGGAAGCCATCGCGGCCGGCAGAAGCTCCTCGAAGTCGGCAGCTCGTTCGATGGCCTCGGACAGAAGGGCATGTCGCAGGCGACCTTCGACGTGCGGCAGCGGCTCCCCGGCCCAAGGGTCGGCGGCGCTGGGTTCGAGGAACCAGGAGTCGATGGCCTCGGGTGTGAGCAGGGCTCGGAGGAGCTCCTGTGTCGCCACCGTGTTCCCGGCGGATCCTGGTGACAGCGCGGCGCAGGCACGGATGGCGGGGTCGGGGTCGGTGAGCCAGCCGGTGGTGTCCTCTCCCCAGGCGCCGATGGCCAGGACGGTGGTGGCGCGTTCACGGCGGTCGGTGCTCTCCGCGAGCAGCTGCTGGAGTGTCTGTGTAGTTCCGGGAATTCGCCTGGCCAGCTCGGGAGAGTGGAGGAGTGCGGAGGTGGCGCCGAGGGCAGCCGCGCGAACGGTGGGATCCGGGGCCAGGAGGTGGGCCGAGACGGCGTCGTGGATCGTGCCGCGGACTGCGCGGACCGAATCGGTGACGCCGGGATCGTTGCCATCCTCCTCGTCGATCGTCTCGCCGTACGCTGCCGAATCCGCGATCTGGCCCAGCCACTCCAGCAAAGCCGCGCGCAGTGGCCGAGGTCGGTCATCCCAGGTTGAGTAGTCCTCATGGCAGGCCAGAGTGCGGGGGTCGTTCAACATCGCAGCCACGTACAACGCGGCTGGCGCCGTCGCGCTGTACAAGGACTCCTGATGTAGGACAGACATGTCCAGCAGCCCCAGCGCTCCCGCTTGGACTTCCGGGTCATCGTCCAGGAGCTGGAGCAGGCGAAGCGGGGTGTCGTGCGCCGGCCCGTAGGCGTGCTCCAGCGTGGCCCAGTCGGTGCCTTCGATCACGGAACGCGGATCAGGCAGTCGGCCACCCACGGCCTGGTCGAAGATAGGGTGCTCATCCTGTGTCGTCACACAGACAGCATCACCCCTGCGGCCCGGTGGTAAGGGCGAGCTGGCGTGCTTGGAGGTAGGCAGTCCAGTCGGTGGCGGCGCGGCGGCGCCACTGGGCGGCTGTGATCGGGTGGATTCCGAGCATCGGGCCGAGGACCGCGGGCGGGAGGTCGCACGCGAGTGCCACCAGGGCAGTGGTCCGGGGCGGGCCGGTTGGAGATGTGAAGGGCGGCCAGGCGTCGGCTGAGAACGGCGTCGGAAACGTGGGCGCCGGGCAGGTGGCCGGGCAACAGCCAGCCTGCGCTGGTATTCACGCCCCAGCCCTGGGGAGCGTGGCGGTCGGCGAGGGTGGTGAGGACGTCGGTCGCCTGCTCGAACTGGCCTGCAGTCTCATATGCCTGCGCCGCCTGCACACCTCTTCCTGAAGCGGTCAGCTGGCTACGCTGAACCACCCCGGTCGCACCTCGGTCAGAAACGGTTGCAAGGACCGCACCGCTGTCCACAGGTCCTGATCCGTGACATCAAGAGGCTCCGACAGGCTCAACCCGTACCAGCGCAGCCTCCATAGGTCGAAAATTTCGCTCCCGTCGGCTGCGAAGTCGACATCAACCTCCGTGCCGTTGTCGCTGACGAAGCGACACCCTGCACCATGAACCGTGTATGAGTAGGTGTCGATGCGCCCACTCCGGCTGAGGACCCGGCGCGAACGGACCAGGTCGAGGACATCTGCCAGTCGCTCAAGCGACGGGATCGCCGCCCTCGCGGCCTCACCAACTGCGTTCAAAGCGTCGACGTAACCAAGCACGAGGTCCCGTGCATCCCCAACCCGTTCCATACGACGTCCTCCCCCTGCGCCTGTGGCTGAAGGGATTGTTCCATGGGCTGCCAGCGTCTCCGCAGGGCGGCATTCTGAAACGATCAGTTACGAGCTGCCTGGGCGATCTTCAGTGGGGGCTTGGAAGCGGTGGCCGACGTTGTTCCAGATGAACGCGCTCTGCCAGTTCAGCTCGTCCGTGCCCAGCCGAGCAAAGCGCCGCGGACCTCGTCCTGGGAGGCTGTGCGCGACTGGTAGTGCTCCGATTCAGTACCCGCGCGGTACTCCAGTTCGTAAGTGCTGTCGTCGCACAGTAGGACCTGGATGTACCAGTCCCCTTGAATCTCGTCGTCCAGCCGCTGCAGAACCATGTGCTCGTTACCGCCGCGTCTCAGGCCGGCGAGCATGGTGTCTATCGCGGACTCGGTGGGTCGCTTCACCATGTTCCCGCGGGAGTTCATCGCGACAAGCCTGACCGGATCTTCTCCGCGTTGGATCTGCGCTTCCCTGAGCCAGATCCTTTCCTGACCGGTCAGGAGCCCGGGAGGTGCGGGCGGCACGTCAAGGTTGTAGACAGCGATGGGGTCGTTCGGATCCAACCACGACCCCACGTTCCAAAGCCGGTACACGTGCTCGCCGCCCTCAGGCAGCGGCACCTTGAGAACCTCCGGCGCGGGAGGTCCAGGAATGCATCGCCCCACGTCGTCCCCGTACGGACCTCCGTGGAAGATGGCGTGCATCCAGCCGCTCGGTGGTCTCCCGGCTATGTCGAAAACGTCTTCCATGGCGCCTCCCCTCCGCGAGGATCGTAGACCTGGCGCACTGACCATGATCGGGCGATCACCCAGCAGTTGCCGTCAGCCGAACGAGCCGTCTGAGCGGGCCACGACCTTTCGCTGCTTCCTGTCCCGAGCATAGGGAAGGCCACCGGCAGAACAGGCCGTGCGGCCTTTCCTCTGGGTCCTGGTGGTGAGCTGGGTGGACCGGGAGGGCTTTGCCGGGCTGGTATCGGTGTTGGAGGGGCCTGGGGGATGTGGCATTGTGATCCATGATCAACTAGCCGGTTCGCGCTGGCTCAACATTTCAAAATAGGGGGGACCTGTGCGTCCGAGAAGGAATTCATCAGCTCTCTGGGGCCGTGCTTCAGTGGTAGGCGGCCTGCTGCTGGCTCTTATAGGGGCGAACTTTCTGTCCGCCGGTCCGGCTTCGGCTAATTCTGCCTGGTTCATGGCGGGGAACCGTAATTCCGGGCTGTGCATGCACGCCAGCTCAGGTGGAGGTGCCGGGGCCTGGGTGACCCAGGAAGTCTGCAATCAGAACGAGCCTGGACAATGGTGGTCATATACGTTTGTCAACGGCAATGTAGTGATGTACAACATGCTCGGGAACTGTCTCGACGCTCACAATGGGGCTAATCCTGGAACCGTGATTGTGTGGGGATGTCACGGAGGGCAGAGCCAGCAGTTCTTCGATGGCCGGAACGGGATCCTGTCCGTTCCCTCGGGGCAGGCCGTGGAGCCGCCCGGTCTGTCGAAGCAGCCGGGCACTCAGCTGATCATGTGGTGGGCGAACGGCACCCTGAACCAGCAGTGGTGGCGGATGAGCGCGGAGTAGAACATGAGGTGCCTCCCGAGGGCGGAATCACTCCGGACTCCCTCTGGCCAGACATGCGGTGACACTACTCCGCGCGGCAAGTCCGTCCGCGCAAGGGGGATTCATGAGTAAAGAAAGAATGATGGCACGAGTGCGCATCGGCCGTTTCTCGGCTGTCGGTGCCCTGCTGCTCGCGGTACTTGGAGGGAACCTGGTCTCGGCCAGCCCGGCCGCAGCCAACGATTGGTTCATGTTGAAGAATATGAACTCTGGCCTGTGTCTCCACGCCAGTTCGGGTGGCGGTCCTGGAGCCTGGGTGACACAGGAGGTGTGTAATCCAGGGGAGAATAACCAGTGGTGGACGTGGCAGCTGGGAAATTCTCCGGACACTGTATTCCAGATCCAGGCATTGAAAAACTTCGGATCGGATGCCTGTGTTGACACCTACAACGGGAACAACCCGGGAACTGTCATCATGTGGTACTGCACTTTCACGAGCTCCCAGTATCTCGCGAAAACCCACTTGGGCGGGAACCTCGAGAATTATATGGGAATGTCGGTCGAGCCCCCCGGCCTGTCGAAGCAGCCGGGCACTCAGATGATCATGTGGCGCACCAACGGAACGCTGAACCAGCAGTGGACGTACTACAACTGAGAACCCCGGGAGGTCCCCTCCGAGGGTTCAGTAGACGCGTACACCATTCTGAATGATTCTCGGCGGCCTGGTCCGGTCGACTACCCATGACCAGACCAGGTCCGGCCGAGCAGTACGCCCCCCGGCAGGCAGCGCGCCGCCCGGAAGATGGGCACAGCCTCGGCCCGCGGCGGGCGATCTCGGCGGGTGTGGCCGCCCATCGCTGATGAGACGGGTGGCCCACAGATCCGGATCGACCAGGCGGGCCCTTGAACAGCCCACGACCAGTCGACGATGCGCAGGTCGCCCCCACCCGCCAGGAGGTCGCGTTACCTGGCTTCGTAGGTGATGACGAAGAGCGTTTGATGCCGAATTTCGGCAGCGGATGTTGATCTTACGAGTGGAAATGTCACTGAGTTCCGAGAGCACCAGTACCGGCGTGTCGACCGCTCTGTGCAGGTGCCCGAGGGCTGCGTGGGTGGAGCCGATATCGTCCTGTCATGACACGTGAGTTCGATATGGTGCGGTCGCTCGCTGCGGGTATGGAAGGCCGCAGGGGCGCCTGGGAGTTCATCCGCGGGTTCGTTGTGAACTGGTCGGAGGCGCTTGGTGATGACGACGGCTGGGGCGAGGCGGATCTCGTGGCCGCGGAGGAGAGGCTCGGCTTCCGGCTGCCACTGGCGCTCCGAGAGGCGTATCTGCTGCTCGGCCGCCGTCGGGACCTGACCAGCAACCATGACGTCCTGCTCAGCCCGTCAGAGCTGTATGTGGACGAGGCTAAGGAAGCTCTGGTCTTCCGGCATGAGAACCAGGGGGCCTGTTCCTGGGGGATCCTCCTCGATGAGGTGGTGGACGAAGACCCTGCCGTGTTCATCAGGGCCGACTTGGCTGACAAGGCTGCCGAACGGTGGGAGCGCTGGCTGGAGCGGCTGTCCCTGTGCATCATCGAGATCGTGCTGTCGGAATCCCTGCAGGCCGAAGGCGAGCTCTGCGACTTCCTGAGCGACTTCGACGACTACGGCGTTGATCTGCTGGAACAGAACTGCACTCGGCTGCCGTTCCCGGCTTATCCGATGGGCGAGGAAGAGCACGCCATCCGTTGGTTCCTGGGCCATGACGTGCTTCTGCGTGACGACGACGGCATGGCTCTGCTGGCCCGTGGCCGCACCGAAGCAGCCCTCGACGGAATACGTGACCTGCTCCCGGGCGACTGGCTGAACGGTTTCCGGTAGATCATGTTCCGGCCTTCTGCCAGCCGCCCGGCGGCCCGTGGTCGCGTCATCGAGTCCTGCGCGGCGCCTTCAAGAAGCGGGCCTCCACCCGGCCGAGTTCCGGTGGCGATCCCGCCCGCTCCCCTGACACCGCCCTACTGCGCCGCCACCAGCGGAAGGGCCGCCGCCTTCTTCCACGCGACGAGCTGCGCGTCGTCCACCAACTCCATCTCTCCCAAGTACAACTGCGCGTGACCATCCCGGACGGGATCGGCCCAGGCGTTGGTCGCGAACAGGTACGTGCGGCCCGCCTGGAGCCGGGGGGCCGTTCCCTCATCCAGGCCGTAGGTGACCCGCACCGTGCCTCTCAGGTCTCCGCGCAGGACGGAACCCACCTCGACCCGGTAGACATCCTGCGTCCAGCCCTCGATCTGCCGCTGCTCCTCGAAGGCCGCCACACGGCCGGTGAACACGGCCTGGCTGTGGGGCGCCGTGGCCGCCGGGCTCGTGGCGTCGAACCCCCGCAGCCGGCCGGCTGCGGACCGCGCGGCCCAGAACCCGGCCGTCGACCACCGCGGCGATCCCACCGGCCTCGTAGCGCTGACGCTTGCGCTTCACGGTCCGCGCGGTCACTTCCTCGCCCAGCGCGGCCAGCTCTGCCGCCTTGGCCCGCTCGCGCTCCGCCAGCGAGTGAAGCGCCGGGTCGTACTCAGCTCGGGGCCGGACCCCGACCGGGGCGTCCGGCGGCAGTCCGGTCATCAGCTCGACCAGGTGCCGTTGCCACCACCGGGCGCGCTCCGCCACCGGCCCCGGAAGGTGGTCCAGCAGTGCGGCCGAGCCCAGGGCGGTCCGGTCGCCGGCGCCAAGTACCGTGAAGTCCTGGGCCGACTGCAGGTGGACCTGGTCGACGAGCATGCCGACGCCGTGCGCGTCGGCCAGCCGGATCCGCATCCCGGTCAGGCCGACCACCGTATAGACGTGCTCCTGGAACCGGACCCGGTCCCCGAGCCCGCAGCTGCCCGGGCCGCGCGGACGTCATGCCGAGCCCTGGGACGCCAGCCGCACCAAGGTGCCTGTGCCCAACGGTGCTGCCAGCAGGTCCGCTGTCAGTTCGTGGCGCCAGAGCAGGTGGTAGAGCACTGGCAGGACGGCCAGCCGGTCCCCGAACCGTTCCGCCCCGGCGAACAGCGGCTGAGGCTCGGCGAAGACCTCCAGCAGATGGTCGGCCACTGCTTCCCGATAGCAGCGCCGGTGTCGGTAGCGGGCCAGCCAGCGCAGGTTGGCCCGATAGGGCTGGTCCAGGTCGCCGACCTGACGGAACTGCCAGCCCACCGACTCACAGACCCACGCGGTGAACGCGAACACCTCAGCCGTGGCCTCGTCCACCAGGCCCTCGGGTCGCACGTCGACGACGACGCCAGTGCCGTCCGCCAGCCGCGCGAAGTAGTCCGGCGTGTGCTCCCGGTCCCGGTTCCCGTCCGACCAGGCGAGGCGGAAGGGCTTGGGATGCCAGGGCGACCACGGCCGGGTCGAAGTCCAGGGCCATCATCGCGTCCCGCTCCACCCACGACTCATAGCCCACCAGGGAGCGTGATACCGCCGCCCAGTATTCCCCGGTGAAGTTCTTCTGGCCCTTGAACGAGTTGAACGACCGCGCCGACGAGGCGAGCTCGAAGGGCTCGGACCAGCAGCGCGCCAGAGGACCGGAGCGCTCGAAACCGTCGGCGTCGACGAATCCGACCTCGACATCCGGGACGGGCTCGCCGGCAGAGAGCGCCACTGCGGAACCATCCACTCGGTCCTCCGTGTTGTCGCCATCCCTGTCACTGCGAGCGTGGAACACGCTCTCCGCCCCCATGGGCAGAGCCCGGCGATGCCACCCGAAAGAGTGACCATCTGTCTCAAACAATGTGGTCGACGCAGGCCAGCGGGGCTCATAACCTCTCGATGTGCCGACATCCCGAAACCTCGACTCCTGGCAGCAGGTGGACTCCCGAGCGGACTTCGCCGCCTTCCTCCGCTTCCTAGCCTTCGACTGCGAGCACGCCTGCAGCAGCCAGGACCCCGAGGCACCCCAGGCCCAGCGCTGGACCCACCGGAGCATCAACGGCTTCTTGTGGGGATGGGTCCGCCTCCTGGGCAGCCGCCTCGACAGCACCGACCTGCTGCACGAGGAAGCCCTCGACCAGCCTGGCTGGCGCGGACTGGCCTACCAACTCAACACGGTCCGCACGACCCCGCCGGATTCAACTGCGTACTCGCCGACTCGGACACCAAGCCCGAGGAAGTCGACACCGCCCGGGACCTGCGCACGTACGCCGCGACACTCGCCACCGACTTCGCCCGAGAACAACGCGAACGCCAGGCGAGGACCGACCGCGGCGAATGGACCGGCGACGGAGGCAACTGGGCACACAGCAACCTCCACGACTGGCTCCTCTCCTGGTCCGCCTGGGTAGGAGCCAACTCGCCTCTCCATACCCAGCTCGACCCAGTCACGTGGAGATCCATCGCCTTGCAACTCTCGGTCGCGCGCATCTACGAGTAGCACCCGTGAGACCAGGTCACCTGAGACGGCGAGTGAATTGGACCAGATCATCTGAGACAGGGACCAGATCGTCATAGACGGGACAACCCCCCACCCTCTGCTGCTCCGAGCGACTTCTCCGGTGACCTCTGACACGTGACCTTGACCGATTGCCAGGAGGATTTGACCGGGTCAGGCACTGGGCTGGTCGCGGTGAAGCTCCGTTCGGCGTTCCTCGACCAAGTCCATCGCTTCATGGATCGTGCAGCCCGACGCATCCCGGTACGCCTTGATCGCATGGATGATCCGGCCGTTCAGGATCTCGTGATCCACGCTCTCTGGCACGTTCTTCATGGACCGACCATACCGACAGGTGTTCGGGCTCGCCGGTCAGTATCATTTGGCGCACCGTCGGCACCAGCACGCGATCTGAGGCGGTGATAGCCGTGGGCGACTGCAGGACGGGGTCCGACGGACCCAAGCGCAATCGCCTCGAAGGGGCTGGCCGGCCTCGAGGAAGAGAAGCCCCCGCAGGTGGCGTCCTGGCCCTGGTCTGCCGCCATGCGGCCACCGTGACGACCAGGTACTGCGGGACACCTCCGGGCCTGGTGGTTCCGGTAACGGAGCTGGGCCGGGCGGCAGGAAGTCTGCTGGCACCGTTCCCACTCAGCTCCAGCCCAGGCTGGGGCCACGGTCCGCGTTCCTGCTTTCCGGGATCAGGCCGTCCGTCTCGTGATCGGAGTGGTCTCGGCGGTGAGGGTGCCCTTTCCAGGGGCGGCAGGCCAGCGGTAGGCCAGCCACATGCGACCCGCCGTCGACACCGGGGCGCGGTGATGTCCGACCCCGGTGACAGGATGGGTTCCACGCGCCGCGTCCGCCCGCCGGCGGCCGTGGTACCCCGAGTATCACGGAGCACCACGTTCATGAACCGCAGTGAGTTGATCGCCGCCCTGTCCGAGCGCGCCGAGGTGACCCGCAAGGACGCCGATGCCGTGCTGGCCGCTCTCGCCGGGACCGTCGGCGAGATCGTCGCCAAGGGCGACGAGAAGGTCACCATCCCCGGCTTCCTGACCTTCGAGCGCACCCACCGTGCCGCTCGCACCGCCCGTAACCCGCAGACCGGTGACCGGTGACCCCATCCAGATCCCGGCCGGCTACAGCGTCAAAAGGTGTCCACCGGAACCAAGCTCAAGGAAGCCGCGAAGGGCAAGTAGCCCCTTCCCTGCAGCCGCTGGGCTGCCACACCCGCGCACCAGCCGGATAGGATCCGCTCCCACGGGGTAGGACGACGCCGGACAGCCTCCAACAAGGAGGGCCCCATACACAGCCCGACCGAGACATACCCGGCGATCTCGAAGGACGAACGCATGGCCAGCGGCACCGTGAAGTGGTTCAACGCCGAGAAGGGCTTCGGCTTCATCCAGCAGGACGGCGGCGGACCGGACGTCTTCGCGCACTACTCCAACATCGCCGGCAACGGCTACCGTGAACTGGCCGAAGGCGAGCCGGTCACCTTCGACGTGACCCAGGGCCAGAAGGGCCCCCAGGCCGAGAACATCGTCCGCGCCCGCTGACCCCAGAAGAACGCGCGCCGCCCCGCGAGTCACTGTGTAGAGTGGCCTCACCGACGCGGGGTGGAGCAGCTCGGTAGCTCGCTGGGCTCATAACCCAGAGGTCGCAGGTTCAAATCCTGTCCCCGCTACGAAAGGGAAGAGGCCCGGCTGATGCCGGGCCCTTCTCACATGCCTGGCCGGATCTGGGGCGATCTTCAGGGCGTCTGGACGAGCGAGGTCAAATGCACACCGAGATGATGCTCTGGCTCGGCGTGCGAGATACAGTCCGCGGCGAGGAACAGGTAGAAGTACTGCGTCGTCAGCGGCCTCGACGGTGAGATCCTGTCCGCGGCAGAGCCGCTCAGGGCCCCGGGAGATTAGAAGTGCGGCAGCCACGCGGGACCCACGATCGCTTCCACCCAGGCCCGCGCCTCCTCTGGGTCAACCGCCTGACCAGTGCTGAGCTGTTTGTGCCGCGCTTCGACCGACAGTGTCAGCCTGGCCCTTTCGCGGCCGGGCCGCTCCAGGAGTACGGCCTGACACCCCGGCGCCGATCCCAGTGCCGCGCTCCAGACCGAGTCGTACGGGGGCCCGCCGGAGGTGCGGTTCCCGAGCGCGTTCCGGAGGAGTGTCCACTGTCCGTGGCACAGTTCCTGGAGCATGAGCAGGTCGGCGTCACAGGCGTCCACGGCACCGACCACCTTGTCGCGCCAGGCGGGCTTCGAACCCTGGTAGACAGTGCACGACGCGCCGCAGACGTTGTAGGACAGGAACCTCGGCCTGGGCCAGTTCACTGAATCGGGGACATCGGCCCGTACCGGACCCGCCGGGAGGATCAGGCCGATGGGGAGAAGTGCCGCAAGGAGCGTCCTGCCGACAGAACTCATCATGAACGGGCCCTGCCTTTCCTTGTCGTGGCGAATGAGCTGCGGAGCGGCCACCGGCCCCGCGCTCCGGAGGGCAGGCCTGGTGCATCGCCTGGTGCGGTCGGGGCCCGGCCGACCTGCGGTCATGTTCACCCGGAATCGGGCATGTGAGCACAAGGGCGCCGCGGTGCCCGGCGGCCGCGAAGGCCGGGTGCGGCAGGCTGGCGGCGGCTGTACGAGACCCTTGGCGCTTCTCGCCCCGTCCGGGCAAGTGAGCACCGGGGGTGGCCCTTCGCCCGAGCGGACCCTCCCCCTATAACGGGAGCAGGTCCGCTCGGCGGTGAGCGCCGCCGAGCGGACCCCCACCCCGCATCAGAGGCGGCGGCTCGGCGTTCTGGCTATCCGATGTTGAGCCAGCGGCTCCAGCCGCTCTCGTTCACATTCGGTCCGGTCGCGCCGTTCCGGGTGACGGCCCGGATGCTGATCTGGCCCTGCTCCCGCATGTCGTAGTTGCACTCGGCGGTCGTACCCGCGCCGTGGGGGTTCTGGCATTCGCCAGGCGGACGGTCGTAGTTGAACCTGAACTGACCGATCGCCCGCAGGCCGTCGGACCTGGTGTCCGTGACCTGGATCTTGTCGCCGTTGTGGAGGAAGCAGACGGTGGCACCAGTGGTGCTGACACAGCCGTTCTCGCCGGCGAACGGTGACACCGTCACGCTGCCGACGGCGGTGTCACCGCCGTCTGCCTGTGCGGGGCTTGCCATCGTGCCGAGAGCGGCGAGACAGGTGACGGCCGCTGCTGCGGTCCTCATCATCATGATCTGCTCCTTTGATGGTGAACTCGGTGTCCGGAGAGGCAAGAGCGCGGGGAATGCGCTGTCCGCACCGGCTGCTGTTCTTCGGCCACAGGACTCCCGCGACCGACACGGTTCGCTGTCGGCCACCAGACGCCAGGGCCAGAGACGAGGCTCTCGCCTCTCGCCCTGGCGCTTCATACACTAGGATCTCCAGCGCACTGGAGGTTCAAGTAGATGAGCCACATAACTTGGACGATCGGAGACCTGGCGGCCCACACCGGGCTACCAGTGAAGACGATCCGGTACTACTCCGACATCGGACTGCTCCCGATGGCGCACCGCAGTGCCGGCGGCCACCGTCGCTATACGTACGAGGCGCTGGAGCAGCTGCGGCTGGTGCAGCAGCTGCGCGCCCTGGACACCCCGATCGCCACCATCACCCAGCTCGCCACCGGTGAACGCTCCTTGAGCGATCTGGTCACACGCGCGCTCGACCGGACGCGGACACGGTTAGCCGAACTGAGCTGGCGCCAGGCCACTCTGCAAGCCCTCGACGATTGCTCCGACCAGGAGCGGCTGCGCCGGCTGTCCGTACTGTCCCGGGTGCAACGACTGTCCGAAGCCCCTCTCGACCTCGGCAGGGCCTGGGAGCGAGTGATCCCCGCCGATGTGCCCTCGCGCCTGGTCGACCTGATCACCGCGCAAGCCGTTCCGGATCCACCGCAGGACCCTTCGCCTCAAGCGGTACTGGCCTATGCCGAACTGCACGCCCTCATCGCGCAACCGGGCTTTCGGACGTACTGGGCTGCGCCTCATGTGCGGGACAAAGCGTCGCTGTACACCGAACTGATCGAAGCTGCCGAGATCGCCGAAGCGGACCTCGCCGCCGGTCTGCCCCCGCAGCCCGGGGAGGCACTGGACAAGTTTTCCCGTGCCTGCGCCCGCGCCCGCGGCCAGGACGACAGCCCGGACTTTCGCGCCTTCATGGGCGCGCAGTTCCGCACCACCGTCCCGTTGTTCCGCCGTTACTGGCAGCACATCTCCATCTTCACCACCGGCCAAAGGCCCACTGTGGGCAGCACCCACTGCTGGCTCGTGGAAGCGCTCATCACGACGCACCAACACACCAGCTCGCCATAGACAGTGCAGGCACTTCCCGGCTCCGGTTGGGGTGTGTTCGGCTGGTGGGTGGTGCTGCGGCCCGCTGGGCGGGACTCGCGGTCCCGGGGGGGGCGCGCTGGGGCTCGCGGAGCAGAGCGCTGCGGAGCCCGGGGCATGCTTCTGGTGCGTGGTGTCCTGCCGCAGGGTTACCAGGTGCTCACTGGGCCCGATCCGCGCTGTGAGGGTGCGTGAAGGGCCGCAGGCAGCTTGTGTCCGGCCGTGCCGATCCGCCGGGTGCCCGGCTAGCCCGGCCTGCTGAGTGCCCGGTCTGGTGTGTGCGACAACCTGGGGGTTCGTCGTGATGCCCGCTGTCTCGGTAGGGGGTCTGATCAGGCGGTTCGCAGGAAGGAGCCCGCGTACCCGCATGTGGATCATGATGGGGCTTCAGGATTCCTGATGTTCCGTCATGATCCACACGGCTCCCCGATCCCGGCTGATCGGCTGACCTGGCGCAACGGCGAAGAAGTCACGATCGAACCCACGGGATGTTGCACAGATACGCAGCACAGTACGAATGCATCGGAGTACCCGGCGCTCCTCGATCGGCACCGGCGATGCCAACCCGAGGAGCGGACAGCATGGTCCGCCGATACTTCGCCCTGCGAGACCGCCATGCGGCCGACCGGCGACTACCGCAGGCGGGCGACTGAGGCCGACGTCTGCCTGATGTGGCACTGGCTACCCGGGGCAGGTAGACAACGAGGAGGAAGGAGCCGACGGAGCGAGGCGGATTTCCGTCACTTCCGGTACGAGAACCGCAGTGCACCGCCCTCCTCCCGGTAGCACCCGCGTCCGTGTTTCCCGAAGGGGTTCGGGAGCATGCTGACGCTCACCCGTTCCGGATCGTTGACATGCGTGACGATCAGGAGCCGCCAGCGGTCGCTGCCGGCGTACCGCTGGGCCGCGCGCACCTCGGTTTCTCCCAGGTCGATGCGGCCGCCCTCGCCCTGGGTTGCCTTGACCTCGAAGAGGCGGGGCTGCTTGCCGGACCCGACGCTGAAGTCGAATCCGAGGCTGTTGTCCCCGCAGAGACCGGGGAAGGCTTTGCGGCGGTTGGTGGAGACCCAGATGGACTCGTCCGTGGCGGCTTCCTCATTCGCCAGCAGCCAGTGGTAGGCGTACCACTCACCCATGTATCCGATGGCATCGCGCTGGGCCTGGGACAGTCCGGTGTCGGCGCGGTCATACCGTCCGGCCCGGCCGGTTCCCGGGCCTGAGGACCCCTTGGACGGCTCCGGGGCCTGTGGGTAGGTGAAGACCGCACGGCCGCGGGGGCGCAGACCCGCGTCCAGGTGCCCCTGAAGCTCGGCCGTCAGTTCGGAGAAGTCGCCGGACGGGACGTGGAAGTCCCGGCCGCCGACCCGGATTGTCTCCCTGCTGCGCTCGCGTTCGCGGCGCCTGTTCGCCGCCTCGTCGCGTACCCGGTCCAGGTCGCTCGCGGTCAGTCCGTGCCGTCCCGGTTCCATCGTGAGGGGCATACCCTCAGGCCATCCGCCCAGAGCGTTCAGCCAGCCGATGATCTCGTCGGGGGAGAGCTGGCGGAAGTCCAGCGCTCCGGCACCGTCGAGGAGTGCGGTGACCTCGTCGGCGGGGTCTGCCTCGGTGAGCACCGTGGGAGGGCGGCGTCCGGTCGCTTTGACCAGTGCGGCGAGGTCGGACGCCACGGCACTGATCGCCCGGTTGTTCGCACCGCGCACCTGGTCGCGGTCCGGGAGGCGTTCGCCTTCGTGGGGTGCAGGCCGGTCCAGACGGTGGGTCAGCTGTTCCTCTACGAGTTCTTCCAGTCGGGCGGAGTCGGCGGTCTCCACGGTGTGGGCCCAGGCCTCCGGGACGGTGATCCAGTCCAGATCGCGCAGGGACGGCCAGTGCCGGATCGGGCGCCGGGCGTCGAAGTCGTCCTTCACGGCCCAGCGCAGCCGGTTCACGAGGCCCTTCCTGTGCAGGTCCAGGTAGGTGTGGAGCGCTTCCTCGTGGTCCTTCGCGTGACTGACCGGCTCATGGCCGGGGGCGAGGCACTGCAAGGTGGTGTTGAACCCGGCGAAGCCGACGCCCAGTCTGATCCGCAGGTCGTCCAGGCCGCGAGCCGCGCGGGCCTGGGAGATGAACTCCTGCGGGGGCAGCGGCAGGGCGCCCGCATGTTCTTCCAGGATGGCCTGGAAGTCCGTCGTGTCGAGCGGTGCCGGCACGGTCAGAGTCCGTGCCACATCGGCGCCCAGGGCGTGGACGAGGAAGGGGTAACAGCGCTTCAGGACCATGCCGATGGCCCCGTCCACGCGGCCACGCGTCTCCTGGAGCTGGAGAAGCGTGACCTTGAGGGCCTCGGCGAGTTCGTCCTCCGCGGGGTTGTGGAGATCAGCGTGCACGGCAGCGAGGCGGTAGACGGCCAGGCTGAGCCGGTAGCCAAGGCCGGGGTGGCCGATCAGTTCGGTGAGCGCTTCCACAAGACGGGGCACCTCGCCCCAGTGCGGATCCGCCTCCAGGGCCAGAATCAGTGGATGCTCCGGGTCGGCCAGCGGGAGGACCCCTTCCAGACGGTCTGGCATCGTGACGGCGCGCCCGTCGAGTTCGATCTCCCAGGAGCGGTAGCGGCGCAGCCGCACCCGCTGGACTGCGGCCGTCATCCTGCCGAGTTCCGACTCGCTCGCCCGGGGGCCCGCCGTCGTGTGGTCGGCGAGAACCGTGACGGCGAGCGGCAGCCAAGGCAGGTGATCGACGATTGCCTCCTGCTCCGCAGCGGGATCCACCTGCTTGCCGTCGATACGCACCCTGAACGTCAGGTCGGCTAGCCGGCGGACCGTGCCGTGCGGCCAGCTGCGTCCCAGATGGCCGGCCGCGTCGGCGGCGACCCCGGGGGCGATCAGAAGTGGGTATTTCATCTCCCGGACCAGGAGCGCCTTCAGACTGTCGCGCTCGTCGCCGACATAGAGCACCGCGTCCTCGTCGCGTGTCGCGGTTGCGACAGCGGCCAGCTGATTCCCAGTCTCCACCAGCAGGCTGATGCCCGCGGGCAGCGCCGCGTTGGGCTGCCCCACGAACGTCTGCCACGCGCGCTCGTTGGCCCGCTGCACGGCGGCGCGGTCCTCGTCGTCCAGAGCCCCTTCCTCCACGAGCCGCCCGAGAGCTGCCAGGACCCGCACACTGTCCCGCGGGTTGTCCCATGTCGGCATCCGCATCTCCCGCAGACGCGTGCGGACTCTTTCCGGGGCCAGTAGATGACGGACGCGGTGGTCGACGGTCAGGACGAAGGAGGGCTCCTCTTCCATCCCCTCAGGGCAGTGCCAGACGTCGGCGGGCCGTACGAACCGCACTGCGCGGTCCCGGCCCCGCACCGGGAGCCACGGCTGCTCTCTGATGAACGCCGCGAGCGGTGTCATCACCGTCTCCTTGTCGGCCCTCTGGCTGCCGTCGCTGGTCCAGACGCTGGTGAAGCGGGCGTTAGCCCAGCGTGCGAGCCCTTGCAGTATGAGCCGCGCGTACGCGAGCCGGGCATGATCACCCAGCTGTCCGACGATGTCCTGCCCGGGCAGCTGGTATGCGGGCGTGCCCTGGTAAGGCGTCTGGGGGTAGAGCGCAGCAGAGTATGCGCGGTCAATGTGCGGTTCCCATTGCGCCTGAACCTGGTGTGTCACCTTCGCCATGCGGACCAGGCGGCGGGTGACCAGTTCTCTGCCCTTCTCCCGTGTCACCGCTTCCGGGGAGTGGACCGGAGCCAGCCCGTCGTTCACGCCGCTCTCCGCGAGGAACATGCGCCATTCCTCGGAGCTCTCGTCCTTCCTGACGAACTCCCCGGGTGCGGCGATCAGTCTCTGCGCGATGCTCTTCAGACTCGTGGAGACCTTCTGCCCTGCCGAAGCCACGTCGGCAAGGTCTTCTCCGGCAGCCGTTCCGGTCCATCCCTTGCCGAAGAAGGCGCTGCTCGCCCTGATCATCCGGCCGTCGGCCGTCGGTACGTACAGCCCGAGCGCGGCGAGCTTCGTCCCGCCCAGCGCGCGCTGCGTCCGCCACAACTGGAAGACGAACCGAACCGCGGACAGCCGCAGCCTGCGGTCGGTGCTCTCCGACAGCGCCCGGCGCACGTGCGTCAGCAGGCTCGTCACGTCGAAGGGCCGGACGAGTTCGGCATCGCTCAGGAACACGCGGGCGGACACTCGCTGGCCGGGCACCTTCCCCGTGGACCAGGCCACACCGGGATGGAGCAGGACCAGCCGTCCCCTGAGCTGAGCCGGAACCGGCGGTATCCCCGCCTGCTCCGCGGCGACGGGCGGGAAGAACGCTTCACGCCGGCCCCGGGCGCTCCGCGAGCTGGTTCCCCCCGCCTCCCCGTTCGCGCGTTCCACCTTTCCGTCCTTGGTGAGCAGGAGCTTCCTGCCGCGCAGCACGCGGCCGTCCTCCGCGAAGAGGATGGCCAGATCCTCGTACAGAGCACTCCACGCCGGGTCAGGCTTCTCAAGCTCGGAGCCGGGCAGCGGAAGAGCGCCGGCTATCCGCTCCGCATGGTCCGCGAGCGTCTGCGGCTTCGGCGCCCACGAACATCCCAGCGACTTGCACATCGCCTCCAGCCTGTGCAGCCGGTCAGCCCCGACCCGAGGGTCCGCCACCACCGCACCGGCATCGCACGCGCGGTACGCCGTCAGGACGGCCAGGTCGAGGTCGGGCCACAGGAGCGCCTCCCGTGCCGAAGCCCAGCCCTTGCCCGGCGCGGCGTCGCCGGCGGTGAGAACGGGAACGAGCGGAAGCGCGGACACCTCACACCCGTAGAGGTGACGCGACGCCGTGGCCAGGCGTCCCGCCGACTGTCTGCCGCTGTCCCAGCTCACCAGGTCGACCGCCAGCTGACGGAAGGGCGCGCGCGGCACCTGCCGCAGCACCGCCGCCGCGGCCAGACACGTCTCGGCTACGACGTCCAGCAGCAGAGCGTTGAGGGGGTTCTCGCGCGGCAAGCCGGCCCGGTCGGTCCTGGTGAAGAACGGGGCGTTGACATGGCCGGGGAAGAAGGAGGTCTCATCGCCCATCGGCAGGAAGGTGTAGAATCGGCCGCGCCTGTTCCTGTGCTCGGTGTCGAGAGGGACCGCGACCTCGACGACAGCGGGCTCGGTCCACTTCTCCCATTTCTTGTTCAGGAGCCTGGCAGCCACGGCATCGCGGAGCGTTTGTGCCAGCCGGTCATGGTCCACGGTGCGCCGGGACACCAGGAACTTTCCAGACGGCCCCAGATCCACGGTGGCGCAGGAGACGGAGGCATATCCGGACAGGGACCCGAAGGCTGTGCCCCGCGGTGCGAACCGCTTCTCCGACCGCGTGAATTCATGCAGGTCGCGCACGGTGCCGCCCTCCGCCCTGCGTTCCAGCGTGAGACTGGAGAGGCGGTCGAGGAACAGCATGACGGGCACCTTGGCCCGGGCGAGCTCCTCCAGCCGGTTCCGGGCCTCGACCCGCGCTGACTCTTCCAGCAGCGGCAGGCGGACAACCGTCACGTTCCCCCGCGCCGCAAGCTCCCGGCACACGGGCGGCACCTCGGCGACCGGCAACGGAGCCTGGAGCAGAGGAAACGCCGCCGCCACCTCGTGCGCGTCCTCATCGCCCGCCAGGAACTCCTCCAGGTCCCGCCGAGAGGCGAACCGGAAGCAGTACCCGTCCAGCTCGGGACCGCCAGGACCGTCCGGGTCCGTGCTGTAGATCTCGGGCGCCTCACTGACCAGCAGGACACTGCGAAACCCCACGCCCTTGTTACCGATCCCCTCCCCGATCACCTTCGAGCTCCGGGCGAGCTCACACACCTGATTGACGTTCTCCCAGGTGAACGGATCGCCGCCGTTGGCGACGTACAGCGTCCCCCACTCGCCCTCGTCCTCGTCCAGAAGGACGTGCACCCGGCCGCCGCGAGAGCCTCTCGGGTGCGCGTCGTACGCGTTCTGCAGCAGTTCGAGAAGGAACCGTCCGGTGTACGCCTTGGTGAACTCGTCGGTAGCGGCGTCAACCTGCCGGGCCATCCGCCGGACCTGCTCAGACCGGGCCCCGCTCATCACGGAGTACGCGAGCTCCGCCAGGCGCCCCGCACACGCGTTCCCCGCCACGCTTTTCCCCCTCGTCTCGTCCCGGACGAGACGCTACCGCTCTGCGCGTACCCCCGGCTCCGCGTTGTGGAAGACGGTGATCTCGGCCGGTGCCCGTACCCCGGCGGCGCGCAGCGATTCGACGATGATGTCCGCGATCCACGCGGCGGCGTCAGAGGTCCATTCGGGACAGGTGCCCTCGAGCACGATGTCCGGGGAGCCGGGACCGGCCTCCTGGAGGCGCAGAAGTCCGTGGCCGCACCGCGCGGCGACATCAAGCACCTGCGCCGCGCTCACCTCAGGCCCGGCCGAAACCGTGACCGTCACGTCTGCACGGGCATCCGGTGAGGCCAGCGCGAACCAGTCCGCGGCAGCCCGGAGGTCGAAACCCGCATCACGGGCCAACCGCACCGGCACCTGGACACGGAGCCCCGCCAAGCGCAGCTCACCGACGCGCTGGAGCACATCGGTGAGGACCCGCGTCATGGGCATCACCGGAAGGTGCTGGGCTGCCAGGTCGTCGGCCGGGTAGACGCTCAGCCAGGCCAGCTGCCGCACCTGTCCGTCCTGGGACCAGTCACCGCCGGCATCGGCCAGCGTCCAGCGCCGGCCGCCCAGCTCGTTACCCGCACCGAGGACGGTGGAGCTCCACCCGTAGGCCTTGGACCGTTTCACCGCCAGGCTGAACATGTCCTCCTCCAGGTCATGGTCCACGCTGACCTGCCCGATCCACGGATGCTGTTCCAGCACGCCATAGACCTCGACCCTCATCAGCGGGTCCTCGCCCTCACCCACACCGTCCTCCACGGCCAGCCTCCGCTCCCTCAGACACCGCAGTTGAACGTCTTGCCAGGAGTCTCCAGCTTGTTGGGGGAATCGGCGACACCGATGATGTCCACGTCGACACGGCTGCGCCACGTCGTCGACCTGGTGCCCACACACGTCTTGCGGGCGTTGGCCCGACGGGCGCTCCCGCCGCCCTGCTTAACGGTCTTGGAGCCCGTTGCCACGGTACGCCAGCTCCCGCCGCTCTGGATCTGAAGCTCCACGGTGACCTTCGCTTTGGCGCCCCCGCTGTCCCGGTCCAGCCACCATCCGTGTGCGGAGATCGTCGGCGGCGGCGTGCTGGAGTAGTGCACCGCATCACCCCCGGTCTGGAAGACGTCCACGGGCTCGGGCGACGGTGCGCCCGGCACCCGCCCGAGGGCCCAGGCGGGTGTGGGGGTGCTGGCGGCCAGCAGCAAGAAGGCGGCCAGAATCAGGCACTTTGCGCGCATAGGTACACTCCAGAGGGGAACCGGACTCAGGTACCGTATGAGCTTTCCGTTACGCCACGATTGTTCACCTCTGCCAGGTCTCGGATGCCCGCTCGAAGAGTGACGGAGAGGCGTACCGCCGGGTCCTAGAAGATCCGCTCCGGGCAGGCCGGAATGGCTTCTGACCTGTTGTTTCACCGTGTCATGGCGAGGTTTGTGCATGGCTGCGACGGCCTGGACTGCGTGGTGGAGGCCGTCGCCTTTCTGACGGCAGTCGCGCAGGATCTTCCGTTCTCCATCCGGGCGAAGGTGTGCCGGACACGAGCACGGACCCGTCGGTGCTCGGCGGCGTTGCCCTCCTCCTGGCCGCGTAGGAGGGGGCAGCCGGCTCTCCTGCGGTGCGGGACGATCAGGCCGGTGCCGAGGTAGGCGCCGTCCGCGATCACGTTCGCGCCCGCCGCCAGGGCGGGCAGGTCCGACTCCCGCCACGCGTGGGCGTCGGCCTTGTTGCCCGGCGCCGGCCGGGCTGTGCTCGCTGTGCGGCGCGGCCTCCGAGCCCGACCCGGTTCTCAAGGGCTTCGACCACGGCTCCGGCGGCGAGGAGTAGCGGCCGGACCCGTGGGCACCGACGGCGCGAGAGCGGGGAGCGACGGACTGATGTCTGAGTGAGCCACCGGACGCGTATCGAATACGCGCTCGGCCTTTCACGACTGTGTGCGAATCTGGGGAGGGTGTTGTCAGAGGGGGCTGGAACGCTTCGCCCATGCCCATGATCAGCCCGAAACTGGCGTGCGCCATCTTCACGGACGTGACTCGCGACGCCTCGTTGCCCCTGCGCCCCGAGGCACTGCTGAAGACGAAGTCGCACCACCTGCGTTGCCACGGGCACGTCCTTGTCGGCGACGTCGCCTTGCGCCTGTACAAGCACAAGGGGCCGTGGCAGTACGACGAACGCGACGTACGCCGGGCCGCCCGGGACCTGTCCGCCATGACCGTCGAGCACAACGACCTGGTCAAGGTCGTGCTCCCCGGACAGCGATGGCGTGAGGAGAGCAGCACCGAGGACGAGGACGCTCGGGGCCGCGCGAACTGGCGCGGCCAGATTGCCGGCTGGATGTACCACGAGGCCCTGGACAAGGAGCTGGCCCGGGACCGTCTGTACACCGAGCGCAGCGAACGGGCGCGGATCGGGGAGAACGGCCTGCCGGGTGAGCTGACGTGGGAGGATTTCGTCTCCGTGCGGGACGGGTCCGGGAGCGCTTCCACGATCGCCGGCACCTATCCCTTGGAGCTGTTCACCCGGAGCGATGGTCGCTGGTGGCTGCCCCGCACCTACGTCGACCTCTTGGACCGCTGGGAGGCGCTGGAGGAGAAGCTCCTCGAGCGGGCTCGGGTGTGCTCGCGGTGCCGGGCGCGAGGACCGCGCTGGAGCGGCTGGAGGACGCCGACCAAGACCGGGTACGTGACGATGTGCCCGCCGTGTTCGGGGGCGGAGTTCGCCGCGTACACCGGACACCTGCGCGGAGTGCCGTACGGGCAGATGCGGGCCCGGAAGCTGCGGGCTGACGACTACCTGTGTCGGCTGTGTCAGTCGAGCAGGGCCTCGGTGTGGGACCACTGCCACGGGCACGACCTGGTACGCGGCCCGGTCTGCGCCAGCTGCAACACCTTCGAGGGCAAGGGCATCCCGGAGCTCCTGCTGCGGCGGGAGGAGGTCGTAGCGCACCTGCTGGAATGCAGCCGCTGCCGCGAGGAGCGAGCCCTTCCCCCGCGGTTCCACGCCGCGATAGCCGGTCTTCACCTTGAAGCCGATGCCCGGCACACCAGCTGCCCCGTGCAGCCGCACGTCCGGCACCAGGGCACCACCACGAGCGGGCACGTCTTCGACCTGTACTGCGACCGGCACTGGCCGAAGATGTGGAAGGAGGAAGTGCCCGCCGCCGAGGCGCACATGCTGGTGCGCGCCTTCGTCGACCGGGCGCTCGCGGCGGGGCAACCCGGTGCCGGGGTGCCCGGCCCGCGAGCGGCCTCCGACACGAACGCGCGGACGTGACGAGACCCTTGTGAGGTGTGGGAGAGGATGGCTCGCTGGGTTGTCGGACCTGTCTGGCGCGATGCGGGTCAGAAACTGGCCGACGGCCCTGATGGCAGGGGCCCCACCGTCCATAGTGGTTGTTGCCTTCGTTGCCTCGGGTTGGCATATGCCGCCGTTCGTCGCGCCGGTGATGGTCAGGGCCTCTTGCGCGAGGAGGGCTGACGATGCCGCGCCTAACCGCCTTCCTCACATGGGCCCCCGGCACCTCCCGCGTCGAGGAGCGGCCACATCGTCCGCGACAGCCACGTCGGCCCCTGCGTGACCTCGGCGCCGCCGTCACGTCCGACGGTCCGGTCATCACCGTGCGGGGCCCGGCGCCGCTGAGCGGGCCCGGCACGGTCCGGGGGGGGGTTCCCGCAGGACTCCCGGGGCAGCCCTGGACATATCTGGTGCCGCCTGGGCGTGCAGGTGGTGCGCGTCAGCCCGTTGAGGCGGTGGTGTGCGCAGATTCCCACCACGGTTTGTTGGATCTGTCCCCGTACCAGGTCGCTCACAGAGGTCAGTGGATTCCCCAGCGGGCGTTGTGGTGGCCGGTCTGCAGGGTGTGCAGGCGGTGGGTGAGTTCGTGGGTGGCCCGGTCGTCGCCGCGGTCTGCGCGGCGGATGAAGGAGCCGAGGGTGTGCAGGTCGCGCATTCTGGTCAGGACTCGGAGGCCGGGCCATGGGCGGGGGTCGTGGCCGTACGCGTCGAGGAACTCGTTGATCTCGCGTTCGGTGCGGCCGAAGCGGACGGCGCCCTGGAGGGTGTTGGCGAGGTCGAGTTCGCGGGGGCCGGTCGCGGCTTCGTCCCAGTCTCCGAGCCGGACGAGGTCACCGTCCCAGAGGGTGTTGCCGGGGTAGGCGTCGCCGTGGATCAGACCGTGCCCGAGGGGTGAGTCCAGGGCGCGGTAGGCGTGGACGGCCTCGTCGACCGCGGTGGTGAGCCAGGTCCGCTGCCGGGTGGTGAGGGTGGTGGTGCGGTCGAGGGAGTCGCGGAGGTGGGCGAGGGGCTCGTACTGCGGCAGGGTGACCGGCGGGTGCGGGAGGGCGTGGAGGGCGTTCAGGAGGGTTCCGAGGGCGGCGGCCGGGGGCGGTATGGGAGGTTGGGGGTAGTGGGTCCAGAAGGTGACGATGTAGCCGGATGCGGGGTCTTCGACAGGGTCTGCGAGTGGCTGCGTGGCGGGGAAGCCGTGTGCGTGGAGCCAGTGCAGGAGGGTGGTGGTCCGTGCGCTGGCGGGTGCGTCGGTGAGGGGGCGGACCCGGGCGACGGTCTGCTGGTCGGGGAGGAGGTAGACGTGGGTGGCGTGGCTGCGGAGGGGGGTCACCGGGCCTGGGGGCAGGCCGAGGTGGCGGCTGGCGTCGCGGACGGCGTCGTGTGGTGAGGTGCGCATGGTGGTCATCGGTGTGACGGTAGCGCGGTGGTGGGGTCGGGAGCGGGGAATCGTCGGGTCAGGTCGGCGAGTTCGCGGGCGGTGGGGTGGTGCTGGACGGGCGGCTGCTGGAGGGCGTGGTTGACGCGTTCGAGTCCGTCGCCGAGTTGCCGGATGCGCTGGCCCGGTGGGAGGTCGAGGAGGGGCTGGAGGATGGTGGCCGCGGTGTCGATGTCGCCCTGTGCAAGGCGTGCGGTGACGAGGTCGACGGTGGCGAGGGCTTCGTCGCCGTAGGAGCGTTCCTGGCGGGGACCGCGGGTGTACTGGTCGATGGCGGCGGTGGCGTGGTGTTCGGCCTGGGGGTGGTTGCCGAGCCAGGCGTGTGTCGAGCCGATGTAGTAGTCCTGCTTGGGTGCGGGGAAGGTGAGGATGCCGCCGAGGTCGGTGAGGCTGTCGGTGCGGGCGGTGTCTTCCTGGGCGGTGCGCATGCGGGCGAGGGCGAGGGCGGCACGGGGGTGGTCGCCGATGCGGGCGGCGGTGCGGGCTTCGATGGCGGCGAGGCGGATGCGGGATTCGCCGGCGGGGGCGTGGAGGCGTGCCTGTTCGATGTGGCGGAGGGCTCGGGCGGGGCGGGGTGACCATTCAGCGATGAGGGCGGCGGTGCCGGCGGTCCAGGCGATGAGGCCGGGGTGGTCGGCCTGGCGGGCGCAGGTGTCGGCGGTGTGGATCTGGGCGAGGGCGGCTCGCGGGTCGCCGAGATTCTGCGAGGCGTGGGCGAGGAGGAGACAGGTCGTTCCGGTGAGGAAGAAGAGCTCTCTGGTGTGCCGGGGTTTCTGGCGGCCGTTGAGGAACCGGAAGAGGTCGTCGCGGATCTCGACCAGTTCGCGGAACAGGGGCGGCATGGGGGCGTGGACGTAGGCGGTGGCGATGCGCGCGAGGTCGTCGGACAGGTACTCGAGGGTCTCGTCGGTGACGTTGCCGGGGGTGACCAGGGCGGCGAACTCCAGGGATTCGCGTGCGGCTCTCTCGACGCGCCCGCGGTGGGTCTCGTCGTGGCCGGTGTCGTCGGCGGGTGCCAGCGGCGGCTCGACCGGGCCGGCGGTGGGGAGTTCCTGGACGAAGCCGAGGTCGACGAGGGTGACCGGGCGGCCGAGCAGAGTGCTCATCACCGCGCAGAGGATGTGGCCGGTGTCGGGCTGGATGCCCGCGCCGTGCCGCCAGCGCTGGACGGAGACGTGGGTGGTGCCGAGCGGGGTGCCACGCTGGGAGGAGAGGTCCTGCATACGCTTGGCGAGGCCGCTGTTCGACGTCTCGGCTTCCGCCATGAGCGAGATCAGCTTCTCGTTCGGTGCCTTCACGCTCTCCCCCGCCGTCCGGCCCTGACGCCCCAAGATCATGGTGACACACGCCACATCGACGGGGTGATCACTTCGGAACCCCACCTCAGAGTCGGCGTGTTCGCGGTGAACCCCCGGTGCACCCTCCCGCCGGCGGGCCCGGTCGCGTTGACTGGATCACGCATCCGGCGCCCTCGCGGAACACGGCCCGGTCCGGATACCGGGCTGGTCCGTTCGGTGCTGGGTACCGTCGGGGTGACGGGCCCGGATGGCGCAGATCGTGTGCGGTGGAGACGAGAGGTGGTTCCGGCATGACGGGCGACGTCGGCGAAGTGCGGACCGGGCTGACGTCCAGGACCGCCTGGCGGTTGCTGGAGCTGGCGTGCCGCGAGGCGGGCCTGGACAGCTCGGGTGCGGCGCTGATCCGGGTGGGTGAGAACGCGCTGTTCCGGCTGGCCGGCCATCCGGTGGTCGTGCGGATCGCACGGTCCGCGGAATATCTGCCGCGGGTGGCCAACGAGGTCGCGGTCTCCCGGTGGCTCGCCGCGGAGGGCTTCCCGGCGGCCCGGACCGTGGAGGAGATCGGCCAGCCGGTCGTGGTCGCCGGGCACCCGGTGACCTTCTGGCATCTGATCGTCGAAGGCAACCGGAAGGCGACGTACGGGCAGTTGGGGGACGTGCTGCGCGCCTTCCACGCGCTGAAGCCCCCGGCGGGGCTTTGGCTGCCCGCGTTCGACGTCTTCGGCCGCACGGGCCTGCGGATACAGCGCGCGCCGATCCCGGAGGCGGACCGGGCGTTCCTGCGCTCGCACCTCGAATGCCTCCGGGAGGAGCTCACGGCGGTGCGCTTCGACTCGGTGCGGGCCCCGGTGCACGGGGACGCCCACGTGCAGAACCTCATGGTCGACGCGGCCGGTCGCGTGATCCTGATCGACTTCGAGAACGTCAGCTTCGACCATCCCGAGTGGGACCTGATGGTCACCGCGGTGGAGCATCACAGCCTCCGGTGGCAGAGCCCCGCGCAGTACTCCGAGTTCGTGGCCGCCTACGGGCGGGATCTGCGCGAGTGGCCGGGCTACGAGACGCTGCGGCGGCTTCAGGAGTTCCGGATGACGACCTGGCTGATGCAGAACGTCGACGAGAGCGACGCGGTCGCGGACGAGTACGGACGGCGGATCGCCGCGCTGCGCGATGACCGGGCGATCAGGAACTGGCAGCCCGGCTAGTCCTCCTCGCCGGCCGGGGTGAGAGCGCGCTGGACCCGGTCGTGGAACAGGACGGCGTGCGGGTGGCCGTCATGGGACCGCACCGCCTGCTGGAAGTCGGCGACGTAGCCGAGGAAACGGGCGGACTGCAGGGAGTCGCCCTCGTCGAGGGCGAGGCTCGCCGTGTCCACCGCTGCCTCCAGCTCGCCGTGGAGCAGCAGGCTCTGGGCAAGGACCATCCGGCAGAAGCCCAGAGTGCGGGCGTACTGGGGATTCGTCTGGGTGACGGCGCTGTGGGCGTGGTGCACCGCCTGGCGGTGCTGTTGGAGGTCGCGGAAGCAGTGTGCGAGCTCGCCCTGGAGTTCGGCCGCGTCGAAGTACGTGAGCCAGCCCGGGTCGTCGCCGGTTTCCGCCTTCTCGAAGTGGCGCTCGGCCTCGTTCATGGCCCGGGCCGTGCCCACCGGGTCGCCGGCCCGGGCCAGGGCGCGGGCCTCCATCGCGGTGTAGAGGGACATGGCCCGGGGTGTGGCGTGGTGGCGGGCGCCCTCGACGGCGGCGCGGGCGAAGCGGAGGCCCTGCGCGTGGTGGCCGAGGAAGGTGGCCTGGTGGCTGAGGTTGGACAGGATCCGGGCGCCGGCCATCCGGTCGCCGGTGACCTGGGTGAGCCGGAGGGTGGACACCAGGTAGCGGTGGGCGAGGTTGTGATGGCCGCTGTCGTACGCGGTCCAGGCGAGAAGCTGCGCGATCTCGGTGGCGGCGCCGTAGAGGGCCGTGCCGACCTTCTCGCTGTGGCTTGCGGCGAGCAGCGGCAGCACCTCGTGGCGGAAGTAGTGCCGCAGGGCCCGGTGCCCGTGGCCTCCGCCGTAGAGGAAGTCGAGCTTCATGAACATCTCGCCCGCGGTGCGGATCGCCTGGACGTCCCGCATCCCGACCCGCCGGACCGCCGCGGTGTCGACGGGTACACCGTCGGGGCGGGCCAGCAGCCACGTCAGCACCGCCGTGTCGGTCAGCATGTCCTCCGCGGCAGCCGGGCCGGCCGCCGCGGCGGCCGGATCCGAGCCCGCCAGCCCGTCCAGAGCCGTCAGCGCATCCCGCGGACACAGCGGATACCCACGGTCCGCTCCGCCGCCGGCCTCCACGTCCTGGGCGAAGCCGAGGTCGGCCACAGTGACCCGACGGCCCAGCTGTCCGCTGAGCACGTCCCGGAGGATGCCCGCGGCGGGCTGCCGGATCCCCGCACCGCCACGCCACCGCTGCACGGCGACATGCGTCGTCCCCAGGGCGATGCCGCGCTGCGCGGCGAGGTCCCGCATACGTTTGGCCAGGCCCTTGTTCGAGGCCCCCGCCTCCGCCATCAAGGCAGTCAAGCGATCATTCGGCACTTCTGACCCCCGGGCCATCCTGAAAGCGACGACGCGAGCACTCATGGTGACACAAGCGGGACGGGGGGTTCACACGTGAACCCCCCGTCCACGGCGCAGTGTTCACGTGAACCCCCTGGTGAACGCTCCCACGCGGCGCAGTCCCGTCGTTGACTCTCCGGCACGGCACATTCCGACGGCCGTCCACACCGACCGCGAGAGGCAAGGGGGAGCCGATGGCCGAGCAGCAGCACACCGCCCAGGTGTGTGCCCCCGGAACGCGCACCTGCCGGAGCCGCCCCGCAGCGCCGACGACACTCAGAGCGTTCCTGCCGTTACGCGGCGATCTCGGTCCGGAGCCGGTCCAGGGCGTGGGTGGCCGCTTCATGGGTGTCGGCCAGGGCATGGTGGCTGGTCCGCTGTACTCGCTGGAGCTGGTGGGGAAGGCGTTGTGCCCGGGCTTCGTGTACGGCGGTGGCGAGGAGGTGGGCCGCTCCGTCCTTGTCGCCTGCCAGGAGGCGGGCGCGGCCGGTGGTGATGAGTTCGATGACGCGCCACTGGGGTGCGACGGCGATGGTCGGCGCCGGCGGAGCGGATTCGGCGTGCCGTATGGCGTCCCGGGTGCGCCCGGTGGAGATGAGCCCCCGGAGACGGATCTCGTAGAGGGCGGTGGGGTTGACGAGGCTGGTGTGCTCGACGGTGTCGAGGAGCCGGTAGGCGTCGCGGAGGGTGTGGTCGAAGAGGGTGGTGTGGCCGAGGGCTCCGGCGGCGCGGGCCAGGAGCGGGAGTACCGCCACTCGGTCCTGCGTGGTGGGGGCGATGGCGGCGGCCTGGGTGAGGCGGTCGACGGCGGCGCCGAGCAGGCCGGCCTTGCGGAGTTCGTTGCCGTGCATCCGCAGGGCGGTGGTGGTCAGGGCCGGGTCGTCGAAGGCGCGGACGACGTTCAGGCTTTTGGCGGTCCAGTGGGCGGCGGTGGCCAGGCGTTCCTCGGGCAGGACGTTGCCGAGCGCGGTGCCGAGGCTGAGCCGGGCGTGGGCCAGGAGCCGGAGAACGTCCCGTTCGGTGCTGCCGTGTCGGGCCCGGGCTTCCAGGCGGGCGACGAGCGGCCACAGCTCGGCGACGGCGTCAGCGGCGTGTCCGCACTGGCGGGCCACCTCGGCGAGACGCACGGTGGAGGCGCCGAACTGCAGCATCGCCCGGTGGTCGGCGTCGGCCGGGTCGGTGACACCCAGGACATGCGCGGGAACCGCGAGCCGCTCGGCAACGTGACGCAGGCTCCCCACGTCGTTCAGGTGCCGTTTGCCCAGTTCGAGGGCGGAGACGTAGGTCTTGTCGTAGCCGAGGAGTTCGCCGGTCTCCAGCTGGCTGGTGCCGTGGACGCGCCGGTGGTACCGCAGGATCGCGGCGAGGCTGCGGGTGGCGAGGATGGCCTGTGCCTCCGGCGTCGCCCAGTGCCAGGAGAGCAGCCGTGCCGAGCGGCGCAGGGCCAGCGGTCCGGCGCCGGTGGTGGTGTCCATGGGGGGCTACCTCGCGGGGTGGTCGTACCAGGCGGTGATCGACTGCTTGTAGCCCTCGGGCATGGTCAGGTGGCCGACCTCGTCGCGGTGGAAGAGCCCGATCCTCTTGTGCTCGTGGCTCAGGACCGGTTCGCGGTCGGGGGTGAGGACGGTGCAGCCGTAGGTGACGATCAGGACCCGGCGGCCGGGCACCGGTTCGTAGATCCAGGTGCCCGCGTCGAGCAGGGGCCCGGCCTCGACGGTCCAGCCGCTCTCTTCCGCCAGTTCCCGTTCCAGCGCCTCGCCGGGACTGTGGTCGGCGGGCGCCGATCCCTGCCCCTCGGGTCCGATCTCCAGTCTCCCGCCCGGGAGTTCCCACTCGTCCCGCTCGTTGTGCAGGAGCAGCACCCGTTCCTTCGAGTCGAGGGCGACGCCTTTGACGGAGACCGGCCACAACGACGGCTTGTACATGGGCTGTCCCTGGATTACGAGGGCGGGCATGGCTTCCGGAACGTAGCACCCGCCGTTGACCGGGACTCGGGGTTGTCGCTTTTGCCCGAGTCGACAGTCTGTCGCTTTACACCGCCCACCGCGCCTTTGGACGCTGGCAGCCCCGCCCGACTTCAGAGGAGCACGCCGATGACGGCCCGTTCACTCACCCTGTTCGAGGCACACCATGTCCCCCTCGCCGGCACCGGCCGGATCCGTGCCGTGACGGGCCTCATTCACTCCCGGGGTATCGCGGCCGTCGAGGGCCTGGACACCCGGGCTGAGGTCCTCGCTTTCACCCGGCAGGTGATGACGGTGCAGCGCCATCCGGACAGCGACCCCGACGGGCTGACCACCATCCTGGACACGGGTGCCGCTTCCCGCCAGCCCGGGCGGGCGGGACTGGGCAACGGTGAGCTCCTGGCGCACACCGAACGCTCCAGCGTTCCCCACCCGCCCCGGCTGATGCTCCTGGTCTGCCAGCAGCCCGCCGCCTCCGGCGGAGACATCCTCCTGACCGACGGCCGCGCCCTCCGCGCCCTTCTGGCCAACCACGCACCCAGGGCCCTTGAGGCGATGTCGCTTCCCGGGACCGTCTTCTACGGCGACGGCGCAGGACACCCCTCGCAGATCTTCACGCGCCACCGCGACGGCGGGTCTCCATCCGGCTGCGCCAGGATGCCCTCGCAGCGTTCAGCCCGCTCCTCACCGAACACCTGCCCCTGCTTCGCGAAGCCATCGCAGCCCTCCAACAGCCACTCGCACTGCGTCCCGGGCAGGGCTACCTGATCGACAACACTCGCTGGCTCCACGCCCGCACCGCCTTCACCGGCGACCGCGTCCACCTGCGCGCCCTGGGCAGCCCCCGGACCCCGATGCCGCCCGGCTTCGCCACCCTGGACCTCATGCCCGGGAAGGAGCACCGGTGAACGCGCACTCCATCCCCTCCGCCCCCAAGGCCGTGTGCCCGCCCGCGCGATGCCTAGCCGGTCCCTCCGCAAGGGACCTCAACCCACCTGCCCCACTCCCCTACGGGCAGGGCGCCGTCAGGTCTGCCGGGGCGTCAGGAGGCCAGTCGGCTGGTGAACCCTTCCTCCACGAGGTCGTCGTACGCCGCGCGAACCTCAGCAGGCACGTGCTGCTCGATCGCGAATCCGAGCCGCGGGTAGTCGCAGACGCGCTGGAGGTCGCCCACGAGCATGTCGATCACGAGCTTCTCGTCGCCGATGCCCGCCAGGTACCCCTCAAGCGACAGGTCTTCCGAGGCACACACCACCTCCACCTCCGGCCACACCTTGAGGGCGGTCGCGAACGCGCGGCGCTGCATGTAGGGCTTGGTGACCAGGAGTACGGAGGCGGGGCGAATTCCGGCCCGGTCGAGGACGGCGCGGCTGAGGGTGATGTTGTCGCCGGTGTTGGCGGCGTGCGGCTCGACGTGGATGGCGTGGCCGGGGACGCCGAGTTCGAGGGCGTGCTCGCGGTAGTGGACCGCTTCGCCGCGGGGGAAGCGGGCGCGGGTGGTGGCGCTGTTCCCGCCGGTGAAGACGATCTTCTTGACCAGGCCCTGGTGGTAGAGGTTCGCGGTGGTGGTGGCGACGCCGAGGTCGTGGCTGCCCAGGCCGATCGCCACGTCGCAGGGTGTGAGGGCGTGGCCCATCTGGTGGTAGTCCCAGATCAGGCGGGCCTTGTCGCGCTGGGCGGTGGTGATGCTGGTCTGCCGGGTGCTGCTCACGGGTGTCCTTCGTCTGGTGGTTCAGGCCCGGGGGCCGAGGGTGGCCTGGGCGTGGGTGCGGATGGTGTCGATGGCGGTGAGCTGGTGGCGCAGTCCGATGCGGGCCGCGGTGTGTGCGGCGCTGTCGAGGACGCGCAGTCCTTCGTCGCGTGTGCGCGGGTCGGTGGCGAGGATGTGGCCGT
Organism: Streptomyces sp. NPDC059247; assembly: GCF_042754005.1. Lineage (NCBI taxonomy): Bacteria > Bacillati > Actinomycetota > Actinomycetes > Kitasatosporales > Streptomycetaceae > Streptomyces > Streptomyces sp. NPDC059247. The sequence goes on from NZ_JBHYZW010000023.1 coordinate 63,444, forward strand.
AGGCGGTGTCGAGGCGGACCTGGGGCAGGGGCGCGTCGGGTCGGGTGGTGGTGCGGGCGATGCCGATACAGGTGAGGGCCTCGGTCAGGTTCCCGGCGCCACGGTGGGCGAGGGCGAGTTTCTGGTGAGCGGTGGACCAGTCCTCCGGTTCGTCCAGGGTCTCGAAGCTGCGGGCTGCGGCGGTCATGACCTGGGCGGCGTAGGTGTGGTCGCCGTGTTTGCTGAGCGCGGTGCCGACCCACAGGCGGGCGCGGGCCTGGTCGCGGAGGGAGAGGCGGGAGTCTGCGGCAAGGGTCTCGTACTGGCGGGCGGCGGTGGTGAGCTGTCCGGACATCTCTGTGGTGACGGCGAGGGACAGGTCGATCTGGGCGGTGCGGCGGGGGATGCCGAGGTGCCCGTAGAGGGTGCGGGCGGTGGTGTAGTCGCTGGTGGCGGAGAGCGGGCCGATGACGGACCCCTGGTCTCGTTTGAGGTCGCCGAGGAGGGCGGTCGCGCGGGCCAGGAGGTAGAGGCCCCGGTCGTCGAGTGCGGTGGCGGGGAAGCGGTGGGTCCAGCGCCGGATGAGGCTGTCGGCGAAGGTGAAGTCCTGCCGGGACAGCGCGATGACGGTGCGGTCGAGGTCGTCCGACCACGCCTCCAGGTCCGCCCCGGACGCCCGGCTGACCGAGACCCGGCCCGCACCGGGCAGCCTCTCCGCAGGGGCCTCCTCGGCAAGGAAGGTCTCGAACCGCAGATGCGCGGCGGTGTCAGCGCGTGCGAGCGCGGTGTCCAGGATCGCTTGGGTGTCCGGCCGGGGCTGGGTGGTGGTGCGGAGGTTCTCCCACTTCGAGACCGTCCGGACACCGACGCCCAGGTGGCCGGCGAAGGCCCGCACACTCATCCGCAGCGCGAGGCGCAGCACGCGGGCCTCCAGCCCGGTCCAGTGGTGCACGGTCGCCACAGGCCACTCCCCACGCTCTTGTCCCGACGTCATCGAACCACGGCGCCGGAGTCAGGGACGGCGCAAGTGCCACGCAAGTGCCACAGCCGTTCATTGGCCGCCGCGCCCCGGGCCGCGACGCTGGAGTTCCCCGCCCGTACTCGACTCCCCGGGATGGTCATCGTGGGTTCGCTGACCGAGGAGCGTCCGGTGGCCCAGCCGACGGTCTACGGCTTCCTCCGCCAGGCGCTGTGCGACTTACCGGCCCACCACGCGGCCCTCCGGCAGGCCTTGGCCGGCTATTGCCAGGACCACGAGCTCGCTCTCACAGCCGTCTTCACCGAAGAGGCCGGGGATTCACCCGGGGCCGCGTTCGCCGACCTTCTCGATGTCCTGTCCGCCCGGGGCGGCTACGGCGTCGTCCTCCCCTCCCCCGCGCACCTCGGCACCGCGCGCCTCGCGGCGGTACGGCGCGAGCAGGTCACCCGGACCGGTGCCCGCATACTCACCCTCCGCACTCCCACCCCACCGGATCCGGGTGGTTCTGCCGGCCGCGTCATCTCCGGGGTGGCGGCTCCAGACCACGGTTTGCGCACTGTGGCGGCAGAAGCGAACCCCGTGACGTCTGTGACTCGAACTCGCCCTATGCCGAATCCAGTTGCACGGCCTTCCCAGTCGGATCACTACGCCCTTTCCTCTGAGGAGTGCTGATGGAAACACAATCGGCTGCCGTCGTGGCCCGGTCGCCGGGTGGGGCGCTTGAGGTGGCCCTGCGGACCCGCGCGGGGTCCGGTGCCCCGGCCGCGGCGGCGCGAGTACCACAGCCGTTCTTCGAAGTTGTGGCGCTGATGCCCGCGGAGCTGAGGGCGGTCTGCCGGGTGCGCGGTGAGCTGTTGCGGCTGCTGGTGGGTTCGGGGCTCTCGGAGGTCGCTGACGCGGTGGTGCTGGGGGCCAGTGAGCTGATGGCGAACGCGGTGACCCATGGCTGTAGGCGGCAGGATCCGGCGCAATTCTCCCTGAGGGTCGAGCACTCCAGGGGCCGTGTCCGGGTCGAGGTCGGGGACCCGTCCCGTGTGCGGCCGTTCCCGCGGCTGGCGAGTGACGACAGCGAGGGCGGCCGGGGGCTGCTCCTGGTCGCGGCCTTGGCCGACCGCTGGGGTGTCCGGCTGGAGCCGTGTGGCGGGAAGACCGTGTGGCTGGAACTGGATGTGCCCGGCAAGGAGGCCGTGTCGTGAACTTCCCCCGTATGCCCCGTGGTGGGTCCCGCAGCCGCCCGGCCGCCGGTGCGGCGGGGTCGCGGTCCGTGGTCGCCGCGGCCAGGGAGACCCTCGCGCTGGTTCTCGACGAGGACGCGCCGCCTCTCGACGGTGACCGTGACGTCGAGGACATCGTCCTGCGGCTGCGGGGCCACCTGATGCGGCTCGGTGACATAGCGCGTGACCGGCCTGTGCCCGGGATCGCGCGGGCGCTGGCCGCCGCGCATACCGCCGCCGGGATGCCGCTGCCCGCCGGCTACATGGACGCGCGCGTGTATGTGCGCCGTCTGGCGGCGGCCGTGGAGGATGTCGTCGGCCGGATGGCGGAGGCCGGTGTGGTGTGCGGTCACGAGGTCGAGTGCCCGGCGGCCATGGACGTGGACGCCCAGGCCGCCCAGGTCCGGTTCCGCTGCCCCGAGTCCGGATACAGCCTGTTGTGCAACGGGCTCCTCCTCTTCGACGACACCGGATACCTCCTGCCCGCCGGCCGGGCCGAGTCCTCCCGCCGTTTGCGGTTCCTGCCTCGCGCGACGCCCGCAGGCTCCGCTGTCGGTAGGTGACTCCCGTGACCACGGTGTCGTCCGCGCGCTACGCCTGACCGCGCTCTACGGACGCGGCTGAGCGAGCACCGGCGCCGCCCGTCCTGCACCACTCCCCCGGCAACCCCGGGCATCACTCCATGTTCACCCGCACACCCTTCAAGGACTTGTCATGCCCGATGTCCCTGTTCCGCGCGTCCTGTCGCTGATTCCGTCCCCGCGTACCTCCGAGCCCGCATCCGTGTTTGCCCCGGTGTTCCGCCGGGTGGGGCGGATCGAGGACCATGCCTACCTCGGTGACCGGCGCCGCGGTGCGCTGGTCGACCGGGACGGTGCGGTCGACTGGTTGTGTCTGCCGCGTTTCGACGCCGACGCCGTGTTCGCCTCCGTGCTGGGTACCGCAGAGCACGGCCTGTGGCGTATCGCCCCGGATGCCGGTGCGGATGAAGCCGCCACTGCTCCGGCGGCGGACCAGCGGCGTTACCTCGGCGACAGCCTGGTGCTGGAGTCGACCTGGATCACGCGGCAGGGAACGGTCCGCCTCATCGACTTCATGCCCGTCCGCGACGGGGGCGGGGAGGAGCCGCCGCGGCTGCTCCGGATCGTCGAGGGTGTCAGCGGGGACGTGCGGATGCGGTCGCTTCTGCGGGCCCGGCCCGGATACGGGCGCACGGTGCCCTCCCTCCACGCCTCCTGGCGCCGGGCGAGCGTCGATCTGGGTGAGAGCCGTCTGTGGCTCGAGGCCGACGCGGGCATCAGCGCGGGGGCCGACGGTGACCTGAGCTCGGTCTTCACCATCGGTGCCGGGGAGTCCGTGACCTTCGCCCTGTCCTGGTCGGACGGGCACGACACCCCGCCGCCGGGCCCGTCCCCGGAGGGGCTGCTGCAGGAGACCCTGGACTACTGGGCGGACGTCGCCGCCGACACCGTCCACAGCGGCCCGCACTCTCACGCGGTGGCCCGCTCCGTGAGCGTGCTGCACGCCCTGTGCCACCCTTCCGGCGCGGTCGTCGCGGCGCCGACGACCTCGCTGCCCGAGGAACTCGGCGGTTCCCGGAACTGGGACTACCGCTACACCTGGCTGCGGGACTCCGCGTTCGTCGTCGAACGCCTCCTGGCCTGCGGACACCTCGACCAGGCCCGCGCGTGGGTGGGATGGCTCCTCACGGTCATGGGCCGGAGCCCCCGGGGGGCGGAGGGGCTGCAGATCATGTACGGGATCGGCGGCGAGCGGGACCTCACGGAGTACGAGCTGGGCTGGCTGCCCGGGCATGAGGGCTCCCGCCCGGTGCGTACCGGCAACGCCGCCGCCACCCAGCTCCAGCTCGACGTCTTCGGGGAGGTCGTCAGCGCCCTGTTCGAGACCCAGCTGCGGGATCCGGAGCTCGGGCCGGTGGTGGCGCCGCTCGTACGGGTGCTGGTGGAGCAGGTGGCGAGGCTGTGGGAGGAGCCGGACGAGGGGATCTGGGAGATCCGCGGGCAGCGGCGGCACTTCACCCACTCGAAGGTGATGGCGTGGGTGGCACTGGACCGCGCGGTCCGTCTGGCCGACGCCGGTCACGACGTCGGCCCGGCCGACCAGTGGCGGACGCTGCGCGAGCAGGTCCACCGGCAGGTGTGCGAGCGCGGGTACGACGAGGACCGCAACACGTTGACCCAGTCCTACGGCTCGCCGGAACTGGATGCCTCCCTGCTGCAGATGGCGTCCTACGGGTTCCTGCCCGGCGACGACAAACGGCTGATCGGGACCGTCGAGGCGATCCAGCGGGAGCTGTCCCTGCCCGGCGGGTACCTCCTGCGCTACCGCACCGACACCGGCCGGCCGAGCGTCGACGGCCTGGCCGGACACGAAGGCGCGTTCCTCATCACCCTGGGCTGGCTCCTCGACGCCCTGGTCCGCATCGGCCGGACCGGCGAGGCCGCCATCTACACCCAGGCCCTGCTGCACGCCGGGAACGATGTGGGGCTGCTGGCGGAGAAGTGGGACCCGGCCGCCGGACGGCAGCTCGGGAACTTCCCCCAGGCGTTCTCTCATGTCGCGGTCCTCACCGCGTGCGCGGCACTGGCCCGTGCCCAGGGGACCCGGACCGAAGGGGCACAGAGTGGTACGGCGTTCGCGGTGTGAGTGCGGCGGGGGCTGGGTCCGCCGTCTCCTGACCCGCCGCACTCCCCCCAGCCCGGGGGCCCGGTGAACCACGAGCACGGTGGGATGTTCGCTCTCACAGGGGTTCCCGCGGTTCCTGCTCGGCAGATCGCCTCCCCGGATCCGGCCCTGCCGGCGGCTGGTGCGGGGGATTTGTGGGAGGTGCGTCCGGCGGACCTCGCCGCGGCGTTCCTCGCGAGCGGCCGGCACGGCCGGGAGCCGTCGATGCCGGGGCTCGCGGAGGACCTGTCCGGGCGGGCGGAGACGGCGAGGGCCTGGCGGACGGAGGGCGACCAGCCCGTCCGCGCCCTGCTGGACGGCTCTCATGTCACGGCGTTGCGGCGGGTCGTCGAGGTGTGGGGGTGGCCGGGGTTCGCTCTGGTCGGCGGGGCAGGGTCGGTGGCAGCGGTGGAGATCGCACTGCTGTGTGCCAACGCCCCGCTCCTGCGGCGGCTGCTGCGGGTCCTGGAGGGCCCGGTCCGCACCGGGGACGCGGCGCTCGTGTTCCGGGCGCTGCTGCACGACCGGGCCTGCGTCCTGGAAGGCCAGGCGGGCTGGTACGGGACGCAGCAGCGCGCGGGCCCGCACGTGGCCGGGGAGCTGTGGCCTGTGGCCGAACCCGCTCTGCTGGCCGTGCGGCGTGCGCAGGCGGGTCTCGATCCGCTCGACGCCGCCGTCGCGGACCGGGCAGTGCATCTGACCGCCGCCTGACCCGCGCCCGTCCCGCTGGCGCCGTTTCTCCCGCACCCCGGTCGTCTCCCCGGGCCAGCCTTGTCCGGGCCCGTTCACATGTACTCCCGCCTTGTGGCGGTACTGAAGGAAGGTCTCATGCATCCGCCCGACACGACGCGGCCGACGACGCTGCTGAACGCCCTGTTGGACAGGTACCAGTGGGGTCGGTTCGGGGTGTTCCGTGAGCGGTTCAGGACGGCCGGGCGGGACGCGGCGCGGGAGCTGGGGAATGCCCGGCTGCGGGGTCTGGAGGTCACGGAGACCACCTTCCGGCGGTGGCGGCAGGGAACCAGGTGCCCACCGGGGACGGCGCGATCGTGCTGGAGTTCCTCTTCGGTGTCCCGGTTCGGGAGCTGCTGCGGCCGGCTCCGCCGAGCTCTTCTTTGACTGTGCTGAGGGGCCCGCATCCGCGGACGCTGTCCGTGGCCTGCCAGGTGGACGGCGCGATGCCCGCGTCCTCGCTGCACCTCGCGGGGCCGCCCGGGGGCGGCGGGCAGTGGCATCTGCACGGCGGCGGGGACATCTTCGACGGCACGCAGGTGTCCCTCTTCTCCTACGAGGCCCGGCCCGCCACGGGCGGGGCGGTCATCGAGGCGGAGGATCTGGAGCACGTGCGCCTGGTCACCCGGACCCCGCGCCGAAGTCTGCTTCTCGCCTCCCTCGGCGGCCGGGGCCGTGACGCGCTCCATGTCATGGACGGTGTGGCGGCGCGGCACCGGACCGCGCTGCCGTTCGTCCGGGATCTGACGGTGCCGGGCGCCTACCTGCTCGACGAGGTGACGGTCGCTCTGCTGTGGGCCACGTTCTGCTTCGACGACTGGCTGCAGGCCGACGACGCACTCCTCGCGGAGGAACGCGACCGCCTCGCACAGGGCCAGGGCGCGGCGGCGCACTCGGGGTTCACGCGTTCCGCGCTTCCGGAGCTGTCTTCGGCGGGTGCGGTGTGGCTGGGCTCCCACGTGTGCGCCGCCCACGCCGAACAGCACTTCGCGGGGCCGGTGTCGGGGTCTGGGCTGCCGGTGCTGTGGTCGCAGGTCCGCGGCGGGCCGGAGGCGGCGGCGTGGCTGCTGCTGAAGGACCGCTCACGGGTTCTGGACCTCATCCGTCTGCCGGGATGTACGGCGCCCGGGCGAATGGCGGTGTGTCTGCCCGAGGTGGCGGTGAAGGCCGCCGAGTCCTACGAGCGGATCCTGCTGATGCTGTTCGCGGCGCTGGTGGAGTCGCGGGGGATCGTCCTGTCGGTGACGGACGATCCCGCCTACGAGGCGATGGACGAGGTACTGGTCGCCGGACGGATGGCCGTGGTCGGCAACTGGCTGCCCAGGGGTGATGGGATCTGCGCGGCCGCGACCACGCACGAGACCAGCCGCGTCACGCTGTACGCGGACGCGGCGGCCCACAGCGTCATAGCCGCCGACGACAGCGACGGGCGGCTGCGGGCCCTGGCCGACTACTTGGAACTGGACGTGCAGTGGCTGGCCGGGCGGTGCCGTGAACTCCACGCGGCGGGGCTCAGCAGCCTGGTCAGGACCCGCAGCCTCCTCCTTCACACCACCGGGCTGGAGACGGCCCTGGCCCATCTCGCCACCCTCACCCGATGAACAGCCACGCCCGCCCGGCACCGGACCGCCGCCGGATGCGAGTGACCGGAATGCGGCAGCTGTAGTGCCCGCGACACCATCCGGCGCCACGCCGCTTACCAGTGCCCCCTGTTCCCTCTTCGACTCCTTAAGGCGTGTGATGTCCCCTTCCCTCTGCTCGCCGGTCTCCGCCGGGCTGTCCGCCACCGACCCGGGGAGCGGGCATGGGTGAGATCCCGGCCCCCCGGCAGGCACGTCACCGGCGCCGCAGCAGCCCCCCGGCCAAGGCCCGGACAGGCATCGCGCCCACCGCAGTCGCCGTGGCTGGGACCCTGAGCAGCGCCGTCCTGTCCCTCACCACCCCCGACACCCTGCCGACAGCAGCACCCTGGGTACTGGCCGTCAGCGTGAACGGGGCCGCACTGTTTGCCTCCTGGCGGATGTCCCGCACGGTGGCCGTGGACCGGTCCGCCGATATCCCTCAGACCTGCCAGCCCGTGCCCGCTCCCGCGCCCGCTCCGGCACCCGTGCCTGTGGCTCGGGCCGTGCCGGACTCCGCGGTGCTCGAGCGGCTGCTGGCTGTGGCCGAGGCTGGCCGTGCGCAGGTGGGCGGCCTGGCGGACCGCATCCGCCGGGGTGAACAGCCCGCTGTTCCTCACCCCCGTCCCGTGCCCGCCGGTAGCGGCCTGGCGGCCGAGCTGGAGCGGGTCCTCCTTCGCGGGCATGACGAGACGCTGGCGCTGGTCGCGTCGCTGACACGTGACCGGCAGGCCGTCGCCGCGCAGTCCGGGCAGCAGGTCGACATCCTCGTCCACATCGCCCGCCGCCTGGCGGGCCTGGTGGGCCGCGCCCTCAACCAGCTCGACCAGCTCGAACGGTCCGTGGAAGACCCCGACGAACTCGACGCGCTGTTCAGGCTCGACAACCTCATCACCCTGCAGCGGCGCTCCATCGAGAGCCTCGCCGTCCTCGGAGGCGGCCGCCCCCGGCAGATCCGTGAACCGGCCGAGATCCAGGCGGTGCTGCGTACCGCGATCGGGGAGACGGAACAGTACGCACGGATGCAGGTCGTCGCGTGCCCCCCGGGGACCATCCCGGGGTTCGCGGTGGTGGAGATCGCGGGCATGCTCGCCGAACTCCTGGAGAACTCGGCCTCCTACTCCCGCCCCGACACCCGGGTCCACATCCGCGCCCAGCGGGCCGAGGACGGCTCCCTGGACGTGCTCGTCGAGGACCGGGCCCTGGCCATGCCCGACGGCCAGGTCGAACGGCTCAACTACCTTCTCGCGCACCCGGAACGGGCCGACCTCACCGGCCAGCTCCGCGAGGGCAAGATCGGGATCATCGTCGTCGCCCAGATCGCCCGCCGCCACGGCGCCACCGTCCACCTCGCACCCCGTACGGACACACCCGGCTACCGGGCCACGGTCACCCTCCCCCCACGCCTGGTCACCACCCCCACCGTCCCCTCCCCCACCGAAGACACCATGCCCCTCACAGCCCTGACACCGAGACCGGCCACACTTCCCACCCGCGGCCCCGGCCACCTCCCCGCCCCGGACCAGACCGGGCCCAGGCCCTCCGCCACCGGCCCCGCCCGACCGCTCGAGAATCCTGGGAACGCCCCACTCCCGGTACGGACCCGCCAGCAGCACCTGCCGCAGCCCGCCATCACTCCCCCACCCGCCCGTCTCGCCTCCGGGCGCGGGTTCGCCGACGCCGTCGCCGCAGCCGAAGCACTGCACGGCAACACGCCTCCCAACCACCCCAGCCAGATCCTGAACCACGGAGAACGACGATGACCGAAACCACCCACACCCCTGTCGACATGGGCTGGCTCCTGGAGCAGCTCGCCGTCGGCGCGCCCGGCATCCTGGCCGCCCTGGTCACCAGCAACGACGGTCTCCCGCTGCACCAGTACCAGCTCGGTCAGGAGGCAGCCGAGCGGATCAGCGCCATCGTCAGCGGCGCCGCGTCCCTCGGCCGCGGCCTCGATGCCATCCCCGGCCTGGACCTCCCGCCCGGCGGATCGTTCGAGCAGGTGGTGATGTACCACTCCAGCGTCCGGCTGATGATCGGCCGGGCCGGTGACCACGCGCTTCTGGCCGTCGTGGCCCACCTCGACGCTGACATGCCGGCCATCGGCTACGCGATGGACCAGCTCGCCTCGCGACTGTCCGGGCATCTGGGCACCAGCGTCCGCCAGTCCACGGCGGGATGACCGGCCAGGACCGCGGGCAGCCCTGGGCTCAGGAGGACACCGCGCGCCTGCGGCCCTACACCCTGACCCAGGGCCGCACCAGCGGCCCCGCCGGACTCGGCCGCGACAGCCTCGTCACAGCCGACCCCCGCGTCCGTCCCGCCCGGAACCTGCTCACCGAACAGGCCGAACTGCTGGGGCTGTGCCGGGGTCTGCCGGTGCCGGTGGCCGAACTGTCCGCCCGGCTGCGCCTGCCGGTCCAGACGGTGAAGATCCTCGCCGGAGACCTCATCGACGTCCGCCTCCTCGTCCAGATCGACGCAGGACCCCAGTCCGTCACCCCCGTCCTCGACATCCACCTCCTGGAGCGAGTCCTCGATGGCCTCGAGCGCCTCTGAACCGGCCCCGGCCTACGGCATCCACCGCATGACCCCCGTCCGCCTCGTGGTCGGCGGACCCTTCGGCGTCGGCAAGACCACCTTCATCAGCACGGTCAGCGAGACGGAACCGCTGCGCACCGAGGAGCGCCTGACCATGGCCGGCGTGGGAACAGACCATCTGCGCGGGCCCGAACCCAAGGCCACCACGACCGTCCTGCTGGACTTCGGCCGCATCACCCTCGCCGACCAGGGCCTGATCCTGCTGCTGTACGGCACCCCGGGCCAGCAGCGGTTCCGGTTCCTGTGGGACGACCTCACCGGCGGAGCGCTCGGCGCCGTCGTCCTGGTCGACACCCGCGACCTCGCATCGGGCTTCGACGCGGTCTCCTACTTCGAGTCCAGCCCGGTGCCGTTCGTCATCGCCGTCAACGAGTTCGACGGCGCCGGACGCTACACCGCCGACGAGATCCACCACGCCCTCCAACTCGACCCCGGCGTCCCGGTCCTGCTGTGCGACGCCCGCCACCCCGCCTCCGCCCGCCACGTCCTGCACGCCCTGGTCCGCCACAGCCTCACCCTCGCCCGAGCCCGCGCCCGTGTCCCCCACGCCGGCCCCGACCGGAAGGCCCACCGATGACATTCGACCCGCGCACCGGACTGCACCAGCTGCGCGCCCTGCGCGACGGCATCGCACAGCGCATGGCCCGGCTGCGGGCCCTCGGCCTCACCAACCCGCCACCTGCGGCAACCAGCGCGTTCGACGCTTTCGCCACCAGCCTGGCCGCCCGCACCCACATGCCCGTCGCCATGATCAACCTGATCGGCGATGATCAGAGGTTCGTCGGACTCCACGTCCCCACCCACACCCCCGGCGGCGACCTGTTCCCGCCCGTGGAGCGCACCATGTCCCTCGACCACGGATACTGCCCCGAAGTCGTCGACCGCGGAAAGTCCCTCACCCTGCCCGACGTGTGCGTCAACCCCCGCTTCGCGGGCAACGAGGTCGTCGACCGCATGGGCATCCGCACCTACGTCGGAGCCCCCCTCACCGAACCCGGCAGCGGCATCATCCTCGGCACCGTATGTGCCATCGGCACCGAACCCCGCCCCAAGACCGACGGCCGCGAACTCTGGCACCTGATCATGCAAGCCGCCGAAGACGCCCAGGAACTCGTCATGGACCACACCATCCGTCCCCCCAGACACCCCAACTGACCCGCTCGGCACCGCGACCAAGCGGCACTGGAACATCCGGTGCCGCGCCGTCACCGCGAACCGCCTCAACCACACTCCAGCCGCCCACAGACCCCAAAAGGACAGCACCGCATGACACACACCCCCTCTGAACGCCAGGAACAGCATGACGCCGCCGCGCCGCCGCCGGGAGCGGCCCTCCCGTCCTGTGACGGTGTGGTGGCCGCGACCGGCACCCGGGGCGGCAAACTGGTGCGCGACCTGATCCCGCGGATCATCCGGGACGACGGCGCCGAACCCGTCATCTACGTAGCGGGGCCGGCGGAATACCCCGGGCTACTGCTGGCGAAGCTGTACGAGGAGCTCGACGAACTCGCGCACGCCGACGACCGGTCGAGACCCGGGGAACTCGCGGACCTCGCCGAGGTACTGGCCGCCTACGCCCGGGAATTCGGCATCGACGAGACCCAGCTGGAGCGGCTCCGAACCGCCAAACGGGACGAGCGAGGCGGCTTCACCGACCGGATCGTCTGGATGGGCAACCGGTGACCAGCCCCGCCACCGGATGACGCCCCGGTCCCGCGGTGAGCCGGCCTCGAACCGGCACCGTGCTTCACCACGATGGCCGGGGACAGGGGGCGGGGGGCCTGGGCCTGGGGGCAGGGACTGAGACCCGGCCTCTGCGGGACAGGGGCTGCCCGGGCGTCCGTCCGCGTCAGCGGTGGCATCACCACCCACGGCAGGGACGTCCCCGCCGTCGAGATCCGCGGGACGGTCGAAGAACTCACCGTCACCGGAGGCATCCACGCCCACGGCATCAGCCAGGAGCAGCCGCCAGGGACAGCGGCCGGAAGTCCGGAAGTAAACGGCCGGAAGTAACGGCCGGGGTAGCGGCCCGCGCGGGGGCCGCTACCCCGGCCCCCGCGCACCGGGTGCGCTACGCGCTGTCCCGGTGGAACGCCGCCGCGCCCGTCACGCGGACGCCGACCTCGTCCCCGGGGCGGACCTCCACCGGACCCGGCGTGCGGACCGTCACGGTTCCGGCGCCGCCGACCTCGACCAGGACCAGGGCGTCGTGCCCGTGGAAGCGGACCTCGCCCACCCGGCCCCGTACGGCGGCATCCGCGTCCGGGGCGACGAGCCTCAGCTGCTCGGGGCGCAGCACCACCGTGCCCTCACCGTCCCGGACCGGCCCGGCGCCCCGCAGGGAGACCGGACCCAGCGCGGTCGTGGCCGTGCCAGCCCGTGCCGACCCCGGCAGGAGCACCGCCTCGCCGACGAAGGAGGCCACCCACGGGTCGGCCGGAGCGGCGTACAGCTCCTGAGGGGTGCCGCACTGGGCGACCCGGCCGCCCCGGATGACGGCGACCCGGTCCGCGACGGACAGCGCCTCCTCCTGGTCGTGGGTGACCAGGACGGCGGTCGTGCCCGCCGCCCGCAGGGCCCCGCGCACGTCCGAGCGCAGCCCCGCCCGCAGCGCGCTGTCCAGGGCGCTGAACGGCTCATCGAGCAGGACCAGCGCCGGGCGCGGGGCCAGCGCGCGGGCCAGGGCCACCCGCTGCTGCTGGCCGCCCGACAGCTCGTGCGGCATCCGGTCCCGGTACGCGCCGAGGCCAACGAGGTCGAGCAGCTCGGCCGTACGGGCCCGCCGCTCGGCCCGCCCGGCGCCCACCAGGCCGAACGCGACGTTACGTGCCACGCTCAGGTGGGGAAAGAGCGCCCCCTCCTGGGCGACGATGCCCACCCCGCGCCGCTCCGGCGGCACGTGGACCCCCGGCCCGCTGATGGTCCGGCCGCCGAGGACGACCTCGCCCGCGTCGGGCGTGACGAAACCCGCGATGACCCGCAGCAGCGTGGTCTTGCCGCAGCCGGACGGGCCGAGGACCGCCGCGAGCTCGCCCTCGCCGACGGTCAGGCCGAGATCGTCCAGGACCCGGTTGCCGCGCCCGTACGAGCTGGTCACTCCGGTGATGCGCAGTCCGGTGCCGCTACCGACAGTCATGAGCGCCTTCCGAGCAGGTAGGAGGGGACGGCCGCGATCAGCACGATGGCCGCCGCGTAGGGTGCGGCGCCGGAGAACGCTCCCGCGCCCGTCTCGGTCCACAGCCGGGTGGCCAGGGTGTCGGTCCCGGTGGGACGGAGCAGCAGGGTCGCCGGGAGCTCCTTCATGATCACGACGAAGGTGAGCGCCGCCCCCGCCCCGATACCGGGCGCCGCGAGCGGAACGGTGATCTCCCGCAGCACCTGGAGCGGCGACCGCCCCAGAGTGCGGGCCACGTCCTCCAGCACGGGCGGCGCCTGGAGGATCGCCGCCCGCGCCGAGGCCACCGCCACCGGCAGGAACAGCACGACGTACGCGACGATCAGGAGCGGCATCTCCTGGTAGAGCGGGTACGCGTACCGGACCGCGAAGAAGACCAGCGCCAGGCCCACGGTGATCCCGGGCACCGCGTGCCCCGCGTACACGGACTGTTCGAGCAGCCGGGCCAGCCGTCCGCGGTGGCGGGCCGACAGCACACCGACCGGCAGCGCCAGCAAGGTGGTGACGGCGGCGCCGATCGCGGCCACCGTGACCGTGGCGACCGTCGCCGACCACAGCTTCTCCCCGTCGAAACCGGAGTTGCCGATGGCCAGCCAGTAGCCGAGGGTCGCCAGCGGGAACGCCACGGCGGTCGCCGCGACGGCCACGCACCAGGCCAGCGCGGGCCCGGTCCACACGCCGAGCCGGAGCCTGACGGGCGGCCGGGCACTGCCCTGGCCCGTCCGCGCGTGACCGGCGCGGCCCCGCGTACGGTTCTCCGCCGCCACCAGCAGCACGGTCATGGCGACCAGCACACAGCCGAGCACCGCGGCCGGGGTGCGGTCGAAACTGGCCTGGTAGGAGGAGTGGATCGCCCGGGTGAACGTGTCGTACCGGGTGATCGACACCGAGCCGAAGTCGGAGAGCACGTACAGCGCGACGAGGATGGCCCCGCCCGCCGCGGCGGGCCGCACCTGCGGCAGGGTGATCCGTACGAAGGTGCGCAGCGCGCCGCTGCCCAGCGAACGGGCCGCCTCCTCCTGTGCCGGGTCGATCCCACGCAGGGTCGCCGCGACGGGCAGGAAGACGTAGGGGAAACAGGCGAAGGTGAGGGTGATCGCCGCACCCGGCAGCCCCGCCAGCGACGGCGCGGCCGAGATCCAGGTGAAGGCCGCGACATAGCTGGGCACGGCCAGCGGCAGCGTCGCGAGCACGGCCCAGACCCGCTGGCCCGGCAGGTCCGTACGGACCGTCAGCCAGGCCAGCGAGATGCCGAGCACTAGGGAGGCGCTCACCACGATCGCGGTCAGCGCCATGCTGCGGCCAAGGAGTTCGAGGGTCCGCTGCTCGGTGACGATGTCCCAGGTGAAGGCCCAGCCGCGCTCCAGGGAACGCACGCCGAGATAGCCGAGCGGCAGCAGCGCGATCAGCGCCGCCGCCGTGGCCGGGAGCAGGAGGACAAGGGGGGGCCTACGCCGAACGGCTGCCGCGTGGGACGCGGCAGCCGGGGCAGGCACGGACGGTGAGGTGTTCGTGCTCATGAAGTACTCATGCAGTGCTTATGAAAACGGGGTGATGGGGTTCCGGTCAGACCATCCCGGCTTCCTTGAGCATCTCCAGCGTCTTCTGGAGGGAGTCCAGCTTGCCGAGGTCGATCTTGGGCGCGTTCAGGGAGCCCAGGGCCGGCAGGTCCTTGACGGAGGAGGTGACACCGGCGGCCAGCGGGTACTCCTTCGTCTTGTCGGCGAAGTAGGTCTGGGCCTCGGTCGAGAGCAGGTACTCGACGGCCTTCTCGGCGGCGGCGTTCTGGCCGCCGTTCTTGAGGACGCCGACGCCCGCCGCGTTGATCAGCGCGCCCGGGTCACCGCCCGGCAGGAAGTGGATCTTGGCGGTGAGCTTGTCGGCGCCAACCTCGGCGGCCTTCTCGTACCAGTAGTAGTGGTTGATCAGGCCGAGGGAGACCTCGCCGGAGTTGACCGCGTTCAGGACCTCGCCGTTCTTGGCGTACGGCTTGGCGCCGTTGGCCTTGAAGTCCTTGAGCCACTTCAGGGTGGCGTCCTCGCCCTCCAGGACGCGCATGCCGGTGACGAACGCCTGGAAGGAGGCGTTGGTGGGTGCGTAGCCGACCTTGTCCTTCCACTCGGGCTTGGTCAGGTCCTTGACGCTGTCCGGGGCCTTCGGCGCCTTCTGCGGGTTGTACGCGATGACGCGCGAGCGGCCGGAGACACCGACCCAGTCGCCCTCGCCGCCGCGGTAGGCGGCGTCGACCTTGTCCAGGGAGTTCTGCGGGAGCTTCGCCAGGACCTTGGCCTGGGAGAGCGCGCCGAGGGCCCCGGCGTCCTGCGAGAAGAACAGACCGGCCTTGGTCTTGTCGCCCTCTTCGAGGATCTGGGCGGCGAGCTCGGCGCTGTCGCCGTAACGGACCTGCACCTTGGTGCCGACCGCCTTCTCCAGCTTCTCGATGATCGGGGCGATCAGCTTCTCGTTCCGGCCGGAGTAGATGACCAGCTCGCCGGCGCTCTGCGCGACGGTGGGCTCGGCCTTCTTCTCGGCCTCCTTCTCCTTGGGCGCATCCGTGCCGCCGCAGGCGGCGAGGACGGGGAGGAGAAGCGCGGACATGGCGAGTGCGGTACCGCGGCGGACGAGCGGACGGGGCATGTGGAGCCTCCTGGACGGCCCGCGGGCCGGAAGCGGCCGGATGCGGGAACAAAAGCTGATGTGCACATCAATATGGCGAGGCTTGCCTAACTGTCAATTTTTGGCCAAGACGTGATCAATAAAGACCCAAGCTATTACCGGAGTGGGCTGGTTCCCGACAGAAAGTGAGGTATGTACACCCTCGGGTCCTGAACACTTGCGCCCGCACGCCTTCCGCCCACACATCTTCCGCACCACCGACCGAAAGGCACCCCATGCCGGATGGTCTGCCAATATGGAAGATTAGCCACGGTTTGACCACCTCGACCGGGACGGTGACGACCGGCTGACCGAACACGACCACGTCCTGATGGGCCGGTCGGTCGCCGCCTCCCTCGGACACGCCGAGGGCTCGGAGGCCGAGTGGCGCGTGATCGCGGCGTGCCTGGTGATCTGGCGGGACCTGTACCTGCCCCACCTGCCCCCCGGGACGGAGGCGGTGAGCCGCGCGCAGTTCCTGGCCTCCACCCTGACCCGGGCCGACGACCCGGCGGCGGCCCGGGCGACGCTCGGCGCCCTCGCACAGGCGTTCCTCGCGGTCGCGGACACGGACGGGCCTTCCTTTCCTCGGTCTCCGCGGACAGCTGAAGGCCGTGCGTGAGCGGGCTGCCGGGCAGGTGGCCGCGGCCGCTGTCGAGGCGGCGCCCGAGGACGAAGCGGGTGTCGGTGGCGAGGCGTCCGGGCCGATGGAGCTGCCGCCTGTCCCGCGTGCCACGGCCCGTGAGTACGCCTTCGCCGGGGCCGGGCTCGTACTCCTGCTCGCCGTCGGCGCCGCGCTGTACGCCTCCTCGCTCGTCTACCCCCGTTACGACATCGTCGCCCACGACACCTTCCGGGGCCTGAAGGGCTTCGACCTGCGCGAGGAGTTCGACCCGTTCGGCACCGTCCCCGACAATGAGCTGAAGGAATCGACGGCCCGGGTGTACATCGCCGAAGACGCAGCCCCGGACGCCCCCGCCGAGTACCTGGTGGCTGTCGCGACCGGAGACTTCCACCAGATGCGCGAGTCGTACATATACGACGACAGCATCCCCATGGGGGCCGCAGGGGTCGGCAGCATTCACGACAGCTGGCGAGCCGGTCCCGGCCCTCACGGGAGCTGGATGCGGTGCGCCAGATACACCGAGCCGGGCACCGGCATGCTTCAGGCCGCGTGCCTGTGGGCGGACAAGGGCAGCATGGGCATGGTCCTGTTCACCGCTGAGGACAAGAACCGGGACGCGGTCGAGGCAACTGCCCGGTCCGTCGGCGCCGACTTCCTCCAGCCCGCAGGGGACTGACCCGTACGACAACGGCCAAATCGCCGAACCTGCCCCTGAATCCTCGGGGGCAGGGGTGCGCGGGTACTTCCCGCGCCCGTAGGCAACGCAGCCGCAGAGCCAACGGCTTCCCTGAGCCCCACGGCAGGACCTGTGCCTGGCCGGCTGGCCGAGGCCAGCGCCAGTGATGCCGATGAACGAGAAAGCCGAGATCACGACCACCCACTGCGGCCAGGCGATGAGCCGCCGTGTGAACGTGTACTGCGACCAGCGCTTGCGCAGACCACCGGCCCGCCGGACCCGGCGTTGTGCACGGTCCTGGCCCGGGACGTGGTGTGTTGGTCCAGGTGATGTCGTCGGGGGGGGAGACGCGTACCGTCCGCCGGGCCGGGTAACCGGGTGGCGGGTCAGGACAAAGGTGCGGTCCGACCGCGCCGGGTCCCGGCCTGGAGCTGTTGTGACCAGGGCTCCGCCCCCGCTCCCATCGTGTGCTGGGCGAGGCGCAGGCGCTGGATGTCGGAGGTACCGGCGGGTGCGAGGAGGTGGAGGGCGTCGCGGAGGTAGCGGCCGGTGGGGCGGGTGGTGAACAGTCCGGCGGCCGCTTGGATCTCCATCGCGTCGCGTGCCGAGTCGATCGCCGACTCCACGCCGACGAGTTTCGCGTTCATGAGTTCGGCGTCGCACGCTGCTCCCCTGTCGAGGAGGTGGACGGCGTGGTAGGCGGTGAGGCGGGCGGTCATGAGGCGTGAGGTGATACGGCCGATCCGGTCGCGGACCACCGGCTGTTCGGCGAGTGGCCGGCCGTAGCGGACGCGTTCGGTGCAGAACCGGACCGTCTCTTCGAGGACCGCCCGGTGGATGCCCAGTGCTACGGCGGTGAGGTTCGGCCGTCCGTACAGGACGCTGGAGGAGTAGGCCACCTTCAGCCCGTCGCCCTCCTGGCCGATCCCGTTCGCTACGGGAACACGGCAGCCGTCGAAGACCAGCTCTCCGAAGCTGAAGCCGTGCAGGCCCAGGGCCTCATGCTGCGCGGCGACGGTGAGCCCGTCGGTGCCGGTCTCCACCAGGAACGCGGTCAGGCCCCGGGAGCCCGGGCCGGTCCGGGCGACGACCCCGTGCACGTCCCCCACATGCGAGTTGCCCACGTACACCTTGCGGCCGGTGAGAACATAGGTGTCGCCGTCCCTCACCGCTGTCGTCTCCATCGCGGCGACGTGTCCGCCCGATCCGTGTTCGGTCACCGCGATCGTGGGCAGCACCTCACCGGCCGCGATCCGCGGCAGCCACCGCCGTTTCTGCTCCTCCGTCCCGAAGTGGACGATCTTCGCGACGCCGAGCTGGGATGCCTGGACCATCGCGCCCATCGCGGCGCTCACCCGGGCCAGTTCCTCGATGACGACCGTCTTGGCCACGTGCCCGGCGCCCATCCCACCGTAGGTCCGGTCGACCGTCACTCCGAGCCATCCCTGGACGGCGATCCGCCGGGACAGGCCCCGGTGGACCCGGCGGGAGGTCTCCATCTCGGGTATCAGCGGCCGTACCTCGTCCTCGGCGAAAGCCCTCACCTGGTCTCTCAGATTCCGGTGCGGCTGGGTAAGGAAACAGGCGTCCATCAATCACGTCCTCGGATACGGGATCACCGCCCCGGGCGGTGAAACGGCGCCGGGCGGTCGCCCGGGTGGTCCGGGCGGGCACATCGTGCACCGCCCGGGGCCGTCGTCGCACCACCTGTCAGCGGTCGTTTCCCGGTCGTCCGCACTCGTTTCCCGGTCGTCACCCGGTCGTCCGCACTGGTTTCCCGGACTTCACCCGGTCGTCCGCACTCGTTTCCCGGTCACCCCCACCCGGAACCGCAGATTCCGGGCCGTCGGGCAGCAGCCAGGCAGCTCCGGGAGGGCCCGGACGACCGGAAACGACCGGCCGGGAAGCTCGGACGACCGGGAAACGACCGGCCCGGGAGCCCGGACGACCGGGGAACGACCGGGAAACAACCGGCCACGGGGCTGGTGGCGACCGGTACTCGCGGTGCAGAGTGTCGCTCCGGCCCGGCAGCGCCCCGCCCCCACCCCCTGTGCGGCCACCCGCTGCCGGGCCTCCATAAGCGCGGCCCTTCCCGGCGCTGTGCCCCGCGGCCGGGCGACGTCGTCTTGATGGCCGGCCGGGCCGCTTCGCACTGTTCATCCTCATCCAGGAGTGCCATGACCCACCCTCAGCAGACCCTCATGCCCCGGCCGGCCGGTTCCAGCCCCGGGGCTGAGTTCCTCGGCGCCGCCTGGCACAGCACCACCCCTGCCCGCGTGCGGATGGGCCAGCACGCCGACGCCGTCCACATGCCGCTCAGCGCCTGGGCCGCCGCCAGGGAACGGCTCACCGCCCAGGGCCTGCTGGGCGTGGTATGGGCTGACGGCGACGACGTCTACATCCTGACCACCGTGGAGCGACCCCGGGGATTCTGGCGGGCTCCGGCCCGGTGCGTAGGCGGCCGCTGGCTCATCATGCCCGCCGACCCCGTACACGCCCGGGACGTCCGGTTGCGGTGGCTCCACCGTCCCGGCAATGGGCCCCTCCTCACCCGCGCCGAGGACCTGCGCGCCGCTCTCCGCGGTGCCCCGCCGCCCGAGGCGCCTCCCCGGACACCCGTCACCGCACCAGTGTCCTCCCCGTCGTCCACGGGGATTCCCGCTGGGGAGATCGACCGGTCCGGTCCCTCGCCGGAGCCCTTCCGTGCCACCGCCACGCAGAGCCAGATCGCCGACCTTGTCGTCCTCGGCGCCGGCAACCAGCAGATCGCCGCCACGATCTATATGTCGGACAGCACCCTGAACACCGCTCTGCGCGCGATCCGCGAGCTCGTCCACTGCCCCCCGGGGGGCTCCCGCCCGGTCCTCGCCCACGCTCTTCTGCGGCACGGCCACCCGCCGCCCCCGCTTACCGCCAAGGCCTCCGCGTTCACTCCCGACGAGGCCGAGCTGAACCTCATCCGCGCTCACGCCGAGCACTCCCGGGCGGCCGATGTCGCCCGCGCCGGTCGGCGTGTCCACCGACACCTGCCGCAGCCGCACGGCCCGCCTCGTCCGCAAGACCGGCGCCAGCAACATCACCCACCTGGTCGCGATGGCATACGTCCTCGGGCTTCTCGCTGATGTCCCCGCGGTCGACGACCGAACCTGACCTGCCGGACCGGGCAAGCCGGCACCGCCACGGATCCATGGCCCCGAGGGCCGGGCCCGGCTCCCTTCACCGCGCGGCCCCCAGGCCTCAGCCCCTCGACCTGAGAAGGACGATGTCATGCGTCTCCTGCCGTATCCGGCCGCCGCCCTGCCGGCCACGCTCCCCGGCTGGGTGCCTCGCTCCGGGTTTCCCCGGCGTGCCGTGTGCGGGCATGACTTCGACGCCGTCCGTGTCGTCGCCGCCCGCGGCCCGGCCCTGGCCGCCGCCGTACTCAACGCTGGGGGGCGCGGGCCGGTGCTGGCCGACCCCTACAGCGGGAGCTGGCACGTGTTCACCGCCCCCGGCACCATGACGCTGGGCGACCGGTGGACCACTGGTAGCGGGTTCCGGCTGCTGCGGCCGGGAACCCGTCTGAGGGTCCCGCCCGCCAACGCCCGCGCCGGACCGGACCTTTACTGGTGGGTCCCGCCCGGCGCCGGGTCCACCTCCGCCGCCCAGCTCGTCACCGCGCTGATGGCCGCCACTGGTGTGACCTCCCCGACGCCGCGGGCCCACCGGTGACCCGCCCGGTTCCCGGAGCGCAGCTCGCGACTGTTCTCCGGGACATCCGGCTCCACGGCCGCACGAGCGCCGCCGATGTCCTGCTCGTACCGCCGCTGATCGGCGAGATCGTCCTCGGCTGTCTTCTCCCGCACCGGGACGAGCCGACCCAGAGCCCGTCATGAACCAGCCCTACGACAGCCGACTCGCCCGGGCACCACAGCGGACCGTCGGCAGGCGCGATCCGTGCGGGCCGCATCCGCCCCGCGCGGCGGTGCTCCGTGGTCGGACGGTTCCTCGACGGGGCGCCGACGAAGTGCAGCCGCCACCGGCGGCCGATGCCACGTCGGACTTCACAGGGCAGTACGGACGCACCGCTGGCACCACGCCGTCGGCCGTGGCTCATCACTCCCGGGTTCCCCAGCCCGCTCCTCGACCTCCGACACTTCCAGGACTCACAGTGACTTCACCGCACGATCCGGTCTATGCCGTCCGGCCTCTGGAGCCTGAGGAGGACCGGCCGCTGGCCACGCTGGTCACCCAGTGGCGCCGGAAGCGTGATCTTCCCAGGGAGACGACGCAGCCTCTTCTCGCGGCGCTCGCGGAGACGGGCACCGAGTTCGTGGTCCTGGTGGACACCGGCCCGAACACGGTAGTGGGCTGTCTCCAGCTCGACCGCCGGGCGCATGACAGCACGCCGCCCGGTCAGTCCATGCTCAGGATCGCCGCCGCTGCCACAGACCCCCGCGGCGGATACCGGCTCGGGTTCCTGCTGACCCTGTGGGCGCGGCACTACGCCGCCCAGTGCGGCTACACCGGTCTGCTGTGCGAGGTGCCCCTGCGTCATCCCACCGACTCGGTCGCCGGGCGGCTGGCCCGCCATCTCCAGGAGGGCCTCGGCTGGAAGCACGCAGGCGTCACCAAGGCCCTGGACGATTCCCGGTTCACCGTGGCCCGGATGACCACCGGTGCCGAGATCCACCCGACGCTGCCGGTGTTCGTGGCCAGCACCGTTCCGGTGCTGCCCGTCACGCCCCGGCAGGAGACCGTGTCGTGAACCGGCAACCCGCCCCGCACCGCCCCGCCATCCCCCAGACCTCCACCGGGCCGCCCGGCACCGCCAGCGACCGGGAACGGCGGAGGGCGCGCATCTGGCTGCTGGCCGGCGAGGGCATCACCTTCGCGGGTTCCGCTGTCCACAAAGTGGCGCTCCCGGCGCTCGCGGTCCTCTCCCTGGGCGCCACGCCGACCCAGGTGTCCGTTCTGGCTTTCTCCGCGACCGTTCCCGCTCTGATGGTCGCCCTGCCCGCCGGGGTGCTCCTCGACCGCTACCCCTTACGGATTGTTCTGGTCGTCACCGGCTTCGCGGCCGCGGCCGTGGCCGGGGTGATCCCGGCGGCCGCCGCCCTCGGTGTACTGACGATGCCGCTGCTCTGCACGATCGCTCTGGCCCTGGGGGGCCTGTCGGTGGTGCACACGGCCGCGTCGATGGCCGCTGTCCCGCTCCTGGCGGACCCCGGCGGGCTCCACCGGGCCAACGCGCGCTTCACCGCCGTCATCACCACCGCCGGCGTCACCGGGAGCGCCCTGGGCACCGTGCTCCTCGCGGTGGCCGGTCCCGCCCGGGCTCTGATCGCCGACTTCGTGACCCTCGTCGTCTCCGCGTGCTGCGCAGTCCGCGTACGGGTGGTGCCCGCACCCGACCGGGCGCGGGAGGCGAAGCGCCCGGTGCTCGACGAGATCTGGGAGGGCCTCCTCTACTCCGCCAGGGACCGTGTGCTCCGGCCGCTGTTCTTGGTCCTGACAGCTACCAGCATCGGCAGCGGGCTGACGACCACCCTGCTGGCGTACCACCTGCTGACCACCGTGCGGGTGGGCACGACCGGGCTCGGCATGATCATGGCCGCAGGCAGTCTCGGCGGCCTGACCGGCGCCCTCGTCGCGCCCCGTCTCGTCCGCCGCTACGGTTCCGGCACTGTCATGGCCGTCGGGTTCGTCGTCCACGCCCTTATGCAGATCCCGCCGCTCGTCGCTGAACCGGGCCGGGCCTGGCTCGCGGTCCTCATGGCCGGCAGCTGCGGGCATTTCGCTGCGGCCACCTGTGTCAGCACCACCCAGCGCTCCGTACAGCAGTGGAGCAGCCCGCCCCGCCTTCGGGCCCGCGTCCAGCAGACCGCGCTGTGGCTGATCAACGGGGTCCGGCCCCTGGCCGCCCTGGCCGCCGGCGTCTTCGCCTCCCTGACCAGCGTCCGCGCCGTCATGCTCGCGGGCGTCCTTGTCCTGCTGCTGTCCGCAGGGGCACTGTGGCGGTCGCCCGTCCGCCACCTGGCGGCCAAGGACAAGGGGATTGCTTGATGGGGCTGATCAAGAATGGCGTGCTCCGAGGCGTCCCCAGCACCGGAGCGGCGTCGGAAAGGTCCACGATGTCGTCCACCCGCTCCTGGTTGTGGTTGTGGTTGTGGTTGTGGTCAAGCCTGCTTCGTTCGGCCATTGCCTGGATCCACCGCACGCCACATCACCGCTACCTCACTGATGACCAGCGCGAGCGCAGTCAACAGCGCCTACGGACGATCGTGGAGTGAGTCCTGGCTCCCGCTGGCTGAGTCACGCCTTGGCCAGGCCGATGGAACAGGTCGCAGTACGCACGCTGGAAGGATCTCGTAGCCGGGCATCCAGCCGCTTGTCTGCCCCGTCAATCCCCCGCCGTCGCTCACTGCCTTGGACGACGGCGCCCTCCGCCTCCTGTGAGCCCTCCGCACAGCTGAGGCAGAAGGGCGGAACGTCGTGGAGACCGACGGCCATATACGGACGGCGGTCCGGGTACGGCGTACTTCTGCTCGGTCCGAGGGTGCCCGCAGGTGTCGGCGAGGACAGACGGGTGCATCGGGACCGTGCGGAAGTCGGCGGGGGAGATCCAGCCGAGGGCCTGGCCCTCCCCCAGGGTCAGTGTGGCGGCATCGCCGTCCCAGTGGCCGTGGTGGACGTGGACGGGATAGCCGTCCGCGTTGTTTGAGAACAGATGCGTGAGCTCGATGCCGGTGAGGCCGACCTCCTCGCGCAGTTCACGCGCGGCGGTGGCGTGGGGCCGGTGTCCTCCATCTCGGCGCCGCCGCCCATCGGGGCCCAGGTTCCCGGCGCCCACACCCCGGGCCGGTCATCCCGCAGATGCATCAGAACCTGCCCCGCACGGTTGCTGATCACCACGAGCGTGCTGTACGGGTCCTCGTCGGCCGGACGGCCCTCCCGGGGCCGGCCGAGGAGATCACCGATGCGGTCCCGCAGCACCCGATCGGCGACCTCCGACAAGGGCCGCCACCCCGGCCCGCCGGTCACGCCGGCCGCACGGCCCGCGGCACCCCCGCGCACAGAGAACAGCACACACATGGACCACGCCCCGAACCACGGCGCCGCACCGCCCCGCGAAGAAACGATTCATTCCGACTGCCCGATTTTTGAGCACCTCGCCGACCTCTGGCAGCGCGATGGGCGGACGGTCCCGTGCCGGGACGACCCGGAATGGGAACGGCTGACCCGCCCCGACCGCGCCCGCCACCGGCGCGCACCCCGTCCCGACCACGCCGCCGCACCCGCGATGGAACAGGGCTGATGGACGAGGACGCCTTCGCCGTACCCCCGCGGCGCACCGACTCCGGAGGATGCGAGATGCTGCTGGACCTCGCCGCAGTCCTCGTCCCCGGCATCGACATCATGGTCCCCGCCCGCCTGCGCTACGACCCCGCCGCCCCCTGGGCCGTCCACCTCGACAACCACATCAACCACACGGACCCGGTCACCTGGATCTTCGCCCGCGACCTCCTGATCAAGGGCGTCGACCAACAGACCGGCGCCGCAGACGTCGTCGTCCACCCCGACCCCCACGGCGAACACACCTACCTCGTCCTGAGCGCCCCCGGAGGCTCCGCACTGCTGCGCGCCCGCACCCAACGGATCAGGACCTTCACGGCCTGCACCACCCGCATCGTCCCGCCCGGAACCGAGGACCGCCACCTCGACCTCGACCGGCTGTTGCGCGACATCCTGGCCTCAGACAGCCCGCCCGGGCCCCAGTGACGGCCTGTCGCAGCCCCTGCGGGGCTCGTGCCTCGCGAACGTCAGCAGCGCGGCCGAGCACCGGAGCACGCCGTACCCGCGGTGCCGGTACCGGGCCGGACTCGATGCGCGGGAAAACGGATGTGGAGAAGGGCCGGCGGGCGGTAGTCATGGACCGAGTCTCGCAGTCGGACCTGAGGGCGGGGGCCGCATGGGGGGAGTGGTCTCCTGTCCGCCGCTGTTCCCGTTCGTCGGGGGGTCTCGGCCCGGTGTCGTCGGGTTGTCTTCCTGCCCGGGCGTCCGCCCCCAGGTGCGCCCCCGTCCGCCCCCGGCCGGTCCCGTCGTGTCCGGCCTCCGCCACCGGCCCGCCGGATCGACTGGTGGACTCCGCGCGAACAACCCGGACCGTCTGCGGGACAACCCGCCCGAAACCCGTGGAACAGTACAGCGGGAAGGCCCTTCACACATGGTCGCCCCTGCCCCCTCCCCGCGCCATCCGCAGGACAGCCGCACACCCCGCCCACCGCTGCGGGCCCCGACCCGTACGGGACGCGGCCTTCCCGTAACCACGACATGACGCTGCGTCGGCACATCGGGTCCGGCCCGCAGGTACGAAGCCGGGTGTGTCGAACTCCCTTTCCTGTAAACGGTTTTCGTGACACCGGCAGGGGTGGTTGCCGTACCGTCGGGGCATGCGA
>NZ_JBHYZW010000024.1:0-88483 GCF_042754005.1 Streptomyces sp. NPDC059247
GCCCCGGCCCCGGTTGTTCTCCCCCCCCGCCCCCCCCCCCGGGGGGGGGGGGGGGCCGGGGGGGGGGCGGGGGGGCCCCCCCCGGGGCCCCCCCGCCCCCGTGCGCTCGTGCCCTCAGGCCGAGGCGCGACGGACCAGGGACGTGGGGGTGATCACGGAGGCGGGGACGCCCGGACCGGTCCCGTCGAGCAGTCCCATCAGCAGCCGCACCATCAGCCGGCCCATGCCCTCCACGTCCTGGTGCACCGTCGTCAGGGCCGGGTCGGTCCTGACGACCACCGACGCCATGTCGTCGAAACCGACCACCGCCACGTCCTCCGGCACCCGCAGCCCCCGCTCCCGCAGGGTCAGCAACGCCCCCGCCGCCATCAGGTCGTTGGCGACGAACACCCCGTCGACGTCCGGCCGCCGGTCGAGCAGCTCCGCCATCGCGCGCGCACCGCTCTCCTCGGTGAAGTCGCCCCGGCACAGCAGGGCGGGATCGGCGTCGGCGAGGACGTCGTGGTAGCCGTGCAGACGGTCGAGGGCGGACGTCTGGTCCCGGGGCCCCGAGAGGTGCGCGATGTTCCGGCGGCCGAGACCCAGCAGATGCCGCACCGCCTCCCGGGCGCCGCCACGGTTGTCGCAGTCGACGAACGGCACCCCGGGACCGGTCCCCGGCGCCGGACGCCCGCCGAGCACCACGGGCACGCGGGCCCGGTCGATCACGCCGGGCAGCGCGTCCTCGTGCAGGGAGAAGGCGAGCGCCCCGTCGACGTGCCCCCCGCCGAGATAGCGGGCGATCCGGTCGTGATCGCCCGGCCCCTCCGCCCAGAGCAGCACCAACTGGGCGTCGTACGAGGTGAGCTCACGGCTGATGCCCCGTACCTGCTGCTCGAAGAACGGGTCGGAGAAGATCCGGAACTCGGGCTCGGCGATGATCACCGCCACCGCGCCGTTGCGCCGGGTGACCAGGGTGCGCGCCGCGTGGTTGGGCACGTAGCCGAGTTCCTCGACGGCCCTGCGGACCTTCTCGACCAGCGGGGCGCGGACACCGGCGCCGCCGTTCACGACCCGGGAGGCCGTGGCGCGGGACACGCCCGCGCGCGCGGCGACGGCTTCCAGCGTGGGGCGTGACCCCGTGGTCTGCTCGGACAAGTCGGGCGCTCCTCGGCTGCGTCGCGTGGCGGGCGGACGTGCGCGCCCCCGGGGATGATATCCGCGCCCCTGGGCCGCTGAGAGCGCTCCCAGAATCGTGTGGCGGGGTACGGAGGAGCCCTCCGTACGGTGGGGTCGTGCCACCGTACGGAGGGCTCCGCCGTACCGGTCGGGTGACGGAGGGGGTGTCAGCCGTTCCAGTCGGCCGCGCCGCGCACCATGTGATGGTCGGTCACCCTGTTGTCGAGGGGCATGGAGTCCCCGACGACGTGCCGGAAGTGGCGCGAGCTGAAGAAGATGTAGTCGATCTTGCAGTCGGTCAGGGTCTCCGGCACGGTGACGGGCGGGCAGCCGGGGCCCCTGAACGTCGGCTCGCCACCACGGCAGAGCCGGGTGCCCGCCGGGCACGCCGGGGTGTTGCGGGGGTTGTTGTCGGTCTGGTCCGCCTCGTCGAAGACGCCCTGGGCGCCGCCGCCGAGCGCGGGACGGTAGAAGCCGTCCATGAAGTTCTCGTCGGGGAACCCGTTGAAGTCCCCGCCCAGGACGACCGGGGTCCCGGCCCGCTCCCAGCTCTCGGCCTGTCGGCGCAGGACCGCGGCCTCGGCGTCCCGCAGGGAGTTGTCGTCCCAGTACAGGTGGATGGAGCAGGCCCAGCTCAGCCTGGACCGGTAGAGGGTCTGCACGCAGGGGACGCGGATGAGTTCCCGCTCGTTGCTCTGGGTCAGCTCGATCGTCGCCGTCCGGACGACGGTGCCCTTGACGAAGACGGCGACGCCGTACGCCTGGCCGCCGCAGACCGTCGCCTTGCCGGTGACGGTGGCGGCGAACTTCCCGCTGAACCCCAGGGGCGCGAGCTTGGCGCCGAGCTCGTCGTACTGCTGCTGGCAGACCTCCTGGAGATGGATCTGGTCGGCCTTCCAGGGCCCGGACGCCTCCGCGACGACGGCGGCGATCCGTCGCGCGTTGCTGTAGCCGCCCGGGGCCGGACCCTTGCCCTCGGGGCAGGAGTGGCCGCAGATGTTGTAGGTGACGAACCGCAGGCTCTGCGGAGTGTCGACGGGCACGGTGTCGGCGGCGGCGGGCGTCGGGGACGCGAGCGTGGTGAAGAGGAGTGCCGCCGCGGTCGCGAGCGCCGCGGCAAGCGTTCTGAGACTTCTCACAGGGGCTTCCTTAGGGACGGTGACGGGCTCTCGGGGTGGCCGAAAGGCGATGGAGGGCCGTGGTGTGCTCCGTACCGAGGGGTGGCTGCCGAAGGGCCGTGCGGGCGCACGGCCGCCCGGTACCGGGCGTGCGGGTCCGGCGGAGGGCCGGTCGGTTCCCTCTGCCGGGGTGGTGGTTGCGGGGTGCCGATGCCCCGTGCGGCTGCGCGTCTCTCCACGCCGGACTCAACGCGGTGTACGGCCATAGGAAGCGATGCGTTACGGACTTTCCGGGGCAGACCGTCCGGATGGTCCCTTGAGGGGCCGTCAGTGCCCCGTGCCAGGATCCGCCGTGACCGTCCCGCTCGAAGCCAAGGTGCCCGTTCTCCGGCGGGCGCACACCTCCGCCGTGACGCCGACCGGCCGCCGTCCACGATCCCGGCGCCGTCGGCGACGCGCGGGGAACCGTGGGGGAAAGTGCGGGTGTCCTGAATCAGACCTGGACCGAGCCCGGGGCCTTCGCCGACTCCAGGGCCGGGCGGACGCGGCGGCCGTGGACCGCAGGGCGCGGGCGCGGTGCGAACGGCCCGGCGCGCTGCCCGCCGTGGACGACCGCCGGGACGTGGGAGCGCGGGGGAGCGCCGGAGGCCCGTACGCCGGGCAAGCCGTCGTACGGGCCGGTGCGGCGGCTGCGCGCGGCCACCGGCCCGGGGCCGTACGGACTCCTTCCGGCCACGGGGAACGCCCGGGTACGCGCGGACGGCGCCCCCGGGCCGGTGCCGGGTGACGGCCCAGCGGGACCGGCGGAGGCCGGAGCGGGGACGGCGTCGCCGGGGCCTCGGCCCGCTCCCGGGTCAGTCCTCGTACAGTCCCGCCACGAAGGCGTGGGCCAGGGTGCGGGTATGGGTGAGGGTGATCAGCCAGGACCGCACCCCCGCCTCCTCCGCGAGCGCGGCGGCGCGGCCCGTCAGCCGCAGCGAGGGGCTGCCGGACGGGTCGCGGACCACCTCGATCTCGGTGAGCACGGAACCGTTGAGGCCCACCCCCAGCGCCTTGAGCACCGCCTCCTTGGCGGCGAACCGTACGGCGTACCGCTCGGCGCAGTCCGCCGGGACGCCGCAGTAGGCGCGTTCCTGCTCGGTGAACACCCGCTCCGCGAAGCGCGGCTGACGCTCCAGGACGGCCCGCATCTCGTCCACCTCCACCAGGTCCGTGCCCACGTTCAGGACCCGTCTGCCGATCAGGGCACGGGCCGCCCGTGCCGCCGCCTCCCCGACGTCCCGGCCGCTCTCCCCGAGACTCCCGCCGACCTTCCGCGCGGCCTCGCCGCCGCTCATCGACCCGATCATCATGCCAAGATCCAACTCTCTTGCTCCGCCGCGCGATCGGCCGATATGGTGCCGTGCCGTCACCCATGATGGAGCACGCGCGCGCCGATACCGAGCGCCGACCGAGAGGGTCCCCGCGATGAGTCTGCGGTTCACGCTTCAGCCCCACCCCCGCCCCACCGCTCCCGAGCGGCGCGCCGAGATCCTGGCCGACCCCAAGTTCGGCCAGTACTTCACCGATCACATGGCCCGCGCCGTGTGGACGGCGGACGACGGCTGGGGCGACGCGGCCGTGGTCCCGTTCGCCCCCGTCCCCATGCATCCGGCGGCGGCGGTCCTGCACTACGCGCAGGAGATCTTCGAGGGGATGAAGGCCTACCGGCACGCGGACGGGTCGGTCCGGACCTTCCGTCCGGAGGCCAACGGAGAGCGGTTCGCCCGCTCGGCCCGGCGCCTCGCCCTGCCGGAACTCCCGCTGTCCGCGTTCCTCGAATCGGTCACCGAACTCGTCAGGGCCGACCGTGACTGGGTGCCGACCGGTGAGGAACAGAGCCTCTACCTGCGCCCGTTCATGTTCGCCTCCGAGCCCTTCCTCGGCGTGCGGCCCGCCGCCGAGGTCACGTACATGGTGATCGCCTCGCCCGTCGGCCCGTACTTCGCGGGCGGCGTGAAGCCGGTGTCGATCTGGCTCTCCACCGACTACACCCGGGCCGGACGCGGCGGCACGGGCGCCGCCAAGTGCGGCGGCAACTACGCGGCGAGCCTCGCCCCGATGCGGGAGGCCGCCGAGCACGGCTGCGACCAGGTCTGCTTCCTCGACGCGGCGGAGGGCCGCTACGTCGAGGAACTCGGCGGGATGAACCTGTACTTCGTCACCGACGACGGCAGGCTCGTCACCCCCGAACTGGGCACGATCCTGGAGGGCGTCACCCGCGCCTCGATCCTGGCCCTCGCCAAGGAGGCGGGTCTGGAGGTCGAGGAACGGCCCGTCCCGATCACCGAGTGGCAGGAAGGGGCGCGGACCGGCGCGATCCGCGAGGTCTTCGCCTGCGGCACCGGCGCCGTGGTCACTCCGGTCGGACGGCTGGTGTGGGACGGCGGCGAGGTCGTCGCCCCGGACACGGACGCCGAGGACTCGGTGACCATGCGGCTGCGCCGCCGTCTGGTGGACATCCAGTTCGGCCGGGCGGAGGACCCGCACGGCTGGATGCACCGCCTCGTCTGATTCCCCGCCCCCGGCGGTCCGGCGGCCCCCCCCGCCCCGGGCCGTCCGGGACGGGACGGGGCCGGGCCCGGACACGCGGAAGGGCCCCCGAGGGGCTCGCGGACCGGCCCCGGGAGCCGTCAGGCTCCGCGCCCGCCCGCCGTCAGCAGGCCCAGGCCCACCGCCTCGTTCGGGCAGGTGCCCCCGCAGGCGTCCCCGGTGGACGTCACCCCCTCGGTGACCGGCAGACACGCGTCCGCCAGGTCCTCCGCCCGCAGGGCGCGGCCCCCGCCGACACCCCGCTGCACGGCCAGCGCCACCACGCCCGCCGCGTACGCCGTCGCCCCCGACGTCCCGCTGGACACCAGCCAGCCGTCGTCCGGGGCGGTCCCGTCGTAGGCGCTGTTGCGCCGGTCGAAGAGACAGCCCGGCTGGGTCGGGAAGACGATGTAGTCGCCGTGCGGAAGGAGTCCGCAGGGCCCCGACAGATCCGGCACGCTCCGGCCGGGGAACACCGCGGAACGGTAGCTCGACGCCAGGTCGGCCGCGCGCAGCGCGCCCCCGGGGGAGAGGTGCGCCCCGCCGACGGTGAGCGCGCCGGGCGTGGCCACCGACTGGAACATGGCGGAGGGCCGGTCCGTGGAGCCGTTGCCCGCGGCGAAGAGGACGGTGATGCCCCGCCGGACGGCGTCGGCGACCTCCAGATGCAGCTGCGGCTCGGCGCGCAGGGTGCCCCAGCTGCACGAGATGACGTCGGGGGCCAGCTGCACGGCCCGCTGGAACGCCGCCAGCGGGAACGAGAAGCCCTCGTTCGCCATCTTCACCATGGTCAGCTCGGCCCGGGGCGCGACCGCGAGCAGCAGCGCCGACATGGCCGTGCCGTGGCCGCGTTCGTCGGCGGCGGGGTCGAAGGCGGCCAGCGCGGGCACCACGGACGTCGTGTAGCCGTGCGCCCGGTGGTGCGGATGCGCGTAGAGCCCGGTGTCCACCATCACCACCCGGACGCCCTCGCCCCTGATCTCGGCGGCGTGCAGCGGCCCGGCGCCCGCGACCCGCACCGCGTCCTCGGGGAGCCGCAGGAAGCGGTCGGTGCGGGGGAGCGGGGGAGTGGCGCTCACCGCCAGTTCGAAGCCGGACCTGGGGACCTGGACGTCGTCGACGAGTTCCGGCAGGACACGGGAGCGCAGGGGGCCCGCGGCCCGGGTCTCGTACCGTACGGAACCCCGGATGTACTTGTTGCGGACCGGGCGGACCGTGCTGCCGAAGACCTCCGCGAGCAGGGCGTTCCCGCCGGACACGGTCAGTCCCGCGCCGGTGCGGGCCTCGACGAGCAGCCCCGCGCGGGCGTACGCGTCGGCGAGCCGGTCCACGGCCCCCGGGGGCGGCAGGAACTCCGTCACGGGGTGGCGCAGGAGCTGCCCGGGGTCGGAACCGATCCGCCGTCCGCCGGCCGAGCGGGGGACGACGGTGAGGGTGCCGCGCTCCTCGAAGCGGGCGAACTCCTCCTCCACCATGGGTGCCTTCCCTTCAGCCGGTCGTGAGCGCCCGCAGGCGCCGCCGGTCGAGCTTGCCGGACGGGGTCAGGTTCACGTCCTCGTCGCCGAGGAAGGTGATCCGGGCGGGCAGCATGTAGTCGGGCAGCCGCAGGGCCAGGGCGCGGCGCAGCTCCGGCTCCCCGGGGGGCCCGCCGACCGGACCGGGGCCGCCGCCCAGGACGAAGAGGGTGATGGCCCGGCCCGTCAGGGGATGGTCCTCCGGCACCGCGCAGCAGTCGCCCACCCCGGGCACCGCGAGGGTCGCCGCCTCGACCTCCGACAGGTGGACGAGGTTCCCGTTGATCTTCAGGGCGTCGTCGCGGCGGCCCAGGAACACGAGCGCGCCGTCCGCGCGGCGGCGGACGTAGTCACCGGAGCGGTAGTAGCGGGCGCCGCCCGGCCCCGGCAGCTCCACCACGGCACGGGAGGTGCGTCCGGGCTCCCCGCAGTACCCCGTCATCACCTGGGGCCCGCCGATGAGCAGTTCCCCGGTGGCCCCGTCCGGCACCGGCCGCAGGGCGTCGTCGACCACGAGCACGTCCACCGACGGCAGGGGCCCGCCGATCGGCAGGAACTCCTCCTCGTACCCGGCGATGTCGTCCACCAGGAAGAGCGTCGCGCTGTGCGTGGTCTCGGTCGGCCCGTACCCGTGGACGTACGTGAGCCCCGGCACCCGCTCGGCGAACGCGCGCAGCACCGCCACCGGGCAGGACTCGCCGCCGAACCAGAGCCGCCGCAGCGAGCCGAGGTCGCGGCGGGCCGCGTCGCTGAAGCGGCCCACCAGCATCCGGATCACCGAGGGGACGAGCAGCGTGTCCGTGATCCGCCACTCCTCGACCGCCCGGGTGATCTGCGTCGGCATCCGCAGCCGGGGCAGCAGATGCACGCTCCCGCCGACCAGGAACGTCGACCAGAGGTCCACGACGGAGGCGTCGAAGAACAGCGGCGCCACATTGAGGAAGCGCATCCCCTCCTCGAAGCCGACCGTCTCCTGCGCCCCCGCGAGGAAGGCGCACAGCGCCCGGTGGCTGATCACGACCCCCTTGGGGGAGCCCGTCGAACCCGAGGTGAACACCACGTACGCGGCGTCGTCCGGGTCGCGCCCGGCCGGGTCGGCCACCGGACGCGGAGCGGACTCGGCCCTCGGGTCCCACTCCCCGGGACCGTCCCCGACGGTCACCACCCGGCCCGCCGACGCCCCGTCGAGGAGCGCCCGGTGGCCGGGATGGACGAGGGTGACGGTCGGTTCGCACCGGTCGAGCAGCAGCGCGACGCGGGCGGCGGGCAGCGACTCGTCCACCGGCACGTACCGGGCGCCGAGCCGCAGCGCCGCCCACATCGCCGTCACCGAGGCGATCGACTTGTCCATCACCAGGGCGACGGTCGAGCCCCTGCCGACACCCAGCGACGCGAGGAGCCCGGTCAGGGCCTCGGTGCGCCGGGCGAGCGTCCGGTACGACACCGTCTCGCCGGTGTCCAGCGCCACCACCGCCGTGGCGTCGCTCGTGGACCGGGCTTCCAGGATCTCGTCGGCGTACCCGGGCACACCGCCCTCCGCCCGTCCGCTCATCGGTCCTCCTGCCAGGTGAGGGGGGAGTCGAGCCGGAGGCGGATCGCTTCGAGCAGCTCCGGGAAGGTGTCCATCCGCTGCTCGTACGAGCCGAAGTGGCCCATGCCCTTCAGGACGGTGAGGTCGCTGCCGGTCAGCCCGTGCAGCTCCTCGGCGACCGCCAGCGGCACCCACGGGTCGTCCTCGGAGTGGAACTGGGCGATGAACCGCTGGTTGGCGCGGATGGCGTCCCAGTCCCACGGCCGGTCGAAGAACCCGCTGCGCCGCTCCAGTTCGTAGCCGCAGTCGGTGTGGTGCCCGGCCACGGCGAACGTACCGAGTAGCGGCGCCGTCTCCGCGTACCGGAACGCGGCGAGCGCCCCGGAGGAGTGCCCGACGATCACCGTGTTCTCGTCCGGCCGTACGACGTCCGTGAGGTACGGCAGCCAGAACCGCAGCCGCCCCTTGATGGGGTCGGGGAAGGTCTGCGCCACCACCTGGTGGCCGAGGGCCTCCAACTCTCGCTTGAGATAGGGGAACCAGATGCCCTCGACGCTCGCTCCGGCGTTCCCGTGGATCAGGACGATCCGCACGTCCGCCCGGGAGCGGGGCCGGTGCGGCCCCGCTCCCGCCGTGGAGATCTCAGACAGGGGACACCTCGTCGTCCAGGAGCTCGTCGAGCAGCTCGGACAGCGAACCCAGGGTCGCGAAGTTCTCGACGGTCAGCAGCTCGGGTTCGAGCTCGATGTCGTAGAACGTCTCGAAGGCCAGCGTCAGCTCGATCATCTGGGTCGAGTTCAGCGAGAGGCCGCCGTTGAACAGGGGCGTGTCCGAGGTCAGTTCGACCTTCTGGTGGGGGAAGATCTCGGCGATGACCCCGCGCAGGTCGTCCTCGATGTCCGCCCGGGTCTTGCGGTCGCTCACCCTCGGTTCAGCTCCTCTCGGGCGCGGCGGGACCTTCGCCGGGCGTCTTCGCCGGGGTGGTCTCGTCCGCGGTCTTCGGCCGGGTCTGCAGGAACAGCGGGGTCCTGGGTATGTTCTGCGCGTCCTGGTGGAAGGGGTTGCGCTTGTTCTTGAGCGAGAGGTACATGGTGCGGCGGGCCCGCGCCTTCTCCTCGTCGGAGTAGAACAGGAAGGCGATGTTGCCCGCGTTCTCCCGGCCGACCTCGGTGAGCGTCAGGTCCTCGTCGGTCTCCACCGCGTAGCCGCCCTCGACGAGCCAGTCCACCTCGCGGCGGTACTTCTCGAAGTTGGCGACGTCCTCCTTCCGCACCGTGCCGAAGACGGGGAAGAAGACCATGACGCGGTTCTCGACCTCGTCCTCGCTGCAGATGCGGCCCTGCTCGATGGGGATGATCCCCTCCTCGACCTCCCGCATCCACCGGTCCACGTCGGTGTGGTTGCGGTAGCTGCGCTCGCCCATGTAGTTCTCGGCGGCGGGGCCGATGCCCAGGGTGTAGCTGGCGCGGTAACCGTTGCCGCCGCAGGCGTGGTTGAGGCCGATCTCGCCCGCGTCGTCGAGATGGGTGAAGAAGTTGATCAGGAGCTGCTTGTCGTAGCCGTACCCGGCGAGACCGTCCTTGATCTGCCGGTACTGTTCGCGCTCGATGGTCCCCGACGGCTTCACGTCGGCGACCTTGCCCGCCCGGATCTGCTGGTCGAGCCGGGTGCCCTCCCACTGGTTGAACCGGTACGTCTGCACGAAGCTGGGGCGCAGCTCGGCGCAGATGCCCTGGAGGTCCCGGCCGAGGACCTCGTCGTCCTGGCCCGGCAGGTTGTACATGAGGTCCAGGGCGAAGGTCCGGATGCCCGCCCTGCGGATGTTCTCCGCCGTGCGGTGGACCTGCTCGACGGTGGCCTTGATGGTGAGCTTGCGCCGGATCTGCTCGTCGAGGGTCTGCACGCCGAAGGAGATCCTGGTGATGCCCAGCGACTTCAGCATCTCGATGTAGCCGTCCTGGGAGAGCCCGAGCGGGCTGCCCTCCAGGGAGATGCCGTCGACCTCGCTGAGGTCGAACTCGCGGTGCACCGCCTCCAGGATGGTGGCCATCGAGTCCTGTTCGAGCGCGGAGGGCGTGCCGCCGCCGAACTGGACGTACTTGATCTTCGTTCCCTGGAAGTACTTCGAGCGCGCGTTGCGCTGGATCTCCTTCACCATGGCCTGGACGAAACGCTTCTGCCGTTCGCCCTGGTACTTCGCCGCGGACTCCTTGAAGCACGCGCAGAAGTTGCAGAACGCCTCGCAGAACGGGATGTGGAAGTAGAGCAGGATGTCCGTCCGCTCCGGGTGGGACTGCCGGTCCAGGAACGAGAAGTACTCGGCCTTCTCCGCCTCGTCGTCGAGGGCGTCCTGGAAGGCGCAGATCTTGGGGTAGAACCAGGTGACATTGGTGCGCTTCTCGGGGCTCTCGAACTCGTCCTTCAGATAGAAGTTCGAGTCGAGCCCGAGCATGAAGGGATTCTCGACAGGGGTCGTCATGGCCTCGGCTCCCACTCTCTGATCAGGAAGGCTGGCTGGAGGGCTCCCCGTGGGGACCCCGGCTCTTGAGGAGAACCGGGTACTGGGCGCTCTTCTCTCCGTTGATCTCGATCCACTGGAGCTTCTCCTCCGGCAGGTCGACGTCCGCCCAGATGGCCTCGGGCGGGCACTCGGCGACGCACGCGTTGCAGTCGATGCACTCCTCGGGGTCGATGTAGAGCATCTCGGGGCCCTCGTGGAAACAGCTCACGGGGCAGACGTCCACACAGTCCGTGTACTTGCAGCCGATGCACTCGTCGGTGACGACGTACGCCATTCTCGGTACCTCCGCGGTCTCGTTCCCGGCGTTCCCGCCGCGGTTCGTGTCACAGGGGGTGTGACGCCCTCACGCGTGGACCGGCGCGACCTCGGTCAGCCGGCGCATCCACCCGAAGCGGTCGACGGTCTCGCCCCGGTGGACGCCGTCGAGCAGCCCCTGGAACCGGGCCGTCACCGGACCGGTCTCCCCGGCGGCGAACCGGTGCTCCTCGCCCCGGTGGCCCAGCGACGTCACCGGCGCGATCCCCGCCCCGCCGCCGGTGGCGAAGCACTCGGTGACCGTGCCGTCCGCGATGCCCTTCAGCACCTCGGCCAGCTCCACCGGCCGCTCGACGACCCGGGTGCCCGCGTCCCGCGCCAGCTTGACGACGGAGTCGCGGGTCACCCCGGGCAGCACCGTGCGGTCCAGCGCCGGTGTGGTCAGGACCCCGTCGATCACGAAGAAGGCGTTGAGGCTCCCGATCTGCTGCACGAAACGGCCCTGCGGCCCGTCGAGCCACAGCACGTGGTCGTAGCCGTAGTTCGCCGCGACCTCGCCCGGCACCACCGACGCCGCGAGCGAACCGGCGTCGTTGACGTCGCCGGTGCCGCCGGGCCAGGCCCGGACGTAACCGTCGAGGGTCATCGCGCGGACCGGCCGCCCCGCCGCCGCCGGGTCGGCGACGGACGCCAGGACGTAGAACAGACAGGCGTCCGCCGGTCCCGGCGTGAGCCCCGTACCGTCGGCGGCGAGGACCGCGCGCAGCCGCAGCGCCCCGCCGGGACCCGCCGGGATCCACTCCCGGTCCAGCTCCACCAGGGCGCGGACCGCCGTCCACACCCGGTCGAAGTCGACCTGCGGCAGGGCCAGCCTGCGGGCGCCGTTGTTCAGCCGCTTGAGGTGGCTGTCCGGCCGGAACACGGCGATCGGGCCGTCCGCCGTACGGTACGCGGTGAACGTGTCCACCACCGTCTGACCGGCCAGGACCGCGCCCGCGGTGGGCCGCAGCGCCGGGATCGCGTCCCGGTCGGCCACGGTGAGCCCCTGCCAGGTGCGGCGCTTGCCCGTCCGCATGAAGAAGGCGTGATCGGTGAGGACCGGGGCGACGGGACCGTCCGCCTCCGGCCTCGGACGGGGGGTGGCGGTGGGTGTGACCACCAGTTCGTTGCTCATGCGTGGACACCTTCCTTGTCCTGGAGACCGACGCCCTCGACGTCGGCCTCGACCTCTGAGATGACCGAGGCGACGAGACGCTCGACCTGGTCGAGGGCTCCCTCGAAATGCAGCCGGGCGACCCGGTTGCGGAAGATGTCGCCCGGATCGAGCACCGTGCCCGGCTCCGCCTCCGGGACCAGCTCCCGGAACTCACCCGCCCCGGTGAACGGACCGGTACCGCTCAGCGTCCCCGCGTACGGCCCCGCCCGCCGGGTCGTCACGAACGCGAGGCCCGCGCTCACCGGCGACAGTGGACCGGGATCGTGCCGCAGCCCACGGGCCGCGTCCACCGCCGCCGCGCACAGGTCCACCCCGGGACCCGCGAGCACCAGCTCGGGAATGTTGTCTCCGGCGAGCCGCGCGCCGACCTCGATCAGCACCGGCCGCCCGGCGCGGTCGATCCGCGTCTCGATGTGGAAGGGCCCCACCGTCAGCTCGAACGCCTCCACCACCCGCCGGGCGAACTCCTCCAGGGCCACGCCGTACGGCGAGCGCTCCGGAGCGGTCGCGATGTGCCCCGTCTCGAAGAAGTCGGGCTCCGCCGACAGGAACTTCGTGGTGACGCTCGCCAGATGCGGCCCCGCCGCGTCCACCCAGCCGTCCAAGGAGAACTCCGGCCCCTCCACGTACTCCTCCACGAGCGCGGCCCGCCGGGGGTTCGGATGGAACCTCACCTCGCCCGGCCCGTGCACCACGGCGCACGCCGCCGCGTACTCCTCCTCGTCCCGGCAGAGGCTCACCATCAGGCTCCCGCCGCAGTCGACGGGCTTCACCACCACCGGGAACGGCAGCGGACACGGCCCCGGCACCCCCTGCTCCACCAGCACCGAACGGGGGAACGCCACCCCGCGCTCCGCGCACCAGCGGCGCATCACGTCCTTCTGCCGCACCGCCTCCGCCGCCTCCGCGCCCAGCGCCGGAAGCCCGAGCGCCCGCGCCAGGGCGGCGCTCTCCGGCACCACGTACTCGAAGCCCGCGACGACCCCGGTCGGCCGCTCCCCGCACTCCCCGACGATCCGCAGCAGCTCCGCCACGCCCCGCTCGGGACTCCAGTCGACGACGGTCGCGCCCGCCGCGACCTCCGGCGGCAGCAGCTCGGGGAACTGGGTGGGGATCAGACAGGGCGTCCCCGACGCCACCACCCGGGCGGCGAGCCGGACACCCGCCGACAGGGGCTGGACCACGATCAGCACGGCAGGACCTCCGACGAGACCCCGGCGACGAACCGCTCGTCGTCCCCGAGGAACGCCCAGTCGGGCGCGGGAACGGGCAGCGGACGGCCGGTGCGGGACATGAACAGGGTGCGGCGCGCCCGCAGTTCGGCGCCGCGCAGGGACTTCGCCCGGTACGAGGTGACACCGAGGTGCACGGCGTCGAGACCCCGGTCGAGAGCGAGCCGCAGCGGACCGTACACGGTCGCCTCGAAGTACTCCCCGGCCTCGCCGTGCCCGGCGGCGTAGTCGCAGCCGAAGACCCGCATGTGCAGGGTCCGGCCGTGGACGATGCCCAGGGCGAAGGCGGCGAGCCGGTCCCGCCCGTCCAGCACCTCGGTGACGACCACCTCCGCGCCGCCGACGCTCAGACAGCGCAGCAGATAGCGCACCGCGCCCTCCTCGCTCAGCTCCTCGCCGTGCCGGGCCTGCACCTGGACGACCAGCGGCGCGTACCGCTCCAGCTCCGCCGGGTCGGCGACCACGGTCCGCGACCGGTAGCCCCCCTTGGCGAGCCGTCTCAGATCGCGCCGCACCAGCGAACGCCGGGACGAGGGCAGCGCCGCCACGTGCGCGTCGAAGTCCGCGCCGCGCGGCAGGACCACGGCCGTCGGAGGACAGGGCGCGGCGACCGTCGCGAACCCGGGCAGCGAGGCCAGCTCCCGGGTCTCCGCCTCGGGCAGGTACCACCAGGAGACGTGCCCCGCGCCGTGCTCCTCGGCCCGGTCGAGCAGCCGCCCGCACAGGGAGCCGAGCAGCCCGGCGCGGTCCTCGCGGGACAGCGCGGGGCTCAGCAGCACCCGGTTGTCGTAGCCGGTCCGCGAACCGGCCAGCACCTGCACCTCGGGGGCGTGCCCGAGCAGGGTGGACTCGTTGTAGAGCGGGTTGCTGTCGCCGCCGGACGCCGTGTGGAAGGGCACCAGGGCGCTGGTCCGGCCGCTCGCCGCGTCCCGGCCCGCCAGATACGCCGTGACGAAACCCCGGTCGCCCTCCTGGGAGGCGGTCCAGCGCCGGGAGGTGTAGAAACCGGCCTCGTCCAGCCACGGCACACCGGTCCCCGAGGGGTCGAGGCGGTCCAGCTCGCCCACCGTGAAGGGCGTCAGGGAGTCGTCCATGCCTCGTCCTGCCTCTCGGTCGTGTACGTGCCCCGGGCCAGGACCCAGGTGGCGACGACGCTCAGCACCGCCACCAGGCTGGCCGCCACCGCCGCCGTCGTGAACAGCAGCAGGAGGGCGGCGGCGCCCGCGCCGAGCGGGATCGTCCCGAAGGCGAAGGTGCGGTACACCGCGTTCACCCGTCCCAGCATCCCCTCGGGCGACACCAGTTGACGCCGCGTCAGCGAATGCACGTTGTAGAACGCCATGGCGGCGCCGTACACCGTCATGCTCGCCAGGAAGGCCGCCGCACCCCAGGTGCCGAGGTCCAGCGCCCACAGCGCCGCGAGCAGCGCCGCCTGGGACACGAGCAGGGCCCACACCCACGACCGGGCGCCGTTCCCGCCGCCGTACCGCGCGCTGGCCCTGGCGCCGAGCACACTGCCGACCCCCGCCGCGCTGAACCCGATGCCCAGGAAGGTGACCGAATGCTCGGCCTCCTGCACCACGGCGATGAACAGCACGCTCAGGGCGACCTGTTCGGCCAGATTGAACAGGGAGCCCGCCGCCACCAGCCGACGCAGCGGATCGGACGCCGCGACGGCGGCGAACCCGGCGCGGATCGACGCGTTCTCCCGGGTCGCCCGGCTCCGCGAGGGCTGCCGACGGGCCCGCAGCGCCGCCCCGCCGAACAGGTACGACACGGAGTCCAGGGCCAGGGCCAGACCGGGGCCCAGCCCCGACACGACCAGACCGCCGACGGCCGGACCCGCCGTCTGCGAGACCGCGTTGACCGCCGCCAACTGCCCGTTGGCACGGGTCAGGTCCTCGGTGTCCACGGTGTCGGGGACGTACGCGAGGAGCGCGGTGTCGAAGAGCGCGGTGAACGCGCCGAGCAGCATCGCGGCGGCGAACAGCGTCGTGTAGTCCAGCCACGCCGCCGCGGAGAGCCCCACCACCAGGAGCAGCACCACCGCCCGCGCGAAGTGCGCGGCGTACAGCAGCGGCGCCCGGTCCCGCAGGTCCGCGAGCCGCCCCGCGAACGGGGTGACGAGCAGCACCGGGACGAACTGCGCCCCGCTGAGCAGCGCGATCTGCGACGGAGAGGCGTCCAGACCGGCGGCGGCGAGGACGGGCAGCGCCACCAGGGTCAGCTGCGAACCGGCCGAGGACACCGCCTCGCTGACCCGCAGCGCCCGGAACGCGACGGGCAGCCCCCGGCGGCCCGCCGACGGCGCCGGCTCCTTCGCCGTACCGGCCATCACACCGCCCCTTCCGAGGGGCCGCGCCTGCCCACATGGAGCGTGAACACCATCGGCACCGGCCCGAAGTTCTCCAGCACCCGCAGCCCCTCCGCCCGCGCGGAGGGGCCCGTGGTCACACAGGCGTCGAACTCACCGGCCGCGCAGAGGGCGGCGGCCCGCGAGTTGCTGCTCGCCAGGGACACCGCGCCCCGGCCCTCGACCAGGCAACTGGGCGCCGGGTGCGACACGATCGTGCGGATCCCGGTGCCGTCCGCCCGGCCCGCGAGGACCATGTCATGGGTGTCCAGGAGGAAGCTGTCGGCCATCTCCAGACGGTGCAGGTTCTGGAAGACCAGGTCGTGCAGCCGGGGGTAGACGGCGCACGCGAGGATGGCCTCGGTGCCGTCGAAGCCCATGACGTCGAGCCCGTCCTCCACCTCCGCGTGCAGCAGCACCTTCCCGTCGACGCCCCGCTCGGCGAACCAGTGGTGCGCGGCCTTCTCCAGATTGGTCCCGGTGGGGCCCAGGGTGTGGATCGTGGTCACCGCCGGAAGCGTCGCGCCACGGCCCGTCCCGCGTCCCGTGCTGTCGTTCATGCGTGTCGTCCCCCGCCTTCGATGGCCCTCGCTCCGGCGCCGCCGGTGACCGGCAGCAGCCAGCCGTGCGTGTCAGGTGTACGTGCGTGCTGGACGTCGAGGAGCGCGGTCCGCAGCCGCCGGGTCACCGGGCCCTCCGCGCCGTCGCCGACGAGCAGGTCCCCGCCGTCGAGGCCGAGCCTGCCGACCGCCACGACCACGCCCGCCGTCCCCGAGGCGAAGACCTCGGTGAGCCGCCCGGAGCGCAGCCCGTCCCGCACGCTGTCGATCGCCGTGGGCTCCTCCGCGGCCGGGAGCCCGAGGTCCCCGGCCAGGGCCAGCAGCGAGTCCCGGGTGATGCCCCGGACGATCGTGCCGTCGCACGGCGGGGTCGTCAGCCGGGGCCCGTCCCCGTCGTCCCGGACGAAGAAGACGTTCATGGTGCTGAGTTCCTCGACCCAGCGGCGCTCCAGACCGTCCAGCCACAGCGCCTCGTCGTACCCGGCGGCCTGCGCCGCCGTCCTGGTGAGGAGGCTGGCCGCGTAGTTCCCCGCGCACTTCGACTCGCCCGTCCCGCCGCGCACCGCGCGGACCGCGTCCGACGCCACGGTCACCGACAGCGGCCGGAAGCCGCTCCCGAAACAGGGGTCGGCGGGATAGGGAAGGACGACGCACCGACAGCTCCGCGAGGGCCGCAGCCCCATCTCGGCCTCGGTGGCGAGCAGCAGCGGACGCAGGTACAGGCTCTGCCCGTAGCCGCCCGGCACCCACCGTTCCTCCGCCGCGACCAGCTCCGCACACGCCCGTACGTACAGGTCCACCGGCATCTCGGGCATCGCGAGCCGCGCCGCCGAGAGCCCGAGGCGACGGCCGTGGTCCGCCGCCCGGAACAGGGAGACCGACCCGTCCGCGCCCCGGAAGGCCTTCATGCCCTCGAAGACGGCCTGCCCGTAGTGGAGTCCCAGCGTCGCCGGGTCCAGGGCCAGGTTCCCGTACGGCTCGATCCTCGGCTCGGACCAGCCGGTTCCGGCCTCCCACTCCACGACCGCGACCCGGCCGGTGGGGTGACGGCAGAAACCGGGATCACGGAGCACGCGGTCAGGGCCGGGCGGCGCTGTCTCAGACATGTACCTCGGAACCCCACAGTCCGATCGGTGCCAGCGGACCGCCGTAGCGGTCCGGCTTCGACTCGGGCCTGCGCAGCAGCGTCCCGTACAGGAAGTCGACGGCCCGCGTCCGGTAGGCCTCGTCGTCCTCGACGGTCTCGATCTCCTCGATCAGACGCACGAGTTCACGGACGCACTCCACGATCTCCGCCTTCGGCCCGAGGGCCCGCCGCCCGGAGCCGTCCACGGTGAACAGCCCGTGCGCCGCCAGCCAGGTGCCGAGCGCGAACCCGGTGCCGGAGTCGAAGTTGCGCAGCGGCTCGGGCTGCGCCGGATAGCGGAACAGCCGCTCCAGGAAGACGTATTCGAGGACGACCGGGCCGTACGGCACGTCCTCCTCGAAACAGGCGATGGCCGTCTTCATGTCGACCTTGAGCTCCTCCAGGAGGCCGGGCCGCCACTTCGTCTTCAGCGCCAGGTGCTGGTCGAGCGGCCGGGGGCCGGTGTGGTGGAAGTAGTCGTGCATGTACCCCCAGACGCACCTGGCCTGGTAGACGTCCTCGGGGTCGATGCAGGGGGAGACGAGCCCGGTCTCCCCGGCGAACGGCGACGGGCCGCACAGCCGCTCGGTGATCGCCAGCGTCTGGGCCCAGATGTCCACGTGCCGGTCGAAGAAGAACCAGGCGAAGTTCTGGTGCGTACAGCGGGTCGCCGACGGGATGTTCTCCGGGAAGAACACCACGCAGTTGCCCTCCCGCAGACCCCGCGAGGCCGAGAGCAGCCGGGTCGACTGGAAGACGGCCTTCGGGTGCGGATAGGTGTCCTGGAGGTACGGAGTGCAGTCCGGGTCCTGCCGGACCACCGAGAAGGCCTCGATGCGCACCTCGTGCCGGTCGCTGTTGGGCAGGATCACCGGCCCCACGTACGCGGCCGGTTCACCGTCCTCGGGCGCGGGCACCGAGTCCCGGGTGGCGTCGAAATCCGGGACGCCCTCGCACCCCGACTCGCCCCAGCGCGCCAAGTCGTCGAGCGTCGCCGATATCTGACGCTCCGGCATAAGTCCCGAGAGCCCGCGGACAGCCGTGCGCAACTCCTCAAGGACGACCCGTGGATCGCCGTCTCCTCCACCGCTCCTGACCTCGCGCAGACGGTCCACGACAGGGACGACCCGACGCTCGAAAACCAGGAGTTCGGCAATGCTTCGCGGACCCACTCCACCCCCCACGGCGACGCTCCCCAGTACGGAACCCGAGGGCTCCGCTCGTCCCACCGGCGTCGAACACCGCCGGTCGCCAGGGACGCTAACATCCCAACTCCGCTCCTAACAATGGCAGTCTGAAGATCGGGACGTCATCTGCTCGACCTGCGGCGATGCGCCGGGCGCGGCGACGCGCGCCGGAGCGCCGGAGGCCGCCCGGACGTCAGCCTCCCCTCGGTCGGCCGCGCCGGGGCACCCGGACACGACCCGCCCGGAGGACGCTCACGGAAAGCGGCCCGGGAGAGTGCGACCGGCCGCACCGGCCGGTCGCACGGAAACTCTGGAATTAATACAGGAATGACCTGAATTCTCTCGCCCGCTTGGGTGCAGGAAATTTGTTGCGCGTCAATCCGACTGATAGGGATTCACCACAACGGGCCGAAAGGGAAAGAGGCGCGCGGTGAACAGAACTCGCATGGTCGGTCGTATCGTTTCGGCGGAGGAGTGCGGGCCGGGCGAGATCCTCATTCCCCTCCGCTTTTCCCACGGCCCGCGCGAGCGCGTCACCTGCGCGGAGACCGGCCTGCTCGCCGGAAGCGCGGCACGGAACGGCTGGAAAGCGACGCCCCGCGAGATGCGCGCCCAGGCGTTCGCCGAGGATTCCCCCGGAAGCCCGGGACCGTCCGCCGACGCACCCGTCCGCAGCACCGGCTGGGCCGTCTCGTACGAACTCGGCACCGGGCTCCGGCTCGGATTCGCCGCGCTCGCCGACCCGGCGGACCACGCCGCCGTCGCCGCCGCCCGGCGAATCGTCGAGGAGTGGACGGCCGCCCTGCGCACCCGCCTGCTCGTCACCACCGAGACGGGTGCCCTGTGCACGGGTGCCCGGGGCCTCCTCGCCGCCGTCCAGCGGGCCGGGCGCCCGCCCGGCGGCCGTACCGTCGTCGCCGGATCCGAGGGCTGCGGTCTGACGGTGACCGACGAACTCCGCCACCTCGGCGCCCGGCGGACGGCGGACGCGGGCCCGGCCCGCCCGGGGGACCTGATGGTCGTGGGCCCCCTGCCGCCGTCCCCGGCGGACCGCGCCGCCGCACCCGGCGTCACCGTCGTGGACGCCGTCTGCGAACGCCACCGGGCCACCGCCGACGAACTCGCCCGCCTCACCCGCC
Organism: Streptomyces sp. NPDC059247; assembly: GCF_042754005.1. Classification (NCBI taxonomy): domain Bacteria; kingdom Bacillati; phylum Actinomycetota; class Actinomycetes; order Kitasatosporales; family Streptomycetaceae; genus Streptomyces; species Streptomyces sp. NPDC059247. Next base: position 19,482 of record NZ_JBHYZW010000024.1, read on the forward strand.
AGGGCGAACACGTGGTCCTCGCCGCGCCCCTCCGGACGATCGCGGCGCAGCGGCTGAGGGAGGGCGCGGAAGAAGCGGAGGGCCCGGAGGGGGGAAGGGCGGGCGGCGAGGTCCGGCGGGGGGAGACCGGGTCGGCGGCGGACGGCCGGACCGACCCGGGCCGCGCGTCCGGCGGGGAGCGGGCCCGCCCCGGGGTCGTGCTCTCCGCGCCGGACCCTGCGGCCACCCCCGTGCCCGATCCGCGTCGGGTCGGGTTCGCCCTCGTCCCCGGTCAGGCCCTGCGGCCCGCCCTCGCCGTCGGGGAGACCCTCCGCGCCCGCTTCGGGCACGTCGTGCCCCAGGCCCCCCGCTCCTACTGCTACGAGGCCGACGACCGGCGCGACACCGTGCGCTGCGTCGCCGCGCTCGTGGACCTCCTGCTGGTCGCCGCCCGCCCCGACGACCCCGAGGCCGCCGAGGTCGCCTCCTGGGCACCGCCCGGCACCCCCGTCCGCACGGTGACGTCCGTCCACGACCTGGACCCCGGCTGGCTGCGCGCCGCCGGAGCCGTCGGCGTCGTCGAGACCGTCCACGCCCCGCGCCCGCTCGCCGAGCAACTGCTGTGCGCCTTGCGGGGACTGGGCCCGAGTGACACCGTGAGACGATCCGTCACGACCCGCCGCGCGGGCCCCTGAGCCCCCGCCCCGGGCCCGCCGGACACCGCCCCCGGAGCCCCCGGGCCCCCGCCCCGGGCTCGTCGGCGGACGCCCCCGGCGGGGGTCCTCCCTCCGCTTTCAGCATCCCGCCGTTCTCACCCCGATCCCGCCCGACGGCCCTGTCCCGGGCCCCGTCCCCGGCGCGACCGTGGTACCAGGCGTCCGCACGACCGGTGGACGCGGAGGACGACGGTGTCCACGGGGGAAGACATGGCGAGAACGGTCCACATGTTCCCGGGCCAGGGAGACTTCCCGGTACGGGAGTTCACGGCGGCGCTCGCACGGGACGAGGTGCTGCGCGCGGCGGCCGAGGCGACCTTCGCCGCCGTCGACCGGGACCACACCCGGCGGGGTGTGCCCGCACTGCGGCCCTGGCTGCTGGGCCGGACCCCGCCGGACGCCCGGGAGTTGGCCGAAGCGCCCGTGGGCACCGGACAACTCGCCCTGTTCGGCGCCTCGATGAGCGTCCACACCGCACTCGTCCACCGGTACGGCCGCCCGGACGCGGTGCTCGGCGTGAGCTTCGGGGAGATCGCGGCCCTCACCGCCGCCGGAGCCCTCACCGTCCGCGAGGGGGCCGGGCTCGCCCATGTGCTCGCCCGCGTCCTGGCCACCGCCCCGGGCGGGCTGACCCTGCTGGTCTGCGACGAGGCCACCGCCGCCGTGCTCATCGCCCCGGTGGACACCGGCGCCCTCGCCGTGGCGTGCGTCAACCACCCCGAGGAGACCGTCGTCGCGGGGCCGCTGCGGGAACTGGCCCGGCTGGAGGCGCGGGCGACCGCCGCCGGGATCGGAGCCGTACGGCTCAGGCTGCCGTTCAGCGCCCACCACCCGGCACTCACCGCACAGGCGGACCGGTTCCACGCGGCCGTCCGCGCCCGGTTGCCGCGTCGGCCCCTGCTCCCTGTCCTCTCGGCGGTCGCGGGCCGCGCGTACCGCCCCGGCGAGGACCTGCCCCGCCGCCTCGCGGACTGCCTGGTCCGCCCCGCGCACCTCCCCGCCGTACTGCGGCTCGCCCGCGCCACGGGCCACGACACCTTCCGCGAGGCGGGCCCCGGCACGACCCTGACCCGCGCGGCCCGCCGCGTCCTGCCGGAAGACCTCACGGTGTCCGGGGGCCTCGGGGAGGCCCCGGAGCCCGAGCCGGGGACGGCCCCCGGCCCCGGTCCCGGCTCGGGCCTTGGTCCCGGTCCCGGCTCGGGCCTCGGCTCCGGTGCCGGTCCCGGCTCGGGCTCCGGCCCCGGCGGTTCCTCGGGTGAGGGGGTCTTCGCCCTCGGCCTCCCGGGAGACGGCCCGGTCGACGGTCCCGCCCCCGGCGGGCCCTCCGGCATCCGGCCGCCACCGCCGCTCGTCCGGCCGGTCCGCGCCGCCACGCCCCTCCCTCTCCTCCCGGAGTGACCATGACCCTCACGCCCCTGCCCCCGTGCACCGCCCGGTCCGGCGCCCGACTGCTCCTGCACGGCGACTGCCCGCCCGGCTTCCTCCGTACCGTCCATGAGGCCCTGGCCCGGCACCCGTACCGGATCGCCGTCCGGCCCGAGGAACGCGACCCGTACCTCGGTGACCGGCTCCGCTCCCTCCTGCGGGCGCTGCCGCCCGCCCGTACGCTCCTCACCTCCGCCGACGCCCTCGCCGCCGCCCTCGCCTGGACGGCCGTCGCCGACCCGCGCCTCGCCATGAACCTCGTCACCCACACCGTGCTCTGCTCCGGCTCCCTCGTCCGGCTCGCCCCCGGGACGACCGGCACGCCCGAAGTCCGCGAGGCGCTCGACGCGTTGGACCGGGGAGACGCCAGGGGCAGCTACCTGATCACCGAGACCGGACGGGCCAACAGTCATCTGGGGGCGATGACCCGCGCCGTCCACGACCCGGAACGCGGACAGTTCGTCCTGGACACGCCCGATCCCGCCGCCGCCAAGTTCGCCGGGGTCCCGGACGCCCCGGAGCGCCGCCTCGCCGTGGTCCTCGCCCGCGTCGAGGCGGGCGGCCGGGAGGGCGGGGTCTTCCCGTTCCTGGTGGAACTCGCCGACGCCGACGGCCCCCGCCCGGGGGTGGAGTGGTCGGCGCCGGTCGAGGTCGGCGCCCTGCCCCTCACCCTGCGCAAGGTCTCCCTCCACGGGGTGCGCGTCCCGGTCGGCCACTGGCTCCGCGACACCGCCTCCCTGGACACCGACGGGACCCCGGCCGACCCCCTCGGCTCCCCGGACGCCCGCCTCCAGCGCTCCCTGCACGTGGGGCGCGACCTGTGGGGCACCCTGCCGTCCGCCGCCGCCGCGCTCGCCCGCCAGTCCACGGTGCTCGCCCTGCGACACTCCCGCCGCAGGGCCACCCTCGCCAGGCCCGCCTCCGGCGCGCCGCTGTTCTCCCACCGAAGCCAACAGCGCGCCCTGCTCGGCGCGTTGGCGGACTCGTACGCCCTCGGCTGCGCGGCGGCCCGCGCCCGGGAACTGCTCCAGGAGCTGCTCGACGCCCCCGGGGGACCGACGGGCCGCGCCACCGACGCCATGGGGTTCGCCCCGTGGACGGCCGTCAGCCGGGACCTGTCCGCCTACAAGGCGCACTCCGTGCGCGAGGCGGAACGCGTCGTCGCCGGGTGCCAGCGGCGCTGCGGCCACCACGGGCTCGTCGACGCCAACAGGCTGGCCGGGTACCGGGGTTTCCTGCACGCCTTCGACCCGGCGGGCGGCGACAGCCAGCTCATCCTGTACGACCTCGGCCGCACCCTCGCCACCGAGCCGCAGGAGCCGTACGAGCACCATGGGCCGTACGTGCCCGAGCCGTACGAGCACCACGGGCCTTACGTGCCCGAGCCGTACCGGTCGTACGAGCCGGGGGCCGCCCGCCGGGCACCCGCGCCGCGCCCCACGGACCCGACCGACCCCTCCTGGTGGCCGACGGTCCTGCGGGCCCACGAGACCGCCCTCGCGGACGGGCTGCGCGGCGCCCTGCGCACCCGCCGCCATCTCGACGACTTCGAGAGGTGGAACCCGCTGCTCGACCTCGCGGGCGAACTGGGCGAGACGCACGCGGCCCGGCTCGCCGCCGAGGACGTCGTACGGGCCGGGAACCGCTTCCTCACCGACGTCGGCCCCCCGCTCCGTGACGCCCTCGAAGACCTCGGCACCCTCGCGGCCCTGCGCGCGGCCCGCCGCAGGGCCGGGGAGCTCCTCACCCACGGGACCCTCGCCCCGGCCGCCCTCGTACCGGTCGCGGCGGAGACCGACCGGCTCTGCGACCGGCTGCTGCCCCATCTCCCGCTCCTGGAAGGGCTGTTCTCCTTCCCCGACGACATCGTGTGCTCCGGCCTCGGCGTCCGTCCGCCCGCCGCGCACCCCACCGGAGCCTTTCTCCCCGAGGACCCCTCATGAACATCCCCGCACCGCCGCCGGGACCCGCCATCGGCGTCCTCGGCACCGGCAGCCACCTGCCCCCGACCGTCCGCACCAACGACCAGGTCGCCGCCGCCACCGGGGTCTCCGCGGCCTGGATCAGGGACCGCACCGGCGTCCGCGAGCGGCACGTCGCCGCCCCCGACGAAGCCTCGTCGGACCTGGCCGCCGTCGCGGTCCGGCGCGCCCTCGCGTCGGCCGGGATCGACGCGGGACAGCTCGGCCTCCTCGTCTGCGCCACCTCCACCCCCGACGAACTCGGCCCGTCGACCGGCTGCCGCGTCCAGGGCCTCGTCGGCGCCTCGGCGGCCGTGGCGCTGGACGTCTCGGCCGCCTGCTCCGGCTGGCTGTTCGCGGCGAAGGTCGCGCACGACTGGCTGCGGCAGGAGAGCCCGCCCGGATACGCGGCCGTGGTCGGCGTGGAGACGTACTCGAAGTTCCTCGACCCCGCCGACCGGGGCACCTCCGTCCTCTTCGCGGACGGCGCCGCCGCCGCCGTCCTCGGCCCCGTCCCGCCGCCCGGCGGATTCTCCGACTTCCGGCTCGGCAGCGACGGCACTCTCGCGGACCTGGTCCTCATCCCGGCAGGCGGGAGCAGGCGGCCCGCCGACGTCCGGAGCCTCGCCGACGGCGGGCACCGCATCCACATGGACGGCCGGGAGATCAGCCGCTTCATCCGCGCGACCTTCCCCCGCCTCGTCCACGAGGCCCTCGACCGCAACGGGCTCCGGCTCGGCGACCTCGACCGGATCATCGCCCACCAGCCCAACCCGGTCCTCCTGCGCGGGCTCGGCGAGGAACTGGGCCTCGGCCCCGACCGGCTGGTCGTCGTCGGCGACGAGGCGGGCAACATCGGCGCCGCGAGCGCCCCCTACGCCCTGGCCGCCGCCGACGCGCGCGGTCTCCTCGCCCCCGGCGACCTCGCCCTCGTCACCGTCTTCGGCGCGGGCATGACCTGGGGCAGCGCGCTCCTGCGCTGGAGCCGCCCCGCCGCCACCCCCACCCTCCCGACGAAGGACAGGACCACCCCGTGAACACGACGCCGACCACGCCCACCGCCCCGTCCCTCCCCGCCACCTCCCCGACCGCGCCGGGCGAGGACCCCGGCGGCCCGTCCGCCGCTCCCGCCGTCCCCGCCATCCTCGCCGTCCCCGCCGCCCCGGCCGGTTCGTCCACCGTCCCCGTCGTACCCTCCGGTTCGTCCACCGGTCCCACCAGCCCCACCGGTCCCACCGGTCCCACCAGCCCCACCGGTCCTACTGGCCCCGCCGCTCCCGTCGACGCGCCCGCCGTCCTCGCCGCTCCGCCCGGCGACACCATCGGTTCGCCGACCGTCTCCGTCGCCCCTTCCCTCGCCTCCGCCGCGGCCCCCGCCGAACCCACCGCTCCGGCCACCGTCTCCCTCGCGCCCGGACTCCTCGGGGCCTTCCGGCTCGACGGTGCCCGTGCCCTCGTCACCGGCGCCTCCCGGGGCATCGGCCGCGCGTGTGCCGTGGCGCTGGCCGACGCGGGCTGCGACGTCGCCCTCGCCGCCCGGAGCACCGAGGCGCTGGCGGCGACGGCCGCCGCCGTCGAGGCCCGCGGGCGCAAGGCCGTCCTCCTCGCCGGAGACCTCGGCGTGCCCGGCACCGCCCGCGCCCTCGTCGACGCTGCCGCCGCCGCGCTCGGCGGGCTCGACGTCGTCGTCCACAACGCGGGCGTCCTGCCGACCGCCGACGACGGCGTGACCCCGGTCGTCGCCCCCTTCACCGAGAGCGACCGGCACGGCTGGGAACAGGTCATCGGCGTCAACCTCCACGCCACCGCCGAACTGTGCCGGGCCGCCCACCCCGTGCTCGCCGAGTCCCCGCGCGCCTCCCTCGTCCTGATGTCCTCGGTCGCCGGAGTCATCGCGGCCCCCCTCCTGGAGGCCTACGCCGCCTCCAAGGCCGCGCAGGTGTCCCTCGCCCGCACCCTCGCCGCCGCCTGGGCCCGTACCGGCATCCGCGTCAACGCCCTGTGCCCCGGCTGGACCCGCACCGACATGACCTCCTTCGCCCACACCAGCGGCCCGCTCAGCGACTGGCTCCTCGCCCATGTGCCGCTCGGCCGCTGGGCCCACCCGGACGAAGTGGCCGCCGCCACCCTCTTCCTCGCCTCGCCCGCCTCCTCGTACCTCACCGGTCACGCCCTCGTCCTGGACGGCGGACTCTCCCTGGCCGACGGGGGCCTCGCGGGCATCCCGAAGCCCCCGTCCCCCTTCGCCGCGCCGTGACCCCGCCCCCGGCCGCCCCACCCGGCCCACCCGTGTCCCGCACCGCCGTCGTCCGTGCCGTCGGCACCTGCCTCCCCGCCCCCGTCGTCGGCAACGACGAGATCATCGCCTTGGGCGGACTCGACACCAGCCACGAGTGGATCACCAGCCGCACCGGCATCCACCGGCGGCGTCACGCCCCGCCCGGCACCTCCACCGGAGACCTGGCCGTCGCCGCGGGCCGCGCCGCCCTCGACGCGGCACCCGGCACGCCCCGCCCCGGTCTGGTCCTCCTCGCCACCACCACTCCCGACCGCCCCTGCCCGGCCACCGCGCCCGACGTCGCCCACCGCCTCGGCCTCGGCACCGTACCCGCCTTCGACCTCTCCGCCGTCTGCTCCGGATTCCTCTACGGACTGGTCACCGCGACCGCCCTGCTCCGCGCGGGCGTCTGCCGCGAGGTGCTCCTCGTCGCGGCGGAGACGTACACGACGATCATCGACCCGTACGACCGCGACACCGCGCCGCTCTTCGGCGACGGCGCCGCCGCCGTCCTGCTGCGCGGCGGGAGCAGCGACGAACCCGGCGCCGTCCTGGCCACCGACTGGGGCAGCGACGGCTCGGGCGGCGACCTCGTCGCCATCGCCGCCGGAGGCTCGCGCGCGCCGCGCTCGGGCAGCCCGCCCGGACGGGACGAGACGTACTTCCGGATGCGGGGACGGCCCGTGTACGCGCACGCCGTCCGCCGGATGACCGCGTCGGCCCGCACCGCCCTGGACGCCACCGGCTGGAAGGCCGACGACGTACGGGCGTTCATCGGCCACCAGGCCAACCAGCGCATCCTCGACGCCGTCGCCGACCGGCTGGGGATCGCCCCCGCCCACCGCTTCGGGAACATCGCCGACGTCGGCAACACCGCCGCCGCGTCCGTGCCCCTCGCCCTCGCCGACGCGCTCGAGGACCCCGGGGCACCGACCCCCGGGGCCGCCACCCTGCTCACCGCCTTCGGCGGCGGGCTGACCTGGGCCTCGGCCACCCTGCGCTGGCCCGCCGTCCGCCCGAACACCGCTCCCGCACCCCGCGCCTGACCCGCACGGCCCGCATCGGCCGGGCCCCGCTCGTACGCCGTCGCCCGCGTCCGGCACCACCCGCGTCCGGCACCACCCGCGTGCGACCCCCATCCACCCCCTACGCGTCCGGGCCCCATGCGGCCCGCGCCCGTCCAGCACCGTGCCCGCCGGGCCGGCCGACCAGAGGAACACCCGTGAGAGGAACACCCGTGGACGAGGTACGCCACCATCTGACCGCCCTGCTCACCGGCAAGTTCGAGGTGCCCCCGGAAGCGGTCACCGACACCGCCACCCTCGCCGAACTCGACCTCGACTCCCTGGCCCGCGTCGAACTCGTCGTCACCCTCCAGGAGGAGTGGGGCGTCCCGCTCGACGAGGACGACGACACCCTCGACGGAGGGACCGTCGGCGAGCTCCTGCGCCGCGTCCACGCCCTGCTCGACGCCGCCCCCGGCGCCGGGGACCCGGACCCGTCGTGAGCCGGGCGCGCGAGCCGCTCGCCGTCACCGGCCTCGGCATGGTCACCCCGGCGGGCGTCGGCACCGACACCACCTGGCGGCGGGTCCTCACCGGCCGCCCCACCGCCGCGACCGACCCCGGGGCCACCGGTCCCCTGGCCCGCCCGCTCTGCCGGGTCCCCGGCTTCGACCCGCACCGGCACACCGGGGGCCGCCGCCCCTGGCAGCACGACCGGGGCACGCAGTTCGCCCTCGCCGCCGCGCGGGAGGCCGTCGACGACGCCCGGCTCGACCCCGGGACCTGGGACGGCACCCGGGTCGCCGTCGTCCTCGGCTCCGCCGCCGGAGGGGTCGCCCGCTACGAACTCGGCCTGGAACGGCTCCGTCTGGCGGGCCCGTCCGGAGTCTCCCCGCTGACCCTGCCCGGCTTCCTCCCCAACATGGCGGCGGGCCAGGTCGCCCTGGCAGTCGGCGCCCGGGGGCCGGTCCACCACACCGCCTCCGCGTGCGCCTCCGGCGCGGGCGCCCTCGCCCTGGCGGCCCTGCTGCTGCGCTCCGGGGCCTGTGACATCGCGGTCGCGGGCGGCACCGACGCGATGATCACCCCGCTGTGCGTCGCCGCCTTCGCCCGGATGAACGCCCTGTCGTCGGGGCCCGATCCCGCCACCGCCTCCCGGCCCTTCGACCGGGACCGCGACGGCTTCGTGCTCGGCGAGGGCGCCGCCCTCCTCGTCCTCGAACGGGCCGCCGACGCCACCGCGCGCGGTGCCCCGGTCCGCGCCCATCTGGTGGGCGCGGGGAGCACGGCCGACGCCCACCACGCCGTCGCGCCCCACCCCGGGGCCCGGGGCCTGGAGGCCGCCGTACGGCTCGCGCTCACCGAGGCGGGCGCCGGGCCGGGGGACGTCGACCACATCAACGCCCACGGCACCGGAACCCCGCTCAACGACCGCGCCGAGGCCCGGCTCGTCACCCGCCTCCACTCCGCCGCCCCGCCGACCGTGACGTCCGCCAAGGGCGCGCTCGGGCACACCATGGGCGCGGCGGGGGCCGTCGAGGCGGCCCTCACCGTCCTGACCGTGCAGCACGGACAGGTGCCGCCCACCGCCGGGTTCCACACCGGTGACGCGGACACCTCGGCGCTGCGGCTGGTCGCGGGCGGTGCCCTGCGGCAGCGCGTACGGCTGGCGCTGAGCCATTCGGCGGGCTTCGGCGGCCACAACACGGTGCTGGCGTTCCGGCCCGCGAGATCCTGACCCCTCCCTCACCGGCCCCGGCGCGGGCCACCGCCCGGGACCACCCGGGCGCTGTGCAGGAGGAGCGCGCGGGCCGCCGGGTGACGGGCGTGCGGACGCAGCAGGGCACGGAGATCACCGAGTGCCTTGTCGGCCCGCCCGCTCATCAGGTGCGGATAGTCGTCGAGGAAGCGGTAGCCGGTCTCCACGGCCTCGTTGAGGCGCCCGGCCCGCAGTTGGAGCACGGCCAGATCGGCCAGCACCACCGCCCGGGACCGGCGTTCGCCCGACGGCCGGTGGTGCTCGGCCACCCGCAGGGTCCGCAGCGCGCCCTCGGGATCGCCGAGGATCTCCCGTACGGCGGACTCGTGACGCAGCAGCGAGCCCTGGTGGTAGCGGCCGGTGACGGAGACGGCGGAGGCCGGGTCGGGGGAGCGGTCGAGCAGCCGCTCCGCCGTGCCGAGCGCCCGTGCGGCGTCGCCGACCCGCCCGTCGAGCGCGTGCGCGACGGCCAACTGGCCCTGGACGAAAGCCCGGTGGACGGCGGGTCCGGTGACGGTGTCGGCGGCGGCCGTCGCCAGGTCCACCGCCTGACGCACATGCCCGAGCTGGCAGGCCTGGACGGACATGCCCCGCAGGGTGATGGCCCGGTCGAGCAGCGAGTTGTTCGCGGCGGCGATCCGCAGCGCCCCGTGGTAGTAGCGCTGCGCCCGTCCGTGCGCGTGGTCGTCGAAGTGCATGAACGCGCAGAGATAAGCGAGTTGGGCGGCCACGCGCATCAGCCGTCGACGCAGTGCCGGGGCGGCCGGACGGTGCAGTTTCGGCCCGAGGTCCGCCGTCAGATAGGAGGCCAGGGCCCGCCGCCCGCGCCCACCGCCGAACGAGGCGTCCGCGTCGTGGAAGACGAGGGCCATGGCCTCGGCCGCCTCCACCTCGAAGCGTTCGATCCGGTCGTCCGGCCCGCCGAGCGGCCCGCGGAGGACCACCGGCGCGGAGTGCTCCGGCACCGGCAGGTCCCGGGCGTAGACGGGTTCGCCGTGGGTCCGCCCCGGGTCGCGTACGGCGGAGACCGGACCGGGCCGCTCGTCCGGCGCGGCCGTGACGTCCGCCGTGGCACCCGCCGTGATCTCCAGACCCGTCTCGCGCAGGGTCACTTCGCGGCCGAGGCGGCGTGAGAGCGCCTCGGTGACGAGACCGAGCACCGCCGCGCGCGGTCTCGTCCCGGCGAGCCAGTGGGCGACGGCCGACCGGTCGTAGCCGAGTGTCCGTCCGGTCTCCGCCCCCGCTCTGTTCACCTCGGCCGCCAGTTCGGCCGCCGTCATGCCCGCCTCCGCGAGCAGATCGCGCAGGGCCTGGTTCGGACGTGGACGCCTCTCCATCGTGTCCCCTCCCCGCCGGGATTCCTCCGGCATCCTCCGATTGAGCCCGTACGGGCGGGGCCCCGCAACGGCGCGTTCGGGGCGGGGCCCCGCGCCCCGGGGGCCGCGCCGGGGGACACGGGGGACGCGGGGAGCGGACGGGCAGGTAGGACGCGCGGCGCGGGCGCCGGGGCGGTCGGCGCGGGGGAGGGGAGCGGAAGGGTCCGGATTCAGCGGAGTGGCCCGTTCAGCGCGGCTCCGCCCCGACGACGACGGCGCCGGTGCCGGTGCCGGAAGCGGATCGCTCCGACGATGGGTCCGGCAGCGGGGCCACCGGGTCCGGGCCGCAGCGGGGCCAGGACGGCGGACAGCCCCGTACACCAGGGGCGTACGGGGCTGTGCGCGGGACCGTGTGCGGGTCAGTCAGTCGGCGACCGTCGCGGCCACCGGGGCGGTCGCGCCGCCCACGGCCGTCCGGGTGGCCAGGGCCTTCTGGGCGAGGACGCCGAAGACGATCCCGAAGACCGCCCACAGCACGAGCTGGACACCGAGCGAGGCCAGCCGGAACTCCCACAGCAGCGCGGCGGGGAAGCTCGCCTTCACCGCGTCGTCGTTGGCGGGCAGTACGGCGAAGGCGAGGCCGGTCACCACGAGGTACCCGGCACCGGCGACCAGGGCCGCGTTCCAGTTGCCCAGACGCGGGGCGAGCCGCCGTCCGACGATCACGGCGGCGACGGCGAGCAGCACACTGAGCAGGATCATCAGGAAGAACAGGGTGGTGCGCTTCCCGATGGTGTCGGGATTGCCGACGGCGGGCGGGGTCGCCGGATACTTCAGGAACGGCACCAGGTACACGGTCGTGAACGCGGCGGCGGCGGTCAGCGCGGCGGTCGCCCGGGGGCTGAACCGGCCCACGCGGCCGAGCGCGAAGGAGAACACGAGCGCGCTGATGCCGCCGAGCGCCACTCCGTAGACGAGGACCCCCGTGGCGAGGCCGAAGGTGGACTGCACGGGACGGCTGACCACCTCCTCCTCTTCCTCCGCACCGGCGGCGGCGTCGCCGTGTCCGGCGTGCGACTCCTGGGCGGCCTGGGCCTCCTCCACCGCGATGGCGCCGTTCACGGACGGCTCACCGGCCACATAGGCCACGGCGAAGGCGAAGAGTCCGGCGATCAGGCCCGCGAGCATCCCACGGACCAGCAGGGATCTGACAGTTGAGGCGTGCATGTGCGGAACGCCTCTCAGTGGCAGGGGAAGCCGAGCAGATGACGTCCGTCGTGCACCCACTCGTGCACGTCGGAGCCCGCGAACAGCGAGGTGGCACCCTGCTCGGCGCCCACGAAGTACAGGGCGATCAGCGCGAGAAGGCCGACGAAGAAGGCCCAGGGAAGAACGGCCCGGACGGGCAACGGGGCCGGAACGGCCACGGAAGGGCTGGATGCGGCGGACACGACGGCCTCGGCCATGATGGAACCTCCTGCGGGAACTCGCGTCCCGATCGGTGGTGCAGGACGACGGTCCACGGGTCTGACTCGCCGCGACAGCGCCCCCGCAGGAGGGCGCGCCCCGGCACACAGTGGCGCGACCGTGCCGGTTTTCCACCGGACTTCCGTCTCGCCGTCGTCACGTTGTTGAGATGTCGCCCGACGGTACCGCGCGTGGTGCCCGCCGCCAAGGGCGTGAGGCGGGGATCACCTCCGCCCGTCCGCCTGTTGGGACGGGAACGGCCAGGGAGGGAGCCCTCCGGCGGGGACCGGGACCCACCCGAGAACGGAGCCGCCGTGGGGCCGGGAACGCCCGCGGAAGGAACCTCCGGCGGGCCGGGACCCGCCTGCGATGCGAGAGGAGGCGCCCCCGGCCGACCGGGGCCCGTCCACCTGCCCCGTCCCCTGAAGCGGCGCCCGCCCGGCCGGGCCCCGCAGTACCCTGGGCGCCGCCCCCACCGGCGTACCGCCCCCACCGGCGTACCCGCCCCGCCCGTGTCGCCCACTCCCGAAGGACCGCGATGACCGTCCGGCTCACGCTGATCTCCCCCGCGACGAGCGGGGCCCTGCGCGAGGTGCGGTTCGACGACGACAGCCCCCTCGACCCGGGGGGAGCGGCGCTCGCCGAGGCCGCCGCCCCGGCCGCCCCCGCCGCCGCGCGGGCGTACCGCTCGCCCTCCGCGCGCTGCCGGGACACCGCCCGAGCCCTGGGGCTCACCGCCGCCCCGGTCGACGCCCTCGCGGGCTGCGCCACGGGACGGTGGCGCGGACGGACCCTCGCGGAGGTCGCCGCCACCGAGGAGGCGGCGCTCGGCGTCTGGCTGTCCGACCCGACGGCCGCGCCGCACGGCGGGGAGTCCCTGAGCGCGCTGCGGGTCCGGGTCGGCGACTGGCTCGACGCCCTGGGCTCCGGCTCCGGGCCGGTCGTCGTGGTCGCCGAACCGGACGTGGTGCGCGCCGCGACGGTCCACGCGCTCGGCGCCCCCGACGCGACGGCCCGGCGGCTCGACGTGCGCCCGCTGACCGCCGTCCGCCTCAGCGGGCGCGCCGGACGGTGGAACGTGCTCGCGGGCGAACCGCTGACGCCCCGGTAGCGGTCCGCCGCCCGTACGGGAAGCGCCCCGGTGACGGTCCGCCGCCCGTACGGGAACGGCGCGGGCCCGGAGGCGGGAACGGCGCGGGGCCCGGAGGAGAGTTCCTCCGGGCCCCGCGCCGTCCTCTTCGTACCGTCGGGCGTCGTACCGTCAGGCGGGACGGCGCCACTCCCGCAGGAGCAGATAGCCCAGGTACGTACCGCCGAGGGCCATCGTGTAGAGGCCGACCGGCAGGTTGTCGAAGAGCGGCAGCTGCTGCGCTGTGAGGTCCGCGAGGACCAGCAGCAGCGCCCCCATCAGGGTGGACATCATCAGGTGCGGGCCACCGCCCCGGGTGACCCGCTTGGCGATCTGCGGCGCCGTCAGGGACACGAAGGCGATCGGTCCCGCGACGCTCACCGCGCCCGCCGAGAGCACGATCGACAGGGCGACCGCGCCGGTCGCGGTCCGGCCCGGCCGGGCGCCGAGCCCGCTCGACAGCTCGTCGCCCATCTCGCCGACGGACAGGGGCCGTGCCAGGAGCGCCGCGAGCGGCAGCGAGAGCAGCAGCACCGTCCAGATGGTCGTCGCGTCGTCCCAGGAACGGGCCGAGAGACTGCCGTTGATGTACGAGGTGAGGGCGGTCGCCTTGTCGCGCTCGACGGCGTAGACCACGTACTGGGTCAGTGCCGTCGCCATGGCGGCCACGCCGATGCCCGCCACCACGAGGCGGCCCGGATTGCGGAACCCGGTGCCGGTGGCGAGGAACACCACCGCCATCGCGAGGACCGCGCCGAGCAGCGCGCCGACCGGCACCGGCAGGACGTCGGGCAGGAACAGGGCGGCTGCCGCGGCCCCCGCACCGGCCCCGGCGCCCAGCCCGATCACGTCGGGGCTGCCCAGCGGGTTGCGGGTGACGGACTGGAACAGGGCCCCGGACAGGCCGAAGGCGGCGCCGGTCGCGACGGCCACCACGAGCCTCGGGCCGCGCAGCCGGTTGAGGACGAAGGCGTTCTTGCCGGTCGCCTCGCCCGCGAGGGCGGACGGCAGGTCGGCGAGCTGGATGCCGAGCCGCCCCATCGACAGGGTGGCCACCGCCGCGGCCACGAGCAGCAGCAGGGTCGCCGCGCCCGCGACCAGGGAGAGGCGGCGCACGGGGAGGGCGACCCAGGGGCCGATCCTCAGCACCGTGCGTCCGGCGGGACGCGTCGGCCGGGGCGCTACGGTCCCGGTGGGGACGGGCGCGGTGGAGACGGGCGTGGTGCCCGTCGGGTCGGCGGTCCTCATGAGGCCCCCCTCATACGGCGGACGGCGAAGAGCAGGGCGGGGGCGCCGACGAAGGCGGTGACGACGCCGACCATCAGCTCCTGCGGACGCAGCAGCACCCGGCCGATGACATCGGCGAAGAGCAGCAGCGCGGGACCCGCGAGGGCGCTGAAGGCGATCTGGGCCCGGAAGTCGGCCCCCACCAGCGCCCGCACCACGTGCGGGACGGCCAGGCCGACGAAGGCGATGGGGCCGACGGCGGCGGTGGCGGCGGCGGCCAGCAGGGTCGCCGCGAGCAGCCCGCCGCCCTTGATCCGGGCCGGGCTGATGCCGAGCGAGGCCGCCTTGTCGTCGCCCATCGCCATGGCGTTGAGGCCCGGCGCGAGCAGCAGGGCGAGCAGCAGACCGGCCGCCGCGAACGGCAGCACGGCCCAGAAGGCGTCGAAGCCGCGCCCGCCGAGCGCGCCCACGACCCAGTAGCGGTAGGTGTCGAACACCCGGGGGTCGGACAGGGCGACGGCCTGGATGAAGGCGGCGAGGACGGCGGAGAGCACCGCTCCGGCGAGGACCAGCCGGACCGGCCCGCCCCCGCCGCCCGCGGTGCCGATGAGATGGACGACGACACCGATGGCCAGCGCCCCGAGGAGGGCCCACCAGATGGTCTCCCGCTGCCCGGAGGCACCGAGGAACGCGGTGGCGGCGACGATGCTCGCGGACGCGCCCGCGTTGATGCCGAGGAGTCCCGGCTCGGCGAGCGGATTGCGGGTGATGCCCTGCATCAGGGTGCCCGCGACGGCCAGGCAGAGGCCCGCGAGGACTCCGAGGGCGGTGCGCGGGTAGCGGCTCTCGACGACGGTGCGGGTGTACGCGTCGCCCTCGCCGGTGAGGACCCGCAGGACGTCGCCGAAGGAGGTCGGCCTGCTGCCGAACATGACGCTGGCGAACAGCGCGAGGGCGAGCAGGGCCAGGCACAGGACAGCGCCGATGACATGCCGTCCGAGGCCCCGCCGTGCGACGGCGGGGCCTCGGAGGGTCCGGGAAGGAGTGGTCACGCCGGGACCGCGGTTACTTCCCGGCCTTGGCGACGGCCTTGTCGATCATCGGCAGGTAGCGCTCGATGCTGTACGGCACGGTCAGCGGGTTGATCATCGACGAGGCGGTGACGAACGGCTGGTCGTGGCTGTAGACGAGGGCCTGCTTCTTCACGGCGGGGATGGCCGCGTAGAGGGGCTGGGCCTCGATCTCCTTGCGGGACTTGTCGTCCATGTAGAAGGTGAAGGCGATGTCGCTGGCGGACAGCTTGTTGGCGTTCTCCAGGCCGATGAGGGCGGAGTCGGTGCCCTC
This sequence comes from Streptomyces sp. NPDC059247, assembly GCF_042754005.1. Taxonomy (NCBI): domain Bacteria; kingdom Bacillati; phylum Actinomycetota; class Actinomycetes; order Kitasatosporales; family Streptomycetaceae; genus Streptomyces; species Streptomyces sp. NPDC059247. Next base: position 35,087 of record NZ_JBHYZW010000024.1, read on the forward strand.
GGTCTCCTTGAAGGAGTCGACGACCGGGTCCACCTTCAGACCGAGCTTGGACACCATCGCCACGCGCTGCTCCTCGGGCTTGAAGATGCCGAGGCTGCCGGGGCCGGTGTTGTAGATGTACGAGAACGTGACGTTCTTGTAGTTCGGGCGGGAGGCGGCGGCGTCCGAGAGCTGCTTGTCGATCTTCGACTCCAGCTCCTTGGCCTTCTCCGGCTGGCCGAGCGCCTTGGCGACGATCTCGATCTGCTGGTCCCAGTTCGTGCTCCACGCCTTCTCGGGGTAGGCGACGGTGGGCGCGATGTCCTTCAGGATGTCGTACTGCTTCTGCGTGATGCCCGACCAGGGGGCCAGGATGACGTCGGGCTCCAGCTCGGTGATGGCCTCGATGTCGAGTTCCTCGCCGCCCTTGAACTGCTTGGGCAGCGTGCCGCCGGACGTGGTCACGGCCGCGTGGATCCAGGGGAGGTAGCCGGTCTTGTCGCTGCCCCAGGCGTACTCCTCGATGCCGACCGGGACGTTGCCGAGGGCGATGGCGGTCTCGGCCGAACCCTGGCCGAGGGTCACCACGCGCTTCGGCTTCTCCTTGATGACGGCCTCGCCGAGCGCGCTCTTCAGGGTGACGGGGAAGGCGCCGGCGGGAGCCTTGGCCGCGGAGCCCGGGGCGTCGCCCTTCTTGTCGTCCGAGCCGCACCCGGTCGCCATGAGGCCGAGCGAGACCGCGGCGGCGCTCGCCACGAGGACGCGACGGCGGACGGGGGTGAACACAGAAGGCATGGTGGATCCTTGTCTCCGGGCAGGGATGTGCTGCCGCCCCGCCTGACGCCCCCGCAGACGGATGTGTACGGGAGCAGCGGCCATCGCGAGGCGCTTGTTAGGTGAGCCTAACCTATTTCTTTGCCCTGCTCGAACCCCGGGAGGAGGGCCGCGCGTCTGATCGACACGCGGCCCACCTGCGACTTCACCTCGGAAGCGCTCCGCGCGCGGGCGGGCGGCCACCGGCCGGAGGCGGTTCCAGATGCGCGTGCACCCGGCGGAGCAGAGCGGCGAGCTGCTCGCGCTCCCCGGCGTCCAGCGGGGTGAGCACCTCGTCGTCCACCGCCGCGATCTCGGCGCTCAGTTCGCGCAGCGCGGCCGTTCCCTCGGGAGTGAGGCGTACGACGACCCGGCGCCGGTCGACGTGGTCCCGGACGCAGTCCACCTGCCCGGCCCGCGCCAGATCGTCGACGACCTTCACCAGGTCGCTGGCGTTGATGGCGAGCCGGGTGGCCAGGGCGGTCTTCATCTGCGGGCCGAGGTCGGCGAGCAGCGTCATCACGGTGAGGTGCCAGAGGCGTAACCCCCGGGCCTCCAGCGTCTCCGCGAGGCGGCGCCGCGCGGACCGGCCGACGGCGTGCATGAGGTACGCGTTCAGACCGAGCACGCTGGGCGGAGTCATGGCCCGTGCGGGCGACGACCCGGGCGCCCGCGCCCGGGACACGGCCGGGGGCGGGTCCTGCGCCGACGTCGGTGACGGCTCCGGCGAAGGGCCCCGCGACGGGTCCTGTGCCGTCGCTCGCGCCGACTCCCGTCCCGGCTCCATCGCCGACGCGTGTACCGACTCCCGCGCCGACGCGTGTGCCGGTACGGGAACGCCGGGGGAGCCGGGGACGGTGGCGGTCCCCGCGCCCGTCGCCGGATCGAGGGTCAGACCGGCCTCGGCGAGCGAGCGGAAGACCTTCGCCCAGTCCGTCGGCGCGCTCGCGATGCCGACGACGGCGAACGTCGCCCCCGGGAGATGGTGCGGGAAACCGGTGACGACCGGCTGGTCCATCGGCTGCTCCTCGCTCTCCGGCGCGTCAGGGACGGCCGGTGAGGTAGCCGCCCATGGAGGTGAAGTACTCGGCGGCCGGCAGTTCGCGCCCGTCCTCCGTCCGGACCCGGGTCATGGCGAGCCCGTGGTTGCGGCCGGTCCGCGCGTCGGCACCGGCGACGATCACGACGCCGTCGCCCTCGCGGTAGAAGATCCGGCCGGGGGTGCCCCCGTACCGTCCCTCGGACACCACGGCGGAGAGCACTTCGAGGCGCTTGCCCCGGTGGAAGGTGAAGGCGCTCGGGTAGGGCGCGGACTGGGCGCGGACCAGCCGTTCCAGGGTCTCGGCGGGCCAGCTCCAGTCGATCCTGATGTCCTCCTCGGCCCGCTTGTGGAAGAAGCTGGCCTGCGTCCGGTCCTGCTTCCTGAACTCGGCCCGCCCGGAGGCGATCAGGTCGAGCGCCTCGACGGTGACCGGCGCGATCAGGTCGACCGTCTTGTGGAAGAGGTCGGTGGTCGTGTCCGTCGGTCCGACGGCCACGGACCGCTGCTGGACGATGTCGCCCGCGTCGAGCACCTCGTCCATCATGTGGGCGGTGACGCCGACTTCGGTCTCGCCGTTGATCAGGGCCCAGATCAGCGGCGAGAAGCCCGCGTACTTGGGCAGCAGCGAGTCGTGGATGTTCAGGGTGCCGTGCCGGGGCAGCCCGTAGATGTGCGGCGGGATCCAGGTGCGCCAGTTGTTGGCGACGATGATGTCCGGCTCGGCCTCCTTGAGGCGGGTGAACAGCTCTTCGTCGTCGGGCCTGTTGCGTATGACGACGGGCACGCCGTGCTCGGCGGCGAGATCGGCGACCGAGTCGCTCCAGATCTTCTCGTAGGCGTTCTCGCTCCTGGGGTGCGTCACGACGAGGACGACCTCGTGTTCGGAGTCCAGGAGCGCTTGGAGGGTGCGGTGGCCCCAGGTCTGATAGCCGAACATGACGACCCGCATGGGCTTCCTCCTCGGTAGAGCGATTGACCGGCGCCAGTAAAGCAAGGCTTACCTAACACTGCAACTGGCTTGATTTCGGCCCTGCTTGAGCGGCGATGTCCCTGCGATGTCCGTTTTGCCCCGTCGACAGCATCGCCAGATCAGGTTAGCTTTACCTAAGTTCGGCTCGGCGGTCGATCGGTGGCGCCCGTGTGCCCGGTGCTCCTGCCCACCTTCCGCCTCATTTCAGCCCCCCTTCCCGCACTTTCCCGCACGATGGGAGCGACATGTCGCAGGTTCCTCCTGATGACGCACCTCTGGTCCACGACCTCATAGGCATCGGCTTCGGGCCGTCCAATGTGGCCATGGCGATAGCGCTCAGCGAGCACAACGCACGCGTCGGAAGGCAAGAGGCGGTCACCGCCCACTTCTTCGAGCGCCAGCCCCGCTTCGGCTGGCACCGCGGCATGTTGATCGACGACGCGACCATGCAGGTGTCCTTCCTCAAGGACCTGGTGACCCTGCGCAACCCGACCAGCGAGTACAGCTTCCTCTGCTATCTGCAGAGCAGGGGCCGGTTGATCGACTTCGTCAACCACAAGAACCTCTTCCCGCTGCGCGTCGAGTTCCACGACTACTTCGAGTGGGCCGCGTCCAAGGTCGACGACATGGTCTCGTACGGCCACGAGATCGTCTCCGTGGAACCGGTCGAGCGCGACGGCGTCATCGAGTACCTCGACGTGACCGCCCGGTCCGGCACCGAACTCGTCGTCCACCGCGCCCGGAACCTCGTCCTCGGCACCGGGCTCCGGCCCCGTATGCCCGAAGGCGTCGACCGCAGCGACCGCGTCTGGCACAACTCCGAGCTGCTCGCCAAGGTCGAAGGACTCGAAGGCACCTCCCCGCAGCGGTTCGTGGTCGTCGGCGCCGGACAGAGCGCCGCCGAGAACGTGGCCTACCTCCACCGGCGCTTCCCCGAGGCCGAGATCTGCGCCGTCTTCTCCCGCTACGGCTACAGCCCCGCCGACGACAGCGCCTTCGCCAACCGCATCTTCGACCCCGACGCGGTCGACGAGTACTTCACCGCCCCCGACGACGTGAAGCGCAAGCTGATGGACTACCACGGGAACACCAACTACTCCGTGGTGGACATCGACCTCATCGACGACCTCTACCGCCAGGCGTACCAGGAGAAGGTCCTCGGGACCGAACGGCTCCGCTTCATCAACGTCTCCCGGCTCACCGGCGTCGAGGACGGACCCGACAAGGTCCGCGCCTTCGTCACCTCCCTCGTCACGGGCGAGGAGACCACCCTCGACGCCGACGTCGTCGTCTACGCCACCGGCTACAGCCCCGCCGAACCCCTTGGTCTGCTCGGCCCGGTCGCCGACCGCTGCCACCGCGACGACCAGGGACGGGTCCGCGTCGAGCGCGACTACCGGATCGCCACCGACGCCGAACTCCGCTGCGGGATCTACCTCCAGGGCGGCACCGAGCACACCCACGGCATCACCTCCTCGCTGCTCTCCAACACGGCGATCAGGGTCGGCGAGATCCTCGACTCGGTCCTCGACCGGGGTCTGGCCGATGCCACCGGGACCCGCACCACCGACGAGATCCGGCCGCTGGCCGACGGCGTCGGCACCGCGCGCTAGCGCACCCCCTCAGCGCCACCCCCCACGCACCGACCGCACCAACGCCCCGCCCTCCGGACGGAGTCACCCGCACCCGGCGGGCGGGGCACGCACCAGGTATCCCCGAAAGGAACGTCCGTGTCCGCTGGTCCTCGTACCGTCTTCGCGCGGTTCGCCAGATCCGCCCCCAGGATCGCCGTCGCCACGGCGGCGGCCCTCGCCCTCGCCGCCTGCGGCGGCGGATCCGGCAACGGCGACGCGCCCGCCGCGCCCACCTCGAAGGCTCCGGCCGGCGGCTCCGGCACGTCCGCCGCGTTCCCCGTCACCGTCGAGCACAAGTACGGCTCCACGACCATCGACGCGGAACCGAAGACGATCGTCACCCTGGGCCTGTCCGACCAGGACGCGGTGCTCGCCCTCGGCTTCAAGCCGGCCGGCGCGGTCGACTGGTTCAAGGAGAAGCCGTACGGCAAGTGGCCCTGGGCCAAGGAGAAGTGGGGCTCGACCCAGCCCCAGATCGTCGGCGAGCGCGACGAGTACAACATCGAGAAGATCGCCGCGCTCAAGCCGGACCTCGTCATCGCCCAGTACTCGGGGATGAAGAAGGAGCAGTACGACACGCTCTCCAAGTTCACCAAGGTCGTCGCCCAGCCCAAGGACCACCCGGACTACGGCGCCCCCTGGCAGCTGATGACCCAGCAGATCGGCAAGGCGCTCGGCAAGGGCACCGAGGCCGACAAGCTGATCGCGGACATCGACACCCGGTTCAAGGCCGTCCGCGACAAGCACCCCGAGTGGGCGACGAAGACCCTCGCCGTCGCCGACAGCTTCGAGGCGGGCAAGTACTCCGCGTTCACGAGGACCGACCCCAAGTCGCTCTTCTTCAACGCGCTGGGCTTCAAGCTGAAGCCGGAGATCGACAGCCTGGCCAAGCCCGGCTGGAACGTCGCCGAGCTGAGCGCGGAGAAGCTCGACGTCCTCGATGTCGACCGGCTCGTCTGGGTCACCTCCAGCACCGACGCCAACGACCGCATCAAGGCCGAGCCGCTCTACAAGAAGCTCAAGGTCAACCAGGAGAAGCGCGACCTCTTCGTGCCCTACCAGGGCCCGGACATCGGCGCCGCCTTCTCCTTCAACACCGTCCTGTCGATCCCGTACGCCATCGACGAGATCGAGCCCCTGCTCACGGCCGTCAAGTGACGCCCGGCAGCTGACGCCCCACCGGCGAGGAGCCGGACCGACCGACGGCGTGGCGACCTGCGCCACGCCGTCGCCGGTTTGTGCCGCCACCACCCCGCACCCCCAGGGAAAGGCCACTTCGTACGATGTTCGACGTCGAGTCCGACCGGAAGCCAGCCTCCGGCCTCCCCGTCACCGGAGGGCAGTCCGGCATCTGGCTGGCCCAGCAGATCGAACCGGACAGCAGCGCCTACACCATCGTGTTCGCGCTCCACCTCCGGGGAGCCGTCGACCTCGACCGCCTCACCGGCGCCGTCCGCCGCGCCGTCCGGGAGGCCGAGAGCCTGCACGTACGGTTCACCGAAGGTGACGGAGGACCGCGCCAGGAACCCGGCGCCCACCCCGTCACCGTCGGCCTGGCCGACCTGCGCCACACGGACGACCCCGACGAAGCGGCCGACCACTGGATAGCCGCCGACCGCGAACGGCCCGTCGACCTCACCGCGGACCCGCTCACCGGCCACACCCTGCTGCGCCTCGCGGACGACCGGGTCCTGTGGTGCCAGCGCTACCACCACATCGTCGCCGACGGCGCGGCAGCGGCCCTCATCACCCGGCGCGCGGGCGAACTGTACGCGGCCGGGGCACCGGACGGACCCCCGGCACCCGAGCCCCGGACCCCGGGCGACGAGACCCCCGACGCCCGGACCTCCGACGCCGGGACCCCCGGCACCGCGACCACGACCGGCGCCCCGGCCCTGCGGAACCCCGCCGACGCCCCGCCCGGAACCGGCCCGCACCCCGGCTCCCTCGCCCGGCTCGTCGAGGCCGACCACGCCTACCGCGCCTCCGAGCGGCACGCCGCCGACCGCGCCTGGTGGCTGGAGCGGATGGCCGACCGCCCCGAACCCGTCCGGCTCGTGGCACGCGGCGCGTCCCCCATGACCCGGCGACTGCGCCGCACCACGGAACTGGACCCCGGGACCGTCGAGCGGCTGACCGCCCTCGCGCACACCGCCGACGTCCGGCCCTCCCGGGTCCTCGTCGCCGCCGTCGCCGCCTATCTGCACCGGGCCACCGGCGAGCAGGACCTCGTCCTCGGACTGCCCGTCGCCGCCCGGCACGACGAGGTCTCCGCCCGCGTCCCCGGCATGGTCTCCAACATCGTCCCGCTGCGCCTCGCCGTCCGCCCCGCCACCACCGGCAGGGCCCTCCTGGCGCAGGTCCACGACACGGTCGCGGACGCCGTCGCGCACGGCCGCCACCGCGCCGAGGACCTGGCCAGGGAACTGGGCCTGGTCGACGGCGTACCGGAACTGGTCGGCCCGACCGTCAACGTGCTGCCCCGCCTCGCCGTCCCCGCCTTCGCCGGACTCCGGGCCGAACTGCGCCCCGTCTGGCTCGGCCCGGTCAGCGACCTCGCCTTCTCCTTCGCCGAGGGCCCCGCAGGACAAGGACACACCCTCCACCTCGACGCGGACGCCGACGTCTGCGACCCCGAGACCCTCGCCGCCCACGAGCACCGCTTCCTCGCCCTGCTCGACGCCCTCACCCGGCACCCCGACCGGCCCCTCGGCCGCGCCGAGCTGACCACCGGCGCCGAACGCGCGCTCCTCCTCGACGCGTTCGGCGCCGCCCCGCGCGAGGTCGCCGAACTCTCCTGGCCCGCCGCCTTCGAACAGCAGGTCCGCAGGACCCCCGAGGCCGTCGCCCTGGTCTGCGAGGACCGGGAGCTGACCTACGCCGCCCTCGACGAGGCCGCCGACCGGCTCGCCCGCGTGCTGCGCGCCCGGGGCGTCGGCACCGAGGACGTGGTGGGCGTGGCCCTGCCCCGCTCGCCCGAACTGGTGGTCGCGCTCCTCGCCGTCATGAAGGCGGGCGGGGCCTACCTGCCGCTCGACGCGGACCACCCCCGGGACCGGATCGCCTACATGCTGGCCGACGCCGGGGCCCGTACCGTCCTCACCGTACGGGAGCTGGCCGCCGAGCTGCCCGGGGCCCCGGACACCGTCCCGCTGCTCCTGGACGACCCGGCCGTCACCGAGGCACTCGCCGCCGCGACCGCCCTGCCCCCGCCGCCGCCCGTGCCGCTCGACCAGGCCGCGTACGTCATCTACACCTCCGGCTCCACCGGCCGCCCCAAGGGCGTCGTCGTCCCGCACGACGGCGTCGGCAGCCTCATCGCCACCGCCACCGACCGGATCGGCGTCACCGCCCGGAGCCGGGTCGTGCAGTTCGCCTCCGTCGGCTTCGACGTCACCGTGTGGGACCTGATCATGTCCCTGTGCGTCGGCGGCCGGATCATCCTCGTCCCGGCCGAACGCCGGGTCGCGGGCCCCGCGCTCACCGAGTACATCGCGCGGCACCGCGCCACCCACATGATCCTGCCGCCCTCCCTGGTCTCCGCCCTGCCGCAGGAGTGCGAACTCCCCGACGGCGCCGTGCTCGTCGTCGGCACCGAGGCGGTACCCGGCGAGCTGATCGCCCGCTGGGAGGGACGGCTCCGCGTCGTCGTCGCCTACGGACTGACCGAGGCGAGCGTCAACTCCACGCTCTGGACCGCCGACCCCGACCGGCCGGGCCCCGCGCCCATCGGCCGCCCCGACCCCAACACCCGCGCCTACGTCCTCGACACGGCACTGCGGCCGGTGCCCGTCGGCACGGAGGGAGAGCTGTACGTCGCCGGGCGCGGCCTCGCACGCGGCTACCTGGGCCGCGCGGGCCTCTCCTCGGAGCGGTTCGTCGCCGACCCCTACGGCGCCCCCGGCACGCGGATGTACCGCACGGGCGACCGGGTCCGCTGGGGCGCCGACGGCAACCTGGAGTTCCTGGGCCGCGCCGACGGCCAGATCAAGATCCGGGGCCACCGGGTGGAACCGGGCGAGGTCGAGAGCGCCTTCATGGCCTGCGAGGGCATCGCCCAGACCGCCGTCCTGGCCCGCGAGGACCACCGGGGCGTCAAGCGCCTGGTCGCCTACGTCGTCCCGGTGACCCCGGCAGGGCCCGAAGCGGGCCCCGGAGCCACGACCGCGACCGAAACCGGCCAGGGACCCGCGACCACGACCGGACACGGGGATGGGACACGGCCCCCGGCCGAAGACCCCGAAGATGCCGACGACGCCGCACGCGCCGAGCTCACCGCGGGCATCGTCGCCGCCGCACGCGCGCGCGTGGCCGGGGCGCTGCCCGAGCACATGGTGCCCTCGGCGGTCGTCGTACTCGACGGCCCGCTCCCGCTGACCCCCAACGGCAAGCTCGACACCAAGGCCCTGCCCGACCCCCGCTGGACGTCCCTGTCCGGCGCCGACGCCCCGACCACCCCCGCCGAGACCACCCTCGCGGCGCTCTTCGCCGAGGTCCTCGGGCTGCCCTCGGTCGGCGTCCACGACAGCTTCTTCGAGCTGGGCGGTGACAGCATCGTCGCCGTCCGGCTGGTGAACCGGGCCCGCGAGGCAGGTCTCGCCGTCACCCCGCGCGAGGTCTTCCGGCACCGGACCGTCGCCGCCCTCGCCACCGCCGCCGGTACCGCCGGGGCGCCCGCCGCCCCCGCGCGCCGGGTGGACCTCGACGGAAACGCGCTGCCCGTCTCGCCGCTCCAGGAAGGCTTCTTCTTCCACGCGGAGTTCGACGGCACCGCCGCCGACCTGTACGTGGTGCAGGAACTCCTCGACCTCTCGGAACGGGTGGACCCGGAACGGCTCCGCGCCGCGCTCCAGCTCCTCCTCGACCGCCACCCGCTGCTCCGCGCCTCCTTCCGGCAGCTGCCGGGCGGCCGGGTCGTGCAGCGGCTCGCGGACCGGGCGACCCTCCCGTGGCGGGAGGCCGACACCGCCGTGACGGCCCTCGACGACCTCCTCCGCGAGGACCGGGAGCTGCCGTTCGACCTCGGCCGGGCGCCGCTGCTGCGCGCCACCCTCGTCACCGAAGGACCGCGCCACCGGCTGCTCCTGACCCTGCACCACATCGTCGCCGACGGCTGGTCGGTCGCCGTCCTGCTGCGCGAGCTGACCGCCGCCTACCGGGGCGCCGACCTCGCTCCCGCCGTGGCGCCGGAACCGTACCTCTCCTGGCTCGCGGGCCGGGACCGCGAGGCCGCGCGCACGGCCTGGCGCGAGGCCCTGGCCGGACTCGAAGGCCCCACCCGGCTGCCCGCCCCGGAGGGCGCCGCGCCCGCCGAGCCGGGCCCGTCCGCGCCCGCCCGCCCCGAGCAGGTCGACACGCGCCTGCCCCGGGACCTCGGCGACGCGCTCACCGCCTACGCCAGGACCCACGGGCTCACCCTGAGCAGCGTCGTCCACGGCGTGTGGGGACTGCTGCTCGGTGCGCTGACCGGTGCCGACGACATCGTCTTCGGCACCACCGTGTCGGGCCGGACCACCGAGGTCCCCGGCCTGGACTCCGCCGTGGGCCTGTTCGTCAACACGGTCCCCGCCCGGGTGGCCCTGCGCCCCGACGAGACCCTGACCGGTCTGCTCCGCCGCGTCCAGGACGAGCACAGCGCCCTCCTCGACCACCAGCACCTCGGTCTCGCCGAGATCCAGCGGATCGCGGGCGGCGGCGAACTCTTCGACACGCTCGTGGTCTTCGAGAACTACCCCACCGGGGACGACCCGGCCCGCCTCCGGGACGCGTCCGGCCCGGGCGCCCGCACCGGGGGGACCCCCGCGGGCGACGGGCCCCTCGTCACCGGCGCCGAGGTCCTCGACGCCGTCCACTACCCGCTCGCCCTCGTGGTCGAGCCCTCCGCCGACGGGCTGCTGCTGCGGTTCAAGCACGACGCGGCGCGGCTCGACCAGGTGGCGGTCGCCGTCCTCGCGAACCGGTTCACGGGCCTGCTGCGCACCGTGGTCGGCGACTCCGGACGGACCGTCGCCCGCACCGACCTGCTCTCCGCCCGCGAGCGGGAGCACCTGACGGAACTGAACGCCACCGCGCACCCCGTGCCGGAGGCCACCCTCGCCTCCCTGATCGCGGACCGGACGGCCCGCACCCCGCACGCCCCGGCCGTCGCCTCCGAGGACACCGTCCTCAGCTACGCCGAGCTCGACCGGCGGGCCGAGGCGCTGGCCCGGCGGCTGCGGGCGCGCGGCGCGGGACCCGAGACGTACGTCGCCGTCGCCGTCCCGCGCTCGGCGGAACTGATGGTCGCCCTCCTCGGCGTCCTCAAGGCGGGCGCCGCCTACCTCCCGGTCGACCTGGACTACCCGGCCGACCGGGTGGCGTTCATGCTGGCGGACTCCGGCGCCCGGCTGGCCGTGACGACCGAGGAGTCCGCCGGACGCCTCCCGGCCGTCCCCGGCCTCGCGCACCTCCTCATCGGTACCGGACACGAGAACGACCCCGCCGACGAGAACGGCACCGCCGACCGGGACGAGACCGCCGCCGGGGACGGGACCGCCGCCACGGACACCTCCGCCCGCTCCGCCGGGCCCGACCACCCCGCGTACCTGATCTACACCTCCGGCTCCACCGGGCGCCCCAAGGGCGTCGCCGTCACCCACCGGGCCGTCGTCAACCGGCTCGCCTGGATGCAGGGCGCGTACGGGCTGACCGCCGACGACCGGGTCCTCCAGAAGACGCCGTCCAGCTTCGACGTGTCCGTGTGGGAGTTCTTCTGGCCGCTCGTCGAGGGCGCCACCGTCGTCCTCGCCCGCCCCGACGGGCACCGCGACCCGGAGTACCTCGCCGGACTGGTCGCCCGACGGGCCGTCACCACCCTGCACTTCGTGCCCTCGATGCTGGCCGCGTTCACCCGGGTCATGGAGACCGCCCCGGCCCCCGGGCCCGGCACCCCCGACTGGACGGCGAGCCTGCGCCGGGTGTTCTGCAGCGGCGAGGCGCTCACCGGCGCCGACGCCCGGCGCTGGTCGGAACTGACCTCCCGGCACGGCCGCCCGCCCGTCCCGCTGCACAACCTGTACGGCCCCACCGAGGCGGCCGTCGACGTCACGTACTTCCCGTACGAGGGCGGTGACGCCCCGGCCGTGCCGATCGGCAGGCCCGTGTGGAACACCCGGCTGCACGTCCTCGACCCGTTCCTGCGACCGGTGCCCGACGGCGTCCCCGGCGAGCTGTACCTCGCCGGGGTTCAGCTCGCCCGCGCCTACCACGACCGCCCCGGCCTCACCGCCGAACGCTTCGTCGCCGACCCGTACGGGACGCCGGGGGAGCGGATGTACCGCACCGGCGACCTGGTGCGGCGCCGCGCAGACGGGGCCGTGGAGTACCTCGGCCGCACCGACCGGCAGGTCAAGATCCGGGGCAACCGCGTCGAGCCCGGCGAGATCGAGACCGCCCTCGCCGCGCTGCCCGGCGTGGCCCGCGCCGCCGTCGTCGTCCGCGCCGGAACCCTCGTCGGCTACGCCGTCGCCGCCCCCGGCGCCGCGCTCGCCGGAGAGGCCCTGCGGACCGCCCTGGAGGGCGCGCTGCCCGCCCCGATGGTGCCGGGCGCCGTCGTGGTCGTCGCCGAACTGCCGCTGACCCCCAGCGGCAAGCTCGACCAGAACGCCCTGCCCGCGCCCGAGACGGCCCCCCGGGCCGCCGGACGCGCGCCCCGGAGCCCGCGCGAGCACGCCCTGTGCGCGGTCTTCGCCGAGGTCCTCGGCATCCCGGGCGTGGGCGCCGAGGACGACTTCTTCGTGCTCGGCGGCGACAGCCTCAGCTCGATCTCCGTCGCCACCCGCGCGCGTGCGAGGGGACTGGACCTCAGCCCCCGCGACGTCTTCGAGCACCGCACCCCGGCCGCCCTCGCCGCCGCCGTCCCGGACGCCCCCGCCCCGCCCGTATCCGCCGACACCCCCGAGGTACCCGTGCAGCCCGACGGCGTGACCGTCTCCGCAACCGACGCCGGGCAGGCCGCCGCCGCCCTCCAGGCCGTCCTCGCCCTCCAGCAGCGGTCCGGCGCCGCCGTCGACCCCGCGCTCAAGGCCCTCCTCGACCAGCTCACCGCCGCCGCGCCCCCGGCGGAACCGGAACCGGAGCCCGGAGCCGCCTTCAGGGGCCCCGACCTCACCCCCGAGGAGACCGCCCGCGTCCACACCGCCGCCGGACGGCCCGTCTCCGACATCTGGCCGCTCTCCCCGCTCCAGGAGGGCATGTACTTCCACGCCACCTACGACGCCGGGGACGCGCTCGACGTCTACCAGTCCCAGGAGACCCTGGACCTCGACCACCGGATCGACACCGCACGGCTGCGGGCCGCCTGCCGGACCCTCCTCGACCGCAACACCGGACTGCGCGCCGGATTCACCAGCGACGGACTGCCCCAGCCGGTGCAGTTCATCGTGGAGGGCGCCGAGATCCCGCTCGTCGAGGCCGACCTGTCCGGTCTGCCCGCCGACGAGCAGCGGGCCCGTACGGAGGAACTCCTCGCCGCCGACCGCAGGCAGCGCTTCGACCTCGCCGCCGCACCGCTCTGCCGCCTCCTCCTCGTCCGCCTCGGCGACGGCCGGGACCGGCTCGTCGTCACCCACCACCTGATCCTCTGGGACGGCTGGTCCGCCTGGCTGTTCCTCGAAGAGCTGTTCACCCTGTACGAGCGGGCCGGCGACCCCGCCGGGCTCCCGGTGCCCGGCGACTACCGCGACCACCTCGCCTGGCTCGACGCCCAGGACACGACCCTCGCCAAGGACGCCTGGCGCCGGGCCCTCGCGGGCTTCGACGAGCCCACCCTGCTCGCCCCCTCCGGCCGCGACACCGGCCCGGTCATCCCGGTGGACTTCGACGCCCGGCTCGACCAGGAGACCGGGGACCGGCTGCGGGCCGCCGCCCGCCGCCACGGCCTCACCCTGAACACCGTCCTCAACGCCGCCTGGGCCCTGGTGCTCTCCGCGACCACCGGCCGCTCCGACGTCGCCTTCGGCACCGCCGTCTCGGGCCGCCCGGCGGACGTCCCGAACGTCGCCGGCATCATCGGCATGTTCCTCAACACCGTCCCCGCCCGCGTCGCCCTCGCCCCCGGCGAGCCGCTGCTCGCCCTGCTCCGCCGGATGCAGTCCGAGCGCGCCGCCGTCATGCCGTACGAGTACGTGGGCCTCGGCACCCTCCAGCAGGAGACCGGGCACCGCCGTCTCTTCGACACCCTCTTCGTGCTCCGCTCGGCGGACGGCGAGGACCGGGCGACCGCCCTCCGCGAACGCCACGGCATCACCGGGGTGTCCAACGTGGACGGCACCCACTTCCCGCTGACCCTGATCGTCACCCCCGGCACCCGGCTGCGGGTGACCCTCGCCGCCCGGCCCGACCTGTTCGATGCCGGGGCCGCCACCACCATCCTGAGCCGCTTCACCACCGTCCTCGACCGGCTCGCCTCGGCCCTCGCCGGAGCGGACGCCGAGACCGCCACGACCGCGGGCACGGACCTGCTGCTCCCCGCCGAGCGGACCGCGCTCGCCGCCGCCCGGGAGTCCACCCGCGAACCGCTGCCCGACGACACCGTCGCCGACCTGCTGGCCGCCCAGGCCACCCGTACCCCCGACGCCGTCGCCCTGGTCTTCGGGGCCCGCTCCCTCACGTACGCGGAACTCGACGCGCAGGTCAACCGGTACGCTAGGCTGCTGCTCGCCCGGGGCGCCGGGCCCGAGAAGGTCGTCGCGCTCGCCCTGCCCCGGTCCATCGAGATGGTCGTCGCCCTCTTCGCCGTCCTGCGCACCGGCGCCGCCTATCTGCCGCTCGACCTCGACCACCCGGCCGACCGGCTGCGCCTGATGGCCGAGGACACCGGCCCCCTCTGCCTGGTCTCCACCGCCGCCGTCGCCCCGACGCTGCGGCGCGCGGACGGCCCCGTCGCCCCCGAACTCCTCCTCGACGACCCGGCGGTCACCGCCGAACTCGCCGGGACCTCCGGCGACGCCGTCGACGACACCGAGCGGCCCGCGTTCGCGCGCGGCCTCCCGGACCGCCTCGACCACCCCGCGTACGTCATCTACACCTCCGGCTCCACCGGCCGCCCCAAGGGCGTCGTCACCCCCTACAGGGGACTGACGAACATGCAGCTCAACCACCAGAAGGAGGTCTTCGACCCGGCGATCGCCGCCACCGGCGGACGCCGACTGCGCATCGCGCACACCGTGTCCTTCGCCTTCGACATGTCGTGGGAAGAACTGCTGTGGCTCGTCGAGGGCCACGAGGTGCACGTCTGCGACGAGGAACTCCGCCGTGACGCCGAGGCGCTCGTCGCCTACTGCGACGCGCACCGCGTCGACGTGGTCAACGTGACGCCCACCTACGCCCAGCTCCTCGTCGAGGAGGGCCTGCTCGACCACGACGAGGACACCGGCAAGCACCGCCCCGCCCTCGTCCTGCTCGGCGGCGAAGCCGTCTCCGACACCGTCTGGGCCCGGCTGCGCCACACGGAGGGCACCTACGGGTACAACCTGTACGGCCCCACCGAATACACCATCAACACCCTCGGCGGCTCCACCGAGGAGAGCGCCACCCCCACCGTCGGCCGTCCCATCCGCAACACCCGCGCCCACGTCCTGGACGCGATGCTGCGCCCCGTCCCGCCGGGCTGCCCCGGCGAGCTGTACATCGCGGGCACCGGACTCGCCCGGGGCTACCACGACCGGGCCGCGCTCACCGCCGAACGGTTCGTCGCCGACCCCTTCGGCGCACCGGGCGAGCGCATGTACCGCACCGGCGACCTCGTACGGCAGCGCCCCGACGGCCTCCTCGACTTCCTCGGCCGCACCGACGACCAGGTGAAGATCCGTGGCTACCGCGTCGAACTCGGCGAGATCTCCACGGCCCTGTCCGCGCACCCCGAGGTCGCCCACGCGGCCGTCGTCGTCCACGAGACCGCGGGCACCAAGCGGCTCGTCGGCTACGTCGTACGGGAGGACGACCAGCACCGCCCCGAGGACACGTCCAGCGCGCCCGGTGCGTCCGGCACGTCCAGCGCGTCCGGCACGTCCGGCGAAGGACGGCCCGACGACGGTCTCGCCCAGCGGCTCCGCGAGCACCTCAAGGCCCTCCTGCCCGACTACATGGTCCCCGCCGCGCTCGTCACCGTCGCCGCCCTGCCCCTGACCGTCAACGGCAAGCTCGACGTCAAGGCCCTGCCCGCCCCCGACCTCACCGGCCCCCGCACCGGCCGCGCCCCCCGCACCCCCGAGGAGGAGACCCTCTGCGGGCTCTTCGCCGAAGTCCTCGGCCTGACCGCGGGCAGCGTCGACATCGACGCCGACTTCTTCGACCTCGGCGGCCACTCGCTGCTCGCCACCCGGCTCGTCAGCCGCGCCCGCACCGCGCTCCACACCGAACTCGCCATCCGCGACCTGTTCGAGGCGCCCACCGTCGCCGAACTGGCCGAGCGCGCCACCGCCCCGCGCGGCCCCGCCCGCCCCGCCCTGGTCGCCGCCGACCGCCCCGCCGAACTGCCCCTCTCCCACGCCCAGCAGCGCCTGTGGATCGTCCAGCAGATCGAATGCGGCTCGGCCGCGTACAACTTCCCGCTGGTCCTGCGGCTGCGCGGCGCCTTCGACCACGCCGCCTGGCGCACGGCCCTCGCCGACGTCACCGACCGGCACGAATCGCTGCGCACCCTCGTCGCCGAACACGACGGGCGCGCGTTCCAGCGCATCCTGCCCGCCGGAACGGCCACACCCACCGTCGAACACCTGCGCGCCACCGAGGACGAGCTGACCGGCATCGTCGACGCCGCCGTCCGGCGCCCCTTCGACCTCGCCGCCGAACTCCCCGTCCGCGCCACCGTCGTGGAGCTCGCCCCCGACGACCACGTCGTCGTCCTCCTGCTCCACCACATCACCACCGACGAGTGGTCCGACCGCCCCTTCCTGCGGGACCTGACCACCGCCTACACCGCCCGCCTCGCGGCCACCGCCCCCGACTGGACGCCGCTGCCCGTCCAGTACGCCGACCACGCCCTCTGGCAGCAGCGGCTCCTCGGCGACCCCGCCGACCGGGACAGCGTCGCCGCCCGGCAGCTCGCCCACTGGCGCACCGCCCTGGCCGGCGCCCCCGAGGAACTCGAACTCCCCACCGACCGGCCCCGCCCCGCCCGCCCCACGTTCACCGGCGACGTCGTCGACGTCACCTTCGACCGGACGGCCCACGAGGGCCTGCGGCGGCTCGCCCGCGAGACCGGCACCAGCATGTTCATGGCGGTCCACGCGGCCGTCGCCGCCCTGCTCCACCGGCTCGGCGCGGGCACCGACATCCCCCTCGGCGCGCCCATCGCGGGCCGGGGCGAGGAAGCCCTGGACGACCTCGTGGGCTTCTTCGTCAACACCCTGGTCCTGCGCACCGACCTCACCGGCGACCCCACCTTCACCGAGCTCCTCGCCCGGGTCAGGGCGACCGACCTGGCCGCCTTCTCCCACGCCGACGTGCCGTTCGAGTCGGTCGTGGAGGCCCTCAACCCGACCCGCTCCCTCTCCCGCAACCCGCTGTTCCAGGTCATGGTCGGCCACCACGTCCGTACGGACACCGCCCCCCGCCTGCCCGGACTCGACGCCTCCTACCTGCCGCACCGGACCGGCACCGCCAAGTTCGACCTCGTCTTCAGCTTCACGGAGCACACCACGCCCGACGGCGCGGACGACTCCCTCGCCTGCCGTCTGGAGTACGCCACCGAACTCTTCGACCGGGAGACCGCCGAAGGCGTCGCCGACCGGCTGGCCCGGCTCCTCACGGCCCTCGTCACGGCCCCCGGACGCCCGCTGTCCGAAGCCGTCGTCCTCACCGGGGAGGAGCACCGGCTCGTCCTCGACGACTTCAACGGGGCGCCCCGCGAGGTCGAGGAGGAGACCCTGCCCGCGCTCTTCGCCCGCCGGGTCGCCGAACACCCCGGAGCCGTCGCCGTCGTCGAACGCTCCCGCGCGGTGACGTACGCCGAACTCGACGCCCGCGCCGACACCCTCGCCCGGCTCCTCGCCCGCCACGGCGTCGGCACCGAGAGCGTCGTCGGCGTGGCCGTGCCCCGCTCCGTCGACATGGTCGCCACGGTCCTCGCCGCCCTGCGCCTCGGCGCCGCGTTCCTGCCGCTGGACCTCGCCCACCCCGGCGACCGCCTCCAGTACATGATCGAGGACTCCGGCGCCGCCGTCGTCGTCGGCACCGAACCCGTCGCCGGGAAGATCCCCGCCGTCCCCGGCGTCCCCGTGCTGCTCCTCGACGCCCCCGGCACCGCCGACGCCCCGGACGGCACCGACGTCCCGCCGCCCGCCGGCCCCGCCGGGCTCGACCAGGCCGCCTACGTCATCTACACCTCCGGCTCCACCGGCCGCCCCAAGGGCGTCGTCGTCCCGCACGAGGGCATCGCCAGCCTCGTCGCCACCGCCGTCGACCGGATGGGCCTCGCCCGCGACAGCCACGTCCTCCAGTTCGCCTCCATCGGCTTCGACGTCTTCGTCTTCGAACTCGCCATGGCCCTCTGCCACGGCGGCCGACTGGTCCTCGTCACGGACGAGGCCCGGGTCGCGGGCCCCGCCCTGACCGACTTCCTCACCGCCCAGCGGATCACCCACATGATCCTGCCGCCGTCCCTGATGTCCGCCCTGCCGTCCGAATGCCGCCTCCCCGACGGCGTGACCGTCCTCGTCGGCACCGAGACCGTCCCCCCGGACCTCTTCGAACGCTTCGGCGCCACCGCCGACCTGATCTGTGCCTACGGACTCACCGAGGCGACCGTCAACTCCACCCTCTGGCCCGCCCGCGAGAACGGCGGTCGCGCCCCCGGCCGCGTCCCCATCGGCCGCCCCGACCCCAACACCCGCTGCTACGTCCTCGACGAGCACCTGCGGCCCGTACCGCCCGGCGTCACCGGAGAGCTGTACGTCGCCGGACGCGGTCTCGCCCGCGGCTACCTCGGACAGCCCGGACTCAGCTCGCACCGCTTCGTCGCCGACCCCTACGGGACCCCCGGCAGCCGCATGTACCGCACCGGCGACCGGGCCCGCTGGCGCGCCGACGGCAACCTCGACTTCCTCGGCCGGGTCGACACCCAGGTGAAGATCCGCGGCTTCCGCATCGAACTCGGCGAGATCGAGGCCGCCCTCGCGGGCCACCCCTCCGTCGCCCAGGCCGCCGTCCGGCCCGACCGCGCCGGGGACATCGTCCGCCTCGTCGGCTACGCCGTCCCCGAACCGGGCACCGGACGGGACCTCGACCCCGGGGAACTGCGCTCCCACCTCGCCGCCCGACTGCCCGAGTACATGGTCCCCGCCCTCGTCGTCCCGCTCGACGGGCCCCTGCCGCTCACCCCGAACGGCAAGCTCGACCACAAGGCGCTGCCCGCGCCCGACTGGTCGGCGATGACCGGCGACGCCCGCCCCGCCACCGCCACCGAGGAACGGATCGCGCTGCTCTTCCGCGAGATCCTCCGCCTCGACGACATCGGCGCCCACGACAGCTTCTTCGCGCTCGGCGGCCACTCCATGGCCGCGATGCGCCTCCTCGGCCGCGTCCGCGCCGAGTTCGGCGCCGAACTGAGCATCCGGGACGTCTTCGACGCACCCACCGTCGCGGGCCTCGCGGGCAAGCTCGACGGAGCCCGCGCCGCCCGGCCCGGACTGCGCCCCGCCGCCGCGCCCGGGACCGGGGGCGCCGACCTCCCCGCGGCCCCCGTCCAGCGGTGGCACTGGGACGCCCACCGGCGTGGCCCGGCCTTCGACCACGCGCTCGTCCTGCGCTCGCCCGGCGGCCTCGACCCCGACGCCCTCGCGGCGGCCCTCGCCGACGTCACCGCCCGGCACGAACCCCTCCGCACCGCCTTCGCCGAACACGACGGCACCCTGGTCCACCGGCCCGTCCCGGCCCCGGTCCTCGCCGTCGAGGACTGCCCCGACCTGGACGCCCGCATCGCCGAACTCGCCGCCTCCGACGCCGAGGCCGAGCAGGCACCCCCGGTGCGGGCCCGGCTGCTCACCGCGCCCGACGGCACCCAGGCGGTCGTGTTCACCCTGCACTACCTCGCCGTCGACGAATGGTCGGTGGTCCCGCTCTTCCGCGACCTCACCACCGCCTACGGGGCCCGCGCCGAGGGCCGGGCCCCCGAACCGGCCCCGCTCCCGGTGAGCTACACCGACTACGCCCGCTGGGCCCGCGAGGTCCTCGGCGACCCCGCCGACCCGGACAGCCGGGGCAACCGGCAGCTGGACCACTGGCGCCGGACCCTCCAGGGCGCTCCCCGGGAACTGGCCCTGCCCTCGGACGGCCCGGCCGACGCGCCCGCGCCGACCGGACGACCGGCGGCCGGACAGGTCGGGTTCGTCCTCGACGAGCGACTGCACGCCGACGTCGACCGGCTCGCCAGGACCACCGGCACCAGCATGTTCATGGTGCTGCACGCCGCTCTCGCCGCCCTGCTCACCGACCACGGCGCGGGCACCGACCTGCCCATCGGCACCATGGTCGCCGGACGCGACGACGACCGCCTCGCTGACCTCGTCGGCTGCTTCTTCAACACGGTCCTGCTGCGCACCGACACGGCGGGCGACCCCACCTTCACCGAACTCCTGGCCCGTGTCCGGGAGACCACCCTGAGCGCCCTGGACCACCAGGAGGTGCCGTACGACGAGGTCGTGCGGGCCGCCGGACTGCGCCCCGAGGGCCCCCAGGTGCGGGTGATGCACCACGAGCAGGCCGACCTCGCGGACCTGGAGGGCGGGGTCGGCGACCTCGTCGCCGTCCCGACGGGCGCCGTCCGCGCCGAGCTGACCCTCAGCTTCCACGAACCACGGGGCGAGGGCCCCGTGCACTGCGCCCTGATCCACGCGACGCGACGGATCGGCACGGCGAAGGCCCAGCGCCTCGCCGAGGAGTTCCAGACCCTGCTGCGCAAGGCCACCCGGAACGCCGGGCAGCCCCTGTCCCAGCTGTCCGGTGTGCACCACAAGAGGAGTGAGAACGCATGAGCACCAACCCGTTCGAGGACCCGCAGGGCCGTTTCCTGGTCCTGGTGAACGACGAGAACCAGCACTCGCTGTGGCCGTCCTTCGCCGAGGTCCCCGCCGGATGGCGGACCGTCTTCGGCGAGGACACCCGGGAGGCCTGCCTGGCACACGTCGAGACCCACTGGACCGACCTCCGCCCGGCGAGCCTGGCCGCCCGCCAGGGCTGACCCACCACGACCGACGGCCGCCCGAGGGGGAATCCCCCTCGGGCGGCCGTCGTGCGTACGGGGAGGGGACCCGCACGCGGGGAAGCCGCACACGAGCGGTCCCGTCCGAGCGGTCTCGTGCGAGCGGTCTCGTGCGAAGGGGGCCGTACGTGTGAAGCCCGCGCGCGAGAACCGTGCGTGCGGGGCCCGTACGAGCGAGGGCCGCAGGGCAGGGCCGTACGAGCGAGGGCCGTACGGGGTGCCCGTACACGAGCGAGAGCCGTAGAGCGGGGCCGTACGAGCGAGGGCCGTACGAGGTGCCCGTACGCGCGAGGACCGTACGAGCAAGGCCGTACGGGAAAGGGGGCCGGTACGACGTCACCGTCGTACCGGCCCCCTCCGCGAGGTCCGCGACCCGGCCGGGCCCCCTGAGGAGCCCGGCCCCGTCACACCTCGCCGGGCGTCTTCTCCCCGGGCTCCCGGCGGCTCGCGGACCAGGCTTCCCAGAGGCCCGCGTACCGGCCGCCGGCCGCCACCAGTTCCTCGTGGGTGCCGGTCTCCACGATCCGCCCCGCGTCCAGGACGACCACCCGGTCGGCGGCGGCGGCCTGCGGCAGACGGTGGGCGACGAGCAGCCCGGTGCGCCCTTCGAGCGCGCGGGCCGCCGCCTCCTCCAGGACCCGCGCACCGGCGCTGCCCGCGTCGGCGGTGGCCTCGTCGAGGATCGCGATCGGCGGATCGGCCAGGACGAGCCGGGCCAGGGCCAGGTGCTGGGCCTGGGTGACCGTCAGCCGGTGGCCGCCCTCGCCGACGACCGTGTCCAGGCCCTCGGGGAGGGCCTTCGCCCACTCCAGGGCGCCGACCCGGTCGAGCGCCGCCCGCACCTGCTCCTCGTCGGCGTCGGGCCGGGCCAGACGCAGGTCGTCGGCGAGGGTCCCGGCGAAGACGTGCACCTCCTGGCTGATGAGCGCCACCGTACGGCGGACCCCGGCGGGTCCGAGTTCGCGGACGTCGACCCCGCCGAGCGCGATCGAGCCCTTGAGGGGGGCGTGTACCCCCGCGACGAGCTTCGCCAGGGTCGTCTTCCCCGCGCCGCTCGCGCCGACGAGCGCCACGCGTTCCCCGGTGCGCACCCGCAGGTCCACCTCGTGGAGCACGGGCTGCCCGGCACCGTAGGCGTGGCTGAGTCCGGACACCGTGACCGAGCCGTCCGCCGCGGCGGGGCTCTCGCTCGGGTCCCGCTCCGCCGGGAGGTCCGACACGCCGACCAGACGCGCGAAGCTGGCCCCCGCCGACTGGGCGTCGTCCAGGAGGAAGAGGGTCGCGTTGATCGGGTTGAAGAGGCTGTGGAAGTACAGCGCGGCGGCGGTGGCCGTACCGATGCTGACCGAGCCCCGGTCGACCAGGAGGAATCCGGTGCCGAGCATCGCGGAGAGACCGATGAACTCGGCCAGGTTGAGCCGCGAGAAGAACCCGGTGACGATGTGCACGCCCCGCAGGCCCAGATCGCGGGCCGCCTCGGAGCGGCGCTCCAGGAGGTCCGCGTGGGTCCGGCCCAGCCGGAAGGCGCGGACGGTCCGGACCCCGCCGACGCTGTCGAGCAGCTGGTGCTGCAACGCGCCGGTGGCGATCCGGTGTTCGGCGTACACGGGAGCCGAGCGGCGCAGGTACCAGCGCACCGAGACCACCTGGATCGGCGCGGCGAGGAGCGCGGCGATCAGGAAGCGCCAGTCGAGCAGGGCGAGTCCGCCGAAGGTGAGCACGATGGTCAGGGCCGAGCGGCTGAACTCGGGCAGTGCCTGGCGCACCGACTTCCCGATCACGGACACGTCGCTGGTGACGCGGGAGACCAGGTCGCCGGAACCGGCCGCCTCCACGCGGTCCAGGGGCAGCCGCAGCGCCCGCTCGACGAACTGTTCGCGCAGGGCGGCCAGGACGGTCTCGCCGAGCCGTGCGACGAGGGCGCCGCCGACGGCGGCGGCGGCGCCCCGGGCGAGCGCGACGACCACCAGGAGGACGAGCGGGAGGGTGAGGGCGGCGGCCCCCTTCCGGTCCACCACCAGGTCCACGACGTGGCCGAGGAGGGGGGCGGTGAGCAGGCCGACGGCGGTCCCGGCGACCAGGACGGTGAACGCCGTGGTGGTCAGGGTCCGGTGCCCGCGCAGCAGTTCGCGCAGGGCGGCGCGGGACTCGGCGGCGCCGGCGGTCGGCAGGAGGGCGCGGTCCGGTCCGGTTCCGCTCATGGTCGCTTCCGTCTTCTCGGTGGGCTCCGGCGGGGTGCCGGGGCCGGGGCGGTCGTCGGTCCGGCGGCCGGTCCGTTCGTGGCCGTCCGGGCGGGAGCCGTCGGTCAGGTCGTCGTCAGGCGTCCCGCCGGGCCCGGTGGCCGTACGGCCTACGGTCGCGGCGCCCGGTCCGGCTCCGGCCGTACGGTCCTCGGTGTCCGGTCCGGCCGTGCCGTCCGGGCGGTGTTCCCCGACGGCCGTCATGCCAGCACCGCCGCCCGGTAGGAGGCGTCGGTGGTGAGGAGTTCGGCGTGGGGGCCGCAGACCCGTACGACACCGTCCTCCAGGACCACCACCCGGTCCGTCACGGCGAGGAGCGCGGGGCTGGTGGTGACGAGGAGCGTGGTGCGGTCCTTGCGGACCTCCCGGAGCCGGGCGGCGATCCTGGACTCGGTGACGGTGTCCACGGCCGTCGTCGGGTCGTGGAGCACCAGTACGGGCCGGTCGGCGGCGAGCGCGCGGGCGAGTGCCACGCGCTGGCGCTGCCCGCCGGAGAGCGACCGGCCGCGTTCGGCGAGCAGGGTGCCGGTGCCTTCGGGCAGGAGCCGGGCGACCTCGTCGGCGGCGGAGGCGCCGAGGGCGCGTTCGACGGCGGCCGGGTCGTCCTCGTGGGCCCCGGCGCGGACGTTGTCGAGGAGGGTGCTCTCGAAGAGGTCGGCGTCGTGGCGGGCGACGAGCACGGCCCGCCGGAGCCCGTCGGGGTCGAGGGAGGTCAGGGGCGTGCCGTCGAGCACGACGGCTCCCGCCTCCGGGTCGGCCTCGCGGGCCAGACAGACGAGGAGGTCGTCGGCGAGGGCCGGGTCGCGGGTGACGACCCCGGTGAGACTGCCGGGCGGCAGGTCGAGGTCCACGCCCCGCAGGGTGCCGAGCGACACCCCGCGCAGGGCCAGGTGTCCGGGGGTGTCGTCGGCGGGCACGTCATGGCCCTCGGCGACGGCGGCGGGGGAGTCGAGGACCTCGGCGATCCGCCGGGCGGAGGCGCGGCCCTGGGCGAGTTCGGCGTTGACGTAGGTCAGCAGCTGGAACGGGCCGAGGAGGAACTGGGCGAGGCCCACGGCGGCCACCAGGTCGCCGACGCTGATGCTGCCGTCGACGGCGAGGTAGGCGCCGACGATCGCGATGAGCGCGATGAAGACGCCGGTCAGCGCGAGGACGGCGCCCTCGTGTCCGGCCCGGCTGCGGGCGGCCCGCAGCGCGGCGGAGAGGGAGTCCCTGCTGGTGGTGCGGTAGCGGGCGACGGCCGCGGACTCGGCGCCCATGCCCTTGAGGACGCGCAGTCCCGAGACCAGGTCGGCGGCGACGCCCGAGGCGTGCGCGGCCCGTTCCTGCTCGGTCTCGCTGCGCCGTTCGAGGGGGCGGCTGATGCGGTGGCCGAGCCAGAGCAGCGGCGGGATGCCGAGGAGGACGAGCAGGCCGAGCGGCACGGAGATGCGGAGCAGGGCGACGGCGCTGATGACGAGGGCGGCGAGCGCGGCGACGCCGTACGGGATCACGGTGACCACCGAGCCCACGCGCCGGGCGTCGTTGGTGGCGATGCTGGTGAGGGCGCCGGGGAGCCGGTCGGCGTCGGCTCCGCCCCGGGGGTCGAGCACCCGCGCGCCCAGGCGCAGCCTGAGCCGGTGCGAGGCGATCTCGCCGGTGCCCTCGGTGATGCGGGCGCTGGTCCGGTAGCAGGTCGACAGGACGAGGAAGAGGACGGCGAGGACCATCAGGAGGCGCAGCAGCGCCGAGGAGGAGCCGGTCGCCACGGCGCTGTCGATGATGGCGCCGATGACCACGGGGACGAGGGCCTCGCAGCCCTGGTGGGTCATGCCGAGCAGGGAGGCCGCGATCACCCGGCGGCGCTGTTCCCTGATCGTCTGGCGGAGGACAAGTCCCCCCGCAGGTCCGCCGGTTGGCATGGGACTCCTTCACGGAGGCGGAATGACAAGTTAGGTAAGCCTACTCTGAGTCTGGGCCGGGGGAGGATGGTCCCGGCGCCGGAGGAGGACGGTCCCGGCGCTGGCGGAGGGCGGTCCCGGCCGATGCGTTGACCCTCCGTGGCAGTTCGGTTAGCCTCACCTAAGTCTGGTCCCTTCGACGTCCTCCGCCCGGAGTGCGCCGACGGGTGCCACCGCACATCTGAACCACTGCCAGGGGGAGTTGTCGTTGTCCGTCGAATCCCGGGCGGTGCCGGTACAGCGGGAGAAGCACCCCGACGGCCCGCCCGTCGGCCCCGCCGCCTTACCCCGAGCGACCCGGGCGGGCGCCGCCGGACGGGGAGCCGGACTGCTCCTGGTCCTGCTCCTCCTCGTCCTGGTCGGACTCCTCAGCGTCTGGACCGGCACCAGGGGCATCCCCTTCACCGCCACCTGGAACGTCCTGTGGAATCCCGACGGTTCCGAGACCTCGGTGATCATCCACGACTACCGCGTCCCCCGGACCCTCCTCGGCGCCGTCATCGGCGCCGCCCTCGGTCTCTCCGGCGCCCTGATGCAGGCCCTCACCCGCAATCCGCTCGCCGACCCCGGACTCCTCGGCATCGGCCTCGGCTCGTCCGCCGGAGTCGTCGCCGCCATCTCCTTCCTCGGCATCGGCTCCCTGCTCGGCCAGTTGTGGTTCGCCTTCGCCGGAGCGGCCGTCGCCTCCGTCGTCGTCTACCTCCTGGGCACCTCCGGCCGGAAGGTCGCCACGCCCGACCGGCTGGTCGTCGCCGGAGCGGCCGTCACCGCGGTCCTCTACGCCTTCAACTCCGCCGTCCTGCTGCTGGACCCGAGGGCCTTCGACGAGTTCCGCTTCTGGACCGTGGGCTCCCTCGCCGGACGCTACTACGACGTCCTGCAGATCGTCCTGCCCTTCGTCGCCGTCGGCCTCGTCGTCGCCCTCGCCCTCACGCCCTCCCTCAACGCCCTGGCGCTCGGGGACCGCACGGGCCGCGCCCTGGGCGTCAACGTCGGCCGCACCCGGGCGCTCGGCGCCGCCGCGGTCGTCCTGCTGTGCGGCGCCGCCACCGCCGCCGCGGGCCCCATCGGCTTCGTCGGACTCGCCGTCCCGCACGTCGCCCGCTTCCTCGTCGGACCCGACCAGCGATGGGTCCTCGCCTACTCGGCGTTCATCGCCCCGGTGCTGCTCGTCGGCTCCGACGTCCTCGGCCGGGTGATCGGAGCCCCCGGTGAGATCCAGGTCGGGATCGTCACCGCGTTCCTCGGCGCCCCGCTGTTCCTCGCGCTCTGCCGCCGCCGGAAGCTGGTCATGCTGTGAGCCCCGTACGGAAGCCGCCCACCGCCGCGGAGCGCGATGCCCCGCCGCGCGTCGTCACCGGCATCGTCCTGCGCACCCGGCGCGGCCACTCGGTCCGTCTCCAGCGCCGCACCCTGGCCGTCACCGCCGTCCTCCTCGCCGCACTCGTGGCCGTCGCCGGGATCACCCTCACCACCGGCGACTTCGAGCTCACCGTCGGAGAGGTCGTCCAGGCGCTCCTCGGCAACGGCTCGGGCGCCGCCGACTTCATCGTGACCACCCTGCGGCTGCCCCGCCTGGTCACCGCCCTCTGCGTGGGCGCCGCGCTCGCCGTGAGCGGCGCCCTCCTCCAGAGCCTCACCGGCAACTCCCTCGGCAGCCCCGACGTCGTCGGCTTCACCAACGGCTCGGCCGTCGGCGCTCTCCTCGTCATCATCCTGTGGCACGGCAGCATGACCGAGATCGCGGTCGGCGCGCTGATCGGCGGACTCCTCACCGCGCTCGCCGTCCACCTCCTCATGGTCGGCCGGGGACTGCACGGCTTCCGGCTCGTCGTCACCGGCATCGGCGTCAGCGCCCTGCTCCTCTCCGTCAACTCGTACCTGATCACCAGGGCGACCTGGCAGGAAGCCCTCGAAGCGCAGACCTGGCTGATCGGCAGCCTCGGCAACCGTGGCTGGCAGCACGCGAACGCCATCGGGATCGCCGTCCTCGTCCTGCTGCCCCTGGCCTTCGGCCTCTCCCGCCGCCTGGCCATGGTGGAGATGGGCGACGTCACGGCGAACGCCCTCGGCGTCGGTGTGGCCCGCACCCGCACCGCCCTGCTCGTCGTCAGCGTGGCCCTGGCCGCCTTCGCCACCGCGGTCACCGGACCCATCTGGTTCATCGCCCTCGCCGCACCCCAGCTCGCCAGGAAGGCGACCCGCTCCCCGGGCCCCGCGCTGCTGCCGACCGCCCTCATGGGGGCGCTGCTGCTGACCGTCAGCGACGTGCTGGCCCAGCGGCTCTTCGCCCCCGCACTCCTCCCGGTGGGAACCGCGACCGGCACCATCGGCGGGCTCTACCTCATCTGGCTGCTGGTCTCCGAGTCACGAAAGAGCCGCGCATGACGACCACGAACCCTCCCGTCCACCGCCCCGCCCCCGACGCCCCGGCGGCGCCCGGCACCCCGGACGCCACCACCGCTCCGGCCGTGCCCGCCGCTCCGGCCGTGCCCGCCGCCCCTGCCGTGCCCGCCGCCCCGGCGGAGCCCGCCCGCCCGGCGGCCCGCCTGCGCGGCGAGGACCTCACCCTCTCCTACGATCGGCGGACGGTGGTGGCGGGCCTCGACGTCGAGATCCCCGACCGCTCCTTCACCGTCATCATCGGCCCCAACGCCTGCGGCAAGTCCACCCTGCTCACCGCGCTCGCCCGGATGCTGAAGCCCCGCACCGGCCAGGTCCATCTGGACGGCGCCGCCATCTCCTCGTACCGCTCCCGGGAGGTCGCGCGCAGGCTCGGACTCCTCCCGCAGACCTCGAACGCCCCCGGCGGCATCACCGTCGGCGACCTCGTGGCCCGGGGCCGCTTCCCCCACCAGGGCATCCTGAGGCAGTGGTCGGCCGAGGACGAGGAGGCCGTCGTCGCCGCCATGCGCCGCACCGGCGTCCTCGAACTCGCCGACCGGCCCGTCGACGACCTCTCCGGCGGCCAGCGCCAGCGCGTCTGGCTCGCCATGGTCCTCGCCCAGCAGACCCCGATCCTGCTCCTCGACGAACCCACCACGTACCTCGACATCGCCCACCAGGTCGAGGTCCTCGACCTGTGCGCGGGACTCAACTCCCGCGAGGGGCACACCGTCGTGGCCGTCCTCCACGACCTGAACCAGGCCTGCCGGTACGCCACCCACCTCATCGTGATGCGGCCGGGCGGCACCATCGCGGCCGAAGGGGACCCGAGGACGGTCATGACGGCGGAACTCGTCGAGGACGTCTTCGGACTGCCCTGCCGGATCATCCCCGACCCCGAGACCGGGACGCCCCTGATGGTGCCCGCCGCCCCCCGCTGGTACGCCCCCGCCGACCGGGCCCCGGTCCCGGCCACGACCGCCCCCTGACCCCGTGACCGCCCCGACGACGTCCGCGCCCCGGGTCCTGGGGGCCGCCACAGGTCCGCTCCCCCCGCCCTGGCGGTACGGCGGCGGGCCGTGTCTGTGGACCCTGCGGGTGGCCGAGCACACCGAGCGGGCCCGCCTCCGGGAGGACCTCCTCGATCCGGACGAACGGGCCCGCTGCCACGGCTTCGTACGGGCGGTCGACCGCGACCGGTACCGGGTCGGCCATGTCGTCCTGCGCGAACTGCTCGGCGCGTACCTGGACAGCGACCCGGCCGCCGTACGGCTGGTCCGTGAGCCGTGCCCCGGCTGCGGCGGCCCGCACGGACGCCCCGCCGTGGCGGGCGGCCCGCTCCACTTCTCGCTCTCGCACTCCGGCGGCGCCGTCCTCCTCGGCTTCGCGGACGTCCCGGTCGGCGTGGACGTCGAGACCGAACCCGACGCCGAAGCCACCGAGGACGTCACGGCCGTGCTGCACCCGGCCGAGCGCGCCGAACTCGCCGCCCTGCCCCCGGGGGACCGGCCGGGCGCGGTCGCCCGCTGCTGGGCGCGCAAGGAGTCGTACCTCAAGGGCGTCGGCATCGGCCTCGGCGAGGACCCGGCCCGCACCTATGTGGGCACGGGCCCCGCGCCGGGCGCCGTCCCCGGCTGGACCCTCACCGACGTCCCCGTCCTCCCGGGATACGCGGCGGCCTGCGCGGTCCGGACCCCCGGACCGCCGGCCGCCGCCCCTCAGACGCCGTCGAGGATCCCCGGCAGCGCCTCCACCAGCTCCTCGGCCTGACGCTCCGTCACCGTCAGCGGCGGGGCCAGTCGTACGGTCGCGGGGCCGACCGCGTTCACCAGGAAACCGGCCTCCTGCGCCACCTCCCGGACCCGCTCGGCGACCGGCTCGGTGAGGACGACACCGAGCAGCAGCCCCGCGCCCCGCACCTCGGCGACCAGCGGATGCCCGCACTTCTCCACCCCGCGCCGCAGCAGCTCGCCCACGCGGACGGTGTGGGCGAGCAGCCCCTCCGACGCGATGGTGTCCAGGACGGCGAGGCCCGCCGCGCAGGCCACCGGATTGCCGCCGAAGGTCGAGCCGTGCTGCCCCGGCCCGAGCAGCTCGGCCGCCGCGCCGAACGCCACGGCCGCACCGATCGGCAGCCCGCCGCCGAGGCCCTTGGCCAGGGTCACCACGTCCGGGTCCACCCCCGGTTCGGCCTGGTGCGCGAACCAGTGACCCGTCCGGCCGATCCCGGTCTGCACCTCGTCCAGGACGAGGAGGCTGCCGGTGGCCCGGGTCACCTCGCGGGCGGCCCGCAGATATCCCTCGGGCGCGGGCACCACGCCCGCCTCGCCCTGCACGGGCTCCACGAAGACCGCCGCCGTCTCCCGCGTCACGGCGGCGCGCAGCGCGGCCACGTCCCCGAAGGGCACGTGCGTCACCTCTCCGGGCAGCGGCAGGAACGGCTCGCGCTTCGCGGGCTGCCCGGTCAGCGCCAGGGCGCCCATGGTGCGCCCGTGGAAACCGCCCTCCATCGCCACGACATGGGTGCGCCCGGTGCGGCGGGCCGTCTTGAAGGCGGCTTCGGCCGCCTCCGCGCCGGAGTTGCAGAAGAACACCCGGCCGGGCCGTCCGAACAGCCTCAGCAGCCGTTCCGCCAGGGCGACCGGCGGTTCGGCCGCGAACAGGTTGGAGACATGGCCGAGCCGCCCGATCTGGGCGGAGACGGCCGCGACGACGGCGGGGTGGGCGTGGCCGAGGGTGTTGACGGCGATGCCACCGGTGAAGTCGGTGTACGGGCGCCCGGACTCGTCGTGGACCGTGCAGCCCGCCCCGTGCGCGAGGGCCAGCGGGGGCGTGCCGTAGGTGTCCGTCATGACGGACCGCCAGCGTGCGGTCAGGGGGGTCGTGGCGGTGCTCACGCGGGGACCTCCTCGTCGTCGGGCGCGGTGTCCGGCAGCACGGTGGTGCCCTGGTTCTCCTCGGTGAGGACGCCCCGCAGGACGGCGTGCGGGGTCCGTCCGTCGAGGACGTGGACCCGGCCCACCCCGGAGCGGACGGCCCGCAGACAGCCCTCCATCTTGGGCAGCATCCCCCCGGCGAGGCGCGGGAGCAGCGCGTCGAGCTGCCGGGCGGTGAGCCGGGGGATCACCTCGGTGCCGTGCGGCCAGTCAGCGCAGAGCCCGGGGACGTCCGTCAGCATCACGAGCCGGTCGGCGCCGAGGGCGACGGCGAGGGCGGAGGCCGCCAGGTCGGCGTTGACGTTGTAGACGTGCCCGTCGGCGCCGCGCGCCACCGGGGAGACCACGGGTATCCGCCCGCCGGACAGCAGGCCGCGTACGGTGTCGGGGGCCACGGCCACGATGTCGCCGACGAGCCCGATGTCCACGGTCCGGCCGTCCACCAGGGCCGGGCGCCGGACGGCGGTCAGGGTGTGCGCGTCCTCGCCGGACATGCCGACGGCGAAGGGGCCGTGGGCGTTGATGGCGCCGACCAGGTCGCGCTGCACCTGTCCGGTCAGCACCATGCGGACCACGTCCATGGCCTCGGGGGTGGTCACCCGCATACCGGCCTCGAAGCGGACCTCCAGGTCCAGCCGGTCGAGCATCGCGCTGATCTGCGGGCCGCCGCCGTGCACCACGACCGGGTGGAGCCCGGCGTGCCACAGCTCGACGACGTCCTGTGCGAACGAGCGCGTCAGGGCCGGGTCGACCAGGGTGGCGCCGCCGCACTTGACGACGACCGTGCGGCCCTTCAGCTCCTCGGACCAGGGCACGTCCCCGGCGGGGAGCGTCGTGGAGCCCGGTGCGCCGGGGGGCAGTGTCCCCGCCGCCCTCGGGCTCTCCGTGGTGCCCGTCGTGCCTGCCATCGTTGCCGTCCTCCCGGTCATGAGCTGTAGGCGCTGTTCTCGTGCACGTACGCGGCCGTCAGGTCGTTGGTCCAGATCTGCGCCGACGCGTCGCCCGCGCGCAGATCGACCGTGATGCCGACGTGGCGGCCCGTCAGGTCGACCTTCTCGCGGGGTTCCCCTGCGGCGCCGTTCCGGCAGACCCGGACGTCGTTGACGGACACGTCGATGCGGTCGGGGTCGAAGACGGCGTCGGTCGTGCCGATGGCGGAGAGCACCCGGCCCCAGTTGGGGTCCTCGCCGTGCAGCGCGCACTTGAGGAGGTTGTTGCGGGCGATCGAGCGGCCCACGGTGACGGCGTCCTCCTCGGACGCGGCGCCGACGACGGTCACCTCGATCTCCTTCGACGCCCCTTCGGCGTCGGCGATCAACTGGCGTGCCAGGTCCCGGCAGACGGCGTGCACCGCGTCGGTGAACTCCTCCTCCGCCGGGGTCGTTCCGGACGCGCCGGAGGCGAGCAGGAGGACGGTGTCGTTGGTGGACATGCAGCCGTCGGAGTCGACCCGGTCGAAGGTGGTGCGGACGCCCGCGCGGAGGGCCGCGTCGAGCATCCCCGCGTCGACGTCGGCGTCGGTGGTGAGGACGACGAGCATGGTGGCGAGGCC
Source organism: Streptomyces sp. NPDC059247 (assembly GCF_042754005.1). NCBI lineage: Bacteria > Bacillati > Actinomycetota > Actinomycetes > Kitasatosporales > Streptomycetaceae > Streptomyces > Streptomyces sp. NPDC059247. The sequence continues at coordinate 66,818 of NZ_JBHYZW010000024.1, forward strand.
GGGGGCGAGCATCCCCGCGCCCTTCGCCATGCCGCCGACGGTCCAGCCGTCCCCGGTGGCCACGGCGGTCTTGGGCACCGAGTCGGTCGTCATGATCGCCCGTGCGGCGTCCAGGCCCCCGTCTGCGTGGAGGTGCCGCGCCGCGAGGCCGATCCCGGGCGTGACCCGGTCCATGGGGAGGGGGACGCCGATGAGCCCGGTCGAGCAGACGGCCACGTCCTCCGGGTCCGCGCCGACGGCGGACGCCGTGCGCTCGGCCATGGTCCGCGTGTCCTCGGCCCCGGCGGGGCCCGTACAGGCGTTGGCGCCACCGGAGTTGAGGACGACGGCGGTGAGCCTTCCGTCGGCGAGGGCCAGGCGGGACCAGCGGACGGGCGCCGCCTGTATCCGGTTCGAGGTGAAGACCCCGGCGGCGGCCGTCCCCGGTCCCTGGTTGACCACCAGGGCGAGGTCGGGCGCGCCGGAGGTCTTGATGCCTGCGGCGGTTCCGCTGGCGAGGAATCCTCGGGCGGCGGTCACGGTCACGGAGCCACTCCATTCACGGGCAGGCCGAGCTCTTCGGGCAGGCCCAGGGCGATGTTCATGCTCTGCACCGCTCCACCGGCGGTGCCCTTCGTCAGGTTGTCGAGCGCGCTCACACAGATGAGACGGCGGGCGGCCGGATCGACGGCGACCTGCACGTGCACGGTGTTGGACCCGAGCACCGCCGCCGTGGACGGCCACTGTCCCCTGGGCAGCAGCCGGACGAACGGTTCGTCCGCGTAGGCGGCCTCGAACACCTCGCGCACCTCGTCGAGTCCGCCGTCCGGAGCCACGTGCGGCCTGAGGCGGGCGGAACAGGTGGCGAGGATGCCCCGGGGCATGGGGGCGAGCGTCGGGGTGAAGGACACGGTGACGTGCTCGCCCGCCGCCAGGGACAGGTTCTGGACGAGTTCGGGGGTGTGCCGGTGGCCGCCGCCGACGCCGTACGGGGTCATGGACCCCATCACCTCGGCGCCGAGCAGGTGGGGCTTGGCCGTCCGTCCGGCCCCCGAGGTCCCGCTGGCCGCCACCACGACGACCTCGGGTTCGACGAGGGGGGCGGTGTGGGCGGGCAGGAGCGCCAGGGTGACGGCGGTGGGGTAGCACCCCGGTACGGCGATGCGCGTCGCTCCCTTCAACTCGTCGCGGGCGCCGGGGAATTCGGGCAGGCCGTACGGCCAGGTCCCGGCGTGCGCGGTGCCGTAGAAGTGTGTCCAGGCCGCCGGGTCACGGAGCCGGAAGTCCGCCCCGCAGTCCACGACGAGCGTGTCGGCCCCCAACTGCCCGGCGAGCGCGGCCGACTGGCCGTGCGGCAGGGCGAGGAGGACGACGTCGTGGCCGTGGAGGGTGTCCGCGGAGGTCTCCGCGAGTGTCCGGTCGGCGAGCGCGGACAGTTGGGGCTGGACCCGGCCGAGGGGGAGCCCGGCGCTGCTGTGCCCGGTGAGGGTGCCGATGTCGACTTCGGGGTGGGAGGCGAGCAGACGGAGGATCTCCCCGCCGGCGTATCCACTGGCTCCGGCCACCGCGACCCGTAAGGTCATGTTCTTCCGTCTCTCCTGGTGCGTGGGGACGTGACGAACGCCGGGCGAGGACGTCCCGGACCGGCGCACGAGAACTTAACTTAGCCTAACCTAAGTGACCATGACGAGGGGTTGGCCGGAGACCGTTCGCCACCGGGGACGAACGGACCTCGTCCGAAGGCCGGAAGGGCACGCCCGCCAGGAGGCCGGAAGGGCTCGCCCGTTCGTGGGCCGGAAGGGCACGCCCTTTCGTGGGTCGGAAGGGCTCGCCGGATAAGGGCGTACGGCCGGAGAGGGCCGTACGGTCAGCCGAGGGCCTCCCACGCCGACCTCAGCCCGTCCAGCCACACCGGCGGCAGCTCGGCGGCGTCCCACTCCTCCCGCAGCGCCGACGGCGCCGCCGCCAGCCGTTCGAGCACGGCGACACCGGTGGGGGAGTGGATCAGGGAGTAACGCCCGTGGACCGCGATCGGGGCGCCGGGCCCGTACCGCGCGTACAGCCGCTCGAGACGCGCCCGGTGGGCCGACGCGAACTCCCCGAGCACCCCCGGGTATCCGGCCCGCCGCCGGGGGTCCATCGTCCGCAGGACCGCGCCCAGCACCTGCTCCGTGACCTCCGGATCCAGCTCGGAGACCTCGCTGAACGAGAGGTACAGCGGCGTCACCGCCACCTTCGCCCGCTCCATCTCCGCCCGCCGGACGGGGGAGCGCGCCCCGGCCGGGTCCTCCCCGGGACCGGCGGTGACGGCCCGCAGGAGCGCCTGTTCGGCGATCCCGCCGAGCACCTCCGACACGCTCCGGGCGCCCCCGGACCACCCGGCCGCGTACTCCTCGCCCCGGTCCTCGGACGCCGTCCGCCCGGCCTCCAGGTGCGCGAGGACCTCCGTGTGCGCGAGCGCCAGGGCACCGGCCTCGACGAGCCCGATCAGCTCCTCCGCGTCCCCGGTGTAGACCCCCGCGCGGGCCAGCAGTTGGAGCAGCGTCCGCTTCGCGTTGAGGACGCTTGCCTCGTCGAGCCGCGGCCGTCCCTCGTCGGCGGTGTCCATGGGGGTCCTCCTCGTCGTACGGGCCGCGCGGGCGCGGAACGCTCCGTCGGAGCCTACGCAACGCCCCCGGCCGGGGGACCCCCATCCCCCGCCGTTCAGCGAGTCGACCGCCGGACACCACCCGTCCGTCCCCGGGTGGCACGCCGCCGCTTGACCTTGACACGATGACAAGGTCTTCACTGAGGCCGAGGAGGTGGTTCGGACATGACCACGCAGAAACAGGACACCGGGACGGAGCGGGCCCTCCGGGCCCTGCGCGCCCTGACGGACGACCGCCCGTCCGTACGGCTGAGGGCGGCCCTGGAGATCGGCACCCGACCCGACCCGGGACACGTCGGCGCCCTCGTCGAACGGTGCGCCGTCGAGCCCGAGTTCTCCGTCCGCGAGATGCTCACCTGGGCGCTCACCCGCCTTCCGGCCGGTACGACCGTCCCGCCGCTGATCGACGAGGTCCGCTCGGAGCTCCCCCAGGCACGGAGCCAGGCCCTGCACACCCTGTCCAAGGTCGGGGACCCGCGCGCCTGGCCCGCGATCACCCCGGAACTCCTCGCCGACCCCGACGACGAGGTCGCCCGGAGCGCCTGGCGCGCCGCGGTCGCCCTCGTCCCCGAGGGGGAGGAGCTGCGGCTCGCCACGGCCCTCGCCACCCAGCTGGGACGGGGCGGGCGGGAGACCCGGCTCAGCCTCAGCCGGGCGCTGATCGCCCTCGGGGAGGTCATCGTGCCCGTCCTGGACGGGGCCGCCGCCCGTCCCGACCCCGCCGTGCGCGCCCACGCCATCGCCACGGGACGGCTGCTGCGCGACCCCGACGAGGGCTTCGAGTTCGCCGTCGAACAGGCCAAGCGCGTCGTCGCGCTCGGCGGGGCGGGCCCGGGGGAGGAGTAGCCCGTGCGCATCGGCGAGGTCGCCAGAAGGTCCGGAGTCAGCGCCCGGATGCTCCGGCACTACGAGTCCCTCGGTCTGGTCCGGCCCGCCGCCCGCACCGGCGCGGGCTACCGGGAGTACTCCACCGAGGACATCCGGCGCGTCTTCCACATCGAGAGCCTGCGTTCGCTCGGGCTCTCGCTGCGGGAGGTCGCCTCGGCCCTGGACGACCCCGGCTTCACCCCCGCCGGACTCGTCGACGACCTGGTCCGCCGGACCAGGGAACGCATCGCGGCGGAGACCGCGCTGCTCACCCGGCTCGGCCGGATCGGCGCGGCGGAACCGGCCGACTGGGGGGACGTCCTCCAGGTCGTCGCCCTCCTCCGGGAGCTGGGCGCGGAGAGCGCGGGCAGACGCCAGCGCGCCGCCCTCTCCGCCCCGGAGAAGGCCCCCGTGCCGGTGAGGACGCTGGTCGAGGCGGTCCTGGGCGAAGCGGACGCGAACGTGGCCGGGGCCCTGCGCTGGGCCCTGGCCCGCGCGGACCAGGACGCCACCGCCCTGCTGGCCGAGGCGCTCGACGCGCCCGACGCGGAGGTGCGCGGGCGGGCCGTCCTGGCCCTCGCCGAACTACCCACGAAGGAGGCGACGGCTCGCCTGCGGGACGCTCTCGCCGACCCCGACCCGGTGGTCCGCCGACGCGCGGCACCGGCACTCGCGGCGCGCGGGGTCACCGGGGCGGTCCCGACCCTGGTCGACATGGTCGTGGAGGCGGTCAACGACGTGGAGGCGGCCGACGCGCTGAGCGCGCTCGCGTCCCGCCCGGCCCTCGCGGAGCGCGTCACGGGACTGCTCGTGGAGCGGCTCGCCCCCGGCCCGGCCGGGGCGGCCGTGCGACGGCGGCTGGCCCAGGCGCTCGCGGGCATCCCCGGGGACGCGGCCGAACGGGCGCTCCGGGACCTGTCCGCCGACGAGGACCGTGGTGTCGCGCTCACCGCGAGCTACGTCCTGACGCTGCGGCAGGAGGGCTGAGGGACCCCCGGACCGCGCCCGGACCGGGGGAGGACCGGACGCGACCGGGGGTGGCCGGGACCGGCTGGGGGAGACCGGTTCCGGCGGGGCGGCGGCCCGGATCACGGGGCCGCCTGGCTCGTGGGGAGAGGGCGGGCTCGTACGTCCCCGGCGGGGGCGGCCGGGGTACGACCCGCGTACGGCCCGGAGGGCGACAGCGGCCGGACGATCTCCACGGACCGCCGGGAGCGCGGGAGCGGCCGTCCGGGGAGATGCCGGGGGCGGGGGAGGGGCACCGGTCCCGTACGGAGCGGCCGGGGGACCGGCTCCGCACGGACCCGGGCCCGTCATGGGGACGGCCCGTGGGTACCCGCCGGGGAGGACCGCTCCGCCGTGCTCAGTCCCGGTACACGCGTAACGTCGCCACCTCGTACGACATCTCCGTCGTCCCGGGGTCGGGGGCCGGGTGGTAGCGGCCCGCGCAGACCGAGAGGTTCACGATGAGGTAGGCCCGCCACGAGCGGCCCACTCCGCGCCGGTCGTCGAAGGCCCGCACACCGTTCACCCACCACACGACGTTCCGCGAGCCGAAGTCGATCCGCAGGTCGATCCACGCCCCGGGGCGGACCTCGGGGGTGCGGAAGTACTGGTAGCGGCCCTTGATCCGGTTCGACAGTTCGAGCAGGTCCGGGTTGTCCGGGTGGTACTCGAAGACGTCGACCTCCTGCCCGCCGTCGAGCCAGGTCCAGATCGCGGGCCAGGCCCCGGTCTCCTCCGGCAGCCGCACCCGCGCCTCCAGGGTGTCGCCCGCCCGCACCTGGAAGCCTTCCGCACTGCCCTCCGTGGTGAGCAGCCCGGTGTCCCAGTAGCCGTCGGACCTCGGGGTGGCGCGGAAGAGCCCCGTCCGGCTGTACGCGGGGTCCTCCACGAGGTGGTCCAGCTTGTTGTCCCCGGGATTGGTCGGGCCCCCGCCGGGATACGCCCACGACCGGCCGGCCGTCCACTGCCCGGTGGAGGAGAAGTCCGCGTCGAGGACGAGCTGCCCCGGTGTCCGGGGAGGCCCGGGGCTGCTGGTGCCTTCGCGCCCGCCGGGGGGAACGGCACCGCGTCTCAACAACCGGTCGAGAAGGTCGGACAGCACGGCACACTCCTTTCGCGCGGGCAATCAGGGGCCCATGGGCGATCTGCCCCACCCTGTCCCACGTATGCGCGGAGCGTGTCCGGTTGGCGACAAGTCGTCACATTCCCTGCTCGGAGGCACGGGATGCGTGAGGGGGTGCGATCCTTTCGGCCTCGTGGCCCCGGCTCGGAAGGGGCTACCGGTCGAGGTGCCCGACCTGCCTCGGGCGCCGCGCCGTGGACGTACGCCCCGAAGGCCCGTGAACGGTCGCACGAGGGACGGGTCGGCGGACGGGCGGTGACCCTCCCCGCGCGACGGCCCACGGACGCGACCGGGCCCACGGACCCGACTTGGGCCACGGGCCCGCCCTCGCATGAGGACGCGCGCCCGCTCACCCCGGCCCCGCCCCGTCGCGCGACCATGACCGCCGAGGCCCCGGCGAGCGCCCCAGGATGCGGCACGACACCGACCTCCAGTCACGGCCACCGCGCCCGCCCCCGCCCCCGTTGCCACGCCACGGTCCGAGCGTCACCGAGGCCGCCGCCGCGACCCCGGGCCCCGGGCCCCGGCCACGGCAGTGCCCACCGGATGAGGAGACCGGCCCTGGTGTGGACGGCCGAAGGGGTGCTGCCCGCCCCGCAGTTGTCCGTCGCGAAGACCGAGACGTAGGTGACCATCGTGTCGAGCCGCCCCGCGCCCGGTCGCCCCCGCACCCAATCACCCCCGCGCCCGGTCGCCCCGCATCCGGTCGCCCCCGCGACCGTCACCGGACAGGCCGTCGGTCACCTGTCCCGGACCCGCCCCGGGGGCCCTGCCCGTGATGGCCCATGGTTCCTCTCCCCGCCCCGCGCCGTCGTGCTGTGGTGTCACGGTGGGAGCGGGCCGAGTCGCCGGGGAACGGGCACGGGCACTCGACCCGGGGCGGCGGGCGCGACGATCCCCGCCCCGGCTCGTTGACCCCGCCATGAAGAACCTCATCCCCCGCCGCTTCCGCCTTCTAGCGACCTCCCTCGCGGCCCTCCTCCTCGGCATCACCGGCGCGCAGAGCACCTACGCGAGCCCCGTCCTGCCCGGCTGCCCCGCCGGAGAGATCTTCGCCACCGACAACACCGCGATCATCACCGACCCGGACGACCCCCGGCTCACGACCCGGCTGCGCCACTTCGAGCACGAGGTGCGGGGGATCATCCGCGCCCACGGCGCACGGCCCGGCGGGTCGACGCTCCTCGACGGCGTGTTCTGGTCCGAGGAGCTGAAGCGCACGACCTACGAGCGGTCGCGCGAGTTCGACGTGAACCGGGCGGGCCCCGACTCCCTGCGCCACATCGCGGCCGTCATCGCCAAGCGGTACCACCAGGAGGCCGTGCTCACCTTCCGCTGCCTGCCCCGTACGTCCCCGGAGACCGACGCCGTGGAGATCGAGGTGCCCGGCGTCCGGGCCGCCGACCTGCGCGCGGGCCTGCTCGCGGACCCGGAGGTCCGGGAGAGGCTCGGAGGCGGCTCGGTCACCCTCGACGGACACCTCGTCCTCGTCGCGCCGCTCGCCGACCTGCCGCTGGCGCGCGACTTCACGGTGTCCCTGGGTGCGGACTGGGGACAGGCTGAAATCCGTTACGGCGACCGGGAGTTCGTGGGCTGACCCGGACGGCGGCGGACGGCGGTCCGGGACGGCGGCGCCGGAATCCACCGGCCCCGGAGGCCCCTTGCCCCGGCGCGGATGATCAAGTAGCGTCCTCGTCATGAACACCGGACCGGCGCAGCGACGCCACTCCCAGACGGGCCATCCGGTGGACGACTGACCGCTCGGCGGGTGCCTCTCCGGCACCCCCGTGGTTCGGGGCGCGGACCTCCCCGGTGCACGAGCACCGCGAGTTCCGTCCCACCGAGACCACAGCGAGGTCGTCCCCATGGCAGTCACCTTCAACCACACCATCATCGCGGCAGTGGACCGCGAGGAATCGGCCCGGTTCTTCCGGGAGTTGCTCGAACTCCCGGAAGCACCCTCCTGGGGCCCCTTCCTCAACGTCCAGCTCTCCGACGGCGTGCTTATCCAGTTCGCCGAGCCGCCGGTCGAGATCCAGATGCAGCACTACGCGTTCCTCGTCGACGACGAACTGTTCGAGCGGGCCTACGCGCGCCTCCGCGAACAGGGCGTCGAGCACTGGGCCGACCCGCAGATGCGGCGCCCCGGTGAGACCAACACCGAACACGGCGGCAGGGGCGTCTACTTCAAGGATCCCGCGGGCCATGCCTTCGAGCTGATCACCCGGCCCTACCTGTAGGCCGGTTCCGCCGGTCCGTCCCGCCCCCGGGGCGAGGACGGCGGCGCACCGGCCGGTGGCGGCCCCGTCACCCTGGGCGGCGGGGCCCTGCCGGGCGCAAGTCCCTCATGTAGAAGACCTTGTCGTAACGGCGTTCCCCCACGGCGACGAACGCGGGCAGTCGCCCGTACTCGCTGAAGCCCAACGACCGGTAGAGGCGCAGGGCGTGGGTGTTGTCACCACGGGCGTCCAGGGTGAGCACCTCGATCCCCGCCCGTCCGGCATCGGAGATCAGGGCGGCGGTGAGCGCCCGGCCCACGCCGAGACCCTGGGCGGCGGGGTCCACCGCGATCTTCTCCAGATCGGCGTGCGGACGATGGGTCGGCCGGGTGTGGCGGAGCCAGTACCCGAGCCCGACCGGCCGCCCGCCGAGGTACGCGGCGCGCAGCGCCCCGTCACCGGCCCGCGCCGAGGAGAGGGCATGACCGAGGAGGTCCGCCACCTCGTCGGGGGAGGGCGGTTCGACCCAGCCGAGCGCGGCGCCTCCACGGACCAGGTCCGCCAGGACGCGGTGGGCCGATTCCGTGAACCGGGCCCAGCGGTCCGGGTCGGACGCCAGCTCCTCCGGTCCGAGGAGGACGGGCTCGTCGGCTCCACCACTGATCATGGCCGTGTTCATGACCAGCAGCCTAACCGGCTCGCACCGGGGTGGAGTCCTGCCGTCCCGGGGACCGTCGGCGGGCGAACTCGCGGGCCACCATGAGACTCCCGCGCACCCCCGGGTCCCGCCGAGGCGTGTCGACGTGCCGGGCACCCCGCGCGGACCGGGGTTGGTGCACGATCCGCCGGAGGACGCCCCCACGCGAGCTGAGCCCGGCTTGGCCCCGATCTCCGATCCGCTGGAGGCCCCCACGCGCGCGTACCGAGCGGAACGGCGCCGGGCTCCGGACTCCCGGCGCCGGGCACGGCCCGCCGGGGCTCCGGACGTGTCCGCCGGGCGGTCCGCGTCCGTCCGTCACCTGTGCCCGCCCCTTCCGCGCTCCGAGGCGTCCCGCCCGCCCGGGGCATCCGCGCGCCGGGCCGCTCACGCGCGTCCGGCGGCCTTCTGGCTCCGGCGGGAGACGGAGTCGACGACCACGGCGGCCAGCAGCACCGAACCCGTGATCATGAACTGCACGGCATTGCTCACCCCCATGATGTTCATGCCCGACTGGATCGACCCGATCACCAGCGCGCCGAGCAGCGCGGACCACACGGAACCACGGCCGCCGAACAGGCTCGTGCCGCCGATGACGGCCGCGGCGATCACGTTCATCAGCAGATTGCCGCCGCCGGACGTCTGGCTCGCCGACTGGATCTGCCCCGCGAGGAAGACACCGCCGACCGCCGCCATCGTCCCGGCGATCGAGAAGACGCTCATCCGGACGAACGGCACGCTGATGCCGGCCCGGCGGGCACCCTCGATGCTGCCGCCGACCGCGAAGATCCGGCGCCCGTACACGGTCCGCCGTAGCACGAAGTCCAGCAGCACCAGCACGACCAGGAAGATCAGCAGGGCCAGCGGCAGCCCCTGGTAGCGGTTGAGGACGTACGCGGCGGCGAAGGCGGGCACGGCGAGCGCCAGGGTGCGCAGCACGATCTCGGTGACCGGCCGGGACGGCACCCCGGCCGCCCCGCGCCGCGCCGCGTCCAGCAGCGAGGAGGCCAGGAAGAGCCCGACCCCCACGGCGGCCGTCGCATAGGCGACGACCGGACTGCCGTACATCGTCGAGTACAGCCGGGAGACGATGCTGTCCTCGGGGATGTTCACCGTGCCGCTGCTGCCGAGCACCTGGAGCATCAGACCGTTCCAGGCCAGGTTCCCGGCCAGGGTGACGACGAAGGCCGGGACGCCGACCTCGGCGAAGAAGAAGCCGTGGATCAGGCCGACGACGGCACCGCCCGCGACGGCGACGAGGAGCGCCAGCCACTGGTTCATCCCGTTCAGGACGTTGAGCACGGCGAAGATCGCCGCGCACAGACCGCTGACCGAACCGACGGACAGGTCGATCTCGCCGAGCAGCAGGACGAAGACGATGCCGACGGCGATCATGCCGGTGCCGACGATCTGCTGGCTGAGGTCGGACAGGTTCTGCGCCGACAGGAAGGCGTTGTTCAGGCTGCCGAACACCGTCCAGATGATGGCGACGGCCAGGACCACGGGCAGCGAGCCCAGCTCTCCGCTCCGCAGCCTGCGCCGGAACTCCCGCGCGTACCCCCTGATCCCCTCCTCGCGGACGAGGAGCCGGGTGTCGACGGCGGGTACCGCGCCGGGCGCCGGTTCCCGGCCCGCCCCGCCGGAGCCGTCGGCCGCCCTGTCCCTGTCCCGGCCCCGGTCCCGTCTCATCGCTCCTCCCGCCTACGGGCCTCACGGCGGGTGACGGCGCTCTCGGTGGCCCCGGTGATGGCCGAGACGATCTCCTCCGAGGTCGTGGACCGCCGGTCGAAGAGACCGTTGTTCCGGCCCAGGCGCAGCACGGCGATCCGGTCGGCGACCGCCATCACGTCCACCATGCTGTGGCTGATCAGGATCGTCCCCAGGCCCCGCTCGCGGAGGCGTTCCACCAGGTCGAGGACCTCTGCGGTCTGCTCCACGCCCAGGGCGGCGGTGGGCTCGTCCAGGATCACCACCTTCGGCGAGCCGAGCAGCGAACGCGCGATCGCCACCGTCTGGCGCTGGCCGCCCGACAGCGAGGCGACGGGTACGTGGACGCTCGGGATGCGGATCGACAGCGTGTCGAGCAGCTCCCGCGCCCGCTGGTCCATACGGACCTCGTCGAGCACGCCGAAACGGCGCGGCTCCCGCCCCAGGAACAGATTGGCGACCACGTCGAGGTTGTCGCAGAGAGCCAGGTCCTGGTAGACGGTGGCGATGCCCAGGCCCTGGGCGTCGTGCGGCCGGCCGATCGAGACCGGCCGCCCCTCCCACGCGATGACGCCCTCGTCGGGCGGACCGACCCCGGCGACCGCCTTGACCACCGTGGACTTCCCGGCGCCGTTGTCGCCGACGAGCGCGACCACCTCACCGGCGTTCACGTCCAGGTCGACGTCCCGCAGCGCCTGGACCGCGCCGAACCGTTTGGACACCCCCCGGAGACTGAGCACGGGTGACTCCGGCAACGGAACCGCCTCCTCCGCTCGCCCGCCCGTACGGCCCCGGCCCCGTCCCTCGGGGGACGGCGCGGGCCGGGTGCCGGGGCGGGACCCGCCTTCGGGCCGCCAGAGCGCCTCGCGGCTACTGGAGACCGGCCGTCTTGCAGGCCGAGGCGTAGGCCGGGGTACAGATCTCGTTGACCGTGTACATGCCGTCCTTCACGACGGTGTCCTTGATGTTGCCCTTGTCGACCACGACCGGGGTGAGCAGGGTGGCCGGGACCTTCTGCCCGCTGCCGCTGGTGGCGGTGGTGGGCGTCAGGTCCGACGGCACCGGCTTGCCCTGGGCGAGGTCGACCGCCATCGTCGCCGCGATGTCCGCCTCCGCCTTGTACGGCTTCTGGACGGTGATCGTCTGGGTGCCGACCAGAATCCGCTGGATCGCGTCGAGCTGGGCGTCCTGCCCGGTCAGCGGCACGTGCATACCCGCCGCCTGGAGCGCGGTGGAGATGCCCGCCGCGAGGCCGTCGTTGGCCGAGTAGACACCGACGATGTTGTCCTTGCCGAGCGCGCTGATGGCGCCGGACATCTGCTGGTTGGCGTTGTTCGGGTCCCAGTTCGGGGTGTCGTACTCCTTGCCGATCTTCACCTTGCCGTCCAGGACGGAATGCGCGCCCGCCTTGAACTGGGCCGCGTTCGGGTCGGTCGGCGAACCGTTCTGCATCACGATCTCGCCGGTCCTCGCCTTGTCCCCCAGCGCGGAGAGGAGCGCCTTGCCCTGGAGCTGACCCACCTTGTAGTTGTCGTACGAGACGTACGCGTCGACCGGTCCCTGCGCGAGACGGTCGTACGCGACGACCTTCACGCCCGCGTCGTGCGCCTTCTGCACGGACGACTGGATCGACTTGGCGTCCACGGCGTCCAGGATGAGGACCTTGTCGCCCTTCGCCAGCGCGGTGTTCACCTGCTGTTGCTGCGTGGTGGCGCTCTCCGCCGCGTTGTAGTAGTCGATGTGCGCCCCGGGCACCAGCTCTTTGATCTTCGCCTCGATGTAGGGCCGGTCGAACTTCTCGTACCGGGTGGTCTTGCTCTCCGGCAGCAGCAGACCGATCTTCACATCGCCCTGCGCGGCCGACGACACGGCGGGCTGGGCCGCTCCGCCGGTCGCCACCGCACCCAGACAGAGGGCCGTGGCTCCGGCGAGGGCTATCGCGCCCCGCAACGTACGGGTCATGGGAGGCTCCTTTCGGACGCCCCTTTCCCGACCCCTCGTGAGCACGGGAACCAGGACGTGCCTCTGTGGCCTACATATCGACCCTAGCGGCAAGCCGGGGACCGGCAAGCGGGTGACGGGTCACCGGCGCCCGTCCGCGCCCGTCCGGGACCCTGTCGGCGGAGGACGGCGCCTCCACGGAGGCTCGGGCACGGATTCCGCGAAGGCGGCCGAGAGGCGGTCACGGTCTGTGGCCGGTTGCTCGGATCCTCGCGCGGAGACTGTACTGGGCGGAACCTCGTGCGCGAGAATGCCCGGCATGACGACTTGAAGAGCACCGGCCGGACGACGGCATTGGCGAAAAGGGACCTGGGAAACGATTCCCGACGGCGATCGACGCGTCTGCGCCGACTGCGGAACGCCCGTCAGCTCCTACCGGTACCGATTCCATCCGCCGGAGTCCCCGGTGTTCGAGCGGTGCATCGGATTCGCCTGGTGTTCCACTTGCCGGATCTACTCCAGCAACATGGTGCAGATCCCGCGAAAGCGAGTCCTCGTCGACCTCCTCGCGTCCCTCCCGCCTGAGCAGCGAGAACAGCTCCTGCGTTCGGAGACGCGACTGATCGAGTTCCTGGACCGCCAGACCCGAGGAGCCAGAGGTTAGGGTCGGCGGTTGGCCGTGAGCAGGGGGAGTCGCTTGCGCGGTGGTGGAGGTCCCGCTCTGTTGAACATGACGCGCTCGGGGGCTTTCAGGTCGTTGACGCGGCCTCGGCGGGACCGGATGACCATGTGGTGTCGTCAGGACCGCGCGGGACCCGCCGGTCCGTGGACGTCGTGACCGGTGGGCCCGGGACCTCCGGTGATGTCGGTGGCGCGCAGTACCCGGAGGAAGGCCTTCAGACCGGTGATGATCTCCTCGTTGTCGGTCAGCCGGTCGATCGTCGACTCGAACTCGCGCGCCAGCGCGGCGATCTTCCGGTCCGTCCCGTCGGACCGCGCCTGCGCGGACAGCCCGACCGCGTCCACGGTACGGCGCAGCTCGGCCAGGGCCTGGTACTGCTCCTCCGCCTTGGCCTCCAGGACCGCCGCGCCGCTCTCCAGCGACGCCACCCGGCCGGTCAGCGCCACCACGTCGTCCCGGGGGAACGTCACGTCCACGAGCAGCCCGCCGAGCCTGCGCCGCAGTTGCCCGAAGTACGATCCGGCGGGCCGGAAGAAGGTGCTCAGGAGGAAGAACCCGGCGAACCAGTAACCCGCCGCGCGCCCGGTCGCCACCGCCACGGCGAGGGCCGCCGCGGCCGTCCCCACGTGCCCGGCGACCGCGACCCGCAGCATCACCCGGGCGATCCGCCGGGCCTCGGCCTCCCGCTCGGGGGCGACGACGAGGCCCTTCTCCCGGCTGGTCCCGATCTCGGTGAGCACCGTGTGCGCCCGGAAGTACAGGCTCCAAGGGGCCGTCAGGAGCACCAGCAGCCACAGCAGTCCGAGGACTCCCGCCCCGACGGCGAGCACCGTCCCGGGCGGCGCCCCCACCGCGTACGCCAGGATCAGCGCGCCCACCGCGAGCCCCGCGACCACACATCCGGCCACGATCTTGTTCATGCCGTTCCCCGTCCCCGCGCGCCCGCGCGCACCGTGGCGCCCATGATCCTGCCGGTCCGGCCGGGCGGCATGAGTACGGCTACTCAGATCGGGCACACGACGGCCGCCGCCGGGCCGGGAGGCCCGCTCCACCCGCCCGCGTGGCAGCGGCTCGGGACAGCGCCCCGGAACGGCCGTCCGTTCGGCACCGCGACCGGATCGCCGTACTCCCCGGTCACGAGCGTGAAGGGGTCCCCGCGCCGCCGGAGCCGACCGGCTCGCGCGGCGGCGGGCCCTCCGCCCGTACGGCGGCGGCCACCACCACGGTCACACAGAACGCGATGAGCGTCTCCGCCCAGAAGAAGGCCAGGTAGTCGAGGAGACTGCCGATCGGCGGCGCGCCCGGCGCGGCGTTGCGGAACGCGGCCAGGGCGAACAGCGTCGCCGCCATCCAGCCGAGCGCGGGCCACGTGAGGCCCGCGCGCCGCACCACGAGGTGCCTGCCGCCCAGGAGCACGGCGACGGTGAGCGCCCACATCGCCAGCATCATGAAGACGGCGAAGACGAGGACGCTCCGGGACCGGACCGCCTCCGCCGCGAAGACCGAGGTGCCCCGGTCCTCCGAGGCGTCCACCCCGAGGGCGAACAGGGCGTCCCGGTTGACGAGCGTCATGCGGACCGGGACGCCCGCGCCGCCCTGGACCGCGCCGAACTCCATCTCGGCGTCGTACACGTCGAACGGATAGTCCGTGATCGAGCCGCCCGTCAACGTCACCGGGACGTCGACCGTCCCGATGCGGCGGTGCGCGGGGAAGACGATGTCACCGCGCACGGACGACGAGGTCTGGAGCGTCAGCTCCTCGGCGGGCGCGACCCCGCCCGCCTCCGCGAGCGCGCCGCGCGGGGTGACGAGGAGCCGGAGCACCAGTTCCCGCCCGGCCGCGTCGACGCGCTGCACCGAGGCGTCGATGTCGATCCGGTCGGGGGCCCGCGACCCGGCGGTGTGCCGGGCTTCCTGGTCCTGGCGCTCGCCGAACTGCAGCCACAGCCCGCAGAGCACGGCCGCCACGACGCCCAGCAGCACGACGGCCGTGCCGAGCGCCCCGCCGGGGGCCGGGAGGTGACGTCGTCTCGGTGGCACGGCCGTGGCTCCGGGGGTGAGGGAGGGACGGGAGGAGGGTCAGGCGGCGGGCTTGCCGGGCTGGTCGTGGGTCGCGCAGTGGATACCGCCGCCGCCCGAGGCGATGGTGTCGATCCGCACCCGCACGACATCACGGCGGGGGAAGTGCTCCCGCAGGATGCTCCGCGCCCGGTCGTCGGCCTTGCGGTCGCCGAACTGGGGCATGAAGACGGAGTCGTTGGCCACGTAGAAGTTCGCGTACGTCGACACGAAGTCGTCGCCCTCCCCGGTGATCCGGTCGAGATCGGGCTGCGGCAGGTCCACGATCTCGAACCGGCGGCCCCGCGCGTCCGTGGCCTTCTCCAGGACCGACCGTGCCTGGTCCGCCGAGCGCGACCACGAGTCCGGGGGAGAACCCGGGAACGCCTGGTCCAGAAGGACCACGCCCGGGGCGGTGAACCGTACGAGGCTGTCCACGTGCGCGTCGGTGATGTCCTCGCCGCGCACGCCCGCCAGCCAGACCACCTTCTCCACGCCGAGGGTCTCGATCAGCTCGTCCTCGATCTCGTCGCGGGTCTTCCCCTTGTTGCGGTTGTCGTTGACGATCGAGCTCTCCGTGACGAGGAGAGTGCCCTCCCCGTCCGTCTCGAACGAGCCGCCCTCCGACACCAGCGGCGCCCGCTCGCGGGGGATGCCGTACTTCTGGAGCAGCCGCCTCGCCACCTGGGTGTCGTTGGCGTGTGCCTGCTTGCCGCCCCAGCCGTTGAAGTTGAAGTCGATGCCGACGAGCTGCTTCCCGTCCTCCACGAACACGGGCACGGTGTCGCGGGCCCACAGGTCGTCCACCGGCAGCGGGATCACCTCGACCTGTGAGCCACAGGCCCGCTGGGCCGCCGCGACCTGCTCCGGCCGCGCCATCATCACGACCGCCTCGTACTCGCCGACGGCACGCGCGATGGCGGCGATGTCCTGGCGCACGTACCGCAGGTCCTCCTCCCACACCTCGGTGAGCGCGGGCCACGACATGAAGGTACGGGTGTGGCTCTCCCACTCGGCACCGAAGCGGCGCTCGCCGCGTGCGGCGGCGGGGCTCGCCGAGCCGGTGGCGGGCCGGGACGAGGCGGCGGCCCCGGCGGGAGCCGACCCGTCGGGGCCGCAGCCGGAGGCGCCGAGGGCGAGGACACCGCCGATCCCGGCGAAGGCGCGCAGAGCCGTACGGCGGGAAGGAGAGAAGGGGGGCAAGGCTGCTCCGTTCATGGGCTGGCGAGACTATCCGGCCGAACCGGGGCGATTCATGATGACGCGCACGGTGGGGCGGGATTCGAAGGCCTGGGTCTCGGGGGGCCGTGATCCTCACTGTGACACTGACTGGATTTTCAGTCAAACCGGGAAGGGTGGGTGTCGGGCGAGGTCAGAGGGGGTGGCACGGCTGGTGGAGAGCCGGGCGGGTCGGCCGCTTAGGCCGACGGCGGGTAGGGTTCGGCGGCCTGCGGCCTGCGGCCTGCGGCCTGCGGCCTGCGGCCTGCGGCCTGCGGCCTGCGGCCTGCGGCCTGCGGCCTGCGGTGCGCCGGGCGCCGGGCATCGGGTGTTCGGTGTCCGTCCGTTTGGTCCTCCGGTCCTCCGATCCCTCGGCTCCTTCGGCTCTCCGGCCGTCGGCTCGTCAGGCCGTCAGTCCCGCGTGCGCATCGTCGTGCGCCGCCTTCCGCCGGTCCGGCAGTCCCAGGTGGTGGGCCTCCGCCGCGACCGCCTCCCGCAGCAGTGTCCGCGCGTGGGCCACCGGCAGGATGCCGATCAGCCAGCGGGTGCCCAGCCCCTCGACGAGGGCGGTGAGCCGCTCCGCCGCCGCGACGAGCTCCCGGTCGGGGAGGCCGGGGGCCACCCCCGCGAGCAGGTCCGCCACCTCTCGGACCCACGCCCCGCTCGACCGCTCCAGCTCCTCGCGCAGCTCGGGGTCGAAGACGGCTCCGGCCCGCAGCTCGCCCCTGGCCGCGCTGTGCTCCCGCACCTCCGGTACGTCGTCGATCTCACGGAGCAGCCGCCGTTCCAGCTCCGCGAGCGGCGCGCCGGGGCCGTCCCGGTCCGGCGGGCCGCTCCGCGCGCACCGCTCGGCGCGGGCTCCGACGAACGCGAGCGTGCCGCGCAGGAGTCCCGCGCGGTCCTCGAAGTGGTAGTAGACGAGCGCCTTGGAGACCCCCGCCTCGGCGGCCAGCTCCTCGACCCGGAGCCCCCGTACTCCCCGGCGGGCGATCAGCCGGGCCGCCGCGTCCAGGATCGCCCGTCTCCGGTCCTTCGTCCCCGCCACCGGCTGCTCCTTCTTCTGCGGGCCCGGTTCTCCACCGGACCCCGTACTGTTGACTGAAACTTTAGTCAATCCCATGGCCGGGTGAGACCCGAGCCGCGTACCCCGTACCGGATACGGCGCCGGGCGCGGTGCCGGTGCGCCCCGGCCGTGATCACGCGGGCCGACGGGCCGGATAGGGTTCACGACATGGCGTCTCGCAGTACTCAGATCCTGGAAGCAGCCGCCCGGGTCATCGCCCGGCGCGGGGTCCGCGGGCTTCGCGTGGAGGAACTCGCGGCGGAGGCCGGGGTCTCGACCGGCCTGATCTACTACCACTTCAAGGACCGCACCGGGATCCTGCGCAGCACGCTGGAGTTCATCAACGACCGCGCCGAGCGGTACACCACCTCGCGCGACCCCGACGCGGCGCCGCTGACCGCCCGCGAGGAACTCGACGAGGTCCTCCTCCTGGAGCTCCAGGATGCCCCCGAGGTGCGCGAGAACAGTTCGGCCTGGGGCGAACTGCGGGCGAGCGCCGTCTTCGATCCGGTCCTGCGTGAGGACCTGGCGCGGGCGACCCTCGTATGGGTGCAGGAGGTGGCCGCGCTCCTGGGTCATGTGTACCCGATGGCCCCGGCCGCCGCGCTCGCCTCCGCCGCCGAACGGCTCACCGCCCTCCTGGAGGGCCTCAGTATGCGCTGGCTGAGCGGTGGCCTCGCGACCGACCACGCGCGCACGCTCCTGAGGGAGGCCGTCGAGGTGGAGTTGGCGGCCCTGCGCGGGGTGTGACGCCGGACTCCCTTCCCCGCCGGTGGGGTGCGGGGTGCGTGTCGTTCCCGCTTCGGCGGGCTCGCGTGGGTGGTCTCCTCATGGGCGCCCCCTTGCTGCTCCCGGGTCGGGATGGCTTCACGCGGGGGAGCGGCGCGGGGCATTGGCCTTGGCGGGCGCCCAAGGGGTGCTTTCGCGCTCAGGGTCCGGCTCCGGCTCTACCCGTGAGACAAGCCCAGCGCCTGGTCACGACCAGAACTCCTCAGCCACCAGGAGCGTCACCCCATACGGTGCGGAAGATATGACGGCACTTTCATCCTTCACCTTCGTGCGCCACATCGACGGGCTCCGCTACCACTTCGAACGCGAGGGTGAGCGCAACGGCCGCCCCGCCTACCGCCGGGCGGACGGGAACGTGTGGTGTGTCTGGTCGCCGACCGACGGCTGGCATTGCGAGATCGCTGACGGCCTCGTCACCGCCCGTCCCCTCGACAGCCACGCCGAGGAACCCGAACCCCCGGCCACCGTCTGGCGCAGCTTCAAGAACAACCGCTCGTACCTCTACGACCTCCGGACCCTCGACCCCGAATCATGATCCGCCGGACAGTGCCCGGGCATCGGCTGCCCCGTCCCGACCGCCGCCCCGCGTGAAACGACAGCCGCCAGGCCCTCCGCCACGATCCAGACCCGTCCTGGCCGGACTGCCCCCTGACGCCGACGTCCGGTCCCGGGGGTCGAGAACTCGGAACGAAAACCAGGGTTGAGCCCTGACGGCGTCTGGGAGGCTTTGACCTGGGCTTCTGTGGCAGCAGAACCTTCGGCAGTCGCTGCCGATCAACTGTCTGGGGGTCCGGGGTGCCGGTCGGAGCCGACCGGGCCGCTCTCCCCGGTGTGGCCCGGTCGTGCCGCCGTGCGGTCACCGCCCCGACCGGTCTCCGCCGTCGCGCTGATCGTCGAGGCGGGCAGTCAGCTCGGGCCAGTGCTCGGACCACCGTGCCAGATCGCCCGTGGTCAACGACCATCGCGAACGCGGGGCTTCGTCCGGCAGGAAACGGACGCAGGTCCCCGTGGTTCCGTCGGCTTCGACGGGCTCCAGATCGGTCACCGGGACGCCGTGCTCGTAGCGCTGGCTCCAGGATCCGTTGAGACGGCGGTTGGTGTGCAGCAGCCACTCGCTGAGCGCCGCGACGACGGACATGCCGCGACGCGGGTGTCCGTCCGGAAGCCGTTCCGCCTCCGGGAGGTCGAAGAACCGAAGGTCCTTCGTGGCCATGACCGGCTTCCTCACCACCCCGCCATGCTCGTCGACCCGGGTGTCGGTGCCCCGTCCGTCATCCTTCACCGACACCGAGCCGTCGTCATGCAGCGTGACCACACACCGTCCGCCGCCCCGGCTCGCCGCCTCGTCGGCGGCATAGGCGACGACCTCGAGAACAAGGTGTCCCGGTCCGCCCGGCGCGAACACTTCGGGCGCCTGGCGGATCCGACCGAGATGGTCCGTGTCCACGATGCCGACCCAATCGTGCGTAGTGTTCACCCAGGAAGCCCTTGATCCGTTCATCCGACAAGTATCCGTCGGGTTCTCGTTCGGGCTGGAGCGAACCGCTCAGAGGGCAGTCGTACGACGGCGGGCACCGCTTCCCCCTTGCCACAGACAGGCGGGCACCGCTTCCTCCTTGCCGCAGACAACGGGGTCGCTTCGCGCAGCCGCCCGGATGCGTCGCCGCAGGTGACACGTCCCGGTGCCGCAGATGTCGGGCGTCATTCGGGGGAGACCTCCAGGCGCCCCCCGAGACCGACGCTCCGCCAGCCGCTCACCAGGGTCGACGGAGCCGTAGCACCGGTTTTCGTCTCCGATGTTCCTCAAGCTCCGTCCCCCGCCCGCCCCGGGAACACCCCTTTCTTCCCCCGTGGTTCGCGCCCGCTCCACTCTTGACTGAGTTTTCAGTCAGTGTCACAGTGAATTCACGCCGGGCCCCGCCCGCCCCCGCTCGCCCCACGGTGCCGAGCGTCGAGGCGCGGGCCGCCCGCCCCTCCGCTCCCCGCCTCCGCGCGAGGGAGGAAGGAACCACCCATGGACGCGACCCACCCGAGGCCGACATGCCGTTGACCCCCACAGAGCGGGACCGCCTGCTGCTGTTCACCGCCGCCGAACTCGCCCGCGCCCGCCGGGCTCGGGGGCTGCGGCTCAATGTCCCCGAGGCCACCGCGCTGATCGCGGACACCGTCTGCGAGGCGGCCCGCGACGGCGAACGCCTCGTCGACGCCGTGGCCCGAGGACGGGCGGTCCTCGGCCCCGACGACATCCTCCCCGGGGTCGCCGACGTCGTCACCGAGATCCAGGTGGAGGCCGTCTTCGACGACGGCACCCGGCTCGCCGTCGTCGCCGAGCCGTTCGGCGGCCGGGAAGGGGACGGACGGGAAGGGGACGGACGAGAGGGTGACGGCCGCGAGGGCGACGGCCGGGAGGACGGCGGTCAAGGAGACGGCGCCGACGCGGCGCCCGGAGCCGTACTGCCCGGTCCGGAGCCCGTGGCCGCGCCCGAGCCCGTACTGACCCTCCTCGTGCGGAACACGGCGACCGTGCCGGTGAGCGTCACCTCGCACTTCCACTTCTTCGAGGTCAACCCGCGCCTCGACTTCGACCGTGCCGCCGCCTACGGGATGCGGCTCGCGGCCCCCGCCGGAGCCTCGACCCGCTTCGACCCCGGACAGAGCGTCGAGGTGGGCCTCGTGCCGATCGGCGGCGCCCGTGTCGTCATCGGCTTCGCGGGTCTGGTCGACGGACCGCTCGACGCGCCCGGGGCCCGGGAGGCGGCCCTCCGGCGGGCGGTCGCCTGCGGATACCGGGGCGCGCGACCGCTCCCCGGGACAGGTACGGAACAGAAAGGGGCACGCGCGTGAGCAGGCCCACGAGACACGGCGACCACTGCGCGCCGGGCGCCAGCCGCCACATCGACCCGCACGAGTACGCGACCGTCCACGGGCCACGGGCGGGGGACAGGGTCAGGCTCGGTGACTCCGGGCTCGTCGTGCGGGTCGAGTCGGACGCGCAGAAGCCGGGGGACGAGTTCCTCGCCGGGTTCGGCAAGACCGCCCGCGACGGGATGCATCTGAAGGCCGCCGCCGTCCGCGAGACCTGTGACGTCGTCATCACCAATGTGCTGGTGATCGACGCGGTCCAGGGCATCCGGAAGGTGTCGATCGGCATCCGTGAGGGCCGTATCCACGCGATCGGGCGGGCCGGTAACCCCGACACCCTCGACGGCGTCGACGTCGTCGTCGGTACGGGGACGACGATGATCCCGGGGGAGGGGCTGATCGCGACCGCCGGTGCCGTGGACACCCATGTGCACCTGTTGTCGCCCCGGATCATGGAGGCGTCCCTCGCCAGCGGTGTCACCACCATCATCGGGCAGGAGGTCGGACCGAGTTGGGGTGTCGGGGTGAATTCGCCGTGGGCGCTCAGGCACGCGTTCGGTGCGTTCGACGCGTGGCCGGTGAACATCGGTTTCCTCGCCCGGGGTTCGTCGTCCGACGCGGCGCCGTTGGTGGAGGCGCTGGCGGAGGGCGGGGCGTCGGGGTTCAAGGTCCATGAGGACATGGGCGCGCATTCGCGGGCGCTGGACACGGCGTTGCGGGTGGCGGAGGAGCACGATGTGCAGGTGGCGCTGCACAGTGACGGGCTGAACGAGTGTCTGTCGGTGGAGGACACCTTGGCGGTGCTGGAG
>NZ_JBHYZW010000025.1:0-86806 GCF_042754005.1 Streptomyces sp. NPDC059247
CAGGTCCCGTACAGGGGTCCGTCCCGTACAGGGGTCCGTCCCGTACAGGGGTCCGTCCCGTACAGGGGTCCGTCCCGTACACGCGCGAAGGGCGCTTCTCCCGGCCGGGAGAAGCGCCCTTCGCGCGTGCGGGGCGTCCGCTACGGCGTGGTCTACGGCTCGAACTTGTAGCCGAGGCCCCGGACCGTCACCAGATAGCGCGGGGCGCCCGGGTCCGGTTCGATCTTCGCCCGGAGCCGCTTCACGTGGACGTCGAGGGTCTTGGTGTCGCCGACGTAGTCCGCGCCCCAGACCCGGTCGATGAGCTGCATCCGGGTCAGGACCCGGCCCGCGTTGCGCAGGAGCATCTCCAGGAGGTCGAACTCCTTCAGCGGCAGATCGACCTTGCCGCCCGCGACCGTCACCACGTGGCGGTCGACGTCCATCCGGACCGGACCCGCCTCCAGGGCCGCCGGGGTGACCTCCTCCGGCTCGCCGCGGCGCCGCAGCACCGCGCGGATGCGGGCCACCAGCTCCCGCGAGGAGAACGGCTTGGTCACGTAGTCGTCGGCTCCTATCTCCAGGCCGACGACCTTGTCGATCTCGCTGTCCTTGGCGGTCACCATGATGACCGGGACGTTCGAGCGGCCGCGCAGCTGACGGCACACCTCGGTACCGGGGAGCCCCGGAAGCATCAGGTCGAGAAGGACGAGGTCGGCCCCGTTGCGCTCGAACTCGTCGAGACCGTCGGGCCCGGTCGCCGCGACGGCGACCTCGAAACCCTCCTTGCGAAGCATGTAGGACAGGGCGTCGCTGAAGGATTCCTCATCCTCGACGACGAGCACTCGGGTCACGGAAGGACCTCCGGGGCTGGAAGCGGTTCGGTCATGAGATCGGGGGTGGCGGACAAGGCGGGCCTGCGGTCCCTCACGGAGCCCGCCTCGGGCAGCCGCAGGGTGAACGTGGAACCCTGGCCCTCGGTGCTCCAGACGGTGACCTCCCCGCCGTGGGAGGCCGCCACGTGCTTGACGATGGCCAGGCCGAGGCCCGTACCGCCGGTGGCGCGGGAGCGGGCCGGGTCGACCCGGTAGAAGCGCTCGAAGATCCGCTCGCGGTCCCTCTCCGAGATGCCGATGCCCTGGTCGGTCACGGCTATCTCGATGAGGTCCCCGCCCGGCGCCGCGATGTGGCGGGCCGCGATGCCCACCCTCGTACGGGCCGGGGAGTAGTTCACCGCGTTCTCCACGAGGTTGCCGAGGGCCGCGGCGAGCTGGCCCCGGCTGCCCCACACGTGCAGGTCGGCCGCGCCGCCGGAGACCATGGTGATCTGCTTGGTGGAGGCGGTGTGCCGGGAGCGGTCGACCGCCTCGGCGACCAGCTCGTCCACGGACACCGGTTCGGAGTCCTCCAGCGGGTCGTCGTTCTGCACCCGCGAGAGGTCGATCAGCTCCTGCACCAGATTGGTGAGGCGGGTCGCCTCGATCTGCATCCGGCCCGCGAAGCGGGTGACCGCCTCGGGGTCGTCCGAGGCGTCCATGACCGCCTCGGAGAGCAGCGAGAGCGCCCCCGTGGGCGTCTTCAGCTCATGGCTCACGTTGGCGACGAAGTCGCGCCGTACGGCTTCGATGCGGCGGGCCTCGGTGAGGTCCTCGACCAGCAGCAGCACCAGCCGGGAACCCAGCGGAGCGACCCGGGCGGAGACCGCGAGGGCCTCGACCCGTCCGGTGCCGCGCCTCGGCAGGTCCAGCTCGACCTGCCGTATCTCTCCGTCGCGGCGGGTGTCACGGGCCATGTTGAGCATGGGCTCGACGGCCAGTTTCCCGCCACGGACCAGACCGAGCGCGTACGCCGCCGAGCTGGCCTTCACCACCGAGTCGCTCTCGTCGAGGACGACGGCGGAGGAGCGCAGCACCGACAGCACCGTGTCGACGCCGGGCGGCAGCACGGCGTCGGTGTGCAGGGAACTACGAGTGGGTCTCGCCTGGTCGCGCTCGCTCCAGCGGAACGCCAGCATGGCGATCACGCCGGTGCACACTCCGGCGATAGCGGCCAATGCGGCGACCGCCGCGTTCACGTCCATGGCTCAAGGTTATGCGTGCCCGGCGACACTCTCCCAGCCGTCCGAGTGGCTGCTCGAACACTCGTCGCTCAGAGTTCACCGTGACGACCTGGCCGGTTCACTTGCCCCGACGCCGACGGTGGCGCGTGTCGCCCAGAGTTCACCTCGGTGAAAGTGACGGTTCACGTGCGGGGGTGGAACCGGACTCGTACGGGGCCGAACGTGGGAGCGTGAGGGTCCTGAGCCCCACCCGGACCCCGGAGCACCGCCTAGAGAGGGACACCATGCGGGACGCGTACCACGAGGAACTTGACTCGATCGGCGAGGGCCTGGTCGAGATGGCCCGGCTCGTCGGGTCGGCGATCGGGCGCGCCACGACGGCGATGCTCGACGCGGACCTGAAGCTCGCGGAGAGCGTGATCGCCGCGGACCAGAAGGTCGACGACCTCCAGCACGACCTGGAGGCGCGGGCCATCGCGCTGCTCGCGCGGCAGCAGCCGGTGGCGACCGATCTGCGGATCGTGGTGACCTCGCTGCGGATGAGCGCCGACCTGGAGCGCTCGGGCGACCTGGCGCAGCACGTCGCGAAGCTGGCGCGGCTGCGGTTCCCCGACACCGCGGTGCCCCGGGACCTGCACGCGACCATCCTGGAGATGGGGCAGCTCGCGCAGCGCCTGATGGCGAAGGCGGCGGAGGTCATCATCACGAAGGACGTCGACCTGGCGCTCCAGCTGGAGCAGGACGACGACGAGATGGACCTGCTGCACCGGGCGCTGTTCCAGCACCTGATGGACGACCGCTGGAAGCACGGCATAGAGACCGCCGTCGACGTGACGCTGCTGGGCCGGTACTACGAGCGGTTCGCCGACCACGCGGTGTCGGTGGCGAAGCGCGTGGTCTACCTGGTGACGGGTGAGCACGCGGACGAGCTCCAGGCGGCGGACGCGCCGGTGGAGGGCGCTTAGGCCCGCGGGCACCGGTGCGCCGTTGATGCGCCGGTCCGCGTGGGCATGAAATGGGGGGAGGCGATGTGCGCCTCGAAAGGGAGGGACCCCCATGGCCGATTCCCCCACACCGACCGAGTCCGAGGCAGGGGCGCCGCGCGAGGTGGCGCACCTGCCCGTCCTGGGCGCCTGCGGCTGCGGCTCGGGCTGCGGCTGCGGCTGCCAGTCGGGCTCGCCGTGCCAGTGCGGCGGCTGCTCCGGCTGACCCGGACGACCGGGAGGGAGGGGCGGGGCGCGACGGTTCCGCCCCGCCCCTCCCTCCCTCCGCCGCGTCGACGGGTCCGGCCCGGACGCCGGGATGTCGGTACGGGTGCGGCTGCGGGTGCAGCGGCGGGTGCGGGTGCGGCTGCGGCTGTGTCGAGTGCTCGTACGTCCCTGTCTACGCCGGGATGCTCAGATGTCGAGCACGGCGACGGTCTGGGTGCCGCTGAGCTCTCCGGTGGTGCGGAAGCCGAGCCGCTCGTAAAAGGCGCCGGGGCCGTCCTCGCCGGGTGCCCAGGTGACGTACAGCCGGGAGGTGCCGCGGCGGCGCAGTTCGTCGCGGACGGCGGCGACGGCGAAGCCGCCGTATCCCCGGCCCTGGGCGTCGGCGGAGATGTTGAGCCGCCACAGGCCGCTGCGGCGGTCGCCGGGGGTCTTCTCCTCGTTCCAGGGGAGGTCGAGGAAGGCCATGAGGAAGCCGACGAGCCGGTCGCCGTCGAAGATCAGCCTCGGCCAGGCGGACTCCCCGAAGGCGTACGCCTCGGCGAGGGACGTCACGACGGGGGCGACGTTCCCCGCCTGGTGGGGGTGGACGCGCAGGGCGACGGCGGCGTCGACGTTCGCGGGGGTGACCTTCTCCAGGCGGAGTCCGGTGCGGGGTGATGGCGTACTCATGACACGGACGGTAACGAGTCCGGGAAAAGAGTGCTGTCGATTATCGGACCGCACCGCCCGTGTGGGGGGGAGCCGGGCGGCGCGGTCCGGGTCGGGGCGGTCCGGCTAGCGGACGAAGACGACCGAGCGGAGTTCGAGGCGGTCGGTGGCCGGGCGGCCGTGGGGGCGGAGCCTCCAGGAGTCACCCGTGCAGCCGGGCCCGGTGAAGACGATCGCGTAGTCGTCGGTGTCGTTGTGCGGGGCGAAGGCGGGCCCGGAGGAGTACGGGTCGGCCACCTCGGGGAGCGTGAGGCACCGGTCGCTCTCCGGGTCGTGGAGCGTGGCCGTCCGCGGGGAGCCGTCCAGGCCCACGAAGCGGTAGGTGAAGTCGCCGCTGGCGGCATGGGCGGGGGCGGCCAGGGCCGCGGTGAGGGCGAGGGCACCGCAGACGGCGGCGACGGAGTGCCGGAGGCGCACGGGGGTTCTCGTTTCGGGAGGGGGCGGAACCGCTCCCGGGAGGAGCGGAATCGTTTCCTGGGGGTGGAATCACCCCCACCTCTACCTCCTGGCTCCCCCGCCATGCGCCGGGCCACCGCCGTAAGGTTTCGCCTTCACTCGTCCGGCGGAGCGGGTGGGGGCTGGGGGCAGGTTTGGGCTCGGGGCCCGTCGAACCCAGGTCCGGCCCATCGGCCGGTGCCCGCCGGGCCCGCCGGGCCCCCTCCCCACCCGCCCCTACCCGGCCGGTGGCCGGGTCCGCAGGCCGGAGAGGAGGAGGTCCAGGGCGCGCTCGGTGTCGGCGAGGGCCGTCGGGGCGGTCGAGCGGGCCAGCCGGACGGCCGCCTCGTTCATCGCTCCGGACAGCAGCCCGGCCAGCGGCGCCACCGGCTGGTCCGCGATGACACCCAGGGCGACGAGCTCCTCAAGGGCCTCCGTCAGGTGCCGGGCCGACGCGTCCTCGTCCGTGGCGCGCCATTCGTCCCAGCCCAGCACCGTGGGCGCGTCCAGCAGCACGATGCGCCGGACCGCCGGATCGGCGCCCGCCGCGAGGAAGGCGTGGCAGCCCGCGCGCAACTGCTCCCAGGGGTCGGTGTGCGCGTCGGCCACGGCGGCGACCCGCTCGCCCAACTCGTGCTGGACCTCGGCGACGACGGCCCGGAAGAGGCCCGCCTTGCTGGCGAAGTGGTGGTAGGCCGCGCCCTTGGTGACACCGACGGCGGCGGCCACCTCGGCGAGGACGACGTCGTGGTAGCCGTCGGCGGCGAACCGTCGCCGTCCCTCCGCCAGCAGCGCGCGTCGGGTCGCCGCCCGCTGTTCGGCCCGGCTGGTCGCCATGTCCGTACCGCCCTTCCCTCTTCGCATACCCCGGGTATGCTAACTCTCCTCTTCACATACCCTGGGTATGCGAAGGGTCGACCCGCCGCTCCCGTCGCCGCACGGGAACCCGCCATGACGAAGGAAACCGCCATGACCAGCACGCTCGGGGGCTTCTACCCGGTGATCTGCACCCGTGACGTCGCCGCCTCGCGCGACTTCTACACCCGTCACCTCGGCTTCGAGCCGACCTTCGAGGCCGACTGGTACGTGAGCCTGCGGCGCCCCGACGCCCCGCACTACGAGCTGGCGCTGCTCGACCCCGACCACCCCAGCGTCCCGGCGGGCCACCGCGCCCCGATCACAGGCGGGCTCCTGCTGAACTTCGAGGTGGACGACGTGGACGCGGAGCACCGGCGCCTCGTCGGCGCGGCCGGACTGCGCGAGCTGCTGCCGCCGCGCACCGAGGAGTTCGGCCAGCGCCACTTCATCGTGGCCGCCCCGGACGGGGTGATGATCGACGTCATCACCGTCGTCCCGGCGACCGACGCCTACGCGGGCCAGTACGCGGAGGGCCACGCCCCCTGAGACCGTCCGGGCGGGGAGGGGAGGGCGCGGGGTGCCGCCGTGCCCGCGCCAGGACACGAAGAAGCCCCCGCCCGGCGGAGGAACCGCTGGTCGGGGGCTCTTTCGTGGAAAGGGGCTCCTACTTCTTGCCCTGGTTCCTGACCGCCTCGATGGCCGAGGCGGCGGCCTCGGGGTCGAGGTAGGTGCCGCCGGGGTTGACGGGCGCGAAGTTCTCGTCCAGCTCGTACGAGAGCGGGATGCCCGTCGGGATGTTGAGGCCCGCGATGTCCGCGTCCGAGACGCCGTCGAGGTGCTTGACCAGGGCGCGGAGGCTGTTGCCGTGCGCGACGACCAGGACCGTGCGGCCGGTGAGGAGGTCCGGGACGATCGAGTCGTACCAGTACGGGAGCATCCGCTCCACGACGTCCTTCAGGCACTCGGTGCGCGGGAGCCGCTCCGACGGGATGCCCGCGTAGCGCGGGTCGTGCACCTGCGAGAACTCGTTGTCGTCGGCGAGCGCCGGCGGCGGGGTGTCGTACGAGCGGCGCCACAGCATGAACTGCTCCTCGCCGAACTCGGCGAGCGTCTGGGCCTTGTCCTTGCCCTGGAGGGCGCCGTAGTGGCGCTCGTTGAGGCGCCAGGAGCGGTGGACCGGGATCCAGTGGCGGTCCGCGGACTCCAGCGCGAGCTGGGCGGTGCGGATGGCGCGCTTCTGGAGGGAGGTGTGGACCACGTCGGGCAGCAGACCGGCGTTCTCCAGCAGCTCGCCGCCGCGCGTCGCCTCCTTCTCGCCCTTCGCGGTGAGGTTCACGTCCACCCAGCCGGTGAACAGATTCTTCTCGTTCCACTCGCTCTCGCCGTGGCGGAGGAGGATCAGCTTGTACGGTGCGTCGGCCATGTGTACGAGCCTAAACGACCTCGGACGATTGACGCGCGTCGTCAATCCAGTGGCGTCCGCAACCTGAGATACGTAAGTTACGACAAGCAGTAGAGGGACTTACATTTGCCAGGGGGCTCAGCACACATGTCCATCGATTCGCTCAGACGATCAGCCATCGCCACGGTTTCGGGACTTCCCCGGGGCTTCTGGTGGCTCTGGCTGTCGACCTTGGTCAATCGCACCGGGGCCTTCGTCCTGACTTTCCTCTCCCTCTACCTGACGATCGAGCTCGGGCACTCCGCCTGGTTCGCCGGACTCGTCGTCGCCCTCCACGGTCTCGGCGGCGTCGTCGGCTCCCCGCTCGGCGGCCTGCTCACCGACCGCTGGGGCCGCCGCCCCACCATGGTCACGGCGCACCTCGCGGGCGCCGCCTGCGCCGCCGCCCTCGCCGTCGTCACCAGCGCCTGGGCCATCGCCGTCGTCGTCCTGCTCATGGGCGTCGCCATGCAGGCCGTCCGCCCCTCCATCAACGCGACCATCGCGGACATGGTCCCCGCCCACGACGTGCGCCGGGCGTACGCGCTCAACTACTGGGCCCTCAACCTCGGCTTCGCCATCGCCTCCATCGGCGGCGGCGCCGCGATGTTCCTCGGCTACCGCACCCTCTTCGTCGTGGACGCCGTCGCCACCGTCGTGTGCGCCGTCATCGTCTTCCTCCGCCTCCCCGAGACCCGCCCCGAGGTCAGGACCGACCCGGCGGGCGCTCCCGTCGCCGCCGCGAAGGTCAGCATGATCACCGTGCTGCGGGACGCCCCCTTCCGCACCCTGGTCCTGCTCAACCTCCTCGTCTGCCTCGTCTTCACCGCTCCCTGGATCGGTCTGCAGCTCACGATGAAGGACCAGGGCTTCCCGCCCTCCGCGTACGGCCCCGTCATCGCCGTCAACGGCATCGTGATCGTCGGCTTCCAGCTGCTCGTCAACAAGCTGACCGACAAGCGTTCGCCGGTCGTCCTGCTGGTCCTCTCCTCGCTGCTCTTCGCCGTCGGCACAGGGGCGACCGGTCTCGCCGGATCGTCCCTCGCCTTCGCCCTGACCGTCGCCGTCTGGACCGTCGGCGAGATGATCCACGTCCCCACCAACGCCGCCGCCACCACCCGGCTCGCTCCCGAGCACGCGCGCGGCCGGTACCAGGGGGTCATGGGCATGTCCTGGTCGGTCGCCGGTTTCGTCGCCCCGATCAGCGCGGGCGCGATCGTCGACGGACCCGGTCCCGGCGTCCTGTGGGTGGTCACGGCCACCATCGGCGTCGCCGCCGCCCTCGGCTACGCCACCCTGCTGCGGCGCGCGCTCGCGGAGGACCCCGCGGAGAGCCCGACGGAGGGCCCAGTGGAGGGCCCGGTGGGGAGCCCGGTGGACGCCGTGGAGCCGGTCGCCGTGCTCGACACCACGGGCACCACGGGCACCACGGGCACCACGGGCACCTCTGGCCCCACCAGCACCACTGGCAACACGAGCACTTCTGGTCCCACCAGCACCGCCAAGGCCTCCGACACCGTGCTCAGCGCCTGAACCCCGGTCCGGGCCCCCGCCCGAGTCCCGGCCCGGGTCCCTCCGGGAGAGCGAGCAGGCCCGCCCCTCAGTTCGCGGGCCTGCTCGTCAGCTTCTTGAACGCGTCGAGGTTCCGCGTCGACTCCCCACGCGCGACCCGCCACTCGTACTCCCGCCGGATCGCCGACGCGAACCCCAGCTCCAGAAGCGTGTTGAAGTCACCGTCCGCCGCCTCCAGGACCGAGCCGAACAGCCGGTCAAGCTCCTCGGGCGTGACGGCGGAGAGCGGCAGTTTGCCCGCGAGGTAGACGTCGCCGAGGCCGTCGATCGCGTACCCCACCCCGTACAGCCTCAGGTTCCGTTCGAGCAGCCAGCGGTGGACGCCCGCTTCGTTCTCGTCCGGGTGGCGGACGACGAAGGCGTTGAGGGAGAGCGAATGGCGGCCGACGCGCAGCGACAGCGTCGTGAACAGCTTGCGGGTGCCGGGGAGCTTGACGACGTACGCGCCGGGCTCGGGCGACTCCCACTCCAGTCCGGCCTCCCCGAGGACGGACTCGACGGTCCGTCGCGCGTCCCCGACCAGGTTCCCGACCACGTCCTCAGCCATGGTGGGAGCGTACGCGACGACGGTTCTCCTTCAGCCGGTGGTCGTGGACGGCCGCCGTGTACACATCAGCCGTGGCCGAGGCCGCCCTGTCCCAGCCGAACGAGCCCGCGTGCCGCGCCGCCGCCGCCCCCATCCGGGCCGGGAGCGACGGATCGGCCACGAACCGGGCGAGCGCGCGCGTGTAGTCCGCCGGGTCGTGCCCCTGCACCAGGAAACCGGTCACACCGTCCCGTACGGCCACGGGCAGGCCGCCGACCGCCGCCGCGACGACCGGGGTCCCGGCCGCCTGCGCCTCGATCGCGACCAGACCGAAGGACTCGCTGTACGAGGGCATGACGAGGACGCTGGCCGCGCGGAACCAGTCCGCGAGCGTGTCCTGGCCCACCGGCGGATGGAAGCGCACGATGTCCGCGATGCCCAGCCGGGCGGCCAGCTTCTGCAGTCCCTCCGGTTTCGCGAGGCCGCTGCCGCTCGGGCCGCCGACCACCGGCACCACCATGCGCGCACGCAGCGACGGGTCCTGGTCGACCAGCAGCGCGGCGGCCCGCAGCAGGATGTCGGGGGCCTTCAGCGGCTGTATCCGCCCGGCGAAGACCGGGACGAAGGCGTCCTGCGGCAGTCCGAGCCGGGCGCGGGCGGCGGCGCGGCCGTCGGCGGGGCGGAACCGGTCGAGGTTGACGCCCGGGTGGACGACCGCGATCTTGCCGGGGTCGGCCTCGTAGAACCGGGCCAGCTCGTCGGCTTCCTCGGCCGTGTTGGCGATCAGCCGGTCGGCGGCCGACACGATCTGCGTCTCGCCGATCACCCGCGCCGCGGGCTCGGGCGTGTCGCCCTCGGCGAGCGCCGCGTTCTTGACCTTCGCCATGGTGTGCATGGCGTGGACGAGGGGGACGCCCCAGCGTTCGGCGGCGAGCCAGCCGACGTGCCCGGAGAGCCAGTAGTGGGAGTGGACGAGGTCGTAGTGGCCGGGACGGTGGCCCGCCCACGCCTGCATCACGCCGTGCGTGAAGGCGCAGAGCTGGGCCGGCAGCTCCTCCTTGGCCAGGCCCTCGTACGGGCCCGCGTCCACGTGCCGGACGAGCACGCCGGGGGCCAGCTCGACCACCGGCGGGAGGCCGCCGGTGGTGGCCCGGGTGAAGATCTCCACCTCGATGTCGATGGCGGCGAGCCGCTTCGCCAGCTCGACGATGTAGACGTTCATGCCGCCCGCGTCGCCGGTGCCCGGCTGGTGCAGGGGCGAGGTGTGGACGCTGAGCATGGCCACGCGGCGCGGGGTGCGGTTCCGGCCGGGCAGCCGGAGCCGGGTCGGTGCCGGGTGCCGGTTCCGGGTGCCGGCGAACCGGGACACGTACTGGCTCACGTCGGCGGTCCTTCCGCTGGGGGGCGTCGGGCATGACTGAGGCAGGGCAGGGGCTGCCCTCCGGCCCCGACAACACCGGAATGAATGCTTTCATTTCCGCTGGTGGCGGCACTTTGCCAATTCATTGCCGGTGAGGTGATTCCCTTCCCGGCCCGCACGCCCCTCACGTACACCCCATGCGCCCTGCGCGCCCCATGCGCCCCTGCCGTCCATCGGGTACGCCCCCGAGGCCCTCCGGCCCCACGACCCCCTGGCCCCACCGCACCCGCCCCTGACAGGGATGTCCCTGTCAGGGGGCTCCCTGTCAGGGGGCTTCCTGTCAGGGACGTCCCTCTCCTCAGGGGACAGGGACAAGGAGGAGGCACCCCGACCCCACCCCGTACGCTCTTGGCATGGCCCCGCGCACCACCCGCCCCGTCGGCACCCCGACCCGCGGGACCACCAACCCCCACCGGCTGCGCCGCATGGACCGCTGGATCGCCGCCGTCCACGGACCCGCCCTGCGCCGCTCCCCCGAGCCACCGCTCGCCGTCGACCTCGGTTACGGGGCCGCTCCCTGGACCGCCGTCGAACTCCTCGCCCGGCTGCGCACCGCCGAGCCCCGCACCCGCCTCTACGGCATCGAGATCGAACCCGCCCGCGTCGAGGCGGCGAAGCCGTACGAGCACGACGGGCTCGCCTTTCTCCACGGCGGCTTCGAGGTGCCGGTGCCCGGACCGGTCGCCCTGATCCGGGCGGCGAACGTGCTGCGCCAGTACGACGAGGAGCAGGTCACGGACGTCTGGCGGCGCCTGTGCGGACGGCTCGCGCCCGGCGGACTCCTCGTCGAGGGCACCTGCGACGAGATCGGGCGCAGACACGTGTGGGTCTCACTCGACGGCACCGGTCCGCGCACGGTGACCTTCGCCACCCGGCTGGGCTCGCTCGGCCGCCCCTCGGACCTGGCGGAGCGGCTGCCGAAGGCGCTCATCCACCGCAACGTGCCGGGCGAACCGGTGCACGCCTTCCTGCGGGACTTCGACCGGGCGTGGGCGGCGGCGGCTCCGTACGCCTCGCTCGGCGCCCGGCAGCGGTGGCTCCGCTCGGTCCGGGACCTGGCGGCGGACTGGCCCCTGACGGACGGTCCCCGGCGGTGGCGCCAGGGCGAAGTGACGGTGCGGTGGGAGGCGCTGGCGCCCCGGGGGTGAGCGCCCGGGGATGAGTGCCCGCGGATGAATGCCCGGGGGTGAGTGCCCAGGGATGAATATCCGCCCCGGAAGCGCCCGGGGCGCCCGGAGGCGTCCGGAGGCGTCCGGGAGCCTCCGGTGGCGTCCGGTCGCGTCCAGGAGCGCCGATTCCCTCGTTCACCCCAACTCCCGCTGAATTTCCCGTACGCCGGGAACGCCCCGCCCCCATCGCTCGTCCCCCGTGGGGGAGAGTGGTCCGCCGGGCCTCCGTCTCCCCTGTCGCTTTCCGGTTCCACATGGCACCATCGCCAAGGTCACCGACAAGTTACTGACGGTAAATCAGATGTGGTCATCCGAGGGGGAGCTCGTGAACCGACGCCGACACGCCACCGCCGCGATCACCGTGATCTGCGCCCTGACCGTGCTGGCCTCTCCCGCGCTGACGCTCCAGGCCGCCGCCGCGCCGCTGCCTCCGCCGCCGCCGAAGAAGAGCCTGGAAGAGGTCCGCAAGGAGATAGACGGCCTCTACCGGCAGGCCGCCGCGGCCACCGACGCGTACAACCTCGCGGAAGAACGCAGCGAGGAGCAGTCCGCCGAGATCGTCCAGGTCGCCCGGATGATCGTGGAGGGCCGCGAGAAGATCGAGGGCCTCAAGGCCAAGGCGGGCGCCGCCGCCCGCGCCCAGTACCGCAACGGCGGGCTGCCCGAGGACGCCCAGCTCGTCCTCACGAACGACCCGCAGCTCTTCCTCGACACCGCGGGCCGCCTCAAGGCCGGGGCCAAGGCCACCACGGACCTCCTCGGCGAGATGACCCGCACCCAGGCCCGACTGGACCTGTACGCCAAGGAAGCGGGCGAGAACTGGACCAAGCTGGAGGCCCACCGGGTCCGGCAGGCCCAGGCCAAGAAGGAGATCAACGGCAAGATCGACGCCGCGAAGAAGCTGGAGTCCGAGCTCGCCGCCGAGGAGCGCGAGCGGCTGCGGCTCCTGGAGGAGCAGGCGCAGAAGCGGGCCCAGACGAGCTGGCTCGGCACCGGCGTCCTCGCCGGGCTGAAGGGCGGCACGACGCCCGAGGCGAAGAAGGCGATCGAGTTCGCGACGGCGCAGATCGGCAAGCCGTACGAATGGGGGGCCGAGGGCCCGTCCTCGTACGACTGCTCCGGGCTGACCCAGCTCGCCTGGGGCACGGCGGGACGGCCGATCCCGCGCACCTCGCAGGAGCAGTGGCGGCTGCTGCCGCGCGTGCAGATCAAGGACATGCGTCCGGGCGACCTGATCGTCTACTTCAAGGACGCCAGCCACATCGGGATGTACGTCGGGGACGGCACGATCGTCCACGCGCCCCGCCCCGGCCGGAACGTGACGCTCGCGGGCGCGGGCTCGATGGAGATCCTCGGGGTCGTCCGGCCGAGCTGAGGACGGGCCGGAGCACGGGACGGGGAGGGGCGGAGCCCCACCCCGGGTGACCGCTGGGTGCCCGGGGGGCCTGGAGGCCCGGGGCCGGGGGCGCGGGATGCCCCCCGGGGCTGGGGCTGGGTGCCCGGGGCTGGGGCTGGGTGCCTGGGGCTGGGGCTGGGTGCCTGGGGCTGGGGCTGGGGCCTGAGGGTCTTCCCCGAGCTGCGGCCCAGGGCCAGGCCCGACCTGGGCCGCCTTGGGGATGTCCCTTGGGAGATGCCCCTTGGGTGATGCCCCTGGGTGATGCCCCTGGGTGATGCGGTTCGGGGATACGGCTCAGGGTCTCCTGACGCGGCTTCCTCTCGGGGGCCTCCCTGAGCGGCCCACCCAGGTGCCTTCCCTGGGTGCCTTCCCTAGGTGCCTTCCCCCAGGGAACGCACCCGAGGCGTCGGCTCTCCGCCCCGAGGGCCGCCCGCGTGACCTTTCTCATTGCCCGAGCGAGGGTTCCGGCCACCGCGCGGGGGCGAGTACCTCCCCTTCCGCGGCATATGCCAAGCCCGTGCGGGCGGCCGTCCGCCGATCGCCATTCCGCTGCGGACCGCCCTACCGCTAGGGTCCGGACGGGCGGAACGCCATCCGGCGCCCCGCGCACCCTCGGGGCAGGGGAAGGGAACCCGGACCGATGCCCGTATCCGTACAGCGTCAGAGAAACGTCTCTGCCGTCGCGGAACCCGGCGACGGCACCCCTACGGACGCCATCGCCATGGACGCCACCGCTATGACAGGCACAGTCACCGGCACCGACCGTACCGATCTCACCCTCCTGGTCGTCGAGGACGACCCGGCGGGTGTCCTCGCCGTACCCGAACTGCTCGACGCGGCCGACGCCACCGGCACCCGCGTCCGCATCAGGACCGCCCGCAACCTCACCGAGGCCGAGCGGCTCCTCACCGACGACGTCCACTGCGTCCTCGTCGACCTCTCCCTGCCGGGCCCCCGGGCCGCGGCGGGCGACGACCCGCTCGCCCCGCTGCGGCACATCCTGCGCCTCGCGCCGCGCCACGCCGTCCTCGCGCTCGCCACCTCCGCCGACGCGGAACTGGCGGCCGAGGCGGTACGGGTCGGGGCCCAGGACCACCTCTTCCGCGAGGAGCTCGACGGGCGGCTGCTCAGCCGGGCCATCCGGTACGCGGTCGAGCGCAAGCGGGCCGACGCCGTCCAGGTGAAGCTGGCCGAATCACGGCTCCGGGCGCAGGAGAACGCCCGCCTGGAGCGCGGACTGCTGCCCACGCCCCTCCTTGAGGGCTCCGATCTGCGGTTCGCCGCCCACTACCGGCCGGGGCGTTCACGGGCGCTGCTCGGCGGTGACTTCTACGACGTGGTCCGTACGCCGGACGGCACCGTCCACGCCATGATCGGCGACGTGTGCGGCCACGGCCCCGACGAGGCGGCGCTCGGCGTCGAGCTGCGGATCGCCTGGCGGGCCCTGACCTTCGCGGGCCTGTGCGGGGACGAGCTGCTCTCGACGATGCAGCGGGTCCTGGAGCACGAGCGGGAGAGCGAGGAGATCTTCGCGACGCTCTGCACGGTCGACATCGCGCCCGACGGGCGCCGCGCGGGCCTGTGCCTGGCCGGTCACCCGGCCCCGCTGATCGCCCGGAAGGGCAAGGCCGCGCGGCTGCTGCCGTACGAGGACGGCGGCCCGGCCCTGGGACTGCTGTCGCGCGCCCGCTGGCCCCGGCGGCAGGTCGAGCTGGGCGGGACGTGGAGCCTGCTCATGTACACGGACGGCCTGATCGAGGGCCGGTCGGCGGGCCCCGGCTCGCCGAGGCTCGGCCAGGACGGGATGGTCGGCATGATCGACCGGCAGCTCGCGGCGGGGCTGCGCGGCGAGGAACTGCTGGAGGCGGCGGTGACGGAGGTCAGGTCCCTGAACGGCGGGGAGCTGACCGACGACGTGGCGGTCCTGGCCCTGGAGAGGCGGAAGACCCGGGGATGAGCTCCCCGGGCCCTGCCCGCCCCTGACCGGCGACCGGTCGTACGTATCCGGTACACGTATCCGGTCACACGTATCCGGTCACACGTATCCGGTCACACGTATCGCCCGCCCCCGGAGCTCCGGGGGCGGGCGATAAGTACGTCGTGCGGGGGGGGCTAGCGCCCGCCGTTGTAGGGGCCGTACGGTCCGTCGCTGCTGGAGCCGCCGCCCTGACGGCCGCCCCGGCCGCCGCCCGAGACCCGGGCGAGCGCGGGGCGCACGTCCACCATGAAGACGATGGCCGCGACCAGGCCCGCGATCTGCAGGAACAGCATCGGCAGCAGCAGGTTCAGGGCGAGGTTGACGCCCAGGAGGATCAGCCAGAACTTCTTCGTCTGCTTCTCGGCGGCACGGTAGGCGTCCTCGCGCGCCATCGCGGCGAACACGAGCGAGGCGACGGCGAAGCCGGTGAAGACAAAGAACATCACCAGAGAGAGAAGGGAGTCGAATCCCGCGCGCAACATGCTGAGCACCGCCTAGAAAAGAGGGGAAGAGCGCCTCGCGGTCAAGGTACCCGGTTCAACGCACCGGCTACCGGAATTGGTGCCCCGGCCTACTCCTTCCCGGCGGAGGTGCCGGTGGCGGCCTTCTTGGCGGGGGCCTTGCGGGCGGCGGTCCTCTTCGCGGGCGCCTCGGCGACCGGGACGGCGGACGCGTCGGCCCCGGTGGCCTCGGCGGTGTCCTCGGCCGTGACCGTGGTGTCGTCGACCGTGACCGCCGTGTCGTCCTCGGCCGTGACCGTCGTGGCGTCCTCGGTGGTCACCGTCAGGTCGTCCTCGGTGGTCACCGGCGTCGTGTCGTCCTCGGCCCTGGTCTCCTCGGGCTCGACGACGACGGTGATCTCGGTGCTCTGCTCCCCGGTCTCGCCGCGCCAGGCCTTGACGGCCTCCTCGCCGCGGGCGGCGACCTCCTCGTACTTCTCGCGGGCCTTGACCGCGTACTCGGCGGCGACGCCGACCCCGCGCAGGGCGAGGTCCTGGGCGGTCTCGCCGAGCTTCTTGAAGTCCGTGTCGAGGTTGCCGACGACGTCGGCGAACTTGGCCTGGACGGTGGCCTGGGCCTCCTTGGCCTGCGCGGTCACCTTCTCCTGCACGGCCTTGGGGTCGGTCTTCCGTACGGCCTCGATACGGGCGGGCGCCTCGGCGGCGAGCTGCTCGATCAGGCCGGGCACCTTCCTGGCCTGCCGCGCGGCGAGGTCGGCGGTGCCGGCGGCGAAGAAGAGAGGGGTACGCAGTTCGTCGATGATGGCCATGCTGGTGGTCCTCCCGGAATGTGACGTACGAGCGGGCTGCTAGCCCAGGGGCGGTGCGGCATCGGCGCCGCCGGAACCGGTCCCGGCGGCGGTGCCCGGCGCGGTGCCGTTCTCGGCGGCGGCGGCCTCGGCGGCGTTCTCCTTGCGGAAGGAGTCGTAGATCTGGAGCAGCACCTGCTTCTGGCGCTCGTTGATCGAGGGGTCGGCCAGGACGACGGCGCGCGTCTCCAGCTCGTCCCGCTCCTTCTCGTCGAGGATGCCCGCCCGCACGTACAGCGTCTCGGCGGAGATCCGCAGGGCCTTGGCGACCTGCTGGAGCACCTCGGCGCTGGGCTTGCGCAGCCCCCGCTCGATCTGACTCAGATACGGATTCGACACCCCGGCGGCGTCGGCGAGCTGCCGCAGTGACAACTGCGCGGTCCTCCGCTGCTCACGGAGGTACTCACCGAGATTGCCGACGTTGAGCGATGCCATGCTCCGACCATGCCACCCGGCGCTAACTATTGCAAGCGCCTGCTTGCAATAGTGGCGCTCGGGCGATGTGGCGGGGTGGTGGGACTCGTCGCGCCGACTGTCGTGACGTTGAGGAGCACCGGGATCGGGAGCGGTCAGCGGATGGGGGTGGCGAGTTCGCGGACGATGTCGAGGTAGGTCGAGGCGATGGGGCTCAGGCCGGTGCGGGGCCACAGGAAGCCGTAGTCGATCGGTGGGGCGTCGTGCAGCGGGACGAAGACCAGGCCCGGGCGGGAGTGGAAGTCCTGGGCACGCATCGCCACCGTGCTGACGCCGACGCCCATGCTGACGTGGACCAGGACCTCGGGCCAGAAGCGGGTGGCCGGTCCCTGCGGGATCGGACGGCCGGACGGGGTTCTTCGGGGGAAGTAGTAGTCCATCCAGTACTCGGGGATGTGTTCCGAGACGATCGTGACCAGCGTCGTGTCGGCGAGGTCCTCCATCGAGACGGAGTCCTCGCCCGCGAAGGGGTGGCCCGCGGGCACCAGCAGTCCGCGCGGCTCGGCGAACATCAGCGGACCCCGTACGATGTCGGGCTCGTCGATGGGGAACTCGGTGAGCTGCAGGTCCACTTCACCGGCCCGTATGCGGCCGAGCGGGTCGAGGAGCTGGATCTCCTGGATCTCCACCACGCTGTCCGGATGGCGCACGCGGAGCAGGTCGGCGGCCTCGACGAGCAGGTTGCCGCACCACGCCCCGGAGAAGCCGACGCGCACCACACCCTTGATGCGCACGCCGAGGGTCGTGGTGACCGCCTGTGCGAGCCCGGCGGCGATCTGGTCGTACGCGGGGCGCAGGTCGTCGCGCAGCCGCTCACCGAGCGCGGTCAGCGTCACCTTGCGGCTGTTGCGTTCGAACAGCGGGCCGCCGACGCGGCGTTCGAGCTTGCGGATGGTCTGGCTGATCCGGCCGGTCGTGACGTGCAGGCGTTCCGCGGTGCGCCCGAAGTGCAGCTCCTCGGCGAGTGTGAGAAACGCTTCGAGCTCCAGCCGTTCCAGCACGCCCACCCCTTGATCGTTTAATCGTGCTCAACCTTGCATGGCTCGGTCGTGTCTTGTTGCGCCGCGCGCTGATCTTGCAGGCTGCAGGGGTCGCGTCCGAAGGGCCCCGGGGCCTCGGAGCGGATTCCCCCATGCTGCGAAACGGAGACTTCCGCATGAGCAAGGCCGTTGCGGTCATGTACATCACGATGGACGGCGTGGTCGAGGACCCCGCCTGGACCGGCCCGTTCTGGAACGACGAGCACGCCAAGTACCAGAACGGCCAACTGCGCGCGAGCCGCGCCCTGCTGCTGGGGCGCACGACGTACGAGCTCTTCGCCGAGGCGTGGGCCCCGCGCGACGAGTCGGACGAGTTCACCGCGCGGATGAACCACATCCCCAAGTACGTCGCCACCACCACGCTGCGGACGACGACCTGGAACGCGGCGATCCTCGACGGCGACGTCCTCGAACAGGTCGCCAAGCTCAAGGCCGAGCCGGGCGGCGACCTCCTGATCTACGGCAGCGCCACGCTCGTCAACACGCTGATCGAGCACGACATGATCGACGAACTCAAGTTGTTCCTCTACCCGGTGACCGTCGGCACCGGCAAGCGCCTGTTCGTGGACGGCCTCGCCCCGAAGACCTGGATGCTCGCGGGCACCCAGTCCTTCAGCTCGGGCGCGATCGTCCTCGACTACCGCCCGGCACCGGCGGCCTGACGCACCCGCGTCGGCCCGCGCCGGGTGACCACTGGTGCGGGCCGGGGCGGTCGGGTCGGCCGAGCAGCCCCAGCCAGGACGACGCCCCCCTCGGGCGGCGTCGACCGACACGTCGCCGGTGAGAAGGGCGAGGCAGGCAGTCGGACGGTGACCTCGACGGATCCGGAGGAGCCGAGGATCCACGGTTCTTCGCCGGTGCGGCCTCGATCCGCGGGACCCCGTCGCCGTATTCGACCGTGGTCCGCGCCGCCGCCGTCACGTCGCGGGCCTTCGAGACGTCCGCGGACACAGGACCTCGGCCGTGGTGTCGGCGCGGTCGGCGCGGTCGGCGCGGGCGGCGCGGGCGGCGCGGATGAACCGGACGCGGCCCGCTGGGATGTCGAGGACGGCGGAGATCGGGGCGGGGGTGTCGGACTTCCGCATCGCGCGCTCCTTCGATTCATTGTTTCTGATAATGGAAACGCTACGTTGTGTTTATCGATCACAGCAACAGGGGCATTGCGAAAGGTCTACATCTCTGCAGGTCAGAGACCTAATATTGTTGCAATGGTTTTGACTTTAACGCAACGAACACACCCTCAACGTTGCAATGAAATGAAGGCGAACGCTACGCTGGAGGCATCAAGGGCAGCGTGCGGGGAGATCGCGCAGCTCGGCCGCCGACCACTGCGCGAGCTGGACCTGGTCCTCCCGCGTGCACTCGCGGAAACCGAACGCCGCCCGGACCAGTCGTAGGCGCCGGCACGCCGCATCGATTCCACGGCCAGCCCGTAGTACTCGGTGGTCCAGGCGACCACGGCGTTCGTCACCAGCGTGAGGCACCAGGCCCGTTCGGCCTGCTGTTCCAGGTGCCGGGCCCGGACGGCACCCTCGTGGGCGTAGAGCGGGTCGCGCTTGAGCGCGTGCG
Source organism: Streptomyces sp. NPDC059247 (assembly GCF_042754005.1). Taxonomy (NCBI): domain Bacteria; kingdom Bacillati; phylum Actinomycetota; class Actinomycetes; order Kitasatosporales; family Streptomycetaceae; genus Streptomyces; species Streptomyces sp. NPDC059247. The sequence continues at coordinate 19,145 of NZ_JBHYZW010000025.1, forward strand.
GCGACTCGCCCTTGTTCAGCTGTCGGGAGATCTTCCGCCGGTAGGCGGGGTCGGAGAGGTAGCGGGCGGCGTAGATCGTACGGCGCACGGCCCCGTACTCCTTCGAAGCGGCGGCCAGCGCGTTCTGCCGCCCGGACGCCGACAGCTTGCCGACCGGCAAGGACGCGGTGGCGTGCCCGAACGCGACATCGACAAGCTCGCCAAGTACCTGGGCAGCCGGCGCGACCGCGCCACCCACTACGACAAGCGATACAGCGTGACGACCAAGGCCGCCTACGATCAGTCCAAGGGCGTCCTCGTCATTATCGAGCCGCACCGGATCCACGCCTACCACTTCCCTGAGGCGGACTTCATGGACGAGAAGCGCTACCCCCCACCGCCGGGCGACCGATGAGGAAAACCGTCAATCTTGCCGCCCTGCCGACCGGTGGATACCGCGTCGTGTTCACCCCCGCGCAGGGGCTCGCGGTCCACTCGGCCCTGGACACTCTCGCCCGCAGTTCCTTCACGGACACCGCGACGAAGCTGCAGGCGGGCTTGGGCAAGGAGCAGTTGCGGGAGCTGGCCGTCCGGATCCCGACCGGCCCCGGTGATCCGGAGGCGGACGGAATGGAGTTGAGCGAGGAGGAACTGCACGCGATCCACGCGGCCCTCACCGCCGTCGCCACCCTCTACCTGGTCAACTCGGCCTACTTCGCACAAGAGCCGTTCCAGATCGAGGTGGGCTACCTCCGAGAGCACATGGATGCCTTGGCACTGGGCCTGGTGAAGGCGGTCTCCGAGGCGACCTGCCCGTCCTAGGGCTCGGTCCCGGAGACCTGTGGGCCGTACTGCCCGCTGTCCTTGTCGGCCAGGCGGGGCCATGGCCTCCCTCGCGTCCGGCCTCCGGCACTTCCTCGACGGGGAGGACCCTGTCTCCTGAGTACCCGTCGCGCCCCCTCCGGGAAGTCCCGGAGGGGTTTGCCCGTACGGATGGCGTCAGGGGTCGTACGGATGGCGTCAACGGGCCCGGGAACGCCTGATCCACCGACCTAGCATCCAGCTCTCTTGAGAAAAGGATGCCCCTGACATGAAACCCCTGTCCCGCCTCAAACGTGCTCTGGCCTGCGGGATCGCGGCCGTCGCCGTGGTCGGCGGTCTGGCCGCGCCCGCCCAGGCGGCACCGGCGCCCGGCTTCCCCGTGGACAAGACCTGCGGCACCCCGGCCGTGCCCGGCGGCGGCAACTGCATGACCTCGTTGATCACCTCCGCCTTCGACGTCATCAAGCTCATGCGCGGCGCCGCCAACAACAACAAGCTGGACAACGCCGAGTTCACCAAGAACACGGCGGCGAAGCTCAGCGAGAAGTTCCCCGGGTTCAACGTCCTGGTGTTCAAGACCGTCGGTACCGACCTGTACGAGACCGAGTGGTTCAGGAACGAGCACAAGGCCGACATGAAGGGGGTGCTGCTCGACACCACGTACAAGCTCAACCACTTCATGGACAAGGACAAGAAGGAGCCCTCCGGCTACGACACCTTCCGGATCTGGGTCTTCCAGGGCGACTCGACGTTCCGCAACCGGGGCGACGGCGGGTACATGAACTGGGCGTTCGTCGGCCACGACAGCGACACCGTCAAGAAGGAGCCGTGGACCTGCCGGTCGGGCACCGCCCGGCCCTACAAGTGCGACGGCGACGTCCGCACCCTGCACTTCCCCGCGCGGTCCGGCTACGCGGGCAGGACCGGCAGCCTGACCCCCGACTCCAGCAGGCCCGGCTACCACGCCTGTCTGGACGTCAGCGGCAACGGCACCGCGAACGGCACCCCCGTACAGATGTGGGAGTGCAACGGCGGCGACGCGCAGAAGTGGACCTACAACGGCTACAAGCTCCGCGCGGCCAACGGCAAGTGCCTCGACCTGGCGGGCAACAAGACCGCCAACGGGACCAAGCTCCAGGTCTGGGACTGTCTGGAGATCCCCGGCCAGCGCTGGCACATGTCGCCCAGCGGCGGCTTCCGGCACTTCACCGAGCTCGACGACCGCTCCAAGGACGTCTGCGTCGACAACGTGAACGCCCAGACCGGCAACGGCGGCACGGTCGCCGCCTGGTCCTGCGGCTCCGAGACCAGCAGGGACGCCCCCAACCAGAACTGGGCCTGGGGCGGCACCCCGCCGACCACGGACCCGACCGCACCCGGCGGCGGCGACGGCACCTGGGCGTTCCTGAAGCTGTCCAACGGACTGGGCGCCCTCCCGGTCAACGGCGCCGCCGGAGCGTCGGTCGTCCCCGGCATCCGGGGCGGCAACGAGTCCAAGTGGAAGATCGCCTCCGTGGGCGGTGGCCGCTACCGGATCACCAGCTCCTACGGCCTCGACCTCACCGAGAACACCAGCAGCTACATGGCCGAGCTCCAGCCGTGGAGCGGCTCCTCCAAGCAGAAGTGGGAGCTCTACGCGCTCGGCGGCGGCAAGTACCAGATCCGGATCTCCGCCGACGACTGCCTCGCCCACAGCTCCGACTTCAAGCAGCTCGGCGTGTGGACCTGCGAGCGCGGCTGGAAGCAGGAGTGGGAGCTGGAGTCCTCCTCCGGCGGCGTGATCACGCCGACCGACCCGACGACCCCGACGAACCCCCCTACGGGCGGCGGCGGTTCCGGCCCCTCCGTCCCGACCGACCGGCCGCTGTTCCTGAAGCTCGCCAACGGCCTGGGCGCGACCTCGCCCCACGAGACCGCGAGCTGGGGCGCGCCGATCCTGGGCGGCATCCTCGGGTACAAGGGGTCCACCTGGACGGTCAAGTCCCTGGGCGGGGGCCGCTACCGGATCGTCAACGACCTCGGCTACAACCTCACCATGAACCCCGACACCTATGTCGCCGAGCAGCAGGCGTGGGGTGACACCTCCAACCAGAAGTGGCAGTTCGTCAGCCTCGGCGGCGGCAAGTACCAGATCCGGATCTCCGCCGACGACTGCCTCACCCACGACTCCGACCACAAGCAGCTCGGCGTGTGGACCTGCGAGGGCGGCTGGAAGCAGGAGTGGTCCTTCCAGCAGCGCTGACGACCCGGCGGCGCCGACGACCGGCCCCCGGCGGCCCGCACCCACGACGGGGACGGGCCGCGCGCCAGCGGTACGGATGGGCCGGGTCGGGCCGGGTCGGCTCCGTACGGGTCCGGGGCAGGTCGGCCCGTAGGGGTCCGGCCCTGATCGACCCCGTACGGATCAGCCCTGACAGGGTCGGCCCGTACGGGGTCGGCCCGTGCAGGGGCAGCCCGTAGAGCGTCGCCCCGCCCCGTGCCGGGTCAGCCCGTACGGGTCTCCCCGACCGGCCCAGCCCAGCCCGGCCCGGCCCCCGCCCCGGCCCCGGCCCCGGCCCCGGCCCCCGCAGGGAAGGCTCCCGCGCCAGTACAGTCGCGCCCATGTGGGAGGGACTCGACGCCGTCGACTGGGCCGGGCTGCGGCACAACTACGGCTCCGCGAAGGACATACCGGAGCTGCTCCGCCGCTGTGCGGGGCCGGACCGTGACGACGCGCGCGCCGCCTCGTCGGACCTGTACAACCATCTGTTCCACCAAGGCGGCTGGATCTGTTCCGCCGCCTCGGCCGCGCTGCCGTTCGTGCTGCGGCTGGCGTCGGTGCCGGAGGTGTGGGACCGCCCTCACCTGCTGGAGCTGGTCGGGCGGCTGGCCTCCGAGGCCGGGCTGGTCCGGGAACGGGAACGGGAACGGGAACGGTTCCTCGACCCCGCCTGGGAACCGGCGTGGGCGGCGGCCCTGCCCGCGCTGCTGGACCTGCTCGACGACCCCGAGCCGGAGGTCCGCCGGGCCGCCGTCGACGTGCTCGGCGGCTGCGGGAGCCCCGGCGCCTCCGTCCTGCCCGGCCTGCTGCGCCGCTGGGCGGCGGAGGACGACCCGGCGGCCCGGCTCGACCTGGTCCTCTCCCTCGGTCCGGCGGTCCGGCGCGAGCCGGTCGGCCGGTACGGCGACGAGACCCGCGCCCTGCTCCGGGACCTGCTCGACGACCCCCGGCCCCAGACCCGGCTGGCGGCGGTGCACGCGCTCGCCCCCGACGACCCGGATCTGCCCGGACGACGGCTCGGCCTCGTACTGGAGGCGGTCCGGGACCCGTCCGTCGAGCTGTGGCGCCACGCCGGCTCGACGCGGAGCGGGGTGCGGGGTGTCCACCACTGGACCGCCGGGCTGATGACCGGCCCCGATCCCGCGTTCGCGCTCGGCCTGCTGGCGGACCACCCCGACGACGAGCAGCGGATCGGCGCCCTGGCCCAGACGGGCGGGCTGCTGGCCCGGTGGCGTTCACCGGCCGCCGCGCTGCTGCCGCGGGTCGTGGCCCGGCTGGACGACCCCGCCACCGAGGCCCGCTTCCGGGCCGCCGAACTGCTGGCCTGTCTCGGCCCGGCCGGGGCCGCCCACGCCGACGAGGTCGCCTCGCTCCTCGGCGACACCGCCGTCCGTCCCACCCGGGTGGGACAGACGGTCCACGAGGCCGCGCTCTGGGCCCTGGCCCGGATGAACGACCCCCGCTGCCTGCCGGGCCTGACCGAACTGCTCGGCTCCGGCGCGCGCTCCGGTTTCGCGTCGGCCTCCGCCTTCTACCCCTCCGGCGGCCCGCACCACGTCGTCCTCCCCGCGCTCCACGAGGTCCTGGTCCGTCTCCCCGACCACGCCGGGCCCCTCCTGCCGCCGCTCGTCGAACGGCTCGGGGCGCCCACCCGCGCCTCCACCTCCACCTCTACCTCCGCCTCCCCCTCCGCCGACGACCGCACGGTCCAGCGGCTCTGCGAGGTCCTCGCGGGCTGGGGCTCCCTGGCGCAGCCGGCGGTTCCCCGGCTCGTCGGCCTGCTGGCGGACGACCGGACCTGGACCGCGGCGGCGGAGGCCCTGGCGGGGATCGGCCCGGCGGGCGGCGCGGCCCGGGAGCCGCTGCTGGCGAGGTCGCACGGGACCGGGCCGGACGCGCTGCTCGCGGCATGGGCGTACTGGCGCGTCGGCGGCGACCCCGGCCCGGCCCTGGAGGCGTTCGGGCGGGAGGTGCTCGCGGGCCCGGTCCGCCATCCCTCCCTGCGCAGGCTCGCCGACCTCGGTCCGCACGCCGCTCCCCACGCCGACCGGTTCAGGACGCTGACGACCGACACGGACGTCTGGACCCGGGTCGAGGCGGCGCACGCCCTGTGGGCCGCGACCGGCGACGCCGGTACGGCCGCGCCCGTCCTGACGGAGGCCGTACGGGACCTGGCCGAGGGCACCCACCGGCCGGTCATGCTCCCCGCGCTGCGCCACCTGACCGGGCTCGGGCGGGCTGCCCGGCCCGCCGCGCACCTGCTGCGGGACGTGCCCGCCGACGACCGGCGCCTGGGCTCCAGCGGCACCTGGCGGGGCTTCGTCCAGGACGAGGACGTCCGCATCGCCGTCGGGGAACTGCTCACCGCGTGCGGCTGACCAGGGTCGTCCCCTAGGTGACCGGAAGCCGGACCCCCAGGTGAACCCGCCCGCGTACGCCTGCCGGGACACGGGCGCGGACAGGTCCCGTAGGTGGACGGAGACCGAGCCCGTACGGGGTTCCCCGGGGTCGGCACCGCGCACGGTTGACCCCTCGGGCGATGCCCCCTCGGACGGTGGCCCCCGTACGGTGGCCTCTCGTACGGCCCGGGGACCCGCCTGGTCCGGAAGCACCGGCCCGAGGCAGGCGTACGCCCCCGGCCTTCGCCGTACATGTCCGTCCTTCGCCGTACGTGTCCGGCGGCGCCGTGCCCGTGTCGTACCCCCGTGCCATCCTGGGGGCGTGACGCTGGAGGATCTCGTACGGCTGCGGCGGGCCCGGGACACGATGGACCGGGACTACGCGCTGCCGCTCGACGTGCCCGCGCTCGCCGCCGTCGCCCTGATGTCGACCGGGCACTTCGCCCGCAGCTTCCGCGCCGCCTACGGCGAGACGCCGTACGCCTATCTGATGACCCGGCGGGTCGAGCGGGCGAAGGCGCTGCTCCGGCGGGGCGACCTGAGCGTGACGGAGGTCTGTTTCGCCGTCGGGTGCACCTCGCTCGGCTCGTTCAGCTCCCGTTTCACCGAGCTGGTGGGCGAGTCGCCGTCCGCCTACCGGGCGCGCCCGCACGACGACGGGGCGACGGTTCCCGCGTGCGTCGCCAAGATCCACACCCGTCCCGTACGGAACCGGTGACGGGCCCCGCGCGTAACCGGTGACGGCCCCGCGCATCCGGTCAGGATCGGAGAAGCGAAATCCTCCGGGCCCCCGTAGCTTCGACCCCATGGACATCAAGCTCTCGCAGTGTTTCATCGCCGTCGACGACCACGACAAGGCCCTTGCCTTCTACCGCGACGCCCTCGGTCTGGAGGTGCGCAACGACGTCGGTTTCGAGGGGATGCGCTGGGTGACCGTCGGGTCGCCCGAGCAGCCGGACGTGGAGATCGTCCTCGAACCGCCGCTCGCCGACCCCAACGCCTCTCCCGCCGACCGGCAGGCCATGGCCGAGCTGCTCGCCAAGGGGATGCTCCGGGGCGTGATCTTCTCCACCGAGGACGTCGACGCCACCTTCGAACGGGTCCGCGCGGCGGGCGGCGAAGTCCTCCAGGAGCCGGTCGACCAGCCGTACGGCGTCCGCGACTGCGCGTTCCGCGACCCGGCGGGCAACATGCTCCGCTTCACCCAGCCCCGCAGCTCCTGACGGACCCCGCCCGGCCGCCCGGCCAGTCCGCGAGCGCCGCGAAGTCCGCACGGGTGAGCCCCTGTCCGGGGTCCACCCGGTGGAGCAGGGCGGGTCCCGGGTGGTGGTCGGCTACCCACGCCCGGTCCGTCACGCCGATCTCGTCGTCGGCCCAGGCGAACGGCCGCCCCGCCGCCCACACCACCAGCACCGGCGTTTTCCAGTGCACACCCCCGCCAGGACCCGGGCCGTCGTCCGGCCACCGGACGACGGGCAGCGGCGGCAGCCCGAGCCGGGGCGCCACCCAGGCGTTCGCGTCGTCCTCCCAGGTCGTCGCCCACACCAGCTCGTACGGGAGCGCCGCGAGCCTCGGCCCCTGAGCGGGATCGAGCCGGGCGAGGAGAGGGCTCACCGAGGCGGGCGGCGCGGGCGAGTACGTCGGATGAGGCGCACTGCCCCTCTCCCCGAAGGGGATCAGCGGGCCGTCCACGTCCAGGAAGAGCAGGGGAGCCGGGGGAGTTGGGGAAGTCGGGGGTGCCGGGGAAGTCGGGGGCATCAGGGGAGTCGGGGGCATCGGCCCATCCTGGCCCAGCGGTCTCCCGTCCTGACCCAGCGGTCGCCCGTCCCGCCCCGTAAGGGACGCCCCCGCCCGCGGGAAAACGTCTCCCCATGGGACCTGCCCCTCAAGGGCCCCCGCCCCTATGGGCAGGGCCCGGCCCTCCGCTTGCCGACGATCCGCGACGGATCGATCGGGGCCGGTGCTGGCAGACTGGAACGCATGACTGCCATGGCGCCCGCTCGCACCGAGCCCGATCTCTCCTACCTTCTCGACCACACCAGTCATGTCCTGCGGACGCGGATGGCGGCGGCGCTCGGGACGATCGGGCTGACCGCGCGGATGCACTGCGTCCTCGTGCACGCCCTGGCGGAGGAGCGGACGCAGGCGCAGCTCGCGGAGCTCGGGGACATGGACAAGACCACCATGGTCGTCACCGTGGACGCCCTGGAGAAGGCCGGGCTCGCCGAGCGGCGGCCGTCGAGCACGGACCGGCGGGCCCGGATCATCGCCGTGACGGAGGCGGGCGCGAAGGTCGCCCACAAGAGCCAGAAGATCGTCGACGGCGTCCACGAGGAGGCCCTCGGCGCCCTCCCCGACGATGAGCGCACGGTTCTGCTGCGGGCCATGAACCGGCTGGTCACCGGGCATCTGGCGAGTCCCGTCGAGAGCCCTGTCCCGGCCCGCCGGGCGCGCCAGCGCGGCTAGACCGCCCCCTTCCGGGCCTTCCCCGACGACCCGCCCACAGGGCCCGGAAGGTCCGTCCGGGCCCCGAACCCCACCCGTACGACCCCGTCTCCCCTCACACCTCGAGATTGATCCCGTAAAAAATAGTCTGCAACAAAACCTTCTGCTAGCGTCACTCCTGTTGGCTCCCCCGAACAGGAGTGACCCCCATGCCCACGCCCGCCCCCGCGCCCTCCCCCTCCCACAGGACCGCCCTCGGCGTCCTCGCCACCGGGATGCTCATGACCGTCCTGGACGGCAGCATCGTCACCGTGGCCATGCCCGCCATCCAGAGCGACCTCGGCTTCACCCCCGCCGGTCTCAGCTGGATCGTCAACGCCTACCTCATCGCCTTCGGCTCGCTCCTCCTCCTCTCCGGGCGCCTCGGCGATCTCGTCGGGCGCAAGCGCCTGTTCCTCATCGGCACCGCGCTCTTCACCGGCGCCTCCCTCCTCGCCGGGGCCGCCACCTCCCCCGGCGTCCTCGTCGCCGCCCGTTTCCTCCAGGGCGTCGGCAGCGCGCTGTCCTCCGCCGTCGGCCTCGGCATCCTCGTCACGCTCTTCACCGCGCCCCGCGCACGCGCCCGAGCCATCGCCGTGTTCAGCTTCACCGGAGCCGCGGGCGCCTCCCTCGGCCAGGTCCTCGGCGGTGTCCTCACCGACGCCCTCACCTGGAACTGGATCTTCCTGATCAACCTGCCCATCGGCGTCGCCACCCTCCTGGTCGCCCTGCGCGCCCTCCCCGCCGACCGGGGTCTCGGACTCCGCGCCGGAGCCGACGTCCTCGGCGCGCTGCTCGTCACCGCCGGGCTCATGACCGGGATCTACGCGGTCGTCAAGATCGAGGAGTACGGGGCCGGTTCGGCGCACACCCTCGGTCTCGGCGCCCTCGCGCTCGCCCTCCTCGCCGGTTTCCTGGTCCGTCAGGCACGGACCCCGCACCCGCTCATGCCGCTGCGCGTCCTGCGCTCCCGCAGCGTCGCCGGTGCCAACGCCGTCCAGATGCTGATGGTCGCCGCGCTCTTCTCCTTCCAGGTCCTCGTCGGCCTCTATCTGCAGAAGGTCCTCGGTTACGGAGCCACCGGCACCGGTCTGGCGATGCTGCCCGCCGCCGTGGTCATCGGCGCCGTCTCGCTCGGCGCCTCCGCCCGGCTCATCACCCGCTTCGGCGAACGGAACGTGCTGCTCACCGGCCTCCTGATGCTCGTCGGGGTCCTCGGCCTGCTGGTCCGCGTCCCCGTCCACGCCTCGTACGTGACGGACCTCCTCCCCGTGATGCTGCTCGCCGCCGGGTTCGGTCTCGCGCTCCCCGCCCTCACCGGGCTCGCCATGTCCGGCGCCGAGGACGCCGACGCGGGCCTGGCCTCCGGACTCTTCAACACCACCCAGCAGATCGGCATGGCCCTCGGCGTCGCCGTCCTCTCCACCCTGGCCGCGGGCCGCACCGCGTCCCTCACCGAGGCGGGCCGCTCCCCCGCCGAGGCCCTGACCGGCGGCTACCACCTCGCCTTCGGCGTCGGCGCCGCACTCCTCCTGCTCGCCCTCGCCCTCGCCTTCACCGTCCTCCGCCGCCCGACCGGCGCACGGGAGGACGCCCGCCGGGAGACCCTCGCGGCAAAGGCCCCGTGAGGGCGGGGCGCCGCCGGGGCGGCTGAGGCGCGGGATACGGATACCGCCGGTACCTACGACCCCTCGATCAGATACCGCCAGTACCCATCCCTCACCCCATCAGATACCGCCCCTACCCACACACTCCCCGCCGATCAGATCCCGCCGCTATCTACCGCCCTCCCTCCCCCCCCAGCCACTCCGGCAGTTCCTCCCGGTGCACCAGCGTCAGGCGGGACACCGCGCGGGTGAGGACGACGTAGAGCCGGTTCGCGCCCCGGGGTTCGGCGGTGAGGATGGCGGCCGGTTCGACCACGACGACGTGGTCGAACTCCAGCCCCTTGACGTCCCGGGCGGCCAGTACGGTCACGCGGTCGGACCGCCCGGGGCCGCCCGCCCGCACCGCCTCCCCCACCGGGCCGAGGAGCGCGTCGGAGGTGATCACCCCCACCGAGCCCTCCGCCGCGAGCGCCTCGCGCACGGCCTCACGGGTCGCGGTCCGCAGATCCGTCGCCCGGCGGACCGTCACCTCGCCGTCCCGGCGGACGGACCGGCCCGCCGGAACGTCCGCGCCCAGGTGCGGCAGGAGCCGGTTGGCGAGGTCCACGATCGCCGAGGGCACCCGGTGTCCGAGGGTCAGCGGCACCACGGGCGCCCCGGCCTTGCCCAGGTGGGCGAGCTGTTCGTGCCAGTCACGGGCGGCCCACGGGGTGGTGCCCTGGGCCAGGTCCCCGAGGACGGTGAGCGAACCGAACGCGGTGCGGCGGGCGACGGCCCGGCACTCCATGGGCGAGAGGTCCTGCGCCTCGTCGACGACGACGTGGCCGTAGCTCTCGGGCCGCTCGATCAGCCCCGCGAGTTCGTCGAGGAGGACCAGGTCGGCGGCGGTCCACCGCGCCGAACGGTACGAGCGCGGCGGCCGTTCCCAGCGGAGCGCGGCCCGCTCGGTCTCCGTCAGGTCCGGGTCGCGGGGATCCGCGAGGAAACCCGCGAGAACCTCTTCGGGGACCGCCTTCGGCCAGCACGCGTCGAGGAGGGCGGTGACCGCGCGGGCCCGTTCGATCCGGCGGGCCCAGGCCGCGCCCATGGGGCCGGAGCGGCGCTCGGCGCGCAGTTGGAGGGCCCGTACGACCCGGGCGCGGACCCGTTCCCGGCCCGTCGCGTAGGGCGGGGCCTCCGCCCGTACCCCGCTGACGATCCCGGCGAGCAGCTCGGCGGGCAGCCGCCAGTGGTACGAGCCGTCCGGCACGGCGAGGTCCTCCGCGGGGGCCGGATCGACCCTGCCGTACAGCGCGCGGCGCAGCACCCCCGCCATCCGGACGTCGTGCTTGGTCCGGGCGGCGGCCTCGGCGTCCTCGGCGCGGACCGGGTGGCGGGCGATCTCGTCGGCGAGAGTGGCCTGCCGGACCCCGGTCTCGCCGAGCGCGGGCAGCACCTCGGAGATGTACGCGAGGAACGCGCGGTGCGGCCCGAGGACGAGGAGCCCGGAGCGGCGGACGCGCTGCGGATGCGTGTAGAGCAGGTACGCGGCCCGGTGCAGGCCCACGGCGGTCTTGCCGGTGCCGGGCGCGCCCTGCACGCACAGGGAGGCGGCCGGGTCGGAGCGCACGAGGTCGTCCTGCTCGGGCTGGATGGTGGCGGCGATGTCCCGCATGGGCCCCACCCGGGGGCGTTCGATCTCCCCGGCGAGCAGGGCGCTGACGGTGACCGCCCCGCCCGCCGCGAGCTGTTCGTCCTCCAGCGCGGTGAGGTCCTCGGAGGCGCCCGCGCTGTACGGGGCCCAGCCGAAGCGGCGGCGCCGCAGGACGCCCTGCGGGTCGTGGGCGCCCGCCTGGTAGTAGGCGCGGGAGACGGGGGCGCGCCAGTCGACGACGAGCGGCGGGGCGGCGGGGTCCTCCGCGATCCGGCGGCGGCCGATGTGGTGGACCTGGCCGTCCTCGCGGTCGAGGCGGCCGAAGAACAGCGGGCCGGGCGGCTGCTCGCGCATCTCCTCGGCGCGGCTCCGCAGATGCCGGCCGAGGGCTTCGGCGTCGGCCCCGGAGGCGGCGGTGTCCTCACCGGTGACGACCTGCCCGGCCACGTCCTCGGTCATACGGGCCAGGGCGGCACGGCAGGCGTCGTGGTGGGCGCGTTCACGGACGAGATCGAGGTCGAGTGACGTCATTCCACCCAGCCTAATAGGAAACTTTACTGGGTTACGTTTTTTACTTGTTCACGGAATCGGGCGACGCTCTCCGTACGGCGCCCTTCCCACGCTCCCCCGCGACGGCCCTCCCGCGATCCCGGTACGGCGACCCCTCCCGCGATCTCAGTACGGCAGCCCCTCCCGCAGCGCGCGGAAGGCACGACCCGCAGCGGCGACCGCGTCCGCCTCGATCGCGTCGGCGGTCTCCCCGGCCGCGATCCGGGCGGTGTTCTCCTCCGCCAGGAGCTGGAGAACGGCCACGATCTGCCCGGCGGCGAGCCGTGCGCCGAGCCGGTCGGCACGGGCGGGACCCTCCGGCCGCCCGGTGTCCACCGCCTCCGACACCACCTCCGGCGTCCCTTCCGGCGCCACCTCCGCCGCGCCCCCGAGGAGCGCCTCCGCGAGGGCCGTCTCCCACCTCGTCCGGTACGCGTGGAGGCGGGCGACCAGGGCGGGGGTGCCGTACAGCAGCCGGAGGTACGCCAGGACCGCCGGGTGGTCGCAGAGTCCGGTGACGGGGTCGCGCCGGGCCAGCCCGTCGATCAGGTGCGCGTACAGCGCGTCGAGCGGCGCCGTACCGGACCGGAGCCCGGCGGCCACCACCCGGGCCGACTCGTCCTCGTGGTCGGCGAACCGGTGGAGGACCAGGTCCTCCTTGGCGGGGAAGTACCGGAAGAGGGTCGGCTTCGAGACCTCGGCGGCGGCGGCCACCTCGGCGACGGACACGGCGTCGAAGCCCCGCTCCAGGAAGAGCGCGACGGCCGCCTCCGACAGGGCCCGCCGGGTGCGCTCCTTCTTCCGCTCGCGCAGCCCGGGAGGCGCGGGGGCCTCCGGGCCGGACGAGGACGAGGAGGACGACAAGGACGAGGACGAGGACGGCCGGGCCTTGGGGGCCTTGTCTCCAGACGGCGACAGCGACGGTGACGGAGGCAGCGGGTCCTCGGAGTGCTCGCCTCCGGACGGCGACGGCGGGCGCGAGGGTGTCACGAGGCCCCGCCCTCCACCAGCACCGCGACCCCGTCGAGGATCCGGGCGAGACCGAAGCGGAACTCGAATTCCGGCTCGTCGGAGTCGTCCATCACCCCCGAGTCCAGCATCCGGGCGACCTGCGGATACCGCTCGGGGTCGGTGAGCCGCCGCAGGGTGCGGCTGTACCGGGCGAGGACGTCCTCGGGGTCCCCGGCGCTCGCGGCGACCGCGTCCGCGAGGTCGGCCATGACCACGGCGTCGTTCCGGACGAAGCCCCCGACCAGCAGGGTCACCGAGATCTTGGCGCCCTCGTCGAGACCGGTGCTCTCCAGGGCGGCCAGCGCCGCCTCCCACCAGGCGACCACGTTCGGGGTCGCGGGCGGCCCCGAGACGGGGAGCCGCAGCATCCAGAGGTTCCGGTGGTAGACCTCGCGCATCGCCCAGGCCCAGGCCTCCACGCCCGCGCGCCAGTCCGCGCCGGGCGCGCCGAGCTCGGGCGGGGCGCCGGTGGCGGCCTCCTGCATGAGCACGTACAGCTCGTTCTTGGCGGAGACGTACCGGTAGAGCGACATCGTCGAGACGCCCAGCTCCTTGGCGATCCGGCCCATGGAGACGGCGCCGATGCCCTCCGTCGAGGCGAGGGAGACGGCCGCGCCGACGATCCGGTCCAGGGTCAGACCGGGCTTGGGGCCCTTGGAAGGGCGTTCCCGGAGCCCCCAGGCCGCCTCGATGACCGGCGGCAGGAAGGTCCCCCCACCACTGACCCCACCAGCAGCACCAGCAGCACCAGCAGCACGGTCGCCTCGGACGCCACCGGAGCCACCGGAGCCACCGACACCTCTGACCCCACCAGCCCCACCACTGGCACCACTGGCACCACCAGCACCAAGGCGCCCGTCGCCCCCGCCCTCACCGCCGCCACCGCTCGTCCGTCGCTCGCCGTCCTTCACAACCCGCCGCCTCCCGGCCACCTCGCTCGCTTGACGTCCATCCTAGTAATGCGTAACCCTTACACAGTAACGCGTATGGCATACGCAGTACGCCCTTCCGTCCTGCCCACGAGCCCAAGGAACAGCCATGCCTCCGGCCGTAGAAGCCACCGGACTCACCAAGAACTACGGGGCCGTCCGCGTCCTCGACGCCCTCGACCTCCGGGTCGAGCACGGCACCGTCTTCGCCCTCCTCGGCCCCAACGGCGCCGGGAAGACCACCACCGTCCGCATCCTCGCCACGCTCACCGCGCCCGACGCCGGGCACGCGCGCGTGGCCGGGCACGACGTCGTCACCGAACGCCCCCTGGTCCGCCGGGCGATCAGCCTCACCGGGCAGTACGCCGCCGTCGACGAGACCCAGACCGGCGCCGAGAACCTGCGGACCGTGGCCCGGCTCTCCGGGCTCTCCCGCCGCGCCGCCGCGCGCCGCACCACCGAACTCCTCGAACGGTTCCGGCTCACGGACGCGGCCGGCCGCCTCGCGAAGACCTACTCGGGCGGGATGCGCCGCCGCCTCGACCTGGCCGCCGGACTCGTCCGCGACCCCGGTACGACCCGGGTGATGTTCCTCGACGAGCCGACCACCGGGCTCGACCCGCGCAGCCGCCAGGAACTCTGGGAGGTGGTCCGCGAACTGTCCGGCACCGGCACGACGGTCTTCCTCACCACCCAGTACCTGGAGGAGGCCGACCGGCTCGCCGACCGCGTCGCGGTCCTCGGCGGGGGCCGCACCCTCGCCGAGGGCACCCCGACCGAACTGAAGGACCGTTACGCCGCCCATCGCCTCGACCTCGTGGCACATGGAGAGGAGAGCTATCTACGACTCACCGCCCATCAGCACCCGGCGCCCGTCCTGCGCGACCCCGCGAGCCGGACCCTCGGCATCCGCACCGACGGCAGCGCCGCCCACGTCCGGGCACTGCTCGACGCGTACGACCCCGGGCGGCGGGACATCGCCCGCTTCGCCCTGCACACGGCGACGCTCGACGACGTCTTCCTGAACCTGACGGCGGAGACACCGGCACCGGGCCCCGCCGGAAGGACCACCCGGACCACCGCCACCGCCACCACCACGGCCACCACCGCCGACAAGGAGCACACCCGTGTCTGACAGCCTCCCGGGCGCCTTCTCCGGCGGGTTCACCGCCGCGCACACCCTCGCCGGGCGCGGCATCCGGCTCAGCCGCCGCAATCTGGACGCGGTCATCACCTCGTTGATGATGCCGATCATGCTGATGCTGGTCTTCGTCTACTTCTTCGGCGGAGCCATCGACACCGGCACCCGGTACGTCACCTACGTGGTCCCCGGCGTCCTCGTCCTCTGCGCCGGATTCGGCGCGGCGGGCACCGCCGTCTCCGTCAGCGAGGACATGCGGCGCGGGGTCGTGGACCGCTTCCGCACCCTGGACGTCGGCGGGACACCGTTCCTCGCCGGGCACGTCGTCGCCGCCGTCACCCGGAACGCGCTGTCCACCGCCCTCGTCCTCGGCGTCGCCTTCCTCATCGGCTTCCGCCCCGCCGCCACGCCCGCGGGCTGGCTCGCCGCGATCGGTCTGCTGCTCGCCTACATCACGGCCGTCTCCTGGCTGTCGGCCGCCGTCGGCCTGGTGACGAGGACGGCGGAGGCCGCCGGGGCGGTCACCTTCCTCATGATGTTCCTGCCGTACCCGAGCAGCGCGTTCGTCCCCATCGAGACGATGCCCGACTGGCTGCGCGGCTTCGCCGAGCACCAGCCGGTGACCCCGCTGATCGAGTCCATGCGGGGGCTGCTGCTCGACCAGCCGGTGGGCGACGCCCCCTGGATCGCGCTGGCGTGGTGCGGCGGACTGCTCGGTCTGGCGGTGGCCGCGTCGGGGCTCCTCTTCCGGCTCAGGACCCGCTGACTCCGGCGCGGGACCCCCGCCGGAACCCGTACGGGACGGGGCCGCTCAGAAGATGTCGGGCGAGAAGGCCCGCAGCGGGGTGTGGAACAGCAGATCGGCGCGGGCGGCGGCGCCGGGCGTCAGCTCGTCGACGAGCCCGAGGCGGGCGAGCCGTACGGCGGACTCGTCGCCGAACGCGAACGCGCCGAGGTGCGCCACGTCGAAGGCGAGATCGGCGGACCGGGTCGTCCGGGCGCAGGAGACCCCTTCGGGGGAGGCGTCCAGCAGATACCGCCCGCCGGTGAAGCCGCCCGCCTCCCCGGTCGCGTACCCGTCCCGCACATCGAGCACCAGAGCGTCCTTGACCGGATACGTACGGCCCTCCAGGACCCGTACGGCGTCCAGGACACGGACCCAGAGCATGTCCGCGTGCGTCAGGACGCGGGCGGCGCGCCGGTCCGGCAGCAGCGAGGGCAGCGGGTCGTCGGGCGCCCGGTAGCCGGAGCGGACCGTGGAGATCCAGTCGACGGAGCAGACGTACCGCCACAGGGCCCGCTCGGCGGCGGGGGTGGCGGCGATCAGGTCCCGTACCTTCGCGGTGTTCACGGGCTGCTTGGCGTCGTCCCACCGCTCGTCGACGGTGTAGGCGACGTACCCCTCGACCTGGCCGGACTCCGCCCGGTACACCGCGTAGTACGGCTCCTGCCAGGGCTCGCTCTGCACGGCGGCGCCGGTGCCGCTGTCCCAGTCGCGCGGGGTGCGCGCGGTGACGCCCGCCCGGACGCCCATGAGCGCGCGGTGCACGTCGGGGCCGACCTCGCGGATCTCGTCGGCGTCGGTCAGATCGATCCTGCCGCCGTCCTCCGGGCGGCCCGAGCGGCGCGGGTCGAGCCCGGCGACGCGCAGGTCCACGCTCCACTCGGCGATCGAGCTGGCCACGCCGAAACCGAAACGGCCGTAGATCGGGTACTCGGCGGCGATCAGGGTCGCCAGGGCGTCGCCCCGCTCCTTCGCGGCGGTCAGATCGGTGGACATCATCCGGCTCAGCAGTCCGCGCCTGCGGTGCGTCGGGGAGACCGTGACCTGGGTGATCGCGTCGGCGGTGAGGATCCCGCCGCCGACGGTGCTCACCTCCTGCCGGAACGAACGGAAGGTGGCGACGGTCCGGCCCCGGTCGTAGGCGCCGAGCGTCCGGGTGAGATCGACGTGCGGGAGCCGGTCGGCGACCTCCGCGTCGGAGACGACCGGCGGGCGGAGGAAACCGACCCGCAGGGCCCGCTGCCAGTCGGAGAACTCGGATTCCGCCACCGTGCGCACATCGACAGTCATGCCGCGACCCTACGCACGGCCCCGCCCCGGACGCACCCGGATTTTCCCGCCGGGCCCGCCCCCTACGGGAAGACCAGCACGGGAAGACCAGCACGGGAAGCCCCCTACGGGAACCCCGTCACGCCAGCAGGTCGTCGACCTGCGCCTCGCCCTCGCGGTAGCGGCGGGCGATCTCCGCGCTGCAGTCGTCGGCGATCCGCTGGAGGCGCTGGCGGCACCGCGAGATCTGCTGCTCGTACCCGGCCAACCGGCCCATGGCCGCGTGCAGTTCGTCGTCCGTGCGGGCCGTCAGGTCCGACAGCTCGACCTCCGAGAGCATGTCGGCCGCGAGCCGCCGGTACTCCTCGTTGCGGGGCGTCGACATCGTCACGTGCCGGGCCGAGGTGCGGTGCAGCGAGGGCACGTCGGCGAGGATCTCGGACAGCCGGTCGAGGACCGGCGTCTCCGGGTCGGTCCGCCGCGCCAGCTCGGCCCGCAGGATGTCGATCCGGCCCTGGAGCATCCGGCGGACGTAGCTCAGATCAGCCTCGTCGCTCTGCGCGTCCCGGCGCAGCGCCCGCAGCTCGGGCAGCCGCAGCGCGCCGAGCTCCGGCTCGGGCCGCTCGGGCGGGGCGGGCTCGGTGCTCCGCTGGGCGGGCGGACGGGTGGCCGGTCCCGGTCCACCGCCCCGGGTTCCGGCGCGGAACAGCGGTACGGGGCCGGACGGCGTCGGCCCGGTGCCAGGTGCACTCATGAGTTTCGTTCCCCTCGACCGGTGCGGAGCGCACCGCCTGACACGCATGGTGCCACTCCTCCTCGTACGCGTGCAGTCGCTCTGCACCCGTTCGGCCCCTCCTCCGCCGGACTCGGGACCGCTGGGTAGGTTGGGGCGTATGCGTGCAGTGGTGCAGAGGGTGGACGGCGCGAGCGTCGTCGTCGCAGGGGAGACCGTCGGTGGGATCACCGGCGAGGGCTTGTGCGTGCTCGTCGGGGTGACCCATGACGACACCCCGGAGAAGGCCGCCCAATTGGCCAGAAAGCTCTGGTCCGTCCGGGTACTGACCGACGAGAAGTCATGCTCCGACGTGAACGCGCCGCTGCTCGTGATCTCCCAGTTCACCCTCTACGGGGACGCCCGCAAGGGCCGCCGCCCCACCTGGAACGCGGCTGCCCCCGGCCCCGTCGCCGAACCCCTCGTGGACGAGGTCGTGGCCCGGCTGCGGGATCTGGGCGCGCACGTGGAGACGGGCCGCTTCGGAGCGGACATGCGCGTCTCGCTCACGAACGACGGCCCGTTCACGGTCCTGATCGAGGTCTGACGTCCAGGATCCGGGCGCCCCACGAAGGCGAGGCGACCGGCTGGCACCGCGCGCCCGGGCCCGTACGACCGACTGGGCCGCACGCCCGGGCCCGTACGACCGGCCGAACCGAACCTCACGACCGGCCAGAACCACCCACCGTCCACCGCCCACCGCCTACGGCTCGACGACCGTCTCCTGCGCGGCGGCGGTCGTGCCCACGATCAGCGGGGCGTCGACCGGCACGTTCCGCTTGACCAGGGCCAGGGCGATCGGGCCCAGCTCGTGGTGGCGGACGGCGGTCGTCACGAAGCCGAGCTGACGCCCCTCCTCGCCGTCGGCGGCCAGCCGCACCGGGGCGCCGTGCCCCGGCAGCAGCACCTCGCTGCCGTCCAGGTGCAGGAAGACGAGACGGCGCGGCGGCTTCCCCAGGTTCTGCACCCGGGCGACGGTCTCCTGCCCCCGGTAGCAGCCCTTCTGGAGGTGGACGGCGCTGCCGATGAGGCCGATCTCGTGCGGGATGGTCCGGTGGTCCGTCTCGAAACCGAGCCGGGGCCGGTGCGCCTCGACCCGCAGCGCCTCGTACGCGAGGATCCCGGCGGCCGGACCGTGCGCGGCGGCGAAGGACTCCAGCCCGGCGCGGGGCAGGAACAGATCACGGCCGTACGGGGTCTCCCGTACGGCGACGCCCTCGGGGGTCGCGGCGACGGAACCGGCCGGGAGGTGGACGACCGCGATGTCGTCCGTGCGGTCGGCGACCTCCACCCGGTAGAAGAACTTCATCGACTCCAGGTACCGGACCAGTTCCTCCCGGGTCCCCGGCTCCACGTGCGCCCACAGCGTCTCGCCGTCGTCGACGAGGTACAGGGCGTGCTCGATGTGCCCGTTGGCGGAGAGGATCAGCGCCTCGGTGGCCCGGCCGGGCACCAGGTCCGTCATGTACTGGGTGACGAGCAGGTGCAGCCAGCTCAGCCGGTCGTCACCGGTGACGGCGACGACGCCCCGGTGCGAGAGGTCGACGAACCCGCGCCCGTCGACGAGGGCGCGCTGCTCGCGGAACAGGTCGCCGTAGTGCGCGGCGACCCCTGCGTCATGGCCTTCGGCCGCGACGGCGCCGGGCAGGGACAGCAGAGGACTGATCGGGGAAGGTCGCTCCATGGGAAGAGCCTACGACCCGGCGGCGGAGTGCTTCACGGCGCAGTCCCCGCACCGCCCGAAGATCGCGAAGTGCTTCATGTCGGTCTCGAAACCGAAGGTCTCCCGGAGCTTCCCGGTGAACTCGGCGGCCACCTCGACGTCCGCCTCGATCACCCCGGAGCAGTCCCGGCACACCAGGTGCAGATGGTGGTGCCGGTCGGCGAGGTGGTACGTGGGAGCGCCGTGCCCCAGATGGGCGTGGCTCACCAGGCCCAGCTCCTCCAGGAGCTCCAGGGTCCGGTACACGGTGGAGATGTTCACCCCGGAGGCGGTCCTGCGGACCTCGACCAGGATGTCGTCGGGCGTCGCGTGCTCCAGCGCGTCGACCGCCTCCAGGACAAGCTGACGCTGCGGCGTCAGCCGATAGCCGCGCTGCCGCAGGTCGCTCTTCCAGTCGGTGCTCACCACGCCCCCCAGTGTAGGAGGGCGCGGTGCCCGAGCCCAGGGCCCGGGTCCGGCGGGCGTCCGGTTCTAGCGGAAGAACGCGATGCCGTCGTCCGGGAGGTCACCGAGGTTGCGGGCCATCTCCGCGACCTCTTCGGGGGTGACGACCTTCTTCAGGTGCGCCGACATGTACGGGCGGAGCGGGACCTCGGGGGTCGCCTTCTCGCCCACCCACATGAGGTCGCTCTTGACGTAGCCGTAGAGGCGCTTGCCACCGGCGTACGGGCCCGAGGCCGCCGTCCGGGCGACGGCGTCCGTCGCCAGGTCGATCTGCGGCTTCTGGTCGGCCAGCTCGCCGTACCAGATCTCGACGATGCCCTGGTCGCGGACCATGACGATCTCGACCTTGCGGTCCTTGTCGATCCGCCAGTAGCCGCTCTCGCTCTCCAGCGGGCTGACCTTGTTGCCCTCGTTGTCCAGGACCCAGGAGTGGGAGTGGTACTCGAGGAAGTCACGGCCGTCGTGGCTGAACGTCACGGACTGGCCGAAGTTGCACTTCTCGGCGCCGGGGAAGTCCGCGACGCCCGCGCCCTCCCACGTACCGAGCAGGAACGCGAGGGGGACGAGGCCCGGGTTGAGGTCGGACGGGATCTCGATCATGAGCAGCTCTGGCGTTCTCTCGGAGGGGTTAGCGCTGGCCCTGGTACAGCTTCTTCACGGCCAGACCGGTGAAGGCGAGGACGCCGACACAGACCAGGACCAGCAGAGCTTCGAAGAAAATGATCACGGGGTGCTCCTCGGGCGAGCGGTGAAGGCTGAACGGGCCGGACCCCAGCTTAGTGGGCGGGGGCCCGGCCCACTCGGTGAGGTGGGTCTCCCGGCCGGGCTAGCCGAGGAGCTGGTTCTGCAGGGTGGCGGTCTGCTGGAACGGCACCGCCAGCGACTCGCCCTTCCGGGTCTGGGTGATCAGCGCGAGGGTGTCCCCGGCCTGCACGTACGCCCAGCGGGTCTGCTCGGCGCCGTAGGGCTTCTTCTCCCGGTAGACGTACGCCCGGGTGTCGGGCACCTCCACGTCGTCCGCGAGTGCCTCGGGGACGGGCGTCTCCACACCGAGGGGCAGCGCCTTCGGGCCGCTCGTGCCGTCCACCTCCAGAGCCACATCCCCGTACGACTCGGCGTACGCGACGGAGCTGAACCGGAGCAGGTGGATGCTGGTGCGGGTGCCGTCCGGCATGGTCCACCCCCGGGCGACGACGTGCCGCAGGGTGGAGTCCGACAGGCTCTTGCGGAGCTCGCCCCGGAACTCCTCGCCGTAGAGGGAGAGGTACGCCTCCGTGGACACGAACCCGCCGTCCAGCTTCGGATCGGGCGTCGCACCGGTGGGCGCGGGCAGCAGCAGGGCGCGCGGGTCCGCGTGGTGGATCTCGCCGTCGTTGGCCGCGGTGAAGGGGCGGGGCTTGTCCACGGGCAGCGCCGGGAGGACGAGCCGGGGGTACTCCCAGCGCCCGTCGCTCTCGGTCGCGAGTCCGGGGACCTCGTCCCGGTCGAGACCGGTGATCCCCAGGGCGGTCCCGGTGCCGACGCCGCCGCACACGGCGACGGCGGCCGTCCAGCGGGCCACGGCCCACAGCACCCGCCGGGTCCGCCGGGGAGCCACGGGCTCGGCCGACCGCTCGGTCGGCGTCTCGGCCACAGGCCCGGCGTCCGTCTCGGCCACAGGCCCGGCCGGACGTTCGGGCGTGGGCTCGGGTGTGGGCGTCGGCTCCCCGGCCGGTCCCTCCGGTGCCCGCTCGGTCGTCTGCTCGGTCATACGTACTCCCCCGGGGACTCGATGTGGCGGATCTGCTTCCCGACGAGGCCCGCCACGGCCTTGGTGTCGAGGGGCGGGACGCCGTACGCCGTGACGGTGACCATGACCTCGCCCTCGTAGGCCACGCAGAGCACCTTCCGGAGGTCGGGGGTGCGGAACTCGCCGTCCAGCCCCTCATCGGGCGTGGTGGGCTCGGGGCTCAGGTGACAGACGGCGTTCTTCGTGTGGCCCTCGATCTTCGGGCCCTTGTCCAGGTCCAGGAGTTTGCCCAGGTCCTTCCGGATCTCGTAGAACTTCCGGACGGCCTTCCTGTCCTTCATCCGCAGGACGAGCACCTCCGCCTGGAGGCTGTCGTCCGCCCGCGCGTACGAGCGCACGGCCAGGCCCTGGATGCCGAGGGCGTCGACCGCCTTCTCGTAGGCACGGCGCTCCTTGCCGTAGACGGCCTTGCCTGTCCGCTTGAAGAGGGCCGCCGCCTCCTTCGCGCCGACCTCGCCGTCGTTGCCGTACCCGTCGATGTCGGAGCCGAGCACATAGCCGTCCGGCACCGGCAGCAGGAGCTTGCTCATCGGGGTGGAGGCGCGGCCCCTGTCGATGTCCGCGGCCGGGTCCCCCGGGGTGGCGGTCGCGGCCGGGCGCTCCCATGCCACGGTGGGGGCCGTACGGTCGGCCCCGTCCACGGTGACGGCGGTGTAGGCGACCCCGCCGCCCACGGCCCCGAGCACGAGGACGGCGATCAGGGTGTTCTTCAGGAGGCGGCGTGCGCGGCCCCCGGTCTTCTCGGTCACAGACGCCCCAGCTGCCGCTCGGCCAGCGAGCGGATCTCGTTCTTGGTGATCTTCCGTGTGTCGGACATCAGGACGGTGACGGCGATGTCACCGCGCTGGATGAAGGCACGGGCCTGATGGAGGTCGAGGTATCCGGCCTTCCGCTTCACCGGATAGACGAAGTAGCGCCCGTTCTCCGAACCCTTCACGGGCTCTCCGAGAGAGTCGGACTTCGCCTCGCTTATCGCGATGGTCTGCTGCTCCCGCACGTGCTCGTACGCGCCGATCCCGGACGAAGGGCGGTACTGGACGAGTTCGATCTTGGTCCACCGGTTCTCGCCCGCGAACCACTCGCGCACGGCGATCCGCCGGACCTTCTGTTCGAGGTCGGACTCCAGTGCCCCGTCGGGCTGCATGAAGCCGTCGGCGTAGTCGGCCAGCGACATCCAGCCGTCCATGCCGCCACGCGCCCCCTCGGGCTTCGGCAGCAGCAGTTTCCGCAGGTCGCCCTCCGCCTTCAGCTGCCGGTCCTCCTTCGCCGACAGCGGCTCCGGCTCCTGGCCCTTCGGCAGCGGCTTCGCCGGGTACGCGAGACCCTGCTGGTTCAGCGGCGGGAGCGGGGTCGGTTCGCGCTCCGCCTGGACGCCGTATCCGACGGCCGTGCCGCCGACCACGCCGAGGACCGCCGCGACGGCGATCAGTCCGAGCGTCCGCAGCGCGCGGCGGCGTGGCCGCGCGGGCCGCTCGGCCGGTACGGGCGGTACGGGCGGTGCCGGGGCGTCCGTATGCGGTGCCGGGGCCTCCGCGTGTGGTGCCGGGGCCTCCGGGCGCGGTGTCGGCGCGTCCCCGTCCGGGATGTTTTCTTCGGTGTTCAAAAGTCCCCCCACGAGACCTGAAGCACGGATTCCGTTATCCGCGCACAGAGCAGACACACCAGGGGCGCGAGAGGTTGTGGTGGCGCGCATTACAGTTCGGCACATGGCGAAGAAGCTCGTGATCAAGGTGACCGCCGGGGCCGACGCCCCCGAACGCTGCTCGCAGGCCTTCACGGTGGCCGCCGTCGCGGTGGCCAGCGGCGTCGAGGTGTCGCTCTGGCTGACCGGCGAGTCCTCGTGGTTCGCCCTGCCGGGCCGGGCCGCCGAGTTCGAGCTGCCGCACGCCGCGCCGCTGCCGGACCTGATCGACTCGGTCCTCGCGGCCGGGCGGGTCACGCTCTGCACCCAGTGCGCGACCCGGCGCGAGATCACCGAGGAGGACGTCCTGGACGGCGTCCGCATCGCCGGGGCGCAGGTCTTCGTGCAGGAGGCCATGGCGGACGGGACGCAGGCGCTCGTCTACTGACACGACGGAGCGGGCCCGGGGCCCGGGGCGACGGAGCGGCTCCGGGGGACCGGGCGGCGCCCGGGTAGGACGGAGCGGCTCCGTCGCAAGGCCGAGCGGCGGCGCAAGGCCGAGCGGCCCCGAGGGCGGGACGGAGCGGCCCTGACGGTCGGGCCGGGCCAGGCCCCCGCCGCTCCCCCCGCTGCCGCTCCCCGGGCGCTACTCCTCCGGCCGCTTCCTCCCGTCGTCCCCGCCGGGCTTCCCGCCGTGGTTCTTCCCGTCGAGTTCGTCCCACCACTCGTCCGATTTCGGATCCCCCGAGGGGTCGTCCCACCAGCGGTCCTCGGGGCCCCTGCGGTTCGCGACGATCGCCGCGACCGGCGGGATGACCATGGCGACCACGCACATGCCGACGGCGGCGGGCACCGAGAAGAGGCGCACGACGGCCCAGGCGCCCACGAACAGGGCCAGACAGGCGCCCATCATCCAGAAGTAGACGTGCCGACGGCGTGCGTACACATCTCCAGGGTACGACCGAAGGGCCGTGCCTCAAGTCCTGGAAATGGCGTCCAACCCCCCAGGAGGCACGGCCCTTCGGCCGGTTCGGTGTCGCGGGTCAGACCGCGATGGCGACCTCCGCGAGGCCACCCCGCTGCGCCACGACCTGACGGTCGGCGGTGCCGCCGGGGACCAGGGCGCGGACGGTCCAGGTGCCCTCGGCCGCGTAGAAACGGAACTGGCCGGTGGCGGAGGTCGGGACCTCGGCCGTGAACTCGCCGGTCGAGTCCAGGAGGCGGACGTAACCGGTGACGGGCTCGCCGTCCTTGGTCACGAAGCCCTGGATGGTGGTCTCACCGGGCTTGATCGTCGAGGCGTCGGGGCCGCCGGGCTGCGCTCCACACATGTCGTTCTGTCCTTACGGTCGAGGGGTCCGGGTTACTTGCTGGCGCCGAGCTCGATCGGCACGCCGACGAGCGAGCCGTACTCGGTCCAGGAACCGTCGTAGTTCTTGACGTTCGTGACCTCGAGCAGCTCGTGCAGGACGAACCAGGTCAGCGCGGAACGCTCGCCGATGCGGCAGTAGGCGATGGTGTCCTTCGCCAGATCGACCTGCTCGTCCTCGTAGAGGGCCTTGAGCTCGTCGTCCGACTTGAAGGTGCCGTCGTCGTTGGCGTTCTTCGACCACGGGATGCTGCGGGCGCTCGGCACGTGGCCGGGGCGCTGCGACTGCTCCTGCGGGAGGTGCGCCGGGGCGAGCAGCTTGCCGGAGAACTCGTCGGGCGAGCGGACGTCGACCAGGTTCTGGACGCCGATCGCGGCCACGACGTCGTCGCGGAAGGCGCGGATCGAGGAGTCCTGGGGCTTGGCCTTGTACGCGGTGGCCGGGCGGGACGGGACGACGGAGCCGTCGACCAGGTCGCGGGAGTCGAGCTCCCACTTCTTGCGACCGCCGTCGAGGAGCTTCACGTCCTGGTGGCCGTAGAGCTTGAAGTACCAGTAGGCGTAGGAGGCGAACCAGTTGTTGTTGCCGCCGTAGAGGACGACCGTCGTGTCGTTCCCGATGCCCTTGGCCGAGAGGAGCTTCTCGAAGCCCTCCTGGTCGATGAAGTCACGGCGGACCGGGTCCTGGAGGTCCTGGGTCCAGTCGATCCGGACGGCGTTGCGGATGTGGTTCTTCTCGTAGGCCGAGGTGTCCTCGTCGACCTCGACGAGGGCGACCTGCGGGTTGTCGAGGTTGGCCTCGACCCAGTCCGCGTCGACCAGGACGTCGCTGCGAGCCATGTTCGTTCTCCTCCGGGGCAGTGTGCGGCGGTGTGGTGCGGGTGTGACGGCGGTACGCGTCGTCGCGTCGGGACGTGCGGGGTGGGCTGCGTACGGCTGCACGGGCGGCCCCGACCTCGATCGGAGGGCCTCAGGAATACGGGAGTGGTGGGTCCCGCTCAGACGGAGCGACAGAGCATGGCGGCGACGCGGCACAGATCGACTGCCCGCCGCTTCGTGAGATCCGCCTGTCGCTTCATGCCCTCGATCGTAGGGACGGACAGGCGGCCGTGTCACCGCCGTGTCGTATTTTGAGACGCGATCGTCCGAAGAGTGAGATATGATCGCCACGAAAGTCGACTCCGGGCGCCTCCGCACCGAGGGTTCCGGTGCCGTTTCTACGGATCGGACAGCATCGTCTCAGCATGTGACCAATCGGTAGGTGCAGGGGGCAGCGGTGCGCCCCGGGCCCGGTCGGGTCCCGGGGCGGTCCGTCGCGGCGCCCGCGCGGATCAGCCCGCCAGGACGACGTTCCGGCCGGTCACCGTGACCGCCAGGCCCTCCGGGCGCGGCTCGACCTCCGTCACCCTCATCCCGGCTATCGCGCCGATCGGACGCTCGAAGTCGGTGCGCCCCCGGACCAGTTCCTCGATGCCGGGGATGCCCTCGCCGGGCACCTCGTCGGCCCGGACCCTGATCGTGTCCCCGTTCACCACGGTCACCGTGGACACCACGGTGCGGGTGAGGGTGCGGCCCATCACCTCCACCCCGCCGGTGACCTTCACCTTGCCGTCGCCGCCGTAGGCGACGGTGGCCCGCCGGTCGGAGGCGGCCATGAGGTCCGCGTAGGAGACCAGGGCGGTCCCGCTCGCGGAGCCCGCCTTCGCGCCGGACCAGTCGCCGGTCACGGTCACGTCCCGCAGGGACACGGTCAGCTCGCCGATCCGCAGGTGCCGGTCGCCCGCCGTCGTCCGCACTCCGGACACCTTGACGTCGATCTCGTCGAACCGCTTGTCCGCGACCTGGGTGAGGAAGGGGAAGCCCTTGATGTCGACGTCCAGGGAATCGCTGGTCACGGCGGCGAGCTTCACCCGGCCCGCCGCCTCCGACTCCGCGTACGCCACGGCCAGCCGGTCGATCCCGACCATGACCCCGCCCAGCACGACGGCCACGATCAACAGAATCCGCAGTGCTCGCATGGGTAGTGCGTCCCCCCGCATGGAAGTGGAAAACGGATGAAGTCCGGCCCCCCGACACGAAGACCGACGTGCCGGGGGGCCCGGTTGGTTCCCTCCAGGGCCCGGTTCAGGGCCTGGTCAGGGTTGTCTCAGGGCCGTCTCAGGGGCGCCCCGGACCTGTCCGAGGGCGCCCGGAGAGCGCCCGGGGAGCGCCCGGGGGTCGCCCCGGGCGCCTTCTCCGCGATCAGGCCAGGGTCCGGCCGAGCAGATAGACGGCGGGCGCGGCGGCGGCCAGCGGCAGCGCGACCCCGGCCGTCATGTGCACGAAGCGGGACGGGTAGTCGTAGCTGGCCACCCGCAGCCCGATCAGGGCGCAGACCCCGGCGCCGAGGCCGAGCAGCGCGCCTGAGGTGCCCAGACCGGTGAGCCCGCCGGCCGCGATCCCGGCGCCCGCGGAGGCGAGCAGCGCGACGACAGCGGAGACCGCGCCGGGCAGCGGCAGCGCCCGTGCGAGGACGGCGGCGGCCACCGCGGTCCCGCCGACGACCACCGCGTCGGGGTCGGCCCCGAGGTGCCCGGTGGCGACGACGGCGAGCGCCGCCGAGACCACGGTCGCCATCAGGCCGTACATCCGCTCGTCGGGGTCGGCGTGGCTGCGCAGCTGGAGTACCAGGCAGAGCAGCACCCAGGCACCGAGGGTGCCGAGGATCGCGGCGGCGGCGTGCTCCCGTCCGGTAGCGAGCAGGGCCGCGTCGGCGGCGAGGCCACCGGCGAAGGCGAGCGCGATGCCCTGCCGGGCGGGCCACATCCCGTTGAGCCGGAACCAGCCCGCGGCGGTGAGGCCCTGGAGCAGGACGACCGGGACGAGCAGCCCGTACGTGCCGAGGGCGGCGCCGCCCGCGAGGAGCAGTCCGAGGACGGCGGTCAGCACGGCGGGCCGCATACCGGGCTCGATGACCGGCGACCGGCCCTCGGCACGCGCGCGCTGGGCGTCGGTGATCCGGGTGTTCCCCGAGGTGGTGGGCGAGGACCAGGAGGACTCGCGGTCCGCCCCGGGCGCCGGATCGGCCTCCCGTACGGGCTCGGGCGCCGGGGTCTCGGCGGCCCTCGGCGGGTACGCGTCGACCGGGGCCGGAGCCCCGTACGACTGCTGGGCCCCGTACTGCCGCTGGGTCCCGTAGGGGTCCTGGGTCCCGTAGGGCTGCGGGGCCCCGTACGGCGACTGCGGGGCCCCGTGCGACGGCTGCGCCCCGTAGGGGTCCTGGCCGCCGCCGTACGACGGCGGGGCGGCGTGCGGGTCCTGCCCGGCATAGGGGTTCTGCCCGCCGTACGGCTGCTGCCCGGCGTACGGGTTCTGCCCGGCGTACGGCTGCTGCTGCCCCCCGTACGAGGGCGCCTGACCCCCGTACGAGGGCGCCTGACCCCCGTGCGAGGGCGCCTGACCCCCGTGCGAGGGCGCCTGGCCCCCGTACCCCTGGGGCGCGGGGGCCTCCTGCGGGGCCTGGGCGCGGGCCGCCCGGACCTGCTCGGGCGAGAGGGAGGGCTGGTACGTGGTGTCCCAGGTCTGGCCCTCCCACGTCTGCGCGGCGTCGGCACCCTGCGGCGCCTGGGCCGGGAACCCGCCGTGCCCCTGGACCTGCCCGTTCGCGTACGGGTCGTACGGCTGACCGCCGTGGTACTGGTCGTTGCTCATGCTGTGGGGTTCACCCTCCTGCGAACGGGGGGAGCACCTCGACCGTGCCGCCCTCCGCAAGCCGTA
Source organism: Streptomyces sp. NPDC059247 (assembly GCF_042754005.1). Classification (NCBI taxonomy): domain Bacteria; kingdom Bacillati; phylum Actinomycetota; class Actinomycetes; order Kitasatosporales; family Streptomycetaceae; genus Streptomyces; species Streptomyces sp. NPDC059247. The sequence goes on from NZ_JBHYZW010000025.1 coordinate 47,486, forward strand.
CCGTCTCATGGCCCCGGGTCCCGACGGGGTCGCCGTCGACCAGGAACGAACACCGCAGGAGGACCCGGGCCAGCTCGCCCGGATGCTTCGCGCGGACCGCGTCGAGGGCCTCCGCCAGATGTTCGGCGGCGTACGGTTCCTCCGCGACGCCCGCGGCTGCCTTGGCCGCGGCCCAGTAGCGGATGGTTCCCGCTGCCATAGCGGCGCTCCCTTCGTTCGTGTGCGCGCCGCCCCCCATGATGGGCTATGCGCGCGTGAGCCAGTCCCCGAGCCGGGCGAGCAGCCCCGCGTCGGCCGCGTTCTCCGCGTGCCCCATGCCGTGTTCCAGCCACAGCTCCGCGTCACCCGCCCCGGCGAGCGCCCTCGGATGGTCGAGCGGGAAGTACGGGTCCCGGTCGCCGTGCACGACGAGCAGCGGCGTCGGCGCGATCAGCGGCACCGCCGCCACCGGGGAGAGCGGCTCGGGGTCCCAGGGGCGGCTGTCGATCCGGGTGCGCAGCCCGTACCGCCCGACGACCCGGCCCGCCGGGCGGGTCACCACCCAGTGGAGGCGGCGCATCGGGGCCGTCCCCCGGTAGTACCAGCGGGCGGGCGCGGAGACGGCGGCCACCCGGTCGGCGCGCCCCTCCGGCGTCCGGTCCAGGGCCGCGTGCCGCAGCACCACGGAGCCCCCCATGGAGAAGCCGACCGTCGCCACGCGCGCGTGGCCGAGTTCACGGGCCCAGCCGACGACGGCGGACAGGTCGAGGACCTCCCGGTCGCCCACGGTGGAGCGGCCCCCCGAGCCGCCGTGGCCCCGGAAGGAGAAGGTCACGACGGCGGCGGCGCCGCGCTCCGCGAAGGCGCGGGCGGCGCGCCGGACGGCGGGCCGGTCGGCCGAGCCGGTGAACCCGTGCGCGACGACCACCGCCGTATCGGTGACACTGGCCGGAGAAGGTTCACAGAACGCCTCGATCCGGACATCGTCCTTCGTACGCAACATGGCCCGCCGGGAGCCGGAAGTGATCAGGAAGACATCAGCCATATGAAATCCGCCCTCTCCCTCTGAACTCATGTGGGCTATTCTCCTTGGCAGAGGATCCGGGCGACGCAGCCCCCGGGTCCTTTTGCGTTTTCCGACCGTTGTTACGGACGGATGAACAAAAGCTCTCAGGGCGCGGGAGCCGGCAGTGACGTGTACCGAACGACGTACGAAGCAGTGCCACGTCCTCGCAGGCAGGGACCGAGGAGGAACCGAGTGATGCGCGAGCGAACGAAGCACGACCGACCGGTGCCGGGAGGAGTCCGATGAGTTCTCTGCTCCTCCTGACCAACGCCCTCCAGCCGTCCACCGAGGTGCTCCCCGCCCTCGGCCTGCTGCTGCACAGCGTCCGGGTGGCCCCGGCGGAGGGCCCCGCCCTCGTGGACACCCCCGGCGCGGACGTGATCCTCGTCGACGGGCGGCGCGATCTGCCGCAGGTCCGCTCCCTGTGCCAGCTGCTGCGCTCCACCGGGCTCGGCTGTCCGCTGATCCTGGTCGTCACCGAGGGCGGTCTCGCGGCCGTCACCGCCGACTGGGGCATCGACGACGTCCTCCTCGACACGGCGGGTCCCGCCGAGGTCGAGGCGCGGCTGCGGCTGGCGACCGGCCGTCGGCAGATCGTCGCGGACGACTGCCCGATGGAGATCCGCAACGGCGACCTGTCGGTCGACGAGGCGACGTACAGCGCGAAGCTCAAGGGCCGGGTCCTGGACCTGACGTTCAAGGAGTTCGAGCTGCTGAAGTACCTGGCGCAGCACCCCGGCCGGGTGTTCACGCGCGCGCAGCTCCTCCAGGAGGTGTGGGGGTACGACTACTTCGGCGGCACCCGGACGGTCGACGTCCACGTGCGGCGGCTGCGGGCCAAGCTGGGGCCGGAGCACGAGTCGCTCATCGGCACGGTCCGCAACGTCGGCTACCGCTTCGTCACCCCGGAGAAGGTCGAGCGGGCCGCCGAGGAGGCGCGGGCCCAGGAGAGCGCCCGTCTGAAGGAAGCGGTCCGTGCGGGCGTCGGCGTCAAGGGCGCCACGGAGGAGCTCACCCGGGCGGAGGACAGGAACGTGGCGGACGCCACAGTGCGACCTGCCGGTAGGTAGGTCCCCCCGCGTAGACTGCCGCGCGTGGCCAAGGTGACGCGGGATGACGTAGCTCGACTGGCGGGTACTTCGACCGCGGTCGTGAGCTACGTGATCAACAACGGACCACGGCCGGTCGCCCCGGCCACGCGCGAGCGTGTCCTCGCCGCGATCAAGGAGTTGGGCTACCGGCCCGACCGGGTCGCGCAGGCGATGGCGTCCCGGCGCACCGACCTCATAGGCATGATCGTCCCGGACGCGCGGCAGCCGTTCTTCGCGGAGATGGCGCACGCGGTCGAACAGGCCGCCGCCGAGCGCGGGAAGATGGTCCTGGTCGGGAACTCCGACTACCGGACCGAGCGCGAGGTCCACTATCTGCGGGCCTTCCTCGGGATGCGCGTCTCCGGTCTGATCCTGGTCAGCCAGGGCATGAGCGAGCAGGCGGCGAGCGAGATCGAGGCCTGGGACGCGCGCGTGGTGCTGCTCCACGAGCGGCCCGAGGCGATCGACGACGTGGCCGTGGTGACCGACGACATCGGCGGCGCGCAGCTCGCCACCCGGCACCTCCTGGAGCACGGCCACCCGTACGTGGCGTGCCTCGGCGGCGTGCCGAGCACCCCGTCCGTCGGCGACCCGGTCGCCGACCACGTCGAGGGCTGGCGGCGGGCGATGGCGGAGGCGGGCCGGCCGGTCGAGGGGCGTCTCTTCGAAGCCCCGTACAACCGTTACGACGCCTACCGGGTGGCGCTGAAGCTGCTCGCCGGTCCCGACAGGCCGCCGGCGATCTTCTGCTCCACCGACGACCAGGCCTTCGGTGTGCTGCGGGCCGCCCGCGAGCTGCGGATCGAGGTGCCGACGGAGCTGGCGGTCGCGGGCTTCGACGACGTGAAGGAGGCGGCGCTCACCGACCCGCCGCTGACCACCGTGCACTCGGACCGGCCCGCGATGGCACGGGCGGCCGTGGACCTGGTCCTGGACGACTCGATCCGGGTGTCGGGCTCGCGCCGCGAGCGCGTGAAGCTGTTCCCCTCGGCCCTGATCGTCCGCCGCTCCTGCGGCTGCGACGGCGGCTGACCCCCAGGGCTTCCGGGCCCGACCCGTACGGGAAAGCCCCCGGGCCCCCGCGAGCACCCCGTACGACCGGCCCACCCGTACGGGGCCACCGGCCCTTCCGGCCCGGATCCCCAGGGGCCCCGGAGAGGGTCCCTTATATCGGGCATACAGGCTTCTGTCGGGCTTCTCAGCCGCTCCTCAGACACCTCTCATGTACGGCTCCGAGAGTCGTAGCCATGACGGACTTCCCGGAGCAGCAGCCGCAGCACCCCACCTACCCGCCGCGCCCGCCGCACGACCCGGCGGGACCCCGGCCCGGCACCACCGGCTGGGCGTCCGGCGGGCACGTGCCGCCCCCGGTGCCGCCCGCCCCGGGGCCCGCCGCCCCGTCCGCGCCGCGCCACCGGGCCCGGCGCGGGGTCGGTCTGATGGCCGCCGTGGCCATCGCCGCCGCCGCGATCGGCGGCGGCACCGCGACCGTCGTGGAGCGGCTCACCACCGACGGCGCCGTCGCCGCCGCCCCCGCCGCCGTGAACGGCACCACCGTCTCCTCCGGCACCACGGGCACGGTCACCGGCGTCGCCCAGGCGGTCTCCCCCTCGATCGTCGAGATCTCCGCGTCCTCGGGCTCCGGGCAGTCCACCGGCTCCGGCGTGATCATCACCTCCGACGGCGAGATCGTCACCAACAACCACGTGGTCTCCGGCGCCTCCCAGATCACCGTGCGGCTCAGCGACGGCAAGTCCTACCAGGCGTCCGTCGTCGGCACCGACCCCGCCAAGGACCTGGCGCTGATCAAGCTCCAGGGCGCCTCCGGCCTCAAGGCCGCCGCGCTCGGCGACTCCGACGACCTCCGGGTCGGCGACCAGGTCGTCGCCATCGGCTCCCCCGAGGGCCTCACCGGGACCGTCACCAGCGGCATCGTCTCCGCCCTCGACCGGGACGTGACCGTCGCCAAGGACGACGGCGGACAGCAGCAGCAGTCCGACCCGCGCCAGAGCTGGCCGTTCGAGTTCGGCGGACAGCGCTTCAACGGCGACACCGGCTCGTCGAAGACCACGTACAAGGCGATCCAGACCGACGCCTCGCTCAATCCGGGGAATTCCGGCGGCGCCCTGATCAATATGAGGGGCCAGATCATCGGAATCAATTCGGCCATGTATTCGCCCAGTTCTTCGAGCGGTTCCACCGCCGGGAGCGTCGGCCTCGGATTCGCGATCCCGGTCAACACCGTGAAGGCCGACCTGGACGCCCTGCGCGCCGGGGGCGGGAGCTGACCGGCGAAGGGGCCGCGTGCGACGCTGAGCCCATGACTGGCCAACGACACGAAGCCGAACGCATCCTCGTCGTCGACGACGAGCCCGCCGTCCGGGAGGCCCTGCGCCGCAGCCTCGCCTTCGAGGGGTACGGGACGCGGGACGCCGTCGACGGGCTGGACGCGCTCGCCCAGATGGAGTCGTACGCCCCCGACCTCGTCGTCCTCGACGTGCAGATGCCCCGGATGGACGGGCTGACCGCCGCCCGCCGCATCCGGGCCTCCGGCTCCACCGTGCCCATCCTGATGCTCACCGCCCGCGACACCGTCGGCGACCGCGTCACCGGGCTCGACGCGGGCGCGGACGACTACCTCGTGAAGCCCTTCGAACTGGACGAGCTGTTCGCCCGGATCAGGGCGCTGCTGCGGCGCAGCTCGTACGCCGCCTCCGCGGGCGAGCCCGCCGACGCCGACGTGCTGTCCTTCGAGGACCTGCGGATGGACCTGGCGACCCGCGAGGTGACCCGGGGCGGCCGGACCGTGGAACTGACCAGGACCGAGTTCACGCTCCTGGAGATGTTCCTGGCCCACCCCCGGCAGGTCCTCACCCGCGAGCAGATCCTCAAGGCCGTGTGGGGCTTCGACTTCGAACCCAGCTCGAACTCGCTGGACGTGTACGTGATGTACCTGCGGCGCAAGACGGAGGCGGGCGGCGAGCCGCGCCTGGTGCACACGGTGCGGGGCGTCGGCTACGCGCTGCGCGGAGGAGCCGGGGAGTGAGCGTTCCGCCCACCGCCGCGCCCGGGGCCCCGGACCGCCCGGACGGCACCCCGACGGGCCCGGGGCGCAGGGGTCCGCTGGGCTGGTTCCGCTCCCGGCCGCTGCGTTCCCGGCTCGCCCTGCTCACCGCCGTCGCCGTCGCCGTGGCCGTCGCCGCCGTCTCCGTGGCCTGCTGGTTCGTGACCCGCGAGCAGCTGGAGAACGAGCTGGACTCCTCGCTGCGCGGCACCCGGCTGGACAGGGACGGGGTGGCGCTGCTCGTCGACTCCTGCCGCCGGGGCACCCATGTGACGCTGGCGGAGGGCTCGTACACCGTGCAGGTGATCTTCACCGACGGCAGCGTCTGCACCTCGGGGAAGGCCCCGATCGCCGCCGGGCCCGCCGACCTCGCCGTGGCGCGCGGACAGCTCGGGGACGTCCTGCACACCGTGAGGGACGACGCCGGACGCGAGATGCGGGTCTACACCTACGCCCCGAACGTCCCCGGTGTCGCGTACTCCGTCGCCCGCCCCCTCGCCGAGATCGACAACTCGATGTCCACCCTGCGCTGGGTGCTGCTCCTGGTCTCCGGCATCGGTGTCGTCGGCGCGGGCGCCGCCGGGCTCTGGGTGGCCCGCACCGGTCTGGAGCCGGTGAACCGGCTGACCGGCGCGGTCGAACACGTCGCCGCCACCGAGGACCTGACCGTCCGCATCCCGGTGGAGGGCGAGGACGAGATCGCCCGCCTCTCGCGCTCCTTCAACGCGATGACGGCCGCCCTGGCGACCTCCCAGGACCGGCAGGCCCAGCTCATCGCGGACGCGGGACACGAACTGCGCACCCCGCTGACCTCGCTGCGCACCAACGTCGAGCTGCTCGTCCGCAGCGAGGAGACCGGCCGGGCGATCCCGCCGGAGGACCGGCGGGCCCTGCTCGCCTCGGTGAAGGCGCAGATGACGGAGCTGGCCTCGCTGATCGGCGACCTCCAGGAGCTGGCCCGCCCGGACACCGAGCGGACGGGCCCGCTCGCGGTGGTGCCGTTCCACACGATCCTGCGGACGGCCCTGGACCGGGCGCGGCTGCGCGGTCCGGAACTGACCTTCGTCACGGACCTGGCGCCGTGGTACGTACGGGCGGACGCGGCGGCCCTGGAACGGGCCCTGGTGAACGTCCTGGACAACGCGGTGAAGTTCTCGCCGCCCCGGGGCACGGTCGAGGTGCGGCTGATGCGCGGCGAGCTGACGGTCCGCGACGAGGGCCCCGGCATCCCGGCGGAGGAACTGCCGCACGTCTTCGACCGGTTCTGGCGCTCCCCCTCGGCCCGCAGCCTGCCCGGTTCGGGCCTCGGCCTGTCGATCGTGGCCCGTACGGTGGAACACGCGGGCGGCACGGTCGCCGTCGCCCCGGCGGAGGGCGGCGGGACGGTGGCCACCGTACGGCTGCCGGGGGCGCCGACACCCCCGCCGGACACGCTCTAGCCGTGCCGGAACAGGGCCTCCACCGGGCCCGGCCGGGTGTTCGGGACGTACGAGATCGGGATGTACGAGATCGGGGCGTACGAAAAGGGACGTACGGAAAAGGGCGTACGGAAAAAGGGGCGGCGGGCCGTCGAAACGGTCCGCCGCCCCCTTCCGTTCAGGTGTTCCCGAGGCCCGTGGGGGCTACTTCACGACCGTGATCCGGTCCGCCGCCGGGACCGGCAGCGGGTTGGCCGCGGAGGACTTCGTCGCCAGGTAGGCGTTGAAGACGTCCAGGTCGGAGGCGCCGACCAGCTTGTTGGTGCCGGTGGCCAGGGCCCCGAAGCCGTCGCCGCCGCCCGCGAGGAACTCGTTCATCGCGACGCGGTAGGTCTTCGACGGGTCGATCGCCTCGCCGTTCAGCCTGACCGTGCCGTCGACGACGCGGTCCGCGCCCGTCTTCGTCATGTCGAGCGTGTAGGTGAGGCCCTTCGAGATCTGAAGGATCTTGACCGAGTTCAGGTTCGAGCCGCTGACCTGCTGCTTCAGCGCGGTGAGCAGGTTCGCGCCGGTCAGGTCCACCACGTTCATCATGTTGGTGAAGGGCTGCACGGTGAAGGACTCGCCGTAGGTCACGACACCGTCGCCCTCGGCGCCGGACGCCTTGTGGACCAGGTCCGCGCGGATGCCTCCCGGGTTCATCAGGGCTATCTGCGCCCCGCCCTTGTCCGCCGGGGCCAGGCCCTCCAGCTGCGCGTCGGCGATCAGGTCGCCGAGCGGCTTCTCGTACGCCGTGGAGCCGCGGCCGTTGATGTCGGCGGCGATGTAGCCCTGCGGGCGGTTGGCGACCGGGGCGGCCAGCGCCTGCCAGTCGGTGATCAGCCGGGTCAGGTCCGTGGCCTTCGGCACGTCGCGCGAGACGACGTGGTTGGCCGAGGCGACGGCCGTGCGCACGATGTCCTTGGTGGCGCGGTCGTACGTCAGCGTGGTGTCGGTGTAGAGCTTGCCGAACGAGGACGCCGAGGTGACCAGGCGCGGCTTGCCCGCCGGGTCGGGGACGGTGCACACGTACGCCTGGTGCGTGTGGCCCGTGACGAGCGCGTCGACCTGCGGCGAGACGTTCTTGGCGATCTCGGTGATCGGACCGGAGATGCCGTCGCCCGGACCGGGGCTGTCGCAGTTGTAGTTGTACGAGGCGGAGGCCGGGGCCCCGCCCTCGTGGACCAGGGCGACGATGGACTTGACGCCCTTGCGCTCCAGGATCTTGGTGTACTTGTTGATCGTCTCGACCTCGTCGCCGAACTTGAGGCCCTTGACGCCCTCGGCGGTGACGATGTTCGGGGTGCCCTCCAGGGTCACGCCGATGAAGCCGATCCGGACGCCGTTCTTCTCCCAGATGAAGTACGGGTCGAGCAGCGGCTTGCCCGTCTTCTCCTTCGTCACGTTCGCGGCGAGGTAGGGGAAGTCGGCGCCCTTGAACTTCTTGCCCTTGACGAAACAGCCGGCGGTCGGGTGACAGCCGCCGTTCTGCATCCGGGCCAGCTCGACCGCGCCCTCGTCGAACTCGTGGTTGCCGACCGAGGTGACGTCCAGGTCCAGCTTGTTCAGGGCCCCGATGGTCGGCTCGTCGTGGAAGAGACCGGAGAGCAGGGGCGAACCGCCGATGAGGTCACCGGCCGCCGCCGTCACGGAGTAACGATTCCCCTGGCGCGCCTCGCGCAGGTGCGTGGCCAGGTACTCGACACCGCCCGCGTCGATCTTCTCGGTGGTCCCGTCCTCCTTGGTCCGGGTGACCTGGCCGGACGAACCGGCCGGCGGCTCCAGATTGCCGTGGAGGTCGTTGAAGGACAGCAGCTGGACGTCGACCATCCGGCCCCAGCCCTTGCCGTTGCCGTGTCCCGCGGCGTACGGGTCGGAGCCCGCTCCGGCGGACGGCATCGCGGCGACGAGCGCGCCGACCGTCACGAGTCCCGCCCCGGCGGCGAGAAACCGCCGTCCGGTCTTCTTCTTGCGCTGGTCCCTCGATGTTCCTGACATCGCTCCCACTCGTCCCCTTGGCCCTGTTTTCGCGGTATTGACGTATCCCCCCGTCTGCGGCTGAAGCCTAGGGTCAACGCGCGTAGCGCAACAGGGGGTGGCGGGTTACAAGACAGTTGCCGTCGGCTTTCCCCGGGGCGGCGGCGGGTCGCCGTAGGCTCGGGCCCATGACTTCCGACGCGGCGCCGGCCCTCGAACCGGGACGACAGATCCAGACGCACGACAAGCTCACGCCCGAGCAGATCCAGGCCGTACAGGACCTGCTGGGGGCCGCCGACGGCGCCGACGGCGTGCACGCCGTCTCCGAACAGGGGCGGCTCTACCTCCGGGGCGGCCACCGCGAGGGCGTCCGCCACTTCCTCCTCACCGTCGGCGGGAAGCTCTACGGCTACGCCCAGCTGGAGGAGACCGACCCGATCGAGGCGCCCGCCGCCGAACTCGTCGTCCACCCGGAGCGCCGGGGGCGGGGCCACGGGCGGGCCCTCGGCTCCGCCCTCCTGGACGCCTCGGGCAAGCGGCTGCGGGTCTGGGCGCACGGCGGCAAGCCGGCCGCCCGGCACCTCGCGCAGGTCCTCGGGCTGACGCTCTTCCGCGAACTGCGCCAGCTCCGGCGGCCCCTGGTCCCGCTGGACGTCCCCGAGCCGAAGCTGCCCGAGGGCGTCACCGTCCGCACCTTCGTACCGGGACGGGACGACACCGCCTGGCTGGCCGTCAACGCCGTCGCCTTCGCCCACCACCCGGAGCAGGGCTCGCTCACCCAGCGGGACCTGGACGACCGGATCGCCGAGCCGTGGTTCGACCCGGAGGGCTTCTTCCTCGCCGAGAAGGACGGGCGCCTCGTCGGCTTCCACTGGACGAAGACGCACGCCGAGGAGCAGCTCGGCGAGGTGTACGTGGTCGGCGTGCTGCCCGAGGCGCAGGGCGGCGGCCTCGGCAAGGCGCTCACCGCGACGGGTCTGCGGCACCTGGCGGCCCGGGGCCTGCCGACGGCGATGCTGTACGTGGACGCCGACAACACGGCGGCGGTGACGGTGTACGAGCGGCTCGGCTTCACCACCCATGAGGTGGACCTGATGTACCGCACGGAGTCGTAGGCGCCAAGTCCTTTCCCGGAGGGGGCGGTTGACACCGCCCCCTTCTTCGGATCATGCTTTCACTACTTGACTAGTGAAAGGGTGGTGGAAGGACGTGGTCGAGTACCGCATCGACCGGCGCAGCGGCGTCGCCACCTACCTCCAGATCGTCCAGCAGACGAAACAGGCCCTCCGGATGGGCCTCCTGGAGCCCGGCGACCGACTGCCCACCGCACGCGAGGTCGTCGAAGCGACGGCCATCAACCCCAACACGGTCCTCAAGGCCTACCGCGAACTCGAACGCGAAGGCCTCGTCGAGGCCCGTCGGGGCCTCGGCACCTTCGTCCGCCGCGCCCTCGGCACCGGCCCCGCCGACTCGCCCCTCAGCGGCGAACTCACCACCTGGGCCCTCCGCGCCAAGGAAGCGGGCCTGGACCGCGAGGACGTGGCGGCGCTCTTCACATCCGTACTGAAGGAACACTTCGAGGGGGACTCATGACCGACCCGGTCATCACGGCGGAGGGCCTCGGCCTGCGCTACCGGCGGTCCGGCAGGAGCTGGGCACTGAAAGACTGCACCTTCACGCTGTCCGCGGGGGCGGTCGTCGGGGTCGTCGGCCCCAACGGGGCCGGGAAGTCGACCCTGCTGAGCCTGGCCGCCCGCCTGCTGCGCCCCACCGAGGGCCGGATCGAGACGCCCGCCGGGGACCGCGTCGGCTACGTGGCCCAGGACAAGCCCCTGTACGGCGCGCTCACCGTCGCCGAGACCCTGCGACTGGGCCGCGAGCTCAATCCGGACCACTGGGACCCGGCCGTCGCCGAGAAGGTCGTCGCGGGCGGCCCACTGGCCCCGAAGGCCCGCGTCAGCTCCCTCTCCGGGGGCCAGCGCAGTCGGCTCGCCCTCGCGCTCGCCCTCGGCAAGCGGCCCGAACTGCTCCTCCTGGACGAGCCGATGGCCGATCTCGACCCGCTCGCCCGGCACGAACTCATGGGCACGCTCATGGCCGACGCCGCCGAACGCGGCACGACCGTCGTCGTCTCCTCCCACGTCCTCACCGAGCTGGAGGGCGCCTGCGACCACCTGCTGCTCGTACAGCACGGCCGCATCCGCCTCCAGGGCCCCGTCGACGAACTGATCGCCGGACACGCGCTGCTCACCGGACCGGTCGGCGACCTCGCCCCGCACACCGTCGTGGACTCCCGCACCACGGGCCGTCAGCTCACCGCCCTGGTCCGCCGCGAAGGCCCCGTCGAAGGCCCCTGGCGGGCATCGGAACCCTCCCTCGAAGAACTCCTCCTGGCCCATCTGCGCGCCGGGCGCCTCCCCGAGGGAGCCGCCGCGTGAGCGCCCTCGCCCTGAGGGGCCCCTACTGGGTGACGGTCCGCCAGCACCGTCGGTCGCTGTGGTGCGCCCTGGCGCTCACCGCCCTCGGAGTGGCCCTGCTGATCACCTCGCGACTGTGGTCCGACGCCGCCGTGGAGGCGCTCCGCGCGGCGGGCTGCACCGTCGACAGCCTGGACCGCTCCTGCTTCCAGCACGCCCGCGACTACACCGACGACCAGTGGTCCGCCCGGAAGATGGTCGAGCGGGCCGGTCTGGGGATGCTCCTCGTCCCGGTGCTCACCGGCGCCTTCCTCGCGGGCCCGATGATCGCCCGCGAGCTGGAGTCGGGGACGTACAAGCTGGCGTGGACCCAGTCCGTCAGCCCCACCCGCTGGCTGGTGTCCAAACTGGCCGTGCCGCTCGCCCTCGTCGTCACCTGCGTCCCGCTGCTCGGCCTCGTGTTCCACTGGTCGTGGTCGACGGGCCCCGGCAACGACTTCCCCACGTACTGGTACGAACCGACCATCTACGCCTCCTTCGGTACCGTCCCGGTGGCGAACGCCCTGATGGGCGTCGCCCTGGGCACCCTCGTCGGCCTCCTCGTGCGGCGGACCGTGGCGGCGATGGCACTCGCCGTCGTGGCCACCACCACGGTCCTCGGGACCCTGTACCTGCTGCGCCCCGGACTGTGGCCCCCGCAGACCCTCACCGGCCGTGAGCTGTCCCTGCGGGTGTCCGACTCCTGGATCGTGGCCGACGGCATGATCACCGAGTCCGGGGAGCGGGTCGGCTGGGAGTACTGCCGGAGCGGGACGGGAACCGCCCGGGACTGCATGATCGGGCGGGGCGGAGTCGCCGACTTCGTCGACCACCACCCCGGCTCCCACTTCTGGCCCCTCCAGCTCGTCGAGACCGCCGTCCTCCTCGCCCTCGCCGCCCTCGCCCTGCTCGCCGCCTTCCGGGTGCTGCGGGCCCGGCACCCCTAGGCGGGGCCCCGGGGAGCCCTGGGCCCCCTACGGGGCCATCACCCGTAAGGGTCACCCGGCCCTTACGGGTGCACCGGACCCGCAGGGGCAACCGGCCCCGTAAGGGCTCCCGCCCCGTAGGGGACACCGGCCCCCGCAAGGGTCCCCGCCCCCTCCAAGGCGCACCCCGCGCCCCTGAGCGGGCCCCGAGCCCCGGTCCCCCGGGCCCGCGCACGGTCCCGCCCCCGATTCCCGTACGACATGTCGTCGTTACCGGCCATTCAGACGCGCTTGCGACGCTCACGCAATGAAGCGCTCCGTGTCCCCGCCCGGCAGGGCGGTCCTCCCCAAGGGGCGGCTCCCCGCCCCCACGGCCCGCTCCGACGCGCCCGGCCACCCCTTCGCGCGGAAGAATGGGGCCATGAGCCAGCAGCCCGCCGAGGTCCCGGTCCCCTCCTCCGCCACGTCGTCCGCCCCCTCGACCGCCGCGCCGTCCCTGGGGTCCGCCACCGCGCACCGCCCCCAGTCGGTGAACGGCTCCGTCGTCACCGGAACCGACCCCGACCTGGACGCCGACCCCGACACCTACGAGGACGACGGCGCACTCGGCGACGAGCTGCCGCAGGGACGCTTCCTCGACCGGGAACGCAGTTGGCTCGCGTTCAACGAACGCGTCCTCGAACTCGCCGAGGACCCCACGACACCCCTCCTCGAACGGGCGAACTTCCTCGCGATCTTCGCCTCGAACCTCGACGAGTTCTTCATGGTCCGCGTCGCCGGGCTCAAGCGCCGCATCGCCACCGGCGTCGCCACCCGCTCCGCCTCCGGACTCCAGCCCCGCGAGGTCCTCGACCAGATCTGGACCCGCTCGCGCGAGCTCATGGCCCGGCACGCCGCCTGCTTCCAGCAGGACGTCGCCCCCGCCCTGGCCGACGAGGGCATCCACCTCATCCGCTGGCCCGAACTCACCGAGAAGGAGCAGGCCCGCCTCTTCACCCTGTTCCGGCAGCGGATCTTCCCCGTCCTCACCCCGCTCGCGGTGGACCCGGCGCACCCCTTCCCGTACATCTCCGGCCTCTCCCTCAACCTGGCCGTCGTCGTCCGCAACCCGGTGAGCGGCCACCGCCACTTCGCCCGGGTGAAGGTGCCGCCGCTGCTCTCCCGCTTCCTGGAGGCCTCCCCCCAGCGGTACGTCCCCCTGGAGGACGTCATAGCCGCGCACCTGGAGGAGCTGTTCCCCGGCATGGAGGTGCTGGCGCACCACATGTTCCGGGTCACCAGGAACGAGGACCTGGAGGTCGAGGAGGACGACGCCGAGAACCTGCTCCAGGCCCTGGAGAAGGAGCTGATGCGGCGCCGCTTCGGCCCGCCGGTGCGCCTGGAGGTCGAGGAGTCCATCGACCCCTACGTGCTGGACCTGCTCGTCCGCGAACTGAAGATCTCCGCCGCCGAGGTCTACCCGCTGCCCGGCCCGCTGGACCTCACCGGGCTCTTCGGCATCGCCGGACAGGACCGGCCGGAGCTGAGGTACCCCACGTTCGTCGCGGGCACCCACCGCGACCTCGCCGAGGTCGAATCCGCGTCCGCGCCGGACATCTTCGCCGCGCTGCGCGAACGGGACGTCCTCCTGCACCACCCGTACGACTCGTTCTCCACCTCCGTGCAGGCCTTCCTCGAACAGGCCGCCGGCGACCCGGACGTCCTCGCGATCAAGCAGACGCTCTACCGCACCTCCGGCGACTCACCGATAGTGGACGCCCTCATCGACGCCGCCGAGTCCGGCAAGCAGGTCCTCGTCCTCGTCGAGATCAAGGCCCGCTTCGACGAGCAGGCCAACATCAAGTGGGCGCGGAAGCTGGAAGAGGCGGGCTGCCACGTCGTGTACGGCCTCGTCGGCCTGAAGACCCACTGCAAGCTGTCGCTCGTCGTCCGGCAGGAGGGCGAACTGCTCCGCCGCTACTCGCACGTCGGCACCGGCAACTACCACCCGAAGACCGCCCGCCTCTACGAGGACCTGGGCCTGCTGACCGCCGACCCGCAGGTCGGCGCGGACCTGTCCGACCTGTTCAACCGGCTCTCCGGCTACTCCCGCCGCGAGACCTACCGGCGGCTGCTCACCGCCCCGAAGTCGCTGCGGGACGGGCTGGTCTCCCGGATCACCAAGGAGATCGCCCACCACCGGGCGGGCCGCCCCGCGTACGTACGGATCAAGGTCAACTCGATGGTCGACGAAGCGATCATCGACGCCTGCTACCAGGCCTCCCGGGCCGGGGTCCCCGTGGACATCTGGGTACGCGGCATCTGCGCCGTGCGCCCCGGGGTCACCGGCCTCTCGGAGAACATCCGGGTCCGCTCGGTCCTCGGCCGCTTCCTGGAACACTCCCGCGTCTTCGCCTTCGGCAACGGCGGCGAACCCGAGGTGTGGTTCGGCAGCGCCGACATGATGCACCGCAACCTGGACCGCCGCATCGAGGCCCTCGTACGGGTCTCGGACCCGGCGCACCGGGCGGCACTCACCCGGCTCCTGGAGACCGGGATGTCCGACACCACCTCCTCCTGGCACCTCGGCCCCGACGGCAACTGGACGCGGCACGCGACCGACCCCGAAGGGCGCCCCCTGCGGCACGTCCAGGAGATGCTCATCGACGCGCGGAGGCGCCGGCGTGCACAACCCTGACCCTGCGCGGAACATCACGGCGGGCGAGGTCCTCGCCCCCTACCTGCACGCACGGGCCGCGGACTTCCTCCGCGGCCTCCGGCTCCACGGCGAGAGCGGCTCCGCCACGGCCGGGGCGGAGGAGGCGGCCCGCACCCTGCGCGGCGCCGCCCGCCGGATCGGCGGCACCCTCCACACCTTCCGGCCGCTCCTCGACCCGGAATGGGCGGACCGGCTGCGGACCGAGCTGGTCTGGCTCTCCGGCACCCTCGCCGTGGAGCAGGCCTGCACCTGCCGCCTCGTCCGGCTGGTGGACGCGCTGTCCCGCCTCTCGAACGGTACGGGCGGCGGGCCCGCGACCCCCGGCACGACCGCGCCCGGAACCCACGGCGGCGGCCCCGCCGCCGCCGTCCCGGCCGCCCGGGGCGGCGACTCCACCGGGCTCACCGTGGGCGCGGCCCGCGCCGGAGCCCTCCTGGAACGGCAGCTCACCCTGGCCAGGACCCGCGCCCACTCGGCGGCCCTCCAGGCGCTGGGCTCGGCCCGCTTCCACGCCCTCGCCGACGCGGTCGCGCTGCTCGCCTCCGAAGTGCCCCTGGGCCCCGCGGGTTCCGCCCCGGCCGTCGACGTCCTGGACGGGCCCGCCGAACTGGCCGAGCGGCGCCTGGCCGACGCGGTGGCCGCGCTGCCGCTGACCCGCGCGGGCCACCCGTACAACGCGGACGCCCTCGCGCTCGCCGCCGGGGAGGGCCAGGACGCGCCCTGGCACCACACCCGGCTGCTGCTGCGGCTGCACCGGTACGCCACCGAGGCCCTGCACACCGGCGGCGGACCCGGCTCCGTCCTGTACGAGGCCGCCCGCGCCCTGGACCGGCACCGCGACGCCGCCGAAGCCGCCGCGGCGGCCTCCGCGGCGGCCCGCACCCCCCGGATCGCCCCGGCCACCGCGTACGCCCTGGGCGTCCTCCACGCCGACCAGCGCCACGAGGTCGAGGCGGCCCGCTTCGCCTTCCAGCACGCCTGGCGGCGGACGACGGCGGCCGTCCCATGACGACGGAACGGCGCCGGGACACCGTCCGGGCCGCCGGGTGCGTCCTCTGGCGCCCGGCGCTTTCCGGCCACGGCATCGAGGTGGCCCTGGTGCACCGGCCGAAGTACGACGACTGGTCGCACCCGAAGGGCAAGCGGAAGCGCGCCGAGTCCGCCGAGTCCTGCGCGCTGCGGGAGGTCCTGGAGGAGACCGGCCAGCGCTGCGCGCTCGGCACCCGGCTGCCCACGGTCCGGTACGCGGTGGACGGGCGCCCCAAGGAGGTCGACTACTGGACGGCCCGCGCGCTCGGCGGGACGTTCGCCCCGAGCGACGAGGTCGACGCCCTGCGCTGGCTGCCGCCCGCCCGCGCCCGCGCCCTGCTCACCCGGGACCGGGACCGGGAGCTCCTGGACGCCCTGCCGGGTTCCGCGGGCTGAGACGGCGGAACCCGGGTGAGACGGCGGAACCCGGCCGGACGGCCCCGCGCACGGCCCGCCCCGGCATCCGGCCCCGCGCGCGGCCGTCCCGTACGAGACCCCGGCGACCCGCACACCGGCCTCCGCCCGCCGCACGCCGTGCCCCGTACGCCCACTCCGCGCGCCACACACCGGCCTCCGTACGCCGTACCCCGCGACCCCTCACCCCGTCCTCCGTACGCCCACCGCTCCACCGGCCCCCCGCGCCACCCCCGCCGCGCACACCCCCGCGACACCGCCCCGACCTCCCCCCTTCACCCGTACGGACGCCGATCCGGCGCACCCGCACCCGGGCTTCCGGCACGGTTCACTTTCCGTTCACTCTCCTCCGTCGACCGCTTCACCTGATCTGCCTAATTTCGGCCTTACACGGTGCACGGAGCACAGCGATGCACCACCAACCGACACACGCCGCCGTAGAACGGTCGGGACACACGGTCCGCGACAAGGCGGCTTCTGGAAGGAACACCCGAAAGTGAAGCTTTCGCGCAAGAACGGGCTTCGCGCCTCCGCGATCGGTGCCCTCGTCGTCTCCGGTGCGCTCGTCCTCTCGGCGTGTGGCTCGGACAACAACACGGAGACTCCGGCCAAGGAGAGCGGCACCAAGACCTCCGCCGCCGCGTCGAACGTCGCCTGTGAGGGCGCCAAGGGCCAGCTCCTGGCCGCCGGCTCCAGCGCGCAGAAGAACGCGATGGACCTGTGGGTCAAGAACTTCCAGGCCGCGTGCGACGGTGTCGAGATCAACTACCAGGGCATCGGCTCCGGCGGCGGCATCACCAAGTTCAACCAGGGCCAGGTCGCCTTCGCCGGCTCCGACTCCGCCCTGAAGGACGAAGAGGTCGCCGAGTCCCAGAAGATCTGCAAGGGCGGCAAGGGCATCAACCTGCCCATGGTCGGCGGCCCCATCGCCATCGGCTACAAGCTGGACGGCGTGGACAACCTGGTCCTGGACGCCTCCACCATCGCCAAGATCTTCGACAACAAGATCACCAAGTGGAACGACCCGGCGATCACCAAGCTGAACCCGGGCGCCAAGCTCCCCGACAGCGCGATCCAGGCCTTCCACCGCTCGGACGAGTCGGGCACCACCCAGAACCTGGGCAAGTACCTCTCGAGCACCGCCGCGGCCGACTGGAAGCACGACCCGAAGTCGAAGGCGTGGCCCGCCCAGGGCGGCCAGGCGGCCAACGGCAACTCCGGTGTCGCCACCGCCGTCAAGGAGGCCGAGGGCTCCATCGGCTACTTCGAGCTCTCCTACGCCACCGCGAACAAGATCTCCACGGTCAGCATCGACACCGGTGCCGCCGCCCCCGTCGCCGCCACCTCGGAGAACGCCTCCAAGGCCCTCGCCGCCGCCAAGATCAAGGGCAGCGGCAACGGCATCGTCCTCTCCGTCGACTACACGACGAAGGCCGAAGGCGCCTACCCGATCGTCCTCGTCACCTACGAGATCGCCTGCGACAAGGGCAACAAGGCGGACACCCTGCCGACCCTGAAGGCCTTCCTCAACTACACCGCGAGCGACGAGGGCCAGAAGGTCCTCACCGACGCCGGCTACGCCCCGCTCCCGGCCGAGATCGCCGCCAAGGTCCGCGCGATCGTCCCCACCCTGTCCTGACCCCCGGCCGGGTCCGGCCCCCCACCCGGGGCCGGACCCGGCATCCGGTGCACCGCCGCCAGGAGCCCGTACGTCCGTAGGGGCACCGCAGACCGGAGAAGCAGATGGCTACCACCACACCAGACATACAGAGGAGCCGGAGCGCCAAGAGCGCCACCCGCCCCGGTGACCGCGTCTTCCGCGGTCTCTCCCGGGGGTCCGGCATCACCCTCCTCGTCATCATGGCCGCGATCGCGGTCTTCCTCAGCTACCGCGCCGTCCTCGCCGTCTCGAAGGACAGCGGAAACTTCTTCACCACCTTCGAGTGGAACCCGGCGGGCAGCCCGCCGGTCTTCGGCATCGCCGTCCTCGCCTTCGGCACCGTCGTCTCCTCGGTCATCGCGATGGCCATCGCCGTGCCGGTCGCGATAGGGATCGCCCTCTTCATCTCCCACTACGCCCCGCGCAAGCTGGCCAAGCCGCTCGCGTACGTGGTGGACCTGCTCGCCGCCGTCCCCAGCATCATCTACGGACTCTGGGGCGCGATCTTCCTCGTCCCGTACCTGGACGGCCTCAACAAGTGGCTCGACCAGTACTTCGGCTGGACGTACATCTTCGACAAGGCCCAGGACGGCCTCGCCCGCAACCTCTTCACCGTGGGCATCCTGCTGGCGATCATGATCCTGCCGATCATCACCAACGTCACCCGCGAGGTCTTCCTCCAGGCCCCGAAGACGCACGAGGAAGCCGCCCTCGCCCTCGGCGCCACGCGCTGGGAGGTCATCCGCATGGCGGTGCTGCCCTTCGGCCGCTCCGGCATCATCTCCGCCTCGATGCTGGGCCTCGGCCGCGCGCTCGGCGAGACCATGGCCGTCGCCGTGGTCCTCTCCCCCAGCTTCGTCATCTCGGGCCACCTGCTCGACCCGGGCGGCGGCACCTTCGCGCAGAACATCGCCGCCAAGTTCAACGAGGCCAACGAGTTCGGCCGGGACGCGCTGATCGCCTCCGGTCTCGTCCTCTTCGCCATCACCCTGCTGGTCAACGGCGCCGCCCGCTGGATCATCGGCCGCCGCAAGGAGTACTCGGGGGCAGCGGCATGAGCCACGCCATACAGGAACGCCCGGTCACCGCGGTCCCGGCCGCCGGATCCCTCTCCCAGGCCCGGCTCCCCCGCTGGACCCCGGCCGCCGTCGCGGGCGGCTCGATCGCCGCGGCGATCGGCCTCGGCCTCGTCGCCGGCTGGCACAGCCGGATCCAGTGGGGCATGATCGCCGCCCTGCTCTTCGTCGTCGTCACCTTCGCGCTCACCACCAAGGTGGAGGGCAGCCGCCAGGCCAAGGACCGCGTCGCCACCAGCCTCGTCTGGGTCTGCTTCGTCCTCGCCGTCGTCCCGCTGCTCTCCCTCGCCTGGGTCACGGTCAGCAAGGGCATCGTCGTCCTCGACGGCTACTTCCTGACCCACTCGATGAACGGCGTCCTCGACGCCGAGGCGGGCGGCGGCGTCTACCACGCGCTGCTCGGCACCATCGAGCAGGTCCTCATCGCGACCGTGATCGCCGCGCCGCTCGGCCTCCTCACCGCCGTCTACCTCGTCGAGTACGGCGGCGGGAAGCTCGCCCAGGCCGTCACCTTCTTCGTCGACGTCATGACGGGCATCCCGTCGATCGTCGCCGGTCTCTTCGTCCTCGCCACCTGGAACCTGATGCTGGGCTTCGGCCCCTCCGGTTTCGCGGGCGCGATGGCCCTCGCCATCCTGATGATGCCGGTCGTGGTCCGCTCCACCGAGGAGATGCTCAAGCTCGTCCCGAACGAGCTCCGCGAGGCCTCCCTCGCCCTCGGCATCCCCAAGTGGCGCACCATCCTGAAGGTGGTCCTGCCCACCGCGATCGGCGGCATCACCACGGGCGTCATGCTCGCGGTCGCCCGCATCACCGGCGAGACGGCCCCGGTCCTGCTCCTGGTGTTCGGTACGAAGCTGATCAACCCGAACCCCTTCGAAGGCGCCCAGTCCTCCCTGCCGCTCTACGTGTACGAGCAGTACGCCGTCGGCACCGACGCCGCCGTGTCCCGCGCCTGGGCCGCCGCGCTCGTCCTGATCGCCTTCGTCATGATCCTCAACATGGTGGCCCGCGGCATCGCCCGCTGGAAGGCCCCCAAGACCGGCCGCTGACCAGCGTCCACCTCTGGAAGTGAATTGATATGGCCAAGCGAATCGACGTCAGCGGCCTCTCCGCCTACTACGGCGCCCACAAGGCGATCGACGACATCTCCATGACCGTCGAGCCCCGCTCCGTGACGGCCTTCATCGGCCCCTCCGGCTGCGGAAAGTCCACCTTCCTGCGCACCCTGAACCGGATGCACGAGGTCACCCCCGGTGGCCGCGTCGAGGGCAAGGTGCTGCTGGACGACGAGAACCTGTACGGCGCGAACGTCGACCCGGTGGCCGTGCGCCGCACGGTCGGCATGGTCTTCCAGCGCCCCAACCCCTTCCCCACCATGTCGATCTTCGACAACGTGGCGGCGGGCCTGCGGCTGAACGGCAAGTACAAGAAGTCCGAGCTCAGCGACATCGTCGAGAAGTCCCTCAAGGGCGCCAACCTCTGGAACGAGGTCAAGGACCGCCTCAACAAGCCCGGCTCCGGCCTCTCCGGCGGTCAGCAGCAGCGTCTCTGCATCGCCCGCGCGATCGCGGTCGAGCCCGACGTCCTGCTGATGGACGAGCCCTGCTCGGCCCTCGACCCGATCTCGACCCTGGCGATCGAGGACCTCATCGGCGAGCTGAAGGAGCGCTTCACGATCGTCATCGTGACGCACAACATGCAGCAGGCCGCCCGCGTCTCGGACCGTACGGCCTTCTTCAACCTGGCGGCCGTCGGCCAGCCCGGCAAGCTGATCGAGCTGGACGACACCGAGCGCATCTTCTCCAACCCGAGCGTCCAGGCGACCGAGGACTACATCTCCGGCCGCTTCGGATAGAGACCGTCTGCGGTGCTGCATGGCGGTGCCACCGCATGACGAAGGGCCCGGCTCCCCCGAGGGGAGCCGGGCCCTACTGCGTCCGTCCGCGGAACCACCCGCCGACCGGGGAACGACCGACGTCGATTCTCAGCCGAAGAACAGCTGCACCACGTAGAAGCTCCCCGCCGCCACCAGAGCCGCCGCGGGCATCGTGATGAACCAGCCGAGGATGATGTTCTTGGCGACGCCCCACCGCACGGCGTTCACCCGCTTGGTGGCACCCACGCCCATGATCGCGGAGGTGATGACGTGCGTCGTCGAGATCGGCGCGTGGAACAGGAACGCCGAGCCGAACATGATCGAGGCGCCCGTGGTCTCCGCCGCGAAACCCTGCGGCGGGTCCAGCTCGATGATCTTCCGGCCGAGCGTCCGCATGATCCGCCAGCCGCCCGCGTACGTGCCCAGCGACAGCATCACGGCACAGGCGATCTTCACCCAGACCGGGATGTCGTCACCCGAGGACTGCACATCGGCGATGACCAGGGCCATCACCACGATGCCCATCGTCTTCTGGGCGTCCTGCAGACCGTGGCCCAGGGCCATGCCCGCCGCCGACACCGTCTGCGCGATCCGGAAGCCGCGCTTCGCCTTGTGCGGGTTGGCGTTGCGGAACATCCACATGATCGCGCACATCACCAGGTAACCGGCCACGAGACCGACGACCGGCGAGATGAACATCGGGATGACGACCTTGTCGAGCACCCCGCCCCAGATGACCTCCGTGCCACCGGCGAGCGCCGCGCCCACCATGCCGCCGAAGAGGGCGTGCGAGGAGGAGGACGGCAGACCGAAGTACCAGGTGACCAGGTTCCAGATGATCGCGCCGACCAGCGCGGCGAAGAGGATGCCCATCCCCTTGTCGCCGTGCGGGGTCTCGATCAGGCCCTCGCTGACCGTCTTGGCGACCCCGCTGCCCATGAAGGCACCGGCGAGGTTCATCACGGCCGCCATCGCGAGGGCGGCCCGGGGGGTCAGCGCCCGCGTCGACACCGAGGTGGCGATGGCGTTCGCGGAGTCGTGGAAGCCGTTCGTATACGTGAAACCGAGCGCGACACCGATGGTCACGATCAGAGCGAAGGTGTCCACGAAGCTCAGGACTCCTTGACCGCGATGGTCTCCACCGTGTTGGCCACGTGCTCGAAGGCGTCGGCCGCCTCTTCCAGGACGTCCACGACCTGCTTCAGCTTCAGCACCTCGATGGCGTCGTACTTGCCGTTGAAGAGCTGGGCGAGCAGCTTGCGGTGGATCTGGTCCGCCTGGTTCTCCAGCCGGTTGACCTCGATCCAGTACTCGGTGAGGTTGGCCATCGTCCGCAGGTTCGGCATCGCCTCGGCGGTCAGCTCGGCCGCCCGCGCCAGCACCTCGATCTGCTGCTCGACACCCTTGGGGAGCTCTTCGATGTTGTAGAGGACGACCAGGTCGACGGCCTCTTCCATGAAGTCCATGATGTCGTCGAGGCAGGACGCGAGGGAGTAGATGTCCTCACGGTCGAAGGGCGTGATGAACGAGGAGTTCAGCTGGTGGAAGATGGCATGGGTCGCGTCGTCGCCGGCGTGCTCCGCTGCCCGCATCCGCTCCGCGATCTCGGCTCGGGCGGAAGGCTCCGCACCGAGCAGTTCCATCAGGAGTTTCGAGCCAGTGACGATGTTGTCCGCGGACGCGGCGAACATGTCGTAGAAACTCGTCTCCCTGGGGGTCAGACGAAATCGCACGTGAGGTCCTCAGGTGTGCTGGGTTTCGGTCAGGCTGATGCTAGGCGCATCATCCGGCCACGGCTAACCGGCGTCTCTCAGTGTCGCCCATCAGGCACAGTGAACTGCACGGGCCCCCGCCCGGATCGGCGGGGATCGGTACCATATACCCACGAGGGGTATACACACCCTTAATGGACAACGGGAGGACGCGATGACGACCACCGAGGCGGACCAGGTGACCCCCGAGGCCGTCGGGGCCGTCGGGGCCGTCGAGCCCGCCGACCACGCGCACGGCGTGCACGGCTACCACAACCAGAAGGACGAGCACCTCAAGCGGCTCCGCCGCATCGAGGGCCAGATCCGCGGCCTCCAGCGGATGGTCGACGAGGACGTCTACTGCATCGACATACTCACGCAGGTCTCCGCCTCCACGAAGGCCCTCCAGTCCTTCGCCCTCCAGCTCCTCCAGGAGCACCTGAGGCACTGCGTCGCGGACGCGTCGACCAAGGGCGGCGAAGGCATCGACGCCAAGGTCGAGGAGGCCACCAAGGCCATCGCCCGGATGCTGCGCACCTGAGCCGCGCACACCCGGCGGCGGGGGCGGGACCGCACTCTCAGCGGTCCTCCCCCGCCCGTTCCGCGGCCACCCGCAGGATCTCGTCGATCCGGGCGGCGCTGAGCCGCTCCCCGTCCGCCGCGGAAGCCGCGATGATCAGCTCGCCGCACAGTTCGATCTCGGCGAGGGCGACGCAGTCCGGGTCTGCGGGCACGGTTGCTGTACCGGGCGGGGCCACGCGCATCCACCTCTTCCTGCCGGCGTCGTCTCCCTGCGGTCTCCCAGCGTAGGGACGGGGCCACGCACCGCGCATGACACGTCCGGACCATTTGCCGATGGCCCCGGCGGCGCCCGCGCGGGTCAGGACTCGATCTTCCCGTCGTAGAGGTCCCGGTGGTCCGGCAGCGTCACCTCGACGGGAACCCCGAAGCCGTACAGCAGGGTCGTCGAGGCGACCGCGACCGTACGTCCCTGATTGCTGAAGCTGAACCGGTGCCGGACCTTCCGCAGCAGCCCCTCCGCGTCGAGGTACGCGTCGAAGGGCACGGTGTCCACGGTGAACCCCTTCGCCGCGGCGGCGAGCGCGCCCCGCAGGTACGGGGAGGCGTGCGCGGCGGCGCGGCCGATGTCCGTGACCCCCCGGTAGTGGCTGACCCGCACCCCCGCCAGTTCGACCTCGCCGAGGTACGCGACCTCCCGGACGCCCCGCAGCAGCTCGGCGGCGGCGGCCGGGTCGGTGGCCCCACCGGTGACCAGGTTCCCGTCGGCGAGGGCGGTGGTGTCGACCCGGACCCACTTGTCGGCGGGCACCCCGGCCCCCCGGTTCTTCATGTAGAGGGCGCCGGGGGTGAGCAGTTCGGTGATCGGCCGGTGCTCGTTCTTCCCCGCCGGGTCCTTCGGCAGCACCACCTGGAGCCTGCCGGTGCGGCGCCGGAAGTCGTAGCCGCCCTCGCCCCGGATGGTGACCCGGGTGCCGCCCGACGCCATCTCCATCGAGGTGCTGGTCTTCGCGGAACCGGCGCGGGCGAGCACCTCGGCCGCGTCCCGCACGGCCCGCGCCGGATCGGCCTTCGGCTTCGGGTCCCCGGGTGCCGCGCACCCGGCGACCGCCCCAGTCCCCACGAGGGACCCGACCAGCACGGCGGTGACGGCGAACGCCCCGCTCCCCCGGCCCTGCGGCCGTCCGTCGCTCCGCGTCACCATCGTCCGTCGACCCCCAAGAACCGCGCCGCCGCTCGCCGGTGCCCGGGCCCGCGGGTCCGGGGGCACCCGAACCCCTAACGACGGTCCGGGCGTGCCGTCACGCGCAGTACGGTGGTGGGGTGTACGCGCAGGCCTCCCCCCACACCATCACGACGACGGAGCGCGGCTCGTTCGCGCTGGCCCGGTGCAGCTGCGGCTGGACGGGCCCGGCGAGGAGGTCCCGCGACCGCGCCCGCACCGACGCGACGGAACACCTCCGCGCGACCGGCTCCGAAGGCCCCTAGGCGGCGAGGTCGTTGCGCCCCGGTCCGGCGCCCGTGCCGCCCAGGCGCGGTTCGGGGATGCCGACGGTCCCGGCGCACCGGAGTCCGGGGGCCCGGCGGGAGCGGACCAGCCGGGCGCAGCGCCGCGAGCGGGCGACGGCGGAGAGCAGCGGGGTCAGCAGCGCGAGGGCGGGCGGGGCGAGGAGCAGCGCGACCGCCGTGCCGAGGGCGAGGCCGCCGATGACGTCGGTCGGGTAGTGGACGCCCAGGTAGACGCGGGTGAAGCCCTCGGCGAGGGCGAGACCGATGGCGGCGAGACCGAACCCCCGGTGGGCGACGAAGACTCCGACGGCGAGGGCCATGGCCAGGGTGGCGTGGTCGCTGACGAAGGAGAAGTCCGTCTTGCCCGCGACGAGGACCTCCAGGCCCTCGTGGTCCTCGAAGGGGCGGGGGCGTTCGACGAAGTCGCGGATGGGGATGTTGACCAGGAGGGCGATCCCGGCGGCCAGCGGGGCCCAGACGAGCCCGGCGGCGGCGGAGACGGAGTCGGCGGGGGTCCCTCGTCCGCGGACGCTCCACCAGCACCACAGCACCACGAGCACCAGCGCGAGCAGGATGCCGTACTCGCCGACGAACGCCATGACCCGGTCGGACCACGGCGGGGCCGCCTTGGTCAGCCCGTTGATGTCGTAGAGCAGCCCGACATCGGGGTTCGAACCGTCCGATGCGCGTACAGCCATCTGCCGCGGACCCCTTGCTCTCGTGTGTGCCGTCCCACCCCCGTGGTCAGAGCGGTCGGATCAGGGAACGAGTCGCCTGAGGCGCGCGTTCCGCTCTCTCCGGTGGATCATGACGACGTTACCGAAGAGTGACGGTCCACCGCAGCTCAGGGCCAGCGCATGACGGAGAGTTCCGGCCATCTCGGGACGCGGTCCGACGCCCCGTCTCCTCCGTTCAGGCCCCCGGGAGATGGGTCGGCAGCGCCGCCGCCCCCTCCTTGGTGACCCGGGTCGCGCCGAAGTAGTCGGGGGTGTCGATCCGGTCGAACCGGATCACCGCCCCGGTGCGCGGCGCGTCGATCATGTACCCGCCGCCGACGTAGATGCCGACGTGCCGGATGGCCCGGGAATTGGTCAGGTCGTCGGAGAAGAAGACCAGGTCCCCCGGCAGCAGTTCCTCCCGCGTGGGGTGCGGTCCCGCGTTGTACTGGTCGTTGGCCACGCGCGGCAGCTGGATGCCGACGCTGTCGAACGCGGCCTGGGTGAGCCCCGAGCAGTCGAACCGGCCGTTCTGCGCGGCCGTTCCCGTACCGCCCCACAGATACGGGGTGCCGAGCTTGCCCTGCGCCCACGCGATGGCGCCCGCCGCCTGCCGGGACGGGTCCACCCGGCCCACCGGCCGGGCGAAGCTCTTCTCCAGGGACTGGATGATCCGCACGTAGTTCTGGGTCTCGCTGATCGGCGGGACGCCGCCGTGCCGGATCACCCGGTACGCGCCCGCGTTGTACGCGGCCAGCATGTTGCTCGTCGGGTCGCCGGGAACGTCCTTGACGTACCCCGCGAGTTCGCAGTCGTACGAGGCGGCCGACGGGATCGCGTCCTTCGGGTCCCAGATGTCCCGGTCGCCGTCCCCGTCCCCGTCCAGCCCGTGCCCGGCCCAGGTGCTGGGGATGAACTGGGCGATGCCCCGGGCGTCGGCCGACGAGACCGCCTTCGGGTTCCAGCCGCTCTCCTGGTACAGCTGAGCGGCGAGCAGCGCCGGGTTGATGGCGGGGCAGAGGTTCCCCCAGCGCTGGACGAGCCCCTGGTAGAGCGCGGGCACCGAACCCTTGGCCAGGGCCACCGCGCCGTTCGCGCCCCCCGGGGCGCCCGCGATCCCGGCCGCCGCCGAATACGTACCGATGACGAGCAGCGCGAGGAAGCCGAGACAGATCCCGACGGCCCCGCCGGCCACCGCCCACGCCTTTCCGGCCCTACGCACCGTCAACCACCCCTCGGCCCATGCCAGTACGCCCCGGGGCCCAGTCTAGGCCGCGAGACGCTCCGGCGGGCCGTTTGCGCGAGCCCCGATCGTCCCGGCCCCGGCGCCGCCCCAAGAGTGCAACAACGACAATCATTGCCCGGAGTCACCCTCCGTGATACACAGAGTGACCATACGCTTCTTTGCATGGAAACCGGACACACCACCGCAGGTCAAGGCGGTCGAGCCGGTCACATGTGCGGGGATCGGGTAAAGAGAGCCGTCAAGCCGTCACACGCGAGCGGTTTCATCAGCGAAGATAGGGCGATGACCCATGCCGTCCGGCAGGGGTGAAACAACTACCCCACACGGGCGGTGAGTTACATGTACCTGGCGGCTGAGAAGGGCGACATCACCACCATCATCGGTGGAATCGCCCCCAACTGGGGCCCTTTCGGGAGCCTGGGCAACGAGGCCAAGATCATGATCGAGGTCGTGATGGCCGTGGCCATCCTGCTCTGCCTCGGCATCGCCATCTGGGGAGCGGCCAAGCAGCGCATCGGCGCGACCGCGCTGCGCGACACGTTCAGCGCGGAACAGGGCAAGGGCCTCATCGTGGCCGGACTGACCGGAGTCTTCATCATCGGCTCCCTGGGAACGCTGTTCACCATCGTGTACGGGATGGCCGTCTGACTCCCCGTCGGACCCGTCCCCCTGAGATTGCGTTCCCTGATGTCCAGTCACGTTGCAGCACTGCCCGTACCGCGAACCAGTGAGGGGGCGTTCCCGGCATGAGTCCCGGTGACGAGCACGACAGCTTCGGCGGCGTGGGCGGCTCGGGCCAGACCCGGACCCGCCTGCCCGAGGGCAACGGCGGCGACTTCCACGGCACCGCCCGCCGCCCCGCGCGCGGCTCCCGCTCCCTCCTCACGGTCGTCGGCGTGGTGGTCCTCCTCGTGGCCGCCATCGCCTTCGCCAACCGCGGCGGCGGCGAACCGGCCGCCACCGCGGGCCCCGGCTCCGACCGCCCCGGCCGCGCCGCCCCCACCACGGCCACCGGCGTCCGCCCCGTCACCGGCGAGAACGGCCAGATCCCGACCGGCCACCCCCAGGACACCCAGGGCGCCCAGAGCGCGGCCACGAACTACGCGGTGGCACTGGGCTCGGTCGACATGTTCCAGCGGGGCCCCCGCACCGACATCGTCCGCGCCACCCACGACCCCGCCGTCACCGACGCCCTGCTGAAGCGGCTCGACGCCTCCTACACCGCCGACTTCCTCACCAGCATCGGACTCGACGCGAACGGCCTCGCGCCCAGCGGCCTGACCTTCGTCTCCCGCACCGTCCCGGTCGGCGCCAAGGTCCGCGACCACACCGCCACCACCGCCACGGTCGACGTCTGGTGCACCGGCCTCGTCGGCCTCGCGGGCACCGGCTCCACCAAGCCCGTCACCTCCACCTGGTTCACGCTCACGCAGAAGCTCACCTGGGTCGGCGGCGACTGGCGCATCAGCTCGTCCAGCCAGACCGAGGGCCCCACCCCGGTCAACGGGGACAACCGGGCGTCCGTCGCCGACGAGATCGCCGAGGCCGTCGAGCAGTACGGAGGCTTCACCTATGCCCGCTAGCCGCAGCCTCGCGGGCCGCGCGACGGCCACGCTGACCGCCGCGTTCCTCGCCGTCCCCCTCACCCTCTCCACGTACGCCCAGGCGGCCCCCACCCCGACCCCCTCGGGCCCCACACCCACCCCCAGCGGCGACAGCCGCTGCGCCCTCATCGTGGGACAGGCCAGGGAACTGTGCGAGCGCGGCCAGTCCGGCGGCGGTGCACCGCCCACCGAGCCCACGGCGGCCCTCGACCCCCTGTCCTCGCTCGCGCGCGGCTGCGCCGACGCCGCCGTCGCCACCATCGACTACCTCTCCAAAGCCGTGAAGGAGACCGCCGACGTCGACTTCACCAACACCCAGTTCCTCGGCCGCTACGCCATCGTCTTCGCCGCCGCCACCTTCCTCACCCTTCTCCTCTGGCTGCTCGCCGTCGCCAAGCGCGCCATCCGCGGCGTGCCCCTGGCCACCGCCCTCTCCGAGGCCATCGGGTTCCTCTGGCTGACGGTCCTGGCCTCCGCGTTCACCCCGCTGATCCTCTACACCGTGGTCAACGCCACCGACGCCGTCACCGAGGTCATCGCCTCCGGCACCGGCCAGCAGACCGACATCTTCTTCGGCAGCTTCAAGGAGGCCCTCCAGAAGGGCGACAGCATCGGTGGCGGCCCCATCATGCTGATCATCGTCTCCCTGGTGACCGTCCTGGCCGCGGGCGTCCTGTACCTGGAACTGTTCCTCCGCGCCGTCCTGCTGTACGTCGGCGCCCTCCTCGGCGTCGTCGTCTACTCCGGGCTCGTCGACAAGAACATGTGGGGCCACGTCCGCCGCTGGGCGGGCATCATGATCGCCGTCATCCTGGTGAAGCCGATCATCGTGATCGTCCTCGGCCTGGCCGGCGCCCTCTCCTCCGGCACCGGACCCGACTCCTTCTCCGCCGTCGTCTCCGGCCTCGCGATCATCCTCCTCGCCATCTTCGCCTCCGCGATGATCTACCGCTTCGTCCCCGGCTTCGGCGACGAGATCGCCGCCTCCCGCAACAACCGCCTGCACCGCGCGGGCGAGAACACCGCGGCGGCCGTCATCTCCTCCCCCGCCTCCCTCGTCTCCCAGGGCATCAAGACCCACAGCAGCCGCGGCGACGGCGGCGGCCAGGGCGCCCAGCCCGCCCGCGCGGCCAACCCCGTGTCCGGCGGCATGGCCGCCCACAGCAGCCGAGGCGCCGCGACCCCCCCGCCCCCGCCCCGTAGCGGCAACCCCACCGCGGGCACCCCGCACAGCAACCGCAAGAACTCTGGAGGTGCAGGGCGTTGACGACCCAGTCCCCACCGGTCACGCCCCGCCGCACGTATCTCGTGGGCCGCGCCCGGCCGAACGCGATCGTCGGCAAGAACCGCGAGACCGGCGAGATCGCCCTGATCATCGTCGGCGCCTTCCTCGGCATGATGAGCGGACTCCTCGTCCCCGTCCTCCCCCTGCGGATCGCCCTCCTCGCCGGTCTGCCCATGATCGCCATCGCCGCCGTGTACCTCCCGTACAAGCACCGCACGTTCTACAAGTGGTTCGAGATCAACCGCAGCTACAAGCGGATGCTGAAGCGCGGCACGGCCTACCGCTCCGTCACCGTCGAGGCGGGCACCCGGCTCGACGGCCGCGAGGTCGAGGTCGGCCCGCCGCCCGGCATCGGCGGCATCGGCTGGCTCGCCGCCCCCTTCGGCCCCGACGAGATCGCCGTGCTCCTCCACGCCGACCGGCGCACCGTCACCGCCGCCATCGAGATCGAGGGCCCCGGCGTCGGCCTCCGCGACAGCGAGGACCAGGAAGCCCTCGTCGACCGCTTCGGCACCCTCCTCAAGCACGTCGCCAACGGCGACGGCTTCGTGACCCGCATCCAGATGCTGGCCCGCACCCTGCCCGCCGACCCCGACGCGCACGCGAAGGACGTCGGCCAGCGCGGCGACCCGCACGCCCCCGGCTGGCTCCAGGAGTCCTACGACCAGCTCCAGTCGATGGTCTCCACCTCCAGCGAGCAGCACCGCGCCTACCTCGTCGCCTGTATGCACTACACCCGCGAACTCGCCGCCGAGGGCAACGCCATGGCCCGCGCCGCCCGGCACGCCTCCGGCGCCCGCAGGCTCGACCGGGACGCCGGACTCGCCGTCGTCATGGCCCGCGAACTCACCGACATCTGCGCCCGCCTCGCCGAGGCCGACATCCGCGTCCGCCAGCCCCTCGGCCAGTCCCGCCTCGCCTCCCTCGTGCACTCCATGTACGACCCCGACCACCCCATCGACCACATCCAGGCCATGACCAAGCGCAACGCCTGGCCCGCCGAGCTGGACGCGATGGAACCGACGTACCTCCAGGCCAAGACCCGCGAGTCCTCCACCCGCGCCCCCTGGTGCCACGCCACCGCCTGGGTGAAGGAGTGGCCGATGACCCCCGTCGGCGTCAACTTCCTCGCCCCGCTGCTCGTCCACACCCCGGACGTGATCCGCACGGTCGCCGTCACCATGGACCTGGAGCCCACCGAGGTCGCCATCGAGCGGATGCTCACCGAGAAGACCAACGACGAGGCCGACGCCAGCCGCGCCGCCAAGATGAACCGCACGGTCGACCCGCGCGACATCGCCGCCCACGGCAGGCTCGACCAGCGGGGCGAGGACCTCGCCAGTGGCGCCGCCGGAGTGAACCTGGTCGGGTACATCACGGTGTCGTCGCGCTCCCCCGAGGCCCTGGCCCGGGACAAGCGCACGATCAGAGCCTCCGCCGGCAAGTCCTACCTGAAGCTGGAGTGGTGCGACCGCGAGCACCACCGGGCCTTTGTGAACACCTTGCCGTTCGCGACCGGCATCCGCCGCTAGGGCCGAAGGGGCACAGACCGATGCGAGATCCGCTGTCCGTCCTCACCGAAGCCTTCACCTCCTTCCTCTTCGGGAAGGTGGAGACCACCCGGCTGCCCGTCCGCACCTCCACCGGACAGGCCCAGGCCGTCTACCTGCCGACCGCCGCGCCCGGCCTCGGCGACTCCGGCGTCATCATCGGCCGCGAGGTCTACAGCGGCAAGGGATACATCTACGACCCCTTCCAGCTGTACGGACAGCAGCTCCCGGCCCCCCACTGGCTGGTCCTCGGCGAATCCGGCAACGGCAAGTCCGCGCTGGAGAAGACGTACGTGCTCCGCCAGCTGCGCTTCCGGGACCGGCAGGTCGTGGTCCTCGACGCGCAGGGCGAGGACGGCGTCGGCGAATGGAACCTCATCGCGCAGGAGCTGGGGATAACCCCCATCCGCCTGGACCCCATGGTCGCCAACGACTCCGGCATCCGTCTGAACCCGCTCGACCCGTCGATCACCACGACCGGGCAGCTCGCCCTGCTCCGTACGATCATCGAGGTGGCGATGGGCCACGGCCTGGACGAGCGCGCGGGCTTCGCGCTCAAGGTCGCCCACGCCCATGTCATCGAGCACACCACCGACCGGCAGCCGATCCTCACCGACATCGTCGAACGGCTCCGCCACCCCGAGGCGCAGTCGGCCGAGGCGATGAACGTCGACATAGACGACGTACGGGCCTGGGGACTGGACGTCGCCCTCGTCCTGGACCGGCTGGTCGACGGCGACCTGCGGGGCATGTTCGACGGCCCGACGACCGTCGGCATCGACCTCGACGCCCCCCTGATCGTCTTCGACCTCTCCCACATCGACCGCAACTCCATCGCGATGCCGATCCTCATGGCGATCGTCGGCGTCTGGCTGGAGCACACCTGGATCCGCCCCGACCGGAAGAAGCGCATCTTCCTCGTCGAGGAGGCCTGGCACATCATCAACAGCCCCTTCGTCGCGCAGCTGTTCCAGCGGCTGCTGAAGTTCGGCCGCCGACTGGGCCTGAGCTTCGTCGCCGTCGTCCACCACCTCTCCGACGTCGTCGACGGAGCGGCGGCCAAGGAGGCGGCGGCCATCCTCAAGATGGCCTCCACCCGGACCATCTACGCCCAGAAGGCCGACGAGGCACGCGGTACGGGACGGGTCCTCGGCCTGCCCCGCTGGGCGGTGGAGATCATCCCGACCCTCACCCCCGGCATCGCAGTCTGGGACGTCAACGGCAACGTGCAGGTGGTCAAACACCTCATCACCGAACGGGAACGCCCGCTGGTCTACACCGACCGCGCGATGACCGAGTCGTCCGTCGTCGACCCGGAGCTGGAGTGGGAGACGGAGCAACGGGCGATCCTCGTCGAGCAGCAGATGAACGGCACCTCGCAGTCGACGGTGGCGTAGATGGAGCAGTCGCGCAAAGGCGGGGGAGGGGTCTCCGACGGGCTGCTGCTCGGCCTGTTCGGATTCCTCCTCTGCCTCACGGTCCTGGTGTGGACGGCGACCGGTCTGGCCGGGCTCCTCTCCCACGGGGCCTGGCCCCGTGGGGTCGGCCTCATGGGCACGCCCTCGGCCCTGCGTTCCCTGGCGACGGCCCCGACGGACCTCGCGGCGGCCTGGCCGGGGACCCCGCCGGGCCAGTTGTCGGGGCACGGCATGTTCTGGGGCCTGCTGATCGGCGAGGCGATGATTCTCCTCGTCCTCACGGTCTTCGCCCTGGGCACCCTGGCCCGCTGGCGCGCGGTCAGGGCGAACCGCAGGACGGGCGGCTACGACGGCCCCCCGCCCCGCAGGACCCCCGAGCCCGTACGGGACTTCCCGAGGCCGTCCGACGCCCCGGAGACCCGCTGGGAGAAGCCCGTACGGGACACCAGGCCCCCGGCACCCGTACGGGACACCCGCGGCCCGGCACCGGGCCGCTCCCGGCCCGTAGGGGACACCACGAGAACCCCCGACCCCCTACGGGACACCCGGCGGCCCGCATCCGGGCACCCGGCACCGGAACAGCCCGCGGCCCACCACCCCGGGCCCGGACCCCTACGGCGACACCCCGAGGAGACCCCGCCCCACGCGGAGACCACACCCCCGGCACCCCGGGGCCCGGCCGTCCCCTCCCCCGCGCCCATGCCCCCGGCCGGCCTCCCGGCCCTTCCGCCCCTCACGGCCACGGCCCTTCACCAGGGCCCCTCACGGACGTTCTACGGTCCTCCGGAAGCCCGCCGCCCCGCCGCCGTCCAGGCGGTCCTGGACGCCGAGGGCGCGGCCCTGGTCGTCACCTCCGACCCCACGGTCTGGTCCGCCACCAAGGACGCCCGCGGCAAGCTCGGCCCGGTCCTCGTCCACGACCCCGGCCACCTCTGCGACACCCCGGCCCGGCTGCGCTGGTCGCCGTCCGAGCACTGCGAGGACCCGGCCACCGCCCAGCTGCGGGCGACCGCCCTGCTGGCCCCGGTCCGCCCGCACGCGCGGCTCGACGCGGCCACCGCGGAGACCGCCGAAACGCTCCTGCGCTGCTGGCTGCACGCGGCGTCCGTCGACGGACGCCCGTTCCGCCAGGTCCACCGCTGGGCCCAGGGCGCGGGCGCCCACGAACCGGTCCGCATCCTCCGCAGCCACCCCAAGGCCGCCTCCGGCCACGCCGGTCTCCTCGAATCCGCCCTCACGGCCCACCCGGAAAGCCGCCGCCTGGCCCAGGAACTGACGGCCCGTGCGCTCGCCGCGCTGTCCTCGGTCCACATCAGGGACGCCTGCACCTCGAACCGAGCGGATTCCCTGTCCCTGGCATCTTTCCTCCCCGAAGGGGGCACCCTCTACGTGGTGGGG
Organism: Streptomyces sp. NPDC059247; assembly: GCF_042754005.1. NCBI lineage: Bacteria > Bacillati > Actinomycetota > Actinomycetes > Kitasatosporales > Streptomycetaceae > Streptomyces > Streptomyces sp. NPDC059247. The sequence goes on from NZ_JBHYZW010000025.1 coordinate 81,254, forward strand.
GAAGCCATCGAGGATCCCCGCACCCACCCCGGCGCGATGCCGCTCCTCACGGCCCTCGCCGCAAGCGTGGTCGAGCACGGCCGCCGCATGGCCGCACGGTCATCCGACGGTCGGCTCGACCCACCACTGACGCTCGTCCTCGACGACGTCGCCGCCGTGGCGCCGATCCCCCAGCTCCCCGAGCTGCTCGCGAGCGGCCACGACCAGGGCCTCCCGACCCTGGCCCTGCTCCGCTCCCGCGAACAGGCCCGCGCCCGCTGGCCGGAGACCTCCCTCAGCCACTGACGGCCGAGCCACCGCCGCGGCCGAGCCACCCGGGCCCGCCCCCTGCCGGTCCCCGGGCGACCGGCCACCGGCGACCGGTCATCAGGAAGCCGTCACCCGGAGCGCGTCGGCGGCGCCGGACGCCGGTCCGGAAACAGAAAACCGGAACCCGGAGTGCGGGCCCTGACTCCGGGACGAGGAGCCGGTCGAGCAGGTCGTCACCGGCCGGTCCACCGCCTCACCACCTCACCGTCTCCGGCAAGGTGACCCCGGTCGGCGAACGGGTGCCGCCGAGGTCCGCCCGTACCAGGACCACCGCCCCCGACGAGCCCACCGCCGCCCGGCCGGTGGTCGCGCTCCCCCGGGACCACCGGCCGGGCCGGACTCCCGCTCGCCGCCGGACTCCCCCGCACGGTCGGCCACGCCTCGGCTCACGGACGGCACCCCCGCAGGCGCCCCGCAGACGCCCGCAGGTGAGGACGAGGCCATGCGCACTTCGCCGCCCGGCCCGCCCTCACCCACCGCCCGACGCGGCAGGCGTCACCCACCGCCCGGCGGGCGTTCGGCCGACCGCCCGACCACCCGCCGAAACATCCGCCCGCCTAGACCCCCGCCCCCCGCCGCAGCTCGTACTCGTCCTCCATGGCCGTGTCATGTCCCGGCACGGCCACCCGGTCGCCGGTCGGCACGAAGCCGAAGCGACGGTAGAAGGCCGCGGCCCGCGCGTTGTCCTCGTGGACGTACAGCCGCACCCGCTCGACCGGCTCCGCGAGCGCCCAGGACCACTCCACGGCCGTCCGGAACAACGCGTCGATCACACCCGTCCCACGGGCCTCGGGCCGCACATAGACCCCCACGAGATGCGTCTGGGCCGCCTTCGCGGGCTCCCCGAAACGCACCTCGTCCGCGGGCCGCTCCACCAGGACCGTCACCGTGCCGACCCACCGCCCGTCCGGAGCCTCGGCCACGAACTGCCGCGTCTTCCCGTCCCCGCTCTCGGACGCCCCCTCGGCCCGGTCCCGCCAGAAGGCGTCCGGCCGCTCGACGGCCGCCTCGTACGTGTCGAGGAACGCCAGGTGCGCGACCGGGTCCCGGAGCGCCGCCAGACGGATCTCGCGGCTCTGCTCCCACTCGTCGCCACGGATGACGCGTATTGAAAGGTCCATGACGTGATCCTCCGTCGCCCGCCCCCCTCTGACAAGGCTTTTTTCTCCCGCCGAATACCCCACCCCGTACCCGCCCGCCCCACCGGACCACCCCCACGGGAACACTCGCCCGACACCCTGCGGACCACCTCGCGGCACACCCGGCCCGGCATCCGGCAGGACCCCCGGCCCGGCCCCGTGGCCACTTGGCCCCGCCCCCGCGGTGGTACCCAGGTACCACCCCCGCCGGAACCGCCCGCCCCCGGTCGGACGCCCGGCCCCCGTCCGCTCCCTAGCGTCGGACCCATGATCCGAGCAGAGAACCTCACCAAGCGGTACGGGGACACCACCGTCGTCCGGGACCTCGGCTTCACCGTCCGCCCGGGCACCGTCACCGGCTTCCTCGGCCCCAACGGCGCGGGCAAGTCCACCACCCTCCGCATGATCCTGGGCCTCGACGCCCCCACCTCAGGACGCGCCACCGTCGACGGCCGCCCCTACGCCCGGCACGGCGCCCCGCTCACCCGCGTCGGCGCCCTCCTCGAAGCCCGCGCCGCACACCCCGGCCGCACCGCCCGCCAGCACCTCACGGCCCTCGCCCTCACCCACGGCATCCCCCGCGCGCGCGTGGCCCGGGTCCTCGACCTCACCGGCCTCACCGGGGTCGCCGACCGTCGCGTCAAGGGCTTCTCCCTCGGCATGGGCCAGCGCCTCGGCATCGCCGCCGCCCTCCTCGGCGACCCCGCCACCGTCGTCCTCGACGAACCGGTCAACGGTCTCGACCCCGAGGGCGTCCTCTGGATCCGCACCCTCCTCAGGTCCCTCGCCGCCGAAGGCCGTACCGTCCTCGTCTCCTCCCACCTCATGAGCGAGACGGCCCTCACCGCCGACCACCTGATCGTCATCGGCAAGGGCCGTCTCCTCGCCGACACCAGCGTCGACGCGCTCGTCCGCGCCTCCGGCACCACCTCCGTCCGGGTCGTCACCCCCGAGGCCGACCGGCTGCGCACCCTGCTCCCCGGCGCCACGGTCACCACCGAGGCCCCCGACACCCTCGTCGTCACCGGCCCGGACGCCCCGGAGATCGGCCGCACGGCCGCCGCCCACGGACTGGCCCTCCATGAACTCACCCGCAGGGCCCCCTCCCTGGAGCAGGCGTTCATGGCCCTCACCCACGATTCCGTCGAGTACCAGGGAGCCCTCGCATGACAACGAACACGACGAACACGACGGCCACGACGGCCACGACGGCCACGACGGCCACGAAGAGAACCACGAACACCACACCCACCACGGACACCACAGGCACCACCGCCCCCGCCCTCACCCCCGCGCGCGTGATCCGCTCCGAGTGGTACAAACTCCTCACCCTGCGCTCCAGTTGGGCCGCCGTCGGCACCGCCGTCGCGCTCCTGCTCGGCGTCGGCCTCCTCATGGGCGCCACGTACACCTCCGGCGGCGGCGACTCCGACGTCGACACCGTCGTCCTCACCCTGTACGGCTCCCAGCTCGGCGCCGTGGCCCTCGCCGTCCTCGGCATCCTCCTGACCGCGGGCGAGTACGCGACGGGCACGATCCGCGCCACCCTCACCGCCGTCCCCGCCCGGCTGCCGGTCCTGTGGGCGAAGGCCGCCGTCTACACCGGCGGCGTCCTCACCGTCTCGTTCCTCGCGAACCTGCTGACCTTCGGCACCGCGCAGCTCTTCCTCGGCGACACCGACCAGGCCGCCTCGCCGACCGACGACGGCGTCCTCGCCGCCCTCGCGGGCAACGCGACCGGCGTCACCCTCCTCGGTCTGATCGCCCTCGGCCTCGGCGCCGCCCTCCGCTCGGTGCCGGGCGCGATCGGCGCCTTCGTCGGCGGGGTCCTGATCGTCCCGGGCATCCTCGGAGCACTCCCCTACGAGACGGCGGCCACGATCGTCCGGTACTTCCCCGCCCAGGCCGCCGATGTCCTCGGCACGACCGCTCCGCCCCCCGGCAGCCCCTCCCCCGGCACCGCGTTCCTGGCCCTGCTCCTCTGGTCGGCCGCCGCCCTCGCGGTGCCCGCCCTGTTGCTCAAGCGCCGGGACGTATGAGGAAGATGACGGCGTGACCACGGACACCAGTACCGGAGCGACGGGCCTCAGCGGGCACGTCCACCGCCTGACCAGCCGCGTCAGGGCCGCCGACGCCCGCCACCCCTGGCTCTGGGACGCCCTGCCCGCGCTCGTCTGGACGGTGGCGGCGCTCGTGGACGCGTCCGGCGGCTGGCGCACCACCGCCCTCGACCCGACCGTCCCGGGCTGGGCGGTCGTCACCCTGAGCCTGGCCCTGAGCCTCCCCCTGTACGGGCGCCGCCGCCACCCCGTGGCCATGCTCGCCGTCATGGCCTGCGCGGCCTGCGCCAGCGCCGCCTCCGGCGCCTTCCTCCAGTCCTCCTATCTGCAACTGCTGCCGCTCTTCCACCTCGCGCTCGTCCGCCCGACCCGCGACCTCCTGTGGGCCCCGGCCCTGCTCCTGCCACCGCTCCTGACCGGCGCGGTCCTCCACCCCCGGGGCGGCTGGGACCAGCACGCGGTCCCCGCCCTGTGGGCGTACGCGCTGGTCGCGCTCCTCGGCGTCACGGTCCGGTCCCGCCGCGACCACACGGCGGCGCTCGTCGACCGGGCCCGCCGTCTGGAGACCGAACGCGACCAGGAGGTACGGCTCGCCGCAGCCGCCGAACGCACCCGGATCGCCCGGGAGATGCACGACATCGTCGGCCACCACCTGTCCGTCGTCACCGGTCTCGCGGACGGCGGCCGGTACGCGGCGGCCAGGAACCCCGAGCGGGCCGCCCAGGCCCTCGACGCCATCGGTACGACGAGCCGCGAGGCCCTCGCCGAGCTCCGCCGTCTCCTCGGCGTCCTGCACGACGGCCCGGAGGCCGACCGCGCTCCCCAGCCCACCCTGGCCGACCTCGACACCCTGGTCACCGGCGTACGGAAGGCGGGCCTGCCGGTACGGTTCGACCTCCGCGCCGGACCGGCCGCGCCCCCGCTCGCCCCGGGCGCCCAGCTGACGGTCTACCGGATCGTCCAGGAGTCCCTGACCAACACCCTCAAGCACGCGGGCGAGGGCGCGCGGGCGACCGTCGCCCTGTCCCACACCGCGCACGAGGTACGGGTGGAGGTCACGGACACCGACGGCGCCGCCCCGCCGCCCGCCGGGCCACGGCACCCGGGGCGGGGGCTCACCGGAATGCGGGAGCGCGCCGCGCTCTACGACGGCACACTCGACTCCGGCCCCCTGCCGACCGGCGGCTGGCGGACCGTCCTGCGACTTCCCCGGGAGGACTCCCCCTCGTGACGACCGTTCTCATCGCCGACGACCAGCCGATGCAGCGCTTCGGCTTCCGGATGCTGCTGGAGAGCCAGGACGACATGACGGTCGTCGGAGAGGCGGCGAACGGCGCCGAGGCGGTCCGTCTGACCGACCGGCACCGCCCGGACGTCGTCCTCATGGACATCCGGATGCCCGGTCTCGACGGCATCGAGGCCACCCGCCGGATCGTCGCCTCGGGCGACCGCACCCGCGTGCTGATCGTCACGACCTTCGACCTCGACGCGTACGCGTACGACGGTCTCCGCGCCGGCGCCAGCGGCTTCCTGGTGAAGGACGCCCACCCGGAGGAGCTGCTCGCGGGCGTCCGGGCGGTCGCGAGCGGTGACGCGGTCGTCGCCCCGAGCCTGACCCGCCGCCTCCTGGACGCGTACGTCCATCATCTGCCGCGGCCCGCGACGACGGACCCGCGCCCGGAGGACCCGCGCCTCTCGGCCCTCACGGAACGGGAACGGGAGATCCTCACGGTCATCGGTCAGGGCTGGACGAACACGGAGATAGCCGAACGCCTCCACCTCGCGGAATCGACGGTGAAGACCCATGTCGGCCGCGTCCTCGCCAAAACGGGAGCGAGGGACCGCATCCAGGCGGTCATCCTGGCGTACGACACCCAGCTGGTCGCCCCGGCCTGAAAGGAAAAAGCCCCGGGGCTTCGGCCTCCGGGGCTTTTCCTTGTTCCCGCGGGTGAACGCAAAAATGCCTCAACCCCCGGACAGAGTCCAGGGGTTGAGGCTAAAAATTGTTCGGCGGTGTCCTACTCTCCCACAGGGTCCCCCCTGCA
>NZ_JBHYZW010000026.1:0-79147 GCF_042754005.1 Streptomyces sp. NPDC059247
TTTTTATTCCCCCCCCCCCCCCCCTAAACCACCCCCCCCCCTCCGGCCGCCCTCCTCATTTTTTTATACCCCCCCCCCCCCCCCCCCGGGGGGCCCCCCCCCCCGGGGGGGGGGGCCCCCCCCTCCGGCGTCCGCTGACCGGGTCCGGGACGCCGAAATGTGCCGTGCGCCCCCACGCCGGGGCGTGGAAGGATGGCCCAAACGTCACGAAACCGAGGAGATGACCGGGTGCCTGGCACAAACCTGACCCGTGAAGAGGCCCAGAAGCGCGCCGCGCTGCTGACCGTGGACGCGTACGAGGTCGAACTCGACCTCTCCGGCGCGCAGGAGGGCGGCACCTACCGGTCCGTCACCACCGTCCGCTTCGATTCCGCCGAGGCCCATGCCTCGACCTTCATCGACCTCGTCGCACCCGCCGTCCACGAGGCCGTCCTGAACGGTCACGCGCTCGACGTCGCCGCCGTCTTCCGCGACTCCCGGATCGCCCTCGCGCATCTGCGGCAGGGGCCGAACGAGCTGAGGGTCGTCGCCGACTGCGCGTACACGAACACCGGAGAGGGCCTGCACCGCTTCGTCGACCCGGTCGACGACCAGGCGTACCTCTACACCCAGTTCGAGGTGCCGGACGCCCGCCGCGTCTTCGCCTCCTTCGAGCAGCCCGACCTGAAGGCGACCTTCCAGTTCACCGTGAAGGCGCCGAGCGGCTGGTCGGTCGTCTCCAACTCGCCCACGCCGGAGCCCAAGGACGACGTGTGGGTCTTCGAGCCGACCCCGCGCATCTCCACGTACATCACCGCGCTGATCGTCGGCCCGTACCACTCGGTGCACTCGTCGTACGAGAAGGACGGCCAGAGCGTCCCGCTCGGCATCTACTGCCGTCCCTCGCTGGCCGAGTTCCTGGACGCCGAGCACATCTTCGACGTCACCCGGCAGGGCTTCGACTGGTTCCAGGAGAAGTTCGCGTACGACTACCCGTTCGCCAAGTACGACCAGCTCTTCGTGCCCGAGTTCAACGCGGGCGCGATGGAGAACGCGGGCGCGGTCACCATCCGCGACCAGTACGTCTTCCGCTCCAAGGTGACGGACGCGGCGTACGAGCGGCGTGCCGAGACGATCCTGCACGAGCTGGCCCACATGTGGTTCGGCGACCTCGTGACCATGGAGTGGTGGAACGACCTGTGGCTGAACGAGTCGTTCGCCACCTACACCTCCGTCGCCTGCCAGGCGTCGGTGCCCGGCACCCGCTGGCCGAACGCCTGGACCACCTTCGCCAACGCGGAGAAGACCTGGGCCTACCGCCAGGACCAGCTGCCGTCCACCCACCCGATCATGGCCGAGATCAACGACCTGGAGGACGTGCTCGTCAACTTCGACGGGATCACGTACGCCAAGGGCGCCAGCGTGCTCAAGCAGCTCGTCGCCTACGTCGGCCAGGACGAGTTCTTCAAGGGCGTCCAGGCCTACTTCCAGGCGCACGCCTTCGGCAACACCCGCCTCTCCGACCTCCTCGGCGCCCTGGAGGAGACCTCGGGGCGCGATCTGAAGACCTGGTCGAAGGCGTGGCTGGAGACCGCCGGCATCAACATCCTCCGCCCGGAGGTCGAGACCGACGAGAACGGCTCGATCACCGCCTTCGCCGTCCGCCAGGAGGCCCCCGCGCTGCCCGTGGGCGCCAAGGGCGAGGCCGTCCTGCGCCCGCACCGGATCGCGATCGGCTTCTACGACCTGGACGCGGACGGCAAGCTGGTCCGGGTCGAGCGCCTCGAACTCGACATCGCCGCCGCCGAGCTGACCGCCGTGCCGCAGCTGCACGGCAAGCGCCGCCCGGCCGTCGTCCTCCTGAACGACGACGACCTGTCGTACGCCAAGGTCCGCCTCGACGAGGTGTCCCTGAAGAACGTCACCGCGCACCTCGGCGACTTCGCCGAGTCCCTGCCGCGCGCCCTGTGCTGGGCCTCCGCCTGGGACATGACCCGCGACGGCGAGCTGGCCACCCGCGACTACCTGGAGCTGGTGCTCTCCGGCGTCGGCAAGGAGTCCGACATCGGCGTCGTCCAGTCGCTCCAGGGCCAGGCCAAGGCCGCCGTGGACCTGTACGCGGCGCCGGAGTGGCGCGAGGCGGGTCTGAGCCGCTGGACCGACGCGACCCTGGCGCACCTGCGCGCGGCCGAGCCCGCGAGCGACCACCAGCTGGCCTGGGCGCGGGCCTTCGCGGCGACCGCGCGCACCCCGCAGCAGCTCGACCTGCTCGCCGCCCTCCTGGAGGGCCGCGAGACGATCGAGGGCCTGGCCGTCGACACCGAGCTGCGCTGGGCGTTCGTGCAGCGCCTCGCGGCGACCGGGGTCTACGACGAGACGGAGATCGCGGGCGAGCTGGAGCGCGACCGGACGGCGGCGGGCGAGCGGCACGCGGCCACCGCCCGCGCGGCCCGTCCGACGGACGCGGCGAAGGCGGAGGCCTGGGCCTCGGTCGTCGAGGACGACAAGCTGGCCAACGCGGTGCAGGAGGCCGTCATCGGCGGCTTCGTCCAGTCCGACCAGCGCGAGCTGCTCGCCCCGTACACCGAGAAGTACTTCGCGGCGATCAAGGGCGTCTCGGAGACCCGCAGCCACGAGATGATCCAGCAGATCGTGGTCGGCCTCTACCCGGCGCTCCAGGTCTCCCAGGAGACGCTGGACGCCACCGACGCGTGGATCGCGGAGCACGCCCCGGCCCCGGCGCTGCGGCGTCTGGTGACGGAGTGCCGCGCGGGCGTCGAGCGCGCCCTGAGGGCGCAGGCGGCGGACGCGGCTGCCCGGTAGTCCCGTAGGACCCGGAGAACGGCGAAGGGGCGCCCTCCCTGGTGGGGGCGCCCCTTCGGCGTGCCGTGGCGGTCCGGGTCGCCGGTGGTCCGGGTCGTCGGTGGTCGGGGACTCGGAGTCCTGCGCCCCGGACCAGGGGCCCCGGACCAGGGGGGGGCTGGATTCCGCCCGGCGGGCGGGCGGCGGGGCGCGCCGCTCCGCCGGGCGGAGGTCTTCCGGTCCGGTCAGCCGCCGAGCGCCGTGAACCGGGCGCGCAGTTCGGCCGCGCCCCGCTCCGTCAGTGCCCCGTGCAGCCGCATCCGGGCGACCCCGCCGTCGGGGAAGGCGTCCAGCCGGACGTGGGTGACGACGGCATGGGCGGGCAGCTTGAAGCGGTGCGGGGTGTCGGGCTGGAGCCTGGTCCGGGGGATGATCTCGAACCACTCGCCGTTCTCGCCGTTGCGGCCCTGGAGGGCGATCCAGCCCGCCGAGTTGCCCTTGAGGCAGGCGGTGTCGATCTCGACGGCGCGGACGGCGCCCTGCGCGGCGAGCCGGAAGCGCACCCAGTCGTTGGTGCCGCGCACCCGGCGGCGCCGGTTCTCCCAGCCGTCGTCCATCTTGCGGGAGGTGCCGGGCAGGATGATCTGGGTCGGCGAGGAGTAGAAACGGTCGGAGGCGTCCTCGTACGAACCGCCGTTGAGCACCGCGATCAGGTCGAGGGTGCCGAGCAGCTCCAGCCACTCGGGGTCGGGGACGACCTCGCCGTGGACGCGGAGGCGGGCGACGCCGCCGTCCGGGTGCTGGCAGAGCCGCACATGGGTCCAGCGGCGCTCGGCGGTGATCTCGAAGCCGTTGGCCGCGTGGCCCCGGACGGGGGTGGGCGGGACCAGCTCCTCCCACTTCGCGTCGAGCAGCTCCCCGGGGGTGGGCGAGCCCTCCACGGAGGTGGCCTGGACGCTCACCCGCTGCGGGTAGTTGCCCCGGAAGTGGGCGGTGTCGACGACGATCCCCCGGATCACGCCGGGGGCGCCGAGGCGGACGATCGCCCAGTCGTGGTCCTCGGGGGCGGGGAAGACGTTCTCGGCGTCGGCGCCCCGGCGGCGGCGGGTCTCCCAGCCGTCCATGATCTTGCCCTTGTGGCCGAAGCGCTCCGGGTCGAAGACGGCGCGCTCGCGGACCAGGAGGTTCTCGCGCTCGGCGAAGAACTCGTCGTTGGCGGCGACGACCCCGGCGCCGAGCCGCCGGTCGGCGAGGTCGACCAGCTCGGTGAAGGGGAAGTCACCGGCGCGGTAGTCGGCGTACGGGTCACCGCCCGCGTAGGGGGAGGCGTCGTTGGCGTGCGGGTCGTCCTGGGGCGCGGCGTTCGCTTCGGGGCTGCTCATGCCCCGACTCTCCCGCGCCCCGGACCCACGGTCCATCGAATGTTTTCGAGGACACTCTTCAGTTCTTCTGAAAGGTCTCTGAGGGGGGCGGGCGGGCTGGCGCGGCGGGGGCGCCCGGGGCTCAGACCGTCTCGCGGGCGGCGGCGGCCCGACGGAGGGCCGTGAGCACCCGGGCCACCGCGGGGCCCTCCTCCGCGCCGCGCCGCACGGCGGCGACGACATGGCGGCGGGGCTGGTCGGCGGCGAGGACCCGCATGACGACCCCGGTGCCGCTCCGGCGCTCCGCCGCCGCCATCCGGGGGACCAGGGCGATGCCCATGCCCGCCTCGACCATGGCGAGGATCGCGGTCCAGCCGGAGGCGCTGTGGGCCTGTTCGGGCACGAACCCGGCGGCCTCGCAGGCGGCGGTGGTGATCTCCGACCAGGGTCCGGAGCCGCCGAAGATCCAGGGTTCCGCCGCCAGGTCGGCGAGCCGGAGACCGGGGGCGTCGGCGTGCGGGTGCCCGGTGGGCAGGGCCACGTCGAGCGGGTCGGCGAGCAGCGGCACCCGGCTGAACTTGGGGTCGCGGGCGGAGGGCGCGTGGGCGGCGAGCGAGAGCGCCAGATCGACCTGGCCCGCCGCGAGGAGTTCGTACGCCTCCGCCGCCTCGGCCTCCCGGACGCGGACGTCGAGCCCGGGGTGCGCGGCCCGCAACTGCCGTACGGCGGGCACGACGAGCGCGGTGACGGAGGTCGAGAAGGCCGCCACCCGCACCTGGCCCGCCTCGCCCCGCAGATAGCCGTCGAGTTCGGCGTCGGCGCGCTCCAACTGGGCGAACACCACCTCCGCGTGCCGCAGCACCAGATGGGCGGCGTCGGTGAGCCGGACCCGGCGGCCCTGGGCCTCCAGGAGCCGTACGCCGAGCTGCCTGGAGAGGTTGGTGAGCTGCTGCGACACGGCCGAGGGGGTGAGGAGGAGGGCCTCGGCGGCGGCGGTGACGGTGCCCCGGTCCCGGAGGGTGCGGAGGATCTGGAGCTTCTTGACGTCCCACTCGGTCATGGGGCGCAACCTATCCCCCCTTCCGTTGCCGGGGTACGGAGGCCGGGACGGCCCCGCCGAGGACCAGCGCCGCGCGCGGGGCGCCGGGGAAGGCCGGGTTCCTCGCCGATGGGCGCGTACGGGGGAGAACGCCGAGGCCGACGCCCGGCGCGGGGTTCCGCGCGGTCGCCGGCTCTTCGGTGTCACCGCTCGGGGGCGGTCGGTGGGTCGGGGGCGGTCGGTGGGTCGGGGCGGGGCCGTCGGTTTCCGTCCGGCCGGTGGCCTACCGTCGCGCCGCCGAGGTCTCCAGGTCCGTCGAAACCTTCCGGCGGTTCTCTTCAGTGGAGCTGAACGGTCCGTCCGCTTCGACGGCGCGGGCCTCCGGGGCCGCCTCCACGGCCTCCCCGCCCTTCCCGGTCTGCGCCTTCCCGGTCTGCGCCTTCCCGGCCTTCCCGGTCTGCGCCTTCCCGGCCTTCCCGGCCTTCCCGGTCTCTCCGTCCTCTCCGCCCTTCCGGGTACGGGGGCTCAGCTGGCCCGCGAGGGTGGCGCCGAAGGCGATGACCATGCCGAGCAGCTGCACCGGGCCGAGGGCCTGGCCGAGGGCGGCCCAGCCGATGATCGCGGCCGTGATCGGGGAGAGCGGGCCGAGGAGGGTGACCGAGGAGGCGCTCAGCCGCTCGATGCCCCGGAACCAGAGGAAGTACGAGATCGCGGTGTTGCCGAAGGCGAGGTAGGCGTATCCGGCCAGGTTGGCGCCGGTCAGGGCGGGCGGGGCGCCCTCGACCAGGAAGGCGACGGGCAGGATGACCAGACCTCCGGCGGTGAGCTGCCAGCCCGTGAGGGCGAGGGCTCCGACGCCCTCGGGGCGGCCCCAGCGCTTGGTGAAGACGACGCCCGCCGACATCGAGAGCGCGGAGAACAGTCCGGCGACCACTCCGACGAGATCGAGGGCGGCTCCGGCCTTGAGCACCACGAGACTGACGCCGAAGGCGGCGGCGATGGCGGTGATCAGGGACTTCGCGGTGGGCTTGTCGCCGAGGAGGAGGGCGGCGAGACCGACGACGAGGAGCGGGCCCACGGAGCCGACGACGGCGGCGACCCCGCCGGGGAGGCGGTAGGCGGCGAGGAAGAGGAGCGGGAAGAAGGCGCCGATGTTGAGGGCGCCGAGGACCGCGGACTTCCACCACCAGGCGCCCCGGGGAAGCTTGCGGGTGAGGGCCAGGAGGAGGAGTCCGGCGGGCAGGGCGCGCATCAGACCGGTGAAGAGCGGCCGGTCGGGCGGCAGGAACTCGGTGGTGACGAAGTAGGTGGAGCCCCAGGAGATCGGGGCGAGGGCGGTCAGCGCGACGACTGCTGCTTTGCGGGACATGACGGGTTCCCCCCTGGCACGGATGCGGCGCCGGTCCCTCGCGGACCCGGACCGGCTTGGCAGTAATTAACTTACCATTAAGCTACTTGCTTGCAAGTGGCTTTCTTGCCATCGAGTCTGTGGAGAGAGGAGACTGTGCGCATGGAGACGAAGAACCCCGGACCGGCCCACGACGCCGTCGACGCCATCGCCGACCAGTGGGCGGTGGTCCGCCCCGATCTGGACACCGTGCCGATGGCGGTCTTCGGGCGGATCTACCGCCTGGCCAACGCCATGCGCGGCAGGGTCGACAAGGCGTACGCGCCCTACGGCATGGCCCTCGGGGAGTTCGACGTGCTCGCCACCCTGCGCAGGTCGGGGGAGCCGTACACGCTCTCGCCGCGCGAGCTGACCGCCACGCTGATGATCACGACCGGCGGGATGACGGGCCGTCTCGACAAGCTGGAGAAGGCGGGACTGCTCACCCGCAGCCCGGACCCGAACGACCGCCGGGGTCTGCGGGTCACCCTCAGCGAGCGCGGCAGGGAGCTGGTCGACCAGGCCGTGGAAGCGGGTGTCGCGGAGCAGCGGGCGGCCCTGGAGGGCGCGCTCACCGACGAGGAGGCGGCGCAACTGACCGGGCTGCTGCGCAAACTGCTGGCGTCCTCCGTCTGAGGCGCGAGGTCCCGGCCGGGGCCGGTGGAGTATCGGCCGGGGTCCTGGCCGACAGCCGGTGGAGGACCGACCGGGAGAGCCGGTGCGGGGACCCGGTCGGGAGCTGGCGGGCAGCCGGTGGAGGTCCGGCCGTGGTCCGGTCGGGAGCCGGTGGAGCACCGGCCCGGCTGGGGTCCGGTGGGGACCTACCGGGGCCGGTAGCGGACCTGCCGGGGTTCGGCCGGGAGCCGGTGGAGGTCAGGCACGGGATGGAGGTCCGGGCTCAGGGGCCGGTGCGGCGTCGGCCGACAGCCGGTGGAGCACCGGTCAGGAGCCGGTGGACGCACCCGACCGGGGCCCGGTGGACGCGCCGGGCCGGAGGGCTCGGCGCGGGCCGGGGAGGCCCGGGAACGCGTGCGAGGGCGCCGCACGGCACATCGGTGCCGTGCGGCGCCCTCGGCGGCGCGAAGGAGGCGGTGGTCAGGCCTTCTTGGACTTGTCGAGCACCATCACCAGGCCGGTGATCACCAGGAACAGCACCAGCGGTGCCGCGACGAACAGGCCGAGGGTCTCGATGACCTCCAGCTTGGGGGCCGGGTCGTCGCCGTCGTCGCGGGTGAGCGCGAGCGCGGGGGACGACATGAGCAGCATCATCAGCGTCGTACCGGCCGCGATCGAGCCGGCGCGCAGAGCGTTCTTCTTGTCCACGGTGCAAACGTAGCGAACGCCTAATCGGCCCGCGCGCCCGGGGGTGCCGTACGGGCGTTCCGCCCGGTCGCGGCGGTCTCCGTGGAAGCCCCCGGGGCGTCCGGGGCCGTCGTGCGCGCGTGCAGCTCGCGCAGCAGCGCGTGCGCGCGGGGCGAGGCCGCGAGCCGCTCCAGGGTGAACGGCTGACCGTCCGGACCGGCCAGCGGCAGCCGCCAGTTGGGGTACTCGTCCCAGGTGCCCGGCAGGTTCTGCGGTCTGCGGTCCCCCACCGCGTCCGGCAGCCACACCCCCACCATCCGGGCCGGGGTGTCCAGCAGGAACCGGTGGACGGCGACGATCTCGGCCTCCTCGTCGCCCGGACCCTCCGGGAGCAGCCCGAGCCGCTGGAAGACACCGAGCCACTCGGCGGTCTCCGCCGCGTCCGCCGCCCGCTCGCGCTCCAGGTCGCCGGTGAGCAGCCCGAGCCGGTGCCGCAGGGTGACGTGGTCGCCGGAGAGCCGGGCGGCGGTCGGGGGCAGGTCGTGGGTGGTGGCGGTGGCCACGCACGCGGTGCGCCAGGCGTCCCGTGGCAGCGGGCGCCCGCCGCCCGCCCAGTCCCGTTCGAACCAGAGCACGGAGGTGCCGAACACCCCGCGTCCGGCGAGTTCCTCGCGGACGCCCGGCTCGACCGTGCCGAGGTCCTCGCCGATGACGAGGGCCCCGGCGCGGTGGGCCTCCAGGACGAGGACCGCGAGCATCGCGTCGGCGTCGTACCGGACGTAGGTGCCTTCGGTGGGCTCGCGGCCCTCCGGCACCCACCAGAGCCGGAAGAGGCCCATGACGTGGTCGACGCGCAGCGCGCCCGCGTGGCGCAGGAGTTCGCGCAGGAGTCCCCGGTAGGGGGCGTAGCCGGTGGCGGCGAGGACGTCGGGGCGCCAGGGCGGCAGGCCCCAGTCCTGGCCGCGCGCGTTGAAGGCGTCGGGCGGGGCGCCGACCGACATGCCGGTGGCGAAGTCGTCCCGCCGGGCCCAGGTGTCGGAGCCCTCCGGGTGGACGCCGACCGCGAGGTCGTGGACGATGCCGACCGCCATCCCGGCCTCGCGGGCGGCCTCCGCGGCGGCGGCGAGCTGCCGGTCCGTCAGCCAGGCGAGACGGCAGTGGAAGTCGACCCGGGCGGCCAGGGCGGGGTCCTCGCGGACGACGGTCTCGGCCGTGCGCGGGGCGCGGAGCGCCTCGGGCCAGCTCCGCCAGTGGGGTCCGTGGCGCTCGGCGAGGGCCTGGTAGGTGGCGTGGTCCTCCAGGGCGCGGCCCCGGGCGGCGAGGAAGGCGTGGAAGTCGGCGCGTCGGCCGGGGCCGAGGTCGACGGCGGCGACGACCAGTTCCAGGGCCCGCCTCTTGAGCACCCACACCGCGTCCCGGTCGACGGGCGCGCCCTTGGTGAGGACCCGTTCGCGCAGTTCGGCGGCCTCGCCGAGGATGCCGTCGAGTTCCTGCCGGTGCTCGGGGCCGAGCAGCGCGTACTCGGGGACCTCCTCGATCCGCAGGTGTACGGGGTCGGGGAAGCGGCGGGAGGAGGGGCGGTACGGGGAGGGGTCGCTCGGCGCCCCGGGCACGCCCGCGTGCAGGGGGTTGACCTGGATGAACCCGGCGCCGTGGACGCGGCCCGCCCAGGTGGCGAGTTCGCGCAGGTCCCCGAGGTCGCCCATGCCCCAGGAGCGGGTGGAGAGCAGCGAGTAGAGCTGCACGAGGAGTCCGTACGAGCGGTGTCCGGGGGCGGGCGCGCGCACGGGGCTCACGATCAGGGCGGCGGTGGCCGTCCGCCCGTCGGGGGCCTGCGCCTCGACGGTGTGGACGCCGAGGGGCAGCCGCTCCCAGTCCCGGCCGGTGACGACGGCGCCGTCCTCGGTGGTGACCCGGAGCCGGGTGCCGGGCGGCAGGTCGGCCGGGGGGTGGACCGGCTCCGCGTCCCGCCACCGGACCAGGGTCGGGGGCAGCAGGCGCTCCCGGTCGGCCCGGTCCGCCGCTCCGAGGGCGGCGGCGACCTCCTCCGGGGTGGTCGCGGCCACGCCGAGGGCACCGAGGACGGCGACCACGGTCGCCTCCGGCACCGGCACGGTGACGCCTTCGGACGGGCTGTGGGCGGTGGCGACGCCGTGAAGGGCGGCGAGACGGGCCAGGGTCACTTCACACTCCGGGGGACTCCGTGCCGCCCGCGCTGCCGGGGGCGGTGGCTTCGCTGGTGAGGGGGGCCGCCGTGGTGAGCGGCGGTTCGCTGGTGAGGGGGGCCGCGTCGGGGAGCGGGGGCTCGCTGGTGAGCGGTTCGCCGGTGCGGACCTGCTGCGGAATCCGTATCCGTCCGAGGTGGTGGGCGGTCGTGGTCACGGGGGTCTCCCGATTCGTCTCGACAGGTGGGACCTGGGTCACGACTGAGCCCTACCCACCGCTCCTCGTTCTACCGGCGGAACGTGACGAAGTGACGTCACCTCGCCGGAACCGACCGGGCGAAGCCGACACGAGGGCCTGTCTCGTTGACACCTCCCCACGCCGGGTGGTGGGCTCGTGACCCACTCGTGACCGAACCGGCGGAGCGGCCGGTCCCGCCGAAGGGAGACCTCGTGCGCCCCGTGCACCTCGTGCGCCCCCGGCGCGGGAGACGCGCCGCGACCGTGGTGGCCGTCGCCGTCCTCGGCGGTCTGCTCGGCGGGACGGTGGCGGTCCCGGCGCGGGCCGTTCCGGCGCGGGGGTTCGCGGCGGGGGCGCTCCCGGAGGCGCCGGGCCCCTCCCCCACGGACGCTCCCCACCCGCCTTCCGGGCCCACCGGGCCCGCCGAGCCCACCGGGGTCCCGGCTTCCAGGCCCTCGCCGTTTCCCGCGCCTTCCGCGTCCTCGTCCTCGTCCTCTTCGCGCGCCCTGCCCGATGTGTGGCCCCGGCCGCGGTCGCTGGCCGCCGCCGGGCCCTCCGTACCCCTCGGGGAGGAGGTGACGCTGGTCGCGGACGGGGACGCCGATCCGTACGCGCTCGCCGCCCTGCGGGCGCTGCTGGGGGCCGCCGGGGTGCGGACCGTGCACGAGGGGCTCCCGGGCCGGGGGCCGGTGCTGCGGGCGGCGGGGCCCGGTGGCGGGGCCGCCCGGGAGGCACTGGCCGCCCTGCGGGTGCCCGACCGGCTCGGTCTGCCGGACGGCGGCTACCGGCTCGCCACCGGCCGCTTCCGGGGGCGGGACACCGTGGTCCTGGACGGGGTGGGCGGGGACGGCCTGTTCCACGCGGTCCAGACGCTGCGCCAGCTCCTGGGGAGCGGCCGGGAGGTCCCCGGGGCCGTCGTCCGCGACTGGCCGGGCACGGCCGGACGCGGGATCACCGAGGGCTTCTACGGGCGTCCCTGGACGACGGAGCAGCGCCTGGAGCAGCTCGACTTCCTCGGCAGGACCAAGCAGAACCGCTATCTGTACGCGCCCGGCGACGACCCCTACCGGGGCGTCCAGTGGCGCGACCCCTACCCGGCGGAGCAGCGGGCCGGTTTCCGGGCCCTGGCCGAGCGGGCCCGCGCCCGGCACGTGGTGCCCGGCTGGGCCGTGGCGCCCGCCCAGTCCATGTGCCTGTCCTCGGACCGCGACACGGCGGCGCTGATCCGCAAGACCGACGCCATGTGGGACCTCGGGTTCCGCTTCTTCCAGCTCCAGTTCCAGGACGCCTCGTACGACGAGTGGCACTGCGAGCGGGACGCCGAGGTCTTCGGGCGCGGTCCCGGGGCCGCCGCCGCCGCGCACGCGCGGGTGGCGGGCGTCGTCGCCCGGCACCTCGCCGGACGGCACCCGGGGAGCGAACCGCTGACGGTGCTGCCGACGGAGTACTACCAGGACGGGGCGACGGAGTACCGCACGGAGCTGGCGGCGGCGCTCGGCGCGGAGGTGCGGGTGGCGTGGACCGGCG
Organism: Streptomyces sp. NPDC059247; assembly: GCF_042754005.1. Classification (NCBI taxonomy): domain Bacteria; kingdom Bacillati; phylum Actinomycetota; class Actinomycetes; order Kitasatosporales; family Streptomycetaceae; genus Streptomyces; species Streptomyces sp. NPDC059247. The sequence continues at coordinate 11,801 of NZ_JBHYZW010000026.1, forward strand.
TCGGCGTCGTACCGCGCGCGATCACCGGCGGTGAGCTGGCGGCGGCCCGGGGCGCGCTGCGCCATCCCCTGGTCACCATGGACAACTACCCGGTCAACGACTACGCGCAGGACCGGCTGTTCCTCGGCCCCGTCACCGGCCGCGAGCCGGAGGTGGCCGTCGGTTCCGCCGCGTTCCTCGCGTACGCCATGGAGCAGCCCGTGGCCTCCCGCGTACCGCTGTTCACCGCCGCCGACTACGCCTGGAACCCGCGCGGCTACCGGCCCCCCGAGTCCTGGCGGGCGGCCGTGGAGGACCTGGCGGGCCCGGCACCCGCCGCCCGCGAGGCGCTGGCGGCCCTCGCCGGGAACGGTGCCTCCTCGGTCCTCGACCCGACGGGCGAATCGGCCTTCCTGAAACCGCTCCTGACGGCGTTCTGGGCGTCCCGCGAGCGCCCTGAGGAGCCGGGCGGGCCCCGGGTGGACCCGGACGGCGGGCCGCCCCGGGCCCCCGGGTCCGGGGCCGCCGACCGGCGGGTGGAGGCGGCGCGCGCGCTGCGGGCCGCGTTCACCGTGATGCGGGAGGCCCCCGGGCGGCTCGCGGACACGGCGGGCGGCGCCCTCGGCGAGGAGACCGGCCCCTGGCTCGACCAGCTCTCGCGGTACGGGCGCGCGGGCGAGACCGCCGTCGATCTGCTGCTGGCCCAGACGCGCGGCGACGGCGCCGCCGCCTGGCGGGCGCAGCTGCGCCTCGAAGCGCTTCGGAAGGAACTGGCGGCGAGCCGGGTGACGGTCGGCGCGGGGGTCCTCGACCCGTTCCTCGCGCGCGTGGTGGAGCGGGCGGCGGCCTGGACCGGCGCGGACCGGGCCCCGGCGGCCGGTGCGGAGCGGGCGCCGGGCTCGTACACCGTGCGGTTCGGCCGGGCGCGGCCGGTGGAGGCCCTGACGGTGATGGCGGAGCCGGGCGCGGCGGACGGGGTCCGCGCGCGCGTGGAGGCGCGGGTGCCGGGCGGCGGCTGGCGGGCGCTCGGCCCGCTGTCGGCGTCCGGGTGGACGCAGTCCTGGGCCCCGGGGCTGCGGGCGGACGCGCTGCGGGTGGTGTGGGACGGCGGGGGCGGGCGGCCCCGGGTGCGGGCGCTCGTGCCGTGGTTCGCGGACGGCCCGCGCGCGGGGCTCGGCCTGGCCAGGACGGAGGCGGACGCGGTGATCGGCGGCCCGGCGCTGCGGGTGGACGTGGAGTTGTCGGGGCGGCGCGCGGAGGAGGTGCGGGGGCCGCTGACGGCGAGGGCCCCGGCGGGCCTGACCGTACGGCTGCCGGAGCGGGCCGTGGTGGAGCGGGGCGGGCGGACGGCGGTGCCGCTGGAGGTGTCGGTGGCGCCGGGGACGCCGGTGGGCGCCTACCGGGTGCCGGTGTCGTTCGCGGGCCAGGAGCGGGTGCTGACGGTGCGGGCGTTCCCCCGTACGTCGGGCCGGGATCTGGCGCGGGCGGCGACGGTGTCCTCCTCGGGCGACGAGACGCCGGACTTCCCCGCCGCCGCTTCGGCGGACGGCGACCCGGCGACCCGCTGGTCCTCCCCCGCCGAGGACGACGCCTGGCTGCTGTTCGCCCTGCCCCGGCCGGTGCGGCTGGGGCAGGTGGTGCTGCGCTGGCAGGACGCGTACGCCTCCCGGTACCGGATCGAGGTCTCGGCGGACGGGCGGTCCTGGCGGACGGCGGCGACGGTGAGGGACGGCCGGGGCGGGCGGGAGCCGGTCCGTACGGACGCCCCGGACACCCGGTTCCTGCGGGTGCGGGGCGAGGCCCGCGCGACCCGGTACGGCTACTCGCTCTGGTCGGTGGAGGCGTACGCGGTGGCGCCGGAGGGCTCCGCCGGGGAGACCGGGAGGACAGGGGGAGGCGGGCGGACCACGGAGAGCGGGAGGGCCGCCGGGGCGGGGAGGACCGGGGAGCCGGGGAAGGCCGGGGAAGCGGGGAAGGCCGGGGAGACGGGGAAGGCCGGGGAGGCGGGGAGGACAACGCCCTCCGGCGCCCCGGGCCGCTCCGGCACCGCAGGCCGCTCCGGTGCCGTGGGCCCGGTGGGGTCCGCCGGGGGCGCTCCCGGCGGCCCGGACGGGGGCACGGCTGAGGAGCGGCCCACCCGCTGAGGGTGTGCCGCGCCCGGCCCCGCGTACGCGAAAGGCCCGGCTCAACCCGTCGTCAGCGCCCTCACGGGGGCGTCGGCGACGGAGTCGATCCGGGCCATCACGTCCTCGGCTCCGTACGGCTGGAGGTACGGCAGCCAGCGGGGGTCCCGGTGTCCGGTCCCGATGATCCGCCAGGCCAGACCGGTCGGCGGGGCCGGTTGATGGCGCAGCCGCCAGCCGATCTCCCGCAGGTGTCTGTCGGCCTTGACGTGGTTGCAGCGGCGGCAGGCCGCCACCACGTTGTCCCAGACGTGGGTGCCCCCACGGCTGCGCGGGACGACGTGGTCGACGCTGGTCGCCACCGCCCCGCAGTACATGCAGCGCCCGCCGTCACGGGCGAAGAGGGCCCTGCGGGTCAGGGGAACGGGCCCCCGGTAGGGGACCCGCACGAAGCGTTTCAGCCGCACCACGCTGGGCGCGGGGACGACTTGGGTCTCGCTGTGCAGGAAGGCGCCGGACTCCTCAAGACAGAGGGCCTTGTTCTCCAGGACGAGGACGAGCGCGCGGCGGAGCGGTACGACGCCGAGCGGCTCGTACGACGCGTTGAGGACCAGGACATGCGGCACGGATGCCTCCTATGACGCCGGCGGCGCGTGGCTCGCGCCGGGACGAACTGCTGTCAGTCTCTCCTCATGCCTGGTCGGAACGCCACCACGTACCACGCTCGGGGTGGACGGGCCGGGCGTGTTCTCGACCACACCGGCATGTCTTCCCTCTCTCTGCCCGGGTGAGGTCGGTCTCTCCCTCGAACACGGCAACGAGACCGGGCGAGGGGCCCCGTTACTGTGGAGGATCCGCGTCCGCAATGCCTGGAGGTTGTTTCGTGTCCTGGTCCGCCCTGGCGGCTGCCACCGAACCCGAGCCCATTCCGGTGACCCTGGACGAAGCCGCGGAGACGGCGACGAACGCGGCGAGCTGGGTGGAACAGAACTGGTCCACCTGGCTGAACACCGGGCTGCGCATCATGCTGATCATGGTCGTGGCGCTGCTGCTGCGCATGGTCATACGGCGCGCCCTGACGAAGCTGATCGACCGGATGAACCGCTCGGCGCAGGCGGTGGAGGGGACGGCCCTGGGCGGTCTCCTGGTGAACACCGAGCGGCGGCGGCAGCGCTCGGAGGCGATCGGTTCGGTGCTGCGTTCGGTGGCGTCGTTCCTGATCCTGGGCACGGCGGGGCTGATGGTCCTCGGCGCCTTCAAGATCGATCTGGCGCCGTTGCTCGCCTCGGCCGGTGTGGCCGGTGTGGCGATCGGTTTCGGCGCCAGGAACCTGGTGACGGACTTCCTCTCCGGTGTCTTCATGATCCTGGAGGACCAGTACGGGGTCGGCGACTCGGTCGACGCGGGCGTGGCCTCCGGCGAGGTCGTCGAGGTGGGTCTGCGGGTGACGAAGCTGCGCGGGGTGGACGGCGAGATCTGGTACGTGCGCAACGGCGAGATCAAGCGGATAGGGAACCTCAGCCAGGGCTGGGCGACGGCGGCGGTCGACGTGACGGTCCGGCCGACGGAGGACCTGGAGAAGGTGCGGGCCGTCATCACGGAGGCGGCCGAGTCCATGGCGAAGGAGGAGCCGTGGAACGAGCGCCTGTGGGGCCCGGTGGAGGTGCTCGGTCTGGTCGAGGTGCTGATGGACTCGATGACCGTCCGGGTCTCGGCGAAGACGATGCCGGGGAAGGCGCTCGGTGTGGAGCGCGAACTGCGCTGGCGGATCAAGCGGGGTCTGGACGAGGCCGGCATCCGGATCGTGGGCGGGCTCCCGGCGCAGGCCGAGGAGGCGGTGGCCGATCCGACCGCGGGCATGGCGGCCCCGTCGGCGTTCGCCTCGGCGACCTCGCCCCAGTCTGCGGCGGCGACCCCGCTGCCGAGGACGGACCTCACCAAGTAGGCCCGGCGGCACGGGACGCGCGGCCGACGGGGAACCACCGGCCGCGCGGAGGAGCCGGTACCGGCCGTGCTCCCGGGCGGAGGAATCCGTACCGTCCCCTGGCAGGGGAACCCGTACCAGCCCCGCGCAGGGCAACCGGTTCCGGCCATCTCGCGCCCGTCCCGCCGGTCAGGTCGTACCGTCCCCGCCCGGCGGAGAGCGCCCCTCCCGCCGGACTCCGGAAACGCCCCCTCGGGTAACGCTTCGGTTGCCTTCGGGGGCGTTTGTCGTCCCCGGGTATTGACGGCCCCGTGACGTCCGCCTTACCTTCCTCCCACCGAATAGGAAACTTTCCTAACAGTGCAGTGGGTGAACGGTTCCGCCGCCGGGCAGCGCTCAGGCAGCAGAATGGCCCGAAAGCGTCGAAGGGCAGGTGCGACCTCATGGCCGGTACGACCCCGGGAACCCCCGGCACACCGCGCGTCCTGCGCGCCATGAACGACCGCGCCGCCCTCGATCTGCTCCTGGAGCACGGCCCGCTCTCCCGCACCCGGATCGGCAAGCTCACCGGCCTGTCCAAGCCGACCGCCTCCCAGCTCCTCGCCCGGCTCGAAGCCGCGGGCCTGGTCATCGCCACCGGCACCACCGAGGGCCGTCCCGGACCGAACGCCCAGCTCTACGCGGTCAACCCGCGCGCCGCGTACGCCGCCGGACTCGACGTCAGCCAGGCCCGTATCCACGCCGCCGTCGCCGACGTCACCGGCCGCATCGTCGGCGAGTACGAACTGCGCACCCCCGGCCGCGCCGCCTCCGGAGTGGTCCGTCAGGTCGCCGACGCCCTCGACGGGGCCGTCAAGGCGGCCGGGATCACCCGCGAGGAGGTCCGGCGCCTGGTCATCGGCACCCCCGGCGCCTTCGACCCGGCCACCGGGCGGCTGCGGTACGCCTCCCACCTGCCCGGCTGGCACTCCCCCACCCTCCTGGAGGAGCTGGCCGCGGCCCTGCCCATGCCGTTCGAGTACGAGAACGACGTCAACCTCGTCGCCGTCGCCGAACAGCGCGTCGGCGCCGCCCGGGGCCACACGGACTTCGCCCTGCTGTGGAACGAGGAGGGCCTCGGCGCCGCCCTCGTCCTCGGCGGGCGGCTGCACCGGGGCTTCACCGGCGGCGCGGGCGAGGTCGGTTTCCTGCCGGTGCCCGGCACCCCGCTCGTCCGGCAGGTCACCAAGGCCAACTCCGGCGGCTACCAGGAGCTCGCGGGGGTGCAGGCCGTCCCCCGGATCGCCCGCGCCCTCGGCATCGACACGCCGGAACAGCCGTACGTCCCGGTGGCCGCCGGACTGCTCGCGCACGCCGCGGAGGCGCACGGCGAGGACCCCCGGTACGCCGAACTGCTCGACCGCTACGCCGAACGCCTCGCCACCGGCCTCGCCTCCCTGGTCGCGGTCCTCGACCCCGAACTGATCGTGCTGTCCGGCGAGGTCCTCGTCGCCGGCGGCGAACCCCTGCGCGCCCGCGTGCAGTCCGAACTCGCCGACCTCGCCGCCTCCCGGCCGCGCCTGGTCCTCACCGCCGTGCCCGTGCGCCCCGTGGTCCGGGGCGCCCTCGAAAGCGCCCTCGCCACCACGCGCGACGAGGTCTTCGACACCTCGCGCTGACCCACCACCCGCCCCAGCTTCCTCCCCTTCCCCCCGTAACCCCTCCGCCACAGGGAGACACCGTCATGCCCGGACGCCCGCGCAAGGCAGCCGCCGCGCTCGCCGCCACCGCCTCGATCGCCCTCTTCGCCTCCGCCTGTACGGGCTCCGCGAACAACGCGGCGAGCGACGACCCCAAAGCCGAGACCACCATCACCTTCTGGCACGGCTGGGCGGCGCCCTCCGAGGTGGCGGCGATCACGGCCAGCGTCGACCGCTTCATGAAGGCCCACCCGAACATCAAGGTGAAGGTCGTCGGCGCCATCAACGACGACAAGCTGGGCCAGGCGCTGCGCGCGGGCGGCTCCAACGGGCCGGACGTCGTGTCCTCCTTCACCACGGCCAACGTCGGCAAGTTCTGCGCCTCGGGCGCCCTCGCCGACCTCGAGCCGTTCATCGAGAAGGACAAGCTGGACCTCGACAAGACCTTCCCGAAGGTCCTCCAGGAGTACAGCCAGTTCGAGGGCAAGCGGTGCAGCCTGCCGCTGCTCTCCGACGCGTACGGGCTCTTCTACAACAAGGACGCCTTCAAGAAGGCCGGGCTCGACCCCGAGGCCCCGCCGAAGACCTGGTCGCAGTTCACCGAGGTCGCCAAGAAGCTCACCGAGCCCAAGGGCGACTCGTACAAGCAGCTCGGCTTCATGCCGAACTACCTCGGCTACGAGACCGTCGTCTCGCACTACATGTCCCAGTGGAAGCACGACGGGTACTTCGGCAAGGACGGCAAGTCCAGCGTCGCCACCGACCCGGGCTTCGCCGAGATGATGACGTACCAGAAGTCCCTGGTGGACGCCCTCGGCGGCTTCCAGAAGCTCGACAAGTACCGCACCACCTTCGGTGACGAGTGGGGCGCCCAGCACCCCTTCCACACCGGCCAGGTCGCCATGCAGCTCGACGGCGAGTGGCGGCTGAACTTCGCCAAGAACGCCAAGGTGCCCTTCGAGGTCGGCGTCGCGCCGCTGCCGGTCGCCGACGACGAGATCGCCGAGTACGGCAAGGGCTACCTCTCCGGCACCATCATGGGCATCGCGCCGCAGAGCAAGAAGCAGAACGCGGCCTGGGAACTGGTCAAGTACATGACCACGAACACCGAGGCCGTGGTCGGGTTCGCCAACGACATCGGCAACGTGCCCTCCACCCTGGAGGCCCTGAAGTCCCCGAACCTGAAGCTGGACGAGCGCTTCAAGGTCTTCCTGGACATCGCCCGCCACCCGAAGTCCAGCACCTCCGACGGCGCCATCAACGGCTCCGCCTACCAGGACACCCTCCAGAAGTTCGCCCAGAAGTACGAGAAGGGCGAGGTCACCGACCTGAAGAAGGGCCTCGCGGACACCGCGGCCCAGATCGACCGCGACATCGCCGCGGCGAAGTGACGGCCGACCTCCCATGAGCACGGACACCCTGCCCGCGAAGGCGGCGGCCACCCCGGCCGCCGCCGTTCCCGGAGGACGCAACACGCTGCGCTCCAAGCGCCGCCGCAACGCCCTGCGCACCCTGGCGTTCATGTCGCCCTGGCTGATCGGCTTCGGCGTCTTCTTCGCCTACCCGCTCCTCTCCACGCTGTACTTCTCGTTCATGCGGTACGACGGGCTCAACCCGCCCACCTGGCGGGGCACCGACAACTGGTCGTACGTCTTCACGGACTTCCCGCAGTTCTGGCCCGCCCTGCAGAACACCCTCTGGCTCTGTGTCGTCATGGTGAGCTGCCGGGTCCTCTTCGGCCTCGGCATCGGGATGCTCATCACCAGGATCAAGACGGGCGCCGGAGTCTTCCGCACCCTCTTCTACCTGCCGTACCTGGCCCCGCCGGTGGCCGCCACGCTCGCCTTCGTCTTCCTGCTCAACCCCGGCACCGGACCGGTCAACTCGCTCCTGGAAGCGATCGGCGTCCCCGCCCCCTCCTGGTTCAACGACGCGAGCTGGTCCAAGCCCGCCCTGACGATCCTCGCCGTGTGGGGCATCGGCGACCTCATGGTCATCTTCATGGCCGCGCTGCTCGACGTGCCCAAGGAGCAGTACGAGGCCGCCGAACTCGACGGCGCCTCCGGGTGGCAGCGGTTCCGCTTCATCACCCTGCCGAACATCTCGCCGATCGTGCTCTTCGCGGTCGTCACCGGGATCATCGGCGCGATGCAGTACTACACCCAGCCGATGGTGGCCGCCAAGGTCGCCTCGGGCGTGATGGGCGGCTCCGGCGTCACCTTCGTCCCCGGCCACCCGGACGACTCCACCCTGACCCTCCCCCAGCTGGTCTACAGCCTCGGCTTCAGCCAGTTCAACTACGGCGCGGCCTGTGTGGTGGCGCTGGTGCTCTTCGCCTTCTCCATGGCCTTCACCGCGCTCCTCATGCGCAAGCGCGGCGGCCTGATCGGCTCGGGTGACTGAACCATGACGACCTCAACCCTCCCCGACCGGACCGCGTCCGCGAGCCCCGCGCTGCGCCGGGCCCGCCGCAAGGCGCTGCTGCACTGGATCGCCGTGCACTCGCTCGGCATCGCCGCGGCCCTGTTCTTCGTGCTCCCGTTCGTCTTCGTCCTCCTGACGTCCGTGATGAGCGACCAGCAGGCGCTCACCCGGGACCTGACGCCGAACTCCTGGCACTTCGAGAACTACGTCGAGGTCTTCGAGACCCCCGGCTTCCTCACCTGGTGGAAGAACTCCCTGATCTACGCGGGAGTCGGCACCGCCCTCGTCGTGGTGTCCTCGGTCCCGGTGGCGTACGCGCTGGCCAAGTTCCGCTTCCGCGGCCGGCACCTGTCGCTGCTGCTCGTCATCTCGATGATGATGCTGCCGCCGCAGGTCGTGATCATCCCCATGTACCTGTTCTGGGCCAAGCAGATGGACCTCTCCGGCTCGCTGTGGCCGCTGATCATCCCGATGGCCTTCGGCGACGCCTTCGCCATCTTCCTGCTGCGCCAGTTCCTGCTGACCATCCCCGACGAGTACGTCGAGGCGGCCAGGATCGACGGCTGCGGAGAGTTCCGCACCCTGATCCGGATCGTGCTGCCGATGGCGAAGCCCGGCATCGCCGCCGTCGCCCTCTTCCAGTTCTTCTACTGCTGGAACGACTACTTCGGGCCGCAGATCTACGCCTCCGAGAACCCCGCCGCCTGGACCCTCAGCTACGGCCTGGAGTCCTTCAAGGGCGCGCACCAGACCGACTGGAATCTGACCATGGCCGCGACCGTCCTGGTCATGGCCCCTGTGATCCTCGTCTTCTTCTTCGCCCAGAAGGCGTTCGTCGAGGGAGTCACACTGACCGGAGTGAAGGGCTGAAGCACACCATGAAGCTCACTGTCGTGGGGGGCGGTTCCACCTACACCCCCGAACTGATCGACGGATTCGCACGCCTGCGCGACACCCTGCCCATCACGGAACTCGTCCTCGTCGACCCGGCCGCCGACCGGCTCGACCTGGTCGGCGGCCTCGCCCGGCGCATCTTCGCCAAGCAGGACCACCCGGGGAAGATCGTCACCACCTCCGACCTGGACGCCGGGGTCGAGGGCGCCGACGCCGTCCTGCTCCAGCTGCGGATCGGCGGACAGGCCGCCCGGCTCCAGGACGAGACCTGGCCGCTGGAGTGCGGCTGCGTCGGCCAGGAGACCACCGGCGCCGGAGGCCTCGCCAAGGCGCTGCGCACGGTCCCCGTCGTCCTCGACATCGCGGAGCGGGTCCGGCGCACCAACCCCGACGCCTGGATCATCGACTTCACCAACCCCGTCGGCATCGTCACCCGCGCGCTGCTCCAGGCCGGGCACAAGGCCGTCGGCCTGTGCAACGTGGCCATCGGCTTCCAGCGCAAGTTCGCCGGGCTCCTCGGCGTGGCCCCCTCCGACGTGCACCTGGAGCACATCGGGCTCAACCACCTGACCTGGGAGCGCGCGGTGCGCCTGGGCGGGCCCGAGGGCGAGAACGTGCTGCCCCGGCTGCTCGCCGAGCACGGCGACACCGTCGCCGACGACCTGCGGCTGCCGCGCCAGGTCCTGGACCGGCTCGGCGTCGTCCCCTCGTACTACCTGCGCTACTTCTACGCGCACGACGAGGTCGTCCGGGAGCTCGGCACCAAGCCCTCGCGGGCGGCCGAGGTCGCCGCGATGGAGAAGGAACTCCTGGAGATGTACGGGGACCCGACGCTCGACGAGAAGCCCGCGCTGCTCGCCAAGCGCGGCGGCGCCTTCTACTCGGAGGCGGCCGTGGACCTCGCCGCCGCCCTGCTCGGCGGCGGCGGATCGCCGTACCAGGTGGTGAACACGTACAACAACGGCACCCTGCCGTTCCTGCCGGACGACGCCGTCATCGAGACGCAGGCGTCGGTCGGCGGCCACGGGGCCACCCCGCTGCCGGTCGCCCCGGTGGACCCGCTGTACGCGGGGCTCATGGCCCATGTCACCGCCTACGAGGACCTGGCGCTCGAAGCGGCGCTGCGCGGCGGCCGGGACCGGGTGTTCAAGGCCCTCCTCGGACACCCGCTGGTGGGCCAGTACGAGTACGCCGAGGGACTCACCGACCGGCTGATCGCGCACAACCGGGAGCACCTCGCGTGGGCGTGAACCTGAACGGCGCGCTCCTCGCGGTCGACGCGGGGAACAGCAAGACCGACGTCGCGGTCGTCGGACCGGGCGGCACCGTCCTCGGCTCGGCGCGCGGCGGCGGGTTCCAGCCGCCGGTGGTGGGGGTGTCGACGGCCGTCGACAGTCTGGCGGAGATCGTCGGGCGGGCCTGGGCACAGGCGGGCGGGGACGCCCTCCCGCCCACGTTCGCGCACGTCAGCGCATGTCTGGCCAATGCCGACCTGCCCGTGGAGGAGGTCGCGCTCCAGACCGAGATCCTCGGCCGGGGCTGGAGCCGGTCGGTGCGGGTGCACAACGACACCTTCGCGATACTGCGCGCCGGGCTCGACGAGCCGCGCGGTGTCGCCGTGGTCTGCGGCGCGGGCATCAACTGCGTCGGGATGACGCCCGACGGGCGGACCGCCCGCTTCCCCGCGATCGGGAAGATCTCCGGGGACTGGGGCGGCGGCAGCGGCATGGCCGAGGAGGCGCTGTGGTGCGCCGCGCGGGCCGAGGACGGGCGCGGCGAACCGTCCGCGCTGGCCGTCGCGCTGCCCGCGCACTTCGGTCTGGAGACGATGTACGCGCTGATCGAGGCGCTGCACCTGGGTCTGGTGCCGTTCGAGCGGCGGCACGAGCTGACCCCGGTGCTGTTCCGGGTGAGCGCGGAGGGCGATCCGGTGGCGCTGTCCCTGGTGCACCGGCTCGCCGAGGAGGTCGTGGCCATGTCGGCGGTCGCCCTCGGGCGGCTCGGACTGCTCGGCGAGGAGGCCCCGGTGATGCTGGGCGGCAGCGTCCTCGCCGCGCGGCACCCGCAGTTGGAGGACCGGATCCGTGAACTCCTCGCGGAGCGGGCGCCGAAGGCCGTCGTCGGTTTCGTGACGGCGCCGCCGGTGCTCGGCGCGGGGCTGCTCGCGCTGGACGAGTCGGGGGCGGGTCCGGAGTCGGCGGACCGGCTGCGGAAGCACTACGGGGCCTGAGCGGACCCGGCCCGCAGGGCGTCCCTTCCTGGTGGAGGGGCGCCCCGCGGTCGTGTCCGGGGTGGTTCCGGCCGCCGACGGGGCGGGCGCGTCGGGGCGGGCGCCGGGCGGGGCGGGGCCGTTCACGCGGGTGCGGTGGGGCCGTTCGCGCGGGTGCCCGGCGGCGGGCCGGGCGGGACCCCACCGGTACACGTTCACCTGTTCGAGTGACGGCGGACGCGGAACCGGTGCGGTCCCTTCGACGTATTCAAGGTGAGGGGGTTCGCCCGGGGCGGTGCCACGGATGTGCGGCACGGGTGTGCGGCACGGGTGTGCGGCACGATAAGAACAAGATCGAGTCAATCCCGGTGTGTGGAGGGCCCCCTGCGGCCATACTGCTGGCCGGGTGGTCGTCCACCGTGACCGGCCCGCACCGGACCCGGCCGGACGGCCGACGTCAGCGACCGAGGGGGAGGTCAAGTGACACACCCGCCGAACGCGCCCGCCGTCCCGGCGGCGCGGAGCACGGCGCCCGCGCGCCCGGCAGGCGTGCCCGCGCAGCCGTCGCCCGCTCCCGGCGGTCTCCCGGCCCCGGGGCGCGGCGCCTGGTCCACGGGCCGCGAGCGGCTCCGGGCCGTCACGACGACCGAGCCCGGCAGGCTCCAGATCCTCGGGGCCGTACTCGCGCTGCTCCTCGTCGCGTTCGGCGCGGTCACCGCCCTCCAGGTGGACGACCGGGCGTCCGCCGTGGACGACGTCGTCCACCGCAGCCGTCCGCTGTCCGCCGACGCCGCCTCGATCTACCGCTACCTCGCCGACGCCGACACCACCGCCGCCAGCGGCTTCCTCGCGGGCAGCCTCGAACCGAAGGAGTCCCGCGAGCAGTACGACCGGGACATAGCCGCCGCCGCCCGGCTCCTCGTGGAGGCGTCGGCGGGCGGCTCGGGTTCCGGCGAGTCGGCCGAGCAGATAGCCGTCCTGAACGAGCAGCTCCCCCGCTACACCGGTCTGATCGAGCGGGCCAGGGCCGCCAACCGGCAGGGCCTGCCGCTGGGCGGGGCCTATCTGCGGTACGCCAACCAGCAGATGACCACCACCCTGCTCCCGGCCGCCGAGCGGCTGTACGAGGCCGAGACGGAGCGGCTGCGGCAGGACGACTCCTCGGCCCGGGCCTGGCCCTGGGCGTCGATCGCCCTCGGTCTCGCCGTCCTCGCCGCCCTCGCCTGGGCCCAGCGCCGCACCTACGTCCACACCCACCGGGTGTTCAACCAGGGGCTGCTCGCGGCCACCGCCGCCACGGTGGTCGCCCTGCTCTGGCTGGTCGCCGCGCACTCCCTGGCCCGCGCCGATCTGAGCGAGGCGCGGACCCGGGGCCAGGAGTCCCTCCAGGCGCTCAACACGGCCCGGATCGGCTCGCTCACCGCCCGCGCCAACGAGAACCTGACGCTGGTCGCCCGGGGCGCGGTCCTCACCGAGGACCCCGACCCGGCGAAGCGGAAGGACAAGTACGAGACGGACTACGCGGCCAGCATGGACGCCCTGACCCGGGCGCTCGCCACGGCGGGCGAGCGGGCCGACGACAGCGAGGGCAGGGGCCCGGTCCAGGAGGCCGTCGCCCGCGTCGGCGAGTGGCAGCAGCGCCACAAGGACGCCCGCGCGCGGGACGAGGCCGGTGACTACGAGGCCGCCCTCGTCCGGATCATCGGACCGGAGGACTCCACCGAGCAGGCCTTCGACCAGGTCGACGCGGCCCTGGAGAAGGCCCTCGCGCACGAGGGGGACGAGTTCACCCGGGCCGCGTCGGCCGCCGGTGGAGCACTGGCCCTGCTGCCGTTCGGCGCGGCGCTCCTCGGCCTCCTGGGCGCGGCGGGCGCGGTGTCCGGCGTCAACCGCAGACTGTCGGAGTACCGGTGAGAGGGGGCGGGATGACGAACGGCGGGTACCCGCTGGCGCGGCGGACCGTGCGGCGCTTCCGGGGCTGGGGCGGGGTGGCCGCGATGGCCGTGGCCTGCGGGCTCACCGCCTCCCTGACGCTGCTGCCGCTGACGCGCGGCGGGGGCGGCGCGGCGGCGGAGGCGTACGGTCCGGGTCCGGGGATCGGCACCGGCGTCCAGGTCAGGGCCGAGACCTGTGAGCGCCCCGAGGCCTCGCTGACCCCGTCGTCGGCGGACGGCCCGGCGGTCGAGGCGATCAAGAAGCGCGGGAAGCTGGTCGTCGGCGTCGACCAGTCCAGCTACCGCTGGGGCTACCGGAACCCGGAGAAGGGCGTCCTGGAGGGCTTCGACATCGATCTGGCGCGGGCCGTCGCGGCGGACCTGCTCGGCGACCGGGACGCGGTCATCCTCCGCGCGATCCCCACCAACCAGCGGACCGAGCTGCTGAACAGCGGCACGATCGACCTGGTCGTGCGGACCATGACGATCAACTGCAAGCGGATCGGGGAGGTCGCCTTCTCCACCGCCTACTTCCAGGCGGGGCAGCAGGTCCTGGCGCCCAAGGCGGCCAGGGACATCACGGGGTACGACTCCTCGCTGCGCGGCAAGCGGGTCTGCACCGCCGAGGGCTCCACCGCCTACGACGCCCTCGTGGACAACTCCTTCGGCGCGGTCTTCAAGGACGAGGGCGACGGCACCGAGGACGACAAGGACCTGCTGACGGTCCCCAACCAACTGGACTGCCTGGCCCGGCTCCAGCTCGGCGAGGTCGACGCCGTCGTCACCGACAACGCCCTCGCGGCGGGCCAGGCGGCGCAGGACCCGGCGGTCGAGCTGAAGGGGAAGCCGTTCACGAAGGAGTACTACGGGGTGGCGGCCAAGCTGGGCAACGACGACCTCGTGCGCCGGGTCAACCAGGTGCTCGTGGGGTACCGGCAGGGCCCCTGGCAGAAGGCGTACAAGGACTGGCTGGAGAAGGACCTGCCCGGGATACCGGGCCCGCCCGCTCCGCTGTACAAGTAGCGCCGCGCCCCGGCAGTGCCCGGGGGCGGCGCCGTAGCGGCGGCCCGTACACGGAGAGGAAGAGGTGACCGATGGGTGTCACGGGACCCCCTGGGCCGGTGATGGACCGGGACGAGGCCGACCGTGCGCTGGCGCGCCTCGCCGCCGAGCACAAGGCGGTCGAGGACTCGCTCCTCGCGCTCCAGGACCACGCGGGCCGCAGACTGCTCGAAGGGGCGGAGCTGACCGGCACCACCCGGGACCGGTGGGCGGCGGCCGAGCGGGACATCACCCTGCTCTGGACCTGTTTCGACGTGTACACGGGTGCGCTGCGGGAGGCCCGTGGGGTACGGGCCAGGCGCCGCTGGCCCGGCCGGGACGAACTGGTGGAGCTGACCGAGCGGCTGCGCGGCGAGAGCGTGGTCGTGGCGGGCGGGGCGGGCGAGCGGGGGCTGCTGTCGGAGCGGTTCACCCTGGAGGGCCTGGTCCGCCGGATGAACGAGCTGTACGCGTCCTCGCTGGACGTGGTGGTCACCGCCGACGCGGTCTGGTCGGCGCTGCCCGCCCGGATCGACCTGCTCGCCGCCGAGCTGGGCCGGACGCGTTCGCTGGCGCATTCGGTGGGCGTGCGCCCGGGGGAGCATCCGGCCGGGGACGAGCTGGCGGCGATCACCGCCGAGCTGACCGCGCTGCGCTCCCAGGTGGTGACCGACCCGCTGGCGTTCTGGCGCCGGGCGGCGGGGAGTTCGGCGCCCGGCGGGGGCCGCCCCGACACCGCCCGGTACGACCGGGCGGCCCTGGCCCTGGAGGAGGTGCGGCGGGAGACGGAGGCGGTGCTCGCGGTCCGGCAGGACTCCGAGGACCGGCTGCTGCGGCTGCGGGACGTGCTGTCCCGGGCGGACCGGACGCTGGCGGAGGCGCGGGCCGCGCGCGGCGAGGTGCTGGCGAAGATCGCCGCCTCCGAGGTGCCGGTCGTCGGCGGGCCGCCGACCGTGCTCCAGGAGCGGCTGGCCGCCGCCGCCGAGTACCGCAGGCACGCCCGGTGGCACCGGCTCTCCCCGCTCCTGGACTCCCTGGAGCGGGAGGCGGAGGACGAACTGCTGCGGGCCCGGGAGTCGTTGACGTCGGTCACGGCACCGCTCGCGGTGCGGGCGGAGCTGCGGGGCAGACTGGACGCGTACCGGGCGAAGGTGGCACGACTGGGCGCGGCGGAGGACCCGCTGCTCACGGAGCGGTACGACGCGGCCCGCCGGATGCTGTGGAGCGCGCCCTGCGATCTGCGGGTCGCGGAACAGGCCGTGCTGCGCTATCAGCAGGCGGCGGCGGACGTACTGTCCGGCCCGAGGGACGCGGGAGGACGCGAGTGGTGAACGGGGAGACGGGCGTGGCGAGCTGTCAGCGTCCTTCGTGCGCGGGTTCGTACGAGGACATGGGGGGCGGTGAGCTGTACTGCGACACCTGCGGGCTCGCCCCGGTGGTCGCGCCCCCGGGGTCCCCGGCCGCCGAGGCGGGGCTCGTGGTCTCGGCGGCGACGGGTGTGGCCGTGCCCGGCGGGAGCGGGGGCCGGGGCGGGGCGCCGGGTTCCGGTTCTGGTTCCGGTTCCGCTTCCGGTTCTGGTTCTGGTTCTGGTTCCGCCGGGGCCGATCCGGCGTCCGCGCGGAGCGGTTCGCGGGCCTCGTCCCGGGCGTCGTCGCGTTCCTCGACCTCGCGCCGCTCGGTCTCCGGGCGGCTGTCCCGCTCCCTCTCCGGCGCCTCGACGGCGCCGTCGGTGTCGGTGCGCAGCTCGGGCGCGTCGACCGGGCAGTCGGCCCGCAACCGGCTGGGCGCGGGTCTGGTGGCGGTACCCGAGGTGCCGCGTCCCGACCCCCGGGGCGCGGTGATGGACCGTCCCGAGGTGCCCGAGCGGAAGCGTTTCTGCTCCCGTTCCGACTGCGGGGCCCCGGTGGGCCGTTCGCGGGGCGACCGGCCGGGCCGCACCGAGGGCTTCTGCACCAAGTGCGGGCACCCGTACTCCTTCGTGCCGAAGCTGCGCGGCGGGGACGTCGTCCACGGCCAGTACGAGGTCGCGGGCTGTCTGGCGCACGGCGGTCTCGGCTGGGTCTACCTCGCCGTCGACCGGGCCGTCTCCGACCGCTGGGTGGTGCTCAAGGGCCTGCTCGACACCGGCGACCAGGACGCGATGGCCGCCGCGATCTCCGAGCGCCGCTTCCTCGCCGAGATCGAGCACTCCAACATCGTCCGCATCTACAACTTCGTCGAGCACCTGGACCAGCGCACCGGCTCCCTCGACGGCTACATCGTCATGGAGTACGTCGGCGGCAAGTCGCTCAAGGAGATCGCCAACGAGCGGCGCGCCCCCGACGGGCGCCGCGACCCGCTGCCGGTCGAACAGGCCTGCGCGTACGGGATCGAGGCCCTGGAGGCGCTCGGGCACCTGCACAGCAGGCACCTGCTGTACTGCGACTTCAAGGTGGACAACGCCATCCAGACCGAGGACCAGCTGAAGCTCATCGACATGGGCGCGGTCCGGCGGATGGACGACGACGAGTCCGCGATCTACGGCACGGTCGGCTACCAGGCGCCCGAGGTGGCCGAGGTCGGTCCTTCGGTCGCCAGCGACCTGTACACGGTGGCCCGCACGCTCGCGGTGATGACCTTCGACTTCCAGGGCTACACGAACGTCTTCGTGGACTCGCTGCCCGAGCCGGAGCACATCGAGGTCCTGCGGACCTACGAGTCGTTCTACCGCTTCCTGGTCCGGGCCACCGACCCGGACCCGGCCCGCCGGTTCGGCTCCGCGCAGGAGATGGCGGAGCAGCTGACCGGGGTGCTGCGGGAGGTGGTGGCGCTCCAGTCGGGCCGCCCGCGCCCGGCGCTCTCGACGCTCTTCGGCACCGAGGTGCGGGTCACCGACACGAGCCTGTTCGCCGAGCTGACGCAGGACGTGTCGCTGCTGGGCGGGCGCAGGGCCCCGAAGCGGCGGTCCGGGCCGACCGGTCCGGCGCCCGTCGCCCTGCCCGCCGGGGCGGGGCTCGGCCCGCTGCTCGTGCCGCTCGACGCGCCAGCGACCGCGCTCGCGCTGCCCGTGCCGCACGTCGACGTCTCCGACCCGCACGCGGGTCTGCTCGCCGGGCTCGCCGCCGCCGCCCCGGCCGAGCTGCTCGCCGCGCTCGCGGCGGCGGCCACGCCCTCCGCCGAGCTGCGGCTGCGCACCCTGCGCGCCCAGTTGGAGCTGGGCGACCTGCCGTCGGCCGTACGGACCCTGGCGGCCCTGGAGGAACGGGCCCCGGACGACTGGCGGATCGTCTGGTACCGGGGAGTGACCTCCCTGGTGACCGGGGACCACGAGCACGCGGCGCTCGCCTTCGACGCGGTGTACGACGCCTTTCCCGGCGAGCCGTCTCCGAAGCTGGCCCTCGGGATCTGCGCCGAGGTCCTCGGCCAGCTGGACAACGCGGCCGAGTACTACCGCCTGGTGTGGGCCACCGACCAGGGTTTCGTCAGCGCGGCCTTCGGTCTCGCCCGGGTGCGGCTCGCGGCGGGCGACCGCGCCGGGGCCGTACGGACCCTGGAGTCCGTACCGGAGGCGTCGATCCACTACACGGCGGCCCGGGTGGCGGCCGTGCGGGCGCGGCTGCGGCGGCGTCCGGCGGCGGAGCCGCTCGGGCCCGATCTGACGGCCGCCGCCGCGCAGGTGTCGGCGCTGCGGGGCTTCGGTCTGGACGCGGTGCGCCGGGAGCGGTTGTCGGCCGAGGTCTTCGGAACGGCCCTCGACTGGGTACTCTCCGGGAGTCCCGGTGCGGAACCGGGCGGCGGCGCGCTGCTGCTCGGCAGTGAACTGGACGAGCGCGGACTGCGCTTCGGCCTCGAACGCTCCTACCGGGTGCTGGCCCGGCTCGCCCAGCGGGGCGAGGAGAGGATCGAACTGGTGGAGCGGGCCAACCGCTTCCGCCCCCGGACGTGGGTGTGAGGATGTCCCAGAACCCGAAGCCGTCGCACGGACTCACCGTGTGCCCGGAGTGCGCCGAACCCCTGGAGGCGGGCGACCGGTTCTGCGGGGCGTGCGGACACGACCTGACGGCCGTGTCCGGCGCCGGGGACGGCCCTGACCGGCCGACCGTGGCGATCGGCACCCCGGTGGAGTGGCCGGACGCCCCGGACCGGGAGCCCGGTGCGCTGTCCGGCGCCACCCAGCATCCGGGCGATCTGCCGGGCACCGACTCCGGCGGCCGGGAGCTGGCCGCCGGGCCGCCCCCGGCGGCGCCCGCCGGACGGACCGCCACCGGCGACGGGGACTTCACGCTGCCGGCCCCCGATCCGCGTACGGCGGTACGGGCCGATCCGGCGCCGTCCGCCACCTCCGCCGCCGCCGCCTCCGTGTGCGTGGCCTGCCGGGCGGGGCGGGTGGACACCGACGGCTACTGCGAGAACTGCGGGCACGCCCAGCCGCGCGAACGCGACCACATGGAGCGGGAGCTGGCCGGTGTCGCCGCCGTCAGCGACCGGGGGCTGCGCCACCACCGCAACGAGGACGCGTTCGCCGTCTCCGCGACTACCCTCCCGGACGGCTCCCCCGCGACCGTCGCGATCGTCTGCGACGGCGTGTCCTCGGCGACCCGTCCCGACGAGGCGTCCGCCGCCGCCGCCGAGGCCGCCGGTGCCTCGCTGCTCGCCGCGCTGCCCCGGGGCACCCACCCGCAGCAGGCGATGCACGAGGCGATCGTGGCCGCCGCCGCCGCCGTCGACTCCCTCGCGGAGGGGACGGGCCCGGCCGAGGCCGAGGCGCACCGCCACCGCAACGCCCCGGCCTGCACCATCGTGGGCTCCGTCGTCACGGGCGGACTGCTCGTGGTGGGCTGGGTCGGCGACAGCCGCGTCTACTGGGTGCCGGACGACCGGGCCGCCCCGCCCGCCCGGCTGACCGAGGACGACTCGTGGGCCGCCCAGATGGTCTCGTCGGGCCTGATGAACGAGGCGGAGGCGTACGCGGACGAGCGCGCCCACGCCATCACCGGCTGGCTGGGCGCGGACTCCTACGAACTGGAGCCGCACACGGCCGCGTTCAAGCCCGACCGGTCCGGTGTGGTCGTCGTCTGCACGGACGGACTGTGGAACTACGCCGAGGGCGCCGGGGACATGGCACGGATCGTCCCCGCCGACGCGGCGGACCGCCCGCTGCACGGCGCCCGGACGCTCGTCGGCCACGCCTTGGACGGCGGCGGCCACGACAACATCACGGTCGCGCTCGTGCCGTTCACCGTCGCCCCGGCCGGGGCATGATCCGCCTGAGCGGCCGCCGGTCCCCGTCCCCGAAACCGTTGTTGCCCGAGGAGCCGTAAGAGATGGCCAACTTCTCCAAGTCGACCGTGCCGCAGTTCTCGGTGGACGTCTACCAGAATGAGTTCCTGCCGGAGGGCGGCCGGGACGTCAGCGCGATCGTCACGGTCACCGCCACCGGGGGCGGCACCACCGGCCAGCGGCTGTACGGCCCGGCGGGCGCGGGCGCGGCCGGAGTCGTGGTCATGGTCGACTGCTCCGGCTCGATGGACTATCCCGACACCAAGATGCGGGGCGCCCGCGAGGCCACCGCCGCCGCGATCGACACCCTGCGCGACGGCACCTCGTTCGCGGTCGTCGCCGGGACGCACCGGGCGACGGAGGTCTACCCGGGGAACGGGCGCCTGGCCGTCGCCGACGCCCGCACCCGGGCCCAGGCCAAGGAGTCGCTGCGCGGGCTGACCGCGGGCGGCGGCACCGCGATCGGCACCTGGCTGCGGCTCGCGGACCGGCTGCTGTCCTCCGCCGACCTCACCATCCGGCACGGCATCCTGCTCACCGACGGACGCAACGAGCACGAGTCGCCGGAGGAGCTGACGGCCGCGCTCGACTCCTGCGCGGGCCGCTTCACCTGCGACGCGCGCGGGGTGGGCACCGACTGGAAGGTCGAGGAGGTCACCGGGATCGCCTCGGCGCTGCTCGGCACCGCCGACATCGTCGCCGACCCGGCCGCCCTCGCCGCCGACTTCACCTCGATGATGGAGCACGCGATGGGCAAGGGCGTCGCGGACGTCGCCCTGCGCCTGTGGACCCCGGTGGGGGTGGAGATCGCCTTCGTGAAGCAGGTCGCGCCCACCGTCGAGGACCTGACCGGGCGGCGTACGGAGGCGGGGCCGCGCGCCGGGGACTACCCGACGGGTTCCTGGGGCGACGAGTCCCGCGACTACCACGTGACCGTGCGGGTCCCCCGGGCCTCGGTCGGGCAGGAGATGCTGGCCGCCCGGGTCTCCCTGATCGCGCCCGACCCGCTGGACGGCGAGCTGCGCCCGCTGTCCCAGGGCCTGGTGCGCGCGGTGTGGACGGACGACCTGGCCATGTCCACGTCGATCAATCCGCAGGTCGCGCACTACACGGGGCAGGCCGAACTCGCGGACGCCATCCAGCAGGGCCTGGACGCGCGCAAATCGGGCGACCACGACGGAGCGACGGCGAAACTGGGCCGGGCCGTGCAGCTCGCGGCGGCCTCGGGCAACGCGGATACCGCGAAACTCCTTTCGAAGGTGGTCGACGTGGTCGATGCGGCGACCGGTACTGTGCGTTTGAAGGCGAAGGTCGCGGAAGCGGACGAGATGACACTCGAAACCCGCTCCACCAAGACCGTTCGCGTCAAGAGGTAGCCCGGCCAGCGGGCCGGACGACGAGAGGGGGAAGCACCGACATGCCGACCTGCCCGAACGGACACCAGTCGGTCTCCGACGACTGGTGCGAGGTCTGCGGCCATCGCATGGCCGGGGCGGGTGCGCCGACGGGTGCCGTACCGCCGCTTCCCCCGCCGCCGCCCGCCTACGGACACCCAGGACCCGGCGCGCCCGAGGGCCAGGGCGGCTACGGCTACCCCGGCTCCGACGGCCCCGGCGCCCCGGGCGGCTACGGCTACCCCGCTCCCGAGCGCCCCGCCGCCCCGGGCGGTTACGGCTACCCGGGCCCCGGCGGCCCGCCGCCCGCGCCGGGCGGCTTCGGCCCCGGCGACGGTCCGGGACCGGGCGGTCCCGGCCACGGCGGCTTCGGACCTGGCGACGGTCCCGGCCACGGTGGTTTCGGTGCTGGCGACGGCGGCTTCGGTCCTGGCGACGGCCCTGGTCACCGTGGCTTCGGGCCCGGTGACGGATCCGGCCACGGTGGCCCGCCGCCCGCGCCCGGCGGCTTCGGGCCCGGCATGGGAGGTCCCGGACCCGGCGGACCCGGCGGCTTCGGTGACGGCCCCGGCGGTCACGGCCCCGGCCCTGGCGGTTTCGGGCCCGGTGGTGACGCGAACGCGACCGCGCAGGCGGAGCTCTGCCCGCAGTGCCGCACCCCGCGCGAGCACATGGCGCCCTTCTGCGAGGAGTGCCGCTGGAACTTCCTCACCCACACGGCCACCTCGTACACCCCGCTGGCCCCGCAGAACGCGCAGCGCGGCGGGCCCGCGCCGCACGCCCCCGCGCCGCAGCCCCCGGCCCCGCACGCCCCCGCGCCCCCGCACTCCGCGCCCCCGCAGCAGCCCGGTCCGCCGCCCGGCCTGAGCCTGCCGCCGGGCTTCCAGTCGTCGCCGCCCCCGCAGCCGCAGCAGCAGGACCCGTTCGGCTACCACGGTTCGCGGCCCTCGCAGGTCAACCGGCCCGCCGAGCCCCTGGGCGCCGAGCCGACCCACCACCAGACGCCGCCGCGGCGGCCCCCGGCGCAGCAGCCGCCCGGTGCTCCCGGGCAGCAGCCCCCCGCGTACCTCCAGGGCCCGGCCGCGCCGCCCGGCGCACCCGTCCAGTCCCCGCCGCAGCCGCGCGGGGACGACGACTGGGTGCTGTCGCCGCCGTCGCACTCCGAGCCGCCGCAGCGCCACGAGCCGCCGCAGCCGCCCCCTCACCAGGGACCCCCGCAGCCTCCCGCGCACCAGGGGCCGCCGCAGCAGCAGCAGCAGTTCCAGCCACCCCGGCAGCCGGGGACCTGGACGGCGTATATCGGTCCCGACCGCGACTACTTCCTGGCGATGATGCAGCGCAGCGGCCCCGAGGCGACGGGCCTGAACCTGCCCGCGTACTCGCCCGCCAAGCAGCTGCCGCTCCAGGGCAACCAGATCTCCGTCGGGCGCCGCAGGCACTCCACCGGCGAGTCCCCCGACATCGACCTGTCGGTGCCGCCGGAGGACCCGGGCGTCTCGCACCAGCACGCGGTGCTCGTGCAGCAGCCGGACGGTTCGTGGGCGGTGGTGGACCAGAACTCCACCAACGGCACCACGGTCAACGGCGGCGAGGAGCCGATCCAGCCGTACGTCCCCGTCCAGCTCCAGGACGGCGACCGGGTGCACGTCGGCGCCTGGACGACGATCACGGTCCGGCTCGGCTGACGCCGTCCCCCGCCCGCCCCCGGGGGGCCCGGCGCGCGGTCCTCCGGGGCCGCCCGCCGGGCCTCCGGGGGCGGTCCTGGTTCCCCGGTCCTAGGACCGGTCGTCTGAGACGATGGAACGGTGAACGAGATTCCCGGGGAAACAGCGCAGGAGCAGACCTTCTACGAGCAGGTCGGCGGCGAGGAGACCTTCCGCCGCCTGGTCCACCGCTTCTACGAGGGCGTCGCGGAGGACCCGCTGCTGCGCCCGATGTACCCCGAGGAGGACCTCGGCCCCGCGGAGGAGCGGTTCGCGCTCTTCCTCATGCAGTACTGGGGCGGCCCCCGCACCTACAGCGACCACCGGGGACACCCCCGGCTGCGGATGCGGCACGCCCCGTTCGTGGTGGACCGGGCGGCCCACGACGCCTGGCTGCGGCACATGCGGACCGCCCTCGACGAGCTGGGGCTGGCGCCCGAGCACGAGAGCGAGCTGTGGCGCTATCTGACCTATGCGGCGGCCTCGATGGTCAACTCCGCGGGCTGATCACCTTTCTCCCTTTTTTGCTTTTCTCACCCCTTTACGCCCCCTTCCCCGATCACGGATGAACACATTCCGGAAACGGAACCCCGGATAACGGTCACGATCCCATCAAGGTCGGTCTGTAAGCGGTTTCCAGCCGCATGTGCATTCTGAAAGCATCCGAAGAGAAGTCTTCGGGAGCGTACGGAACGACCGACGTGCGCACCGTGATCAGGGTGGCCAGGGGGATGGGTGACGGGGTTCGTATTTCTGCGCGTCAGGGCGCACCGGCTGTTGCTGGCCGCGGCGCTCCTCGCCGTGCTCCTGACCACCTCGGTGCTCGCCACCCTCGCCTCCTTCTCCGGGGCGATCGGCGACGCGGCGCTCCAGGCGGGGCTGCGGGGCCGTTCCGCGGCGGCCGCCTCGCTGCTGGTCACCGCACAGGTGCCGGAGGCCAAGCGCGCCTCCGCCGAGACGGCCGTCCAGGAGGGGGCGCGGCGGACCTTCGACGGACTGCCGGTGACCGTCCGGCGTCTCGAACGCTCCGGACCGTACGCGCTGCCCCGCGGCCTCCAGCCGCCCGCCGCCCGCTCGGGTGACCCGGACCTCACCCACTTCGCCGCGCTCGACCGCTCGCGGCTCGCCCTCGTCAAGGGCGCCTGGCCGTCCGCCGCCCGCACCTCGGGCATCGTCGAGACGGCCCTGCCCGAGGAGGCGGCCCGCAGGCTGCGGGTCGGCCCCGGCACCGTCCTCGACCTCTCCGACCGGCTCGACGGCCCGGCGGTGAAGGCCCGGATCACCGGCGTCTACCGGCCCGTCGACACCCACGACCTGTACTGGCAGCTCGACCCGGCCGGCGGGCGCGGTGTCCGCACCGTCGCCTTCACGACGTACGGGCCGCTGCTCGTCGACCCCGCCGTCCTCACCGCCCGAGCGGTGAGCGCGGGCGACACCTCCTGGCTCGGCTCCGCCGACTACACCGGCCTCACCACCGACCGCATGGCCGCGCTGCGCACCGCCTCGGCCGAGGGCCCGAAGGAACTGGCCGGGGCCACCGGTCCGTTCGGTACGACGATCTCGGCGTCCACCGCGCTGCCGACCGTCCTGGACCAGACCCAGCGGGCCCTGCTCGTCTCCCGTTCGACGCTGCTGATCGTCGCCGTCCAGCTGGTGCTCCTCGCCGCGTACGCGCTGCTGCTCGTCGCCCGGCTGCTCAGCACCGAACGCTCCGGCGAGACCGCGCTGCTGCGGGCCCGGGGCGGTTCGCGGCGCCGGATCGCCGGGCTCGCCGCCGTCGAGGCACTGCTCCTCGCGCTGCCCGCCGCCGTCGCAGCGCCGCTGCTCTCCGGCCCGCTGACCCGGCTCTTCGCCGACCGGTCCGCGCTCTCCTCGCTCGGCGTCCGCCTCGACACGACGCCCTCGCTCACGGTGTGGCTGGTCGCCGCCACGGTGGCCCTGTGCTGCGCCGCCGCCGTCGTCGCGCCCGCGCTCGCCGCCGGGGACGGCTCCGCCGTCTCCCTGCGCAAGGCCCGCTCGGCGTCGCTGCCCGGACCGGTCCGGGCCGGTGCGGACCTCGGTCTGCTGGCCGTCGCCGGTGTCGCCTACTGGCAGCTCCAGCGCCCCGCCGCCACGGGCGGCACCCTCGGCGCCGACGCCACGGGCGGCGGCTCCGTCGACCCGGTGCTCGTCGCCGCGCCCGCCCTCGCCCTGCTCGCGGGCACCGTCCTGACCCTGCGTCTGCTGCCGCCCGCCGCCAGGCTGGCCGAGCGGCGCGCGGCGGGCGGGCGCGGGCTCTCCGCCGCCCTCGCGGGCTGGCAGTTCAGCCGCCGTCCGCTGCGCGGCGCGGGACCCGTCCTCCTCCTCGTCCTCGCCGTCGCGATGGGGATGCTGGCCATCGGGCAGAGCACCTCGTGGGAGCGTTCGCAGCGCGACCAGGCCGACTTCCGGGTCGGCGCCGATGTCCGCGTCCTCAGCGCCGGTCCCGGCGAGCCCACCCAGACCGAGCAGCTGGGCTCCGTGCCCGGGGTCCGCTCGGTCGCCCCCCTGCACCGCACCACCATGGACCTCTCGGGGAAGACCGCGACCGTCCTGGCCCTGGACACCCGCAACGCCGCCGACGGCCTGCTGCTGCGCGCCGACCTGGCCGACGTGCCCGCCCGCTCCCTGCTCGCCCCGCTCGCGCCCAAGGCGACGACGGCCCGTCCCGGACTCCCGCTGCCCGCGGGCACCCGGACGCTCACCGCCGACCTGCGGCTCGGCGAGTCCGTGGCGCCCGCCCAGGTCACCGCCGTCCTGGAGGACCCGAACGGCGTCCCCTACCGCCAGTCCCTCGGAACGCTGCCCGCCGACCGCAGGACCCACCGGCTGGCCCTCGACCTGGCGGCGCTGACCTCGGCCCCCGGCGAGGACGGGAACCGGGGCTCCACCGGCCTCCTCACCCTCGTCGGCCTGGAGTTCACCGGTACGGTCGAGCCGGGCGAGAAGGCGAGCCAGACCCTCCACGTCGAGCGGTTCGGCGTCGTCCGCGCCGACGGCGGCGAGCGGGTCCACGCCCCCGGGCAGGTCCTCGCCTCCTGGGCGCACACCTTCGAGCAGACCGAGAACGGCGACCCCCGCGACAACGTCCCCGCGTCCGGTGTCCCCGGCACCGCGACCGGCGCCCGCCCGGCCCCGTACGCCGTCACCTTCGCCCTCGCCGGAGCGTCCCCCGAGGACCCCTTCCGGCGCCGGGAGGACTACACGGTGCGGATGACCGCGCCCGGCCCGAAGGCACCCAGCCGGCTGACGGCCGTGGCCACGACGGCCTTCATGACGGCCGCCGGGGCCAAGCCCGGCCAGCCCGTCGAGGTCAACCTCGGTGGACGCCGGGTCAACGTGGTCGTCGGCCGGGTCGTCGACGAGCTGCCCACCACCGGCACGGGCGCCCGCGCGGCCTCCGCGGCCGGTACGGTCGGCGCCCCCGACGACGGCGGCACGATCCTCCTCGACCTGGCCTCGGTCAACCAGTACCTGTCCACCGACGAGGCCTCCACCGTCCCGGCGACCGAGTGGTGGCTGACCGTCGACCCCGGCCGCTCCGCCGACGTCGCCGCCGCCCTGCGCGCCCGCCCCAACGCGGACCCCGCCCAGGTCGTCGTCCGTGACGAGATCGCCGACGAACTCCTCGGCGACCCGCTGGGCGCGGGCCCCAACGCCGCCCTGATGGCGGTGGCCGCGGCGGCGGCGGCCCTCGCCGCCGTCGGCTTCGCGGTCGGCTCGGCCGGTGCGATGCGGGAGCGGTCCGCCGAGTTCGGCGTCCTGCGGGCGCTCGGCACACCGCAACGGCGCCTGGCCCGGCTGATCGCCGCCGAACAGGGCCTCCTCATCGGCATCGGCCTCCTCATCGGCGCCGGACTCGGCACCTTGCTGGCCCGTACGGTCGTCCCGCTGGTCGTCCTGACCGGCCAGGCGGCCCGGCCGGTGCCCCCGGTCCTGGTCGAACTGCCCCTCGGCCAGGTGGCCCTGCTGGTCGCCGGGGTGGCCTCGCTGCCGGTCGCCATCGTCGCGGGCATCGCCCTGCGCCGTACGGACCCGGTCGTGACCCTGCGCCACCAGGGGGCCAGCTGATGTCCCCCGCCACCGGGGAGAACCCGCACGAGAACACCGGGGAGGACCCGGAGACCACCGGGAGGGAGCCGGACGCCCCCGACCGGGCCGACCGGCCCTCGCCCGGGGCCCGCCCCGACACACCGGAGGAGCCCTCCCCCGACGTCCCGGCGGACTCCACCGGGAACACCCCGGACCCGTCCCCGGGCGCGTCCCCCGACGCCTCCCCGGACACGTCCCCGGGACCGGACCCGGAGACCACCGGGAAGAACCCCGGCGGCCGAGCCCCCGGCACCCCCGACCGGGGCGCCCAGGGGACCGCCCCGCGCCCGCCCGCCGGGCACGCCCCCGGCGGGTCCGCCGGGCCCCGCGCCCCGGGCGCACCCGCCGGAAAGACCCCGGGCTCGTCCCCCGGGACGGCCCCGAAGACCGTCGGGGACCGCCCGGACACCCCCTCCGTACGCAGGAAGGCCACCGACATGACCCGGCCCCGGTCGTCCCGGTCCGACAGACCCGCCCGCGCCGTGGCGCCCTGGGTGCGGACCCGGCTCCGGACCGCGCCCTGGGCCGCCGCCTCGCTGGCCCTCCTCGTCCTGGTCACCGCCTACCTCGCGGCTGCCCTGCCGCGTGCCATGGACGCGTACGAGACCGAGGGCCTGCGGCACGACATCAGCACCGCGCTCCCCCGCAACAGCGTCCTCGGCCTGACCGCCGAGGCACCCGGCCTCGAACTCGACCTCCCCGTCCGCGAGTCGCGGATCGCCCCCGGCGTCCTGGAGAAGCAGCAGGAGGAGGTCCGCGGGCTGCTGCCCGGCCTGCTGCGGACCGACCCCCGGCAGGCCTCCCACGGAGTCCGTACCGTCAAGCGCGTCGAGGGCATCGACCCCTGGCTGCCCCGGCCCGACGGCCTCCCTCCCCAGTTCCTGCTCTCCTCGCCGTCCGGCCTCGCCGACCACGCCACCCTCCGCGCGGGCCGCCTCCCCGAGGGCACGGCGCGCCGCCCGGAAGCGGTGGTGACCGCGAAGACCGCCGAGTCCCTGCGTCTGAAGCCCGGTTCCGTCGTCCACGTCCCCGGCCGGATCAGCGCCGAACCGATCGCCTTCACCGTCACCGGCATCGTCGAACCGCGCGACCCCGAGGCCGCCTACTGGTCCGTCGAACCGCTGCTGCGCACCCCCGCGCTCGCCCCGATCGTCGGCGACGAGGTCAAGTACTACTGGCAGGGGGCCCTGCTGGTCTCCCCCGCCTCGGCGCCCGCGCTGCTCTCCACCACCGGCGAGCCCGAGGTCTTCTTCCGCTACCTGCCCGTCGCCGACCACCTCACCGGCCGGGACGCCGAAGCGCTCACCGCCGCCCTCGACTCGGCGACCGGCGGCCCCGACCTGGTGAAGATGCGCGAGGTCGTCGGCCCCACCGGCGCGATGACCACCGAACTCGACGCGATCGTCGACTCCTACCGGTCGATGCGCGACGCCATCACCCCGGTCGTCGCCGTCGCCGTCTTCGGGATCGGCGCCGTCGCGGCGGTCGTCCTCGCCATGACCGGCGGGCTGTTCGTCGGCCGCAGGGACCACGAGCTGGGCCTGATCCGTTCCCGGGGCGCCTCGCTCACCGGCATCGGGGCCCGGCTCCTCGGCGAGACCTCGGCGGTCGCCGTACCGGCCGCGGCCCTCGCCCTCGGCCTGGCCGTGCTGACCGTACGGCCGCCCGCCGCGGGCCCCGGCGCGGGACCGGCCACCGGCTCCGAGGCCGTCCCGCTGCTGCCGTCCCTGCTCGCCGCCACCGCCGTCGCCCTGGTCGCGATGCTCGTCCTGCCGGTGCGGGCCATGGTCCGCCACCGCCACCCCCGGCTGCACGGCGGTCGCGACGACCTGCTGACCGCGCGCCCCTCGACCCGCCGCACCGTCCTCGAACTCACCCTGCTCGTCCTCGCCGTCGGCGCCGTCGCCTCCCTGCGGCTGCGCGGCACCGGGGAGTCCGGCGACCTCCTGGTGAGCGCCGCGCCGGTGCTCGTCGGTCTGATCGCCGCGATGCTCCTCGTCCGGGTCTATCCGCTGCCGCTGCGGTGGGCGGGCCGCCCGGCCCGGAGGCTGCGCGGCGCGGTCGGCCCGCTGGCCCTGGCCCGCGCCGGACGCTCCTCCTCCGCGGGTACGCTCCCGCTGCTCGCGCTGGTCCTCGCGCTGACCACGGCGGCCTTCGGCGGCTCGGTCCTCGCGGGCGTCGCCGACGCCCGCGACCGGGCCGCGCTCCTCGCGATCGGCGCCGACGCCCGGATCGACGGCTCCGTGGAGTGGACGCCGCTGCCCGCCGGACTCGTCGAGTCGGTCCGCGGCACCCGGGGCGTACGGGACGTGGCACCGCTCCAGATCGAGTACGGCGTGTCGCTGCCGTCCGCGCAGGACACCACCTCGGCGCCGATGAACGGGACCCTGGTGGGCGTCGAGCCCGGCTCGTACGCCCGGCTCGCGGCCAGGACCGGCTTCGGCGCGTTCCCCCCGGGGCTGCTCGCCTCGACCGGCAAGGGCGGCAAGGAGGTCGCGGCGGACACCGAGCGGGTGCTGCCCGCCATCGCCTCGCCGTCGATCGCCGAACGGCTCGGGAACACGCCGCAGGAGATCGTGACGGCCGCCGGGGTGTTCCGGGTGAAGGTGGTCGCCGTCCGGGCCACCACCCCGGCCCTGTCCGCCGCCGACTTCCTCGTCGTCAACGCCGCCGACCTCACCCACCGGACGAACACCGCGCTGCTCGTCACCGGCTCCCAGGACGGGAGCGCGCTGCGCGCCGCCGTGAAGGCGAAGTCCACCGCGCTCCTGGTGTCGACGCGCACCGAGCAACGCTCCACCTACGTCGACTCGCCGCTCCAGTCGGGCGCCGAGCGGATGTACCTCGGCGCGATCGGCGCGGGCGCCGGATTCGCCGTGGTGGCCGTCCTGCTGTCGCTGATGCAGAACGCGCCGGAGCGGACCACGCTCCTCGCCCGGCTGCGGACGATGGGCCTGACCCGGAAGCAGGGACGGCGGCTGCTCGGCCTCGAAGCGCTGCCGCAGGCGGTTCTCGCGGCGGTCGGCGGTGTGCTGGTCGGCTGGGCGACGGTGCCGCTGCTCGCCCCCGGCATCGACCTGTTCCGGCTGGCGCTCGCGACGACCCCGGGCTTCGCCCCGCTGGACGCCGCCCCCTTGCGGGCGGACCCGTGGTCGCTGGTGGTGCCCGCCGTCGCGGTCGTGCTGATCACGGCCGCCGCGGCGGCCGGACAGGCCTGGTGGGCGGGACGCAGGGGCTCGATCAAGGAACTCAGGGCAGGAGACGCACGATGACGAAGACCGAGACGCCGAGCCGGGAGGCCGGCGGGACGGCGTCCGCCGCGGACACCACCACCCTGGAGGAGCTGGAGCGGCGGGCGACCGCGCACCGCGACCGCCTCTCGTACGGTCATGACGCGCTCATCGCCTGCGACCGGCTGGTCCGGATCTTCACCACCGACGGGGTGGAGGTGCAGGCGCTCCAGGGGCTCGACCTCCTGGTGAAGGAGGGCGAGCTGATGGCCCTGGTCGGCGCGTCCGGTTCGGGCAAGTCGACGCTGATGAACATCCTCGCGGGCCTGGACGTGCCCACCGCGGGCGCGGCCCGGGTGGCGGGCTGCGACCTGCTGGCCATGGACGGCAAGGCGCGGCTGCGGTACCGCCGCGAGGTCGTCGGCTTCGTCTGGCAGCAGACCGCCCGCAACCTCCTGCCCTATCTGACGGCCGCTCAGAACGTGGCGCTGCCGATGCAGTTGCGGGGCCGTACCCCGCAGAAGGCGGAGCGGGCGGAGGAGTTGCTCGCGATGCTGGGCATCGCGGAGATCCGCGACCGTCGGCCGCACCAGCTCTCCGGCGGCCAGCAGCAGCGGGTGGCCATCGCGGTCGCCCTCGCCAACAACCCGTCCGTGCTCCTCGCGGACGAGCCGACCGGCGAGCTGGACTCGGCCACCGGCGAGCAGGTCTTCGCCGCCTTCCGCCGGGCCAACGAGGAACTGGGCACGACGATCGTGATCGTCACCCATGACCAGGCGGTCGCCACCGAGGTGCGCCGCACGGTCGCCATCCGCGACGGCCGCACCTCCTCCGAGGTGCTGCGCCGCACGGAGGTGGACGAGCAGGGCCAGGAGTCCCTGGTGGCACGGGAGTACGCGATGCTGGACCGCGCGGGCCGCCTCCAGCTCCCGGCGGACTACACCCAGGCCCTCGGCATGGAGCACCGGGTGGCGCTCGAACTGGAGCAGGACCACATCGGGGTGTGGCCGGACGACACGGACCGCTGACCCCCGCCCGGGGGGGGGAGCCGGTGGCTCTTCCCCGGCGGGGTCGCCGCCGACCGGGGGCCGCACGGGGGGCCGGTGCGCTCGGGGCCGTACCGGCGGGGGCGTGTCGGGCTCCGCCACGGTCCGGGCGGCGGGGTCCGCGCCCGGTTCCGTGCCGGTTCCCGGCGTCCGGGTCCGCGTCCGCGCCCGATCCCCCGTCGGCCCCGCCTGTCCCGCCGGTCCCGGCGGCCGTCTTCATGGGCGTCCCGGGGTCCGTGGCGGCCCCGTCCCCGTCAGCCGGAGAGGACGGGTGTGACGGTCAGGCCGGTGGGCACGGTACGGAGGGCGATCGAGCCGTACGGGGTCCGCAGTCGCAGCCACGGGCCCGAGGCGAACAGCGCGACCGCCTCCCCCGTTCCGGCGGGCGGCAGGAACCCCAGCGACTGGGCCGCGTGCACGGCCCGCAGCGGCAGGCCCGTGGAGGCCAGGGTGCGGGACCAGATCCCGCGGCCGATGAGGTCGCGCTCGGCCCGGGTGCGCCGCTCCTCGGGCAGTTCCCCGTCCCGCGCACGGAACTCGGCGACGGCGGCGGCGACGGCGCCGCGCATCTCGGCGGTGCCGGGCAGTCCGGCGACCGGCCGCCATCCGGCGCGCGGCGGGAGCACCCCGGTCCAGGGCGGTCCGGTGACGGCGTCCGGTACGGCCGCCTTGCCCGCCGACTCGTCGATGCCGTCGAGGAGTTCACCGGCGGAGACGGTGACGTCCAGATCGACGGCGTCGGCGAGACGGGCCGTACGGACCGCGAGGACCTCGAACGACGAGGGGCGTCCGAAGACGGCGAGCGCCCCGCCGCCCGCCTGGAGACGGACGGCGGCGGCCCGGTCGTAGTGGACGAGCCGGGTCAGGAAGGCGGCGAGGGCCGCCGCCTCCCTGGCGTCGTCGAAGTGGAGCGGGGCGAGCACGGTCATGCGGTGGACGTCATCCCGTCGTCGACGTACTCCTGGAGGAAGCTCCGCTCCTCGGCGGTGATCCGCCGGGGGCGCTGCGCCTCCAGGTCGAAGGGCACGACGACCGTCGAGGCCCGTACGTAGGTGACGTCCGGGTCCTTGATCTCGTACGCGATCGTCAGCGACGCCGCGCCGATCTTCGTCACCCACGACTCGACGGTCACCGGCTGGTGGCGGTGGACCAGCGGTCGCAGGTAGTCGATCTCGTGCCGGGCCACGACGGACCCGCCGGAGAACGACGGGGAGCCGTCCCCCGGCGCCAGCCGGAACATGAAGTCGATCCGCGCCTCTTCCAGGTACCGCAGGAAGACGACGTTGTTGACGTGCCCGAAGGCGTCCATGTCCGACCAGCGCAGGGGGCAGCTGTAGAGGTGTCTGGCCACTGACCTCAGCCTCGGGTGAGCTTCTTGTACGTGGCGCGGTGCGGGCGGGCGGCGTCCGCGCCCAGACGCTCGACCTTGTTCTTCTCGTACGACTCGAAGTTGCCCTCGAACCAGTACCACTTGGACTCGCCCTCGTAGGCGAGGATGTGGGTGGCCACCCGGTCCAGGAACCACCGGTCGTGGGAGATCACGACCGCGGCGCCGGGGAACTCCAGGAGGGCGTTCTCCAGCGACGACAGGGTCTCGACGTCGAGGTCGTTGGTGGGCTCGTCGAGGAGCAGCAGGTTGCCGCCCTCCTTGAGGGTGAGCGCCAGGTTGAGGCGGTTGCGCTCACCGCCGGACAGCACGCCCGCGGGCTTCTGCTGGTCCGGGCCCTTGAAGCCGAAGGCGCTGACGTACGCGCGGGACGGCATCTCGACCTGGCCGACGTTGATGTAGTCCAGCTCGTCGGAGACGACGGCCCACAGCGTCTTCTTGGGGTCGATGTTGGCGCGGCTCTGGTCGACGTACGAGATCTTGACCGTGTCGCCGACCTTGATGGAGCCCGAGTCGGGGGTCTCCAGGCCCTGGATCATCTTGAAGAGCGTGGTCTTGCCCGCGCCGTTCGGGCCGATCACGCCGACGATGCCGTTACGGGGCAGGGTGAAGCTGAGGTCGTCGATGAGGACCTTGTCGCCGAAGGCCTTGGAGAGGTTCTCGACCTCGACGACGATGGAGCCCAGACGCGGGCCCGGCGGGATCTGGATCTCCTCGAAGTCCAGCTTCCGCATCTTGTCGGCCTCGGCCGCCATCTCCTCGTAGCGGGCGAGACGGGCCTTGGACTTGGTCTGACGCCCCTTGGCGTTGGACCGCACCCACTCCAGCTCTTCCTTGAGGCGCTTGGCGCGCTTCTCGTCCTTCTTGCCCTCGACCTTGAGGCGGGTGGCCTTCTTCTCCAGGTACGTGGAGTAGTTGCCCTCGTAGGGGATCGCGCGACCGCGGTCGAGCTCCAGGATCCACTCGGCGACGTTGTTCAGGAAGTACCGGTCGTGGGTGACGGCCACCACGGCGCCCGCGTACTTCGAGAGGTGCTGCTCCAGCCAGTTCACCGACTCGGCGTCGAGGTGGTTGGTGGGCTCGTCGAGGAGGAGCAGGTCCGGGGCCTCGATGAGCAGCTTGCAGAGCGCGACGCGGCGCTTCTCGCCACCGGAGAGGTTGGTGACGGCCCAGTCGCCGGGCGGGCAGCCCAGCGCGTCCATGGCCTGCTCCAGCTGGGCGTCGAGGTCCCAGGCGTTGGAGTGGTCCAGGTCTTCCTGGAGCTTGCCCATCTCCTCCATGAGCGCGTCCGAGTAGTCGGTCGCCATCAGCTCGGCGACCTCGTTGAAGCGCTTGAGCTTGCCCATCTGCTCGGCGGCGCCGTCCTGCACGTTCTCCAGGACGGTCTTCGACTCGTCGAGCTCCGGCTCCTGCATGAGAATGCCGACGCTGTAACCGGGCGAGAGGAACGCGTCACCGTTGGACGGCTGCTCGATCCCGGCCATGATCTTCAGAACGGTGGACTTGCCGGCGCCGTTCGGGCCCACCACACCGATCTTGGCGCCGGGCAGGAAGTTCAGGAAGACGTCGTCGAGAATCACCTTGTCGCCGTGCGCTTTACGCGCCTTGCGCATGGTGTAGATGAACTCAGCCAAGAGAAACCGTCCGGCAAAGAGTGAGTGGGCAGATACACCCCATCTTGCCTGACCGCCACCCCCGGGAGGAAACCGGCGAGGGCGGGAGGGCAGGTCCTCGCGGGCCCGCGCGGGGGCGCGGTGGGGGCGTACCGGGCCGCGGGCGGGGGGCGTACCGGGCGGTAAGGGGGCGGGACCGGCACCCGGGGTCGTCGCGATACGGCTCCGGACGTGCGACGACCCCGGCCGCTGGTGCGGTCCGGGGTCGGGCGGGGTCACGTGGTGGCTCCGGTGTGACGCGGATCACCTCACGGGGTGCGGTTCCCCGGCACCGGCGCGGGGCCGGTGCCGGGGATCGCGGCTCAGTGAGCTGCGGCCTTCTTCTTGCGGAGGACGAACACCGCGCCGCCGCCGATCACGACGAGCGCGGCGGCGATGCCCGCGATCATCGGGGTGGCGCTGGAGCCGCCGGTCTCGGCGAGGTCGCCGCCACCGGTGGTGGAGCCACCGGCGGTGCCGCCCGTGGTGCCGGTCGAACCGGTGGTGCCGCCCGTGGTGTCACCGGTCGTGGTGCCCGGGGTCGACGGGGACGGGGCCGGGGTCGAGGGCTCCGTGCTGGGGGTCTCGGAGGGCTTCGGGCCGGGAGGGGCCGTCTCGCAGTCCAGGACGCCCTCGAAGGTCTCCTCGAAGCCGTTCGGGCCCGTGATGGTGAACTTGTACGCCTCGTCCTCGGCGAGCGGGACCGCGATGGTCTTCGTCTCACCCGGGGCGACCGTGTGCGAGGTGCCCTTCAGGTCGAAGGTCCAGGCGTCGTCGCCCTTGTTCGAGGCGATGACCTCCAGGCCGCCCTTGGCGCAGTCCTTGGCGACCGTGACGGCCGGGGCCGCACCCTTCTTCGCCCAGGCTGCGGACGCCTTGGCGGTGACGGTGGAGTCGCTGGAACCGGCCAGGATCAGGGTCTGCGAGGGGCCGTCGATGGAGACGAAGGCGCGGCCCAGGGAGACCTTGGTGGTGGCGGAGGCGCTCAGCTCGGCGGTGCCGTCGGCGGTGCCGGCCGCGACGTCGAAGAAGAGCTCGGCGCCGTTCTTGGCCTCGGTGACCGCGTTGCCCTGGGCGTCCACGATCTTCACCCCGGCGGGGGTGCCGGGCGCGGGCGTGATCTTGGCGGTCTCCGCGTTGGTGCTGACGGTGATCGGGCCGAGCCGGTCACCGGCCTTGCCCGCCACGGAGGAGGGAGAGAGGGAGAGGGAGGCCTTCGGCTCCTCGAGCTTGACCGCCTCCTTGAGGAGGTACTCGGTCAGCTTCTCGGCGTCCCCGCTGCGCGGGACCGCCTTGACGTCGTCCGAGAAGGTCCAGATCGCGGCCTGGGTGCCCGCGGCGGCCTCGTTCTTCGAGAGGTCGACGCCGAGCTTCGCGCCGAGGACCTCGGCGGAGAACTTCGGGTACGCGTTCTCCAGGACCCAGAGGATCTTGCCCGCGTTCTCGTTGTTGTGCAGGGAGGACTCGCCCCAGCCGACTTCCTTGTAGTCGAAGTCGTGCTTGGCCTCCGTACGGAGGTCGATGCAGTAGGTCTGGAGGGTGCCCCCACCCTCCACCTGCATCTTGAAGAGGCCGCCCGGGACGGACCAGTCCGTACCGTCCTTCTCGAAGATCTTGACCGAGTCACGGTCGGTCATGCCGCCGAGCTTCGCCTTCACACCACCGGTACCGGCGGCGTCGTCGGCGAACGCCGGACCGGCGGTCGCTATCGCTCCGACCACGACAAGGCTGGACACCAGCGTCGCGGCGGCAAGGCGGGCAACGCCGCGCCCACGAACAGAAAACATTGCATTCCCCTCCGGGCGCGCGACTCCGCGAACATGATTCGTTTCGCGTGGGGGGAGCGCACGCCAGCAGATCACTGACCCGATGGGCTCACGTGCCACATGAGTACTCGGGAATCCTAGGGATGCGGAACCCCCCGGTGCCCGGCCATACGGTCAGATAACCATTCCGACTCGGAATCGTTATCGCGCAAGCGAGTTGGTCGACAAATCTCCACAACAGAAGGTCAGGAGGCCGTCACCAAACGGGTTCCCGCCTCTTCACCGGCCTTTTCCCCGCCTTCTCCCGAGCCCTCCGGCGCCATCGCCCACGGGTCCCCGCCGGACGCCGGAGCGAGCCCCGGGGAAGGCTCCGGCGACGCCTTCGCCTCCGGTCGCGCCGCACGCCGGAAGGCCGCCGTGCCCCGGCCCAGGTCGTGGCCCACCGTCAGCGCGGCCACATCCACGAAGGTCTTCCGCT
Organism: Streptomyces sp. NPDC059247; assembly: GCF_042754005.1. NCBI lineage: Bacteria > Bacillati > Actinomycetota > Actinomycetes > Kitasatosporales > Streptomycetaceae > Streptomyces > Streptomyces sp. NPDC059247. The sequence goes on from NZ_JBHYZW010000026.1 coordinate 48,033, forward strand.
GCCCGTCCCGCTCGTCCTCCCGCACCCGCAACCTGCCGTGCACCACGAGCGGTTCGCCCACCGAGACCGAGGCCGCGAGATTGGCCCCGAGGGAACGCCAGGCCGACACCGTGTAGAAGCTGGTGGGCCCGTCGGTCCAGAGCCCCCGCTCCCGGTCCCAGCGCCGTGCGGTCACCGCGAGACGGAACCTGGCGACCCCGCCCCTCACGGTGTCCCGGTACTCCACAGCCGTCGCCACATTGCCCACCAGCGTCACGGTCGTCTCGTTCATCATCCGTCCCCCGCCCTCACGTTCGCCCTGCTGTCTCTTCTCCGGTCCCTCCATCCTGGAGGTGCGCGGAGAAACCCGCTGAGACCTGTGGACAAGCGGACGACTATGCACAACTCCGTCACCCAGGAGGGGAGACGGAGGAGGGTGGGACGGGGCGGGGAGGGGCGGGGCGGGGAGGCGCGAGAGTACGCCTCCGCGCCCGTACCCCCGTACGGAGGCGGCGGCGCGGGCCCCTGCCCGCCACCTGGCCCTACGCCATCGGCCGCCGAGCACCGGCTAGCGTGCGCGCGTGCCCGCCCTGGTGGCGCCCAGCCGGGTCGTGCCGCCGCGTGCGCCGCCCACGATCCTGGGCGACTGCCGGGTGCCCACCACGGTCGCGTACTGCTCCCGGACCTCCCGGTAGCGCATCAGTTCCGCCGCCACCGGGTCGAGGACGCGGGCCCGGCCGCAGGACGCGGTCGCTTCCCGCAGGCGGCGCTCGGCCTCCTGCCCGTACCGCCCGGCGGGTCCCTTCACGGCCCCCTCGCAGGCCCATTCGACGAGCGGGCCGCCGACAATCCCGGCCAGCATCACGAGGACGGGCGGCAGCAGTCCCGGTTCCACGACGCCGGCGATCTGCCCCACCAGCCAGAGCGCGCCGAAGACCTGGAGGAGCGTCATCACCGCCTGGGCGAGGACGGCGGCGGGCCACCAGGCGGGGCGCGGCGGCCGGGCCGCGGGGTCCCCGAGGTCGGCCGTCAGTTCGTCCAGGGCCTCGGACAGTCCGTCCGCTCCCCGCTCGGCGGCTTCGCGGACGGCCTGGGCCCAGGCCGCAGGGAGGCCGTGCGAGGCCTCGTCGGCGACGCTCCGCACCGCCTGTTCGACACGCTGGCGGGCCGTCAGTTCGTCCTCGGGAGGTGCCGGGCGCGGGTCCACGGAGCCGTGCGCGCGCAGTCGCTCGTACCAGCGGTAGAGGCGCAGCCAGGGGGTCCCGCAGGCGCGGATGGCGCCCCGGCGCCAGACGCGTTCGGCGGCCTCGCCCGCCGCCTGGGCGCCGACCGCGACGGCGAGGCGGTCGGTGAAGACGTCCCGGGCGCGTTCGTCGAGGCCGGGGCGGCCGTCGGCGAGGTAGGAGGGGCGCAGCCGGGCCGCGGCGGCGTCGAGGTCGGCGGCGAGCCTGCACTCGGGGGCGGTGCGTTCCTGGACGAAACGGGCGACCAGTTCGCGGAGTTCGGCGATGCCCTCGCCGGTGAGGGCGGAGACGGCGAGGACGGTGGCGCCGGGTTCGCCGTGTTCGCCGAGGGCGACGCCGTCCTCGTCCAGGAGGCGGCGCAGGTCGTCGAGGACGAGGTCGGTGGCCTCGGTGCCGAGCCGGTCGATCTGGTTGAGGACGACGAAGGTGACCTCGGCGTGCCCGGCGAACGGCCGGAGGTAGCGCTCGTGGAGGGCGGCGTCCGCGTACTTCTCGGGATCGACCACCCAGATGACGGCGTCGACGAGGCCGAGGACCCGGTCGACCGTGTCGCGGTGGGCGGTGACGGCCGAGTCGTGGTCGGGCAGGTCGAGGAGGACGAGCCCCTGGAACGCGGTGTCGGCGGCGCCTCCCGCGAGGGGGCGGCGGCGCAGTCTGCCGGGGACGGCGAGCCGGTCGAGCAGTCCGGCGGCGCCCTCGGACCAGCTGAGCGCGATGGGCGCGGAGGTGGTGGGGCGGCGCAGTCCGGTCTCGGAGACGCAGACCCCGGCGAAGGCGTTGAAGAGCGTGGACTTGCCGCTGCCGGTGGCGCCCGCGATGGCGATCACGGTGTGCCGGGAGGAGAGGCGCTGGCGTGCGGCGGCCTCGTCGAGGACCCGCCCGGCTTCGGCGAGGGCCTCGCCGTCGACCCGCGTACGGGAGAGCCCGACGAGTTCGTGGAGGGCGTCGAGGCGGGTACGGAGGGGGCCGCCGTAGCTGCCCCCGAGGGGCGGCAGGGTGTCGGGCTCCTGCGGCTCCCCGGCACCGGTCGGTACGTCGGGGGCGGGGGCTGAGGCGGGAGCGGGGGCGCGTTCGGCGGCGCGGCGGGCGATGAGCCCGTCGTCCCAGCGACCGCCGTCTCGGCCGCCGTCCCGGCGACCGTTGTCCCGGCGACCATCGTCCCGGTCGCCGTCGCGAGCGCCGTCCCGGGCGGGGGTGCCCGGGGCGCTGGGAGTACCGGGGTCCCGGGAGTCCCGTCCGCCCGGATTCCGCTCCGGGGGACCCGCGCGGTCCGGGGGCGGGGTGGTGGGGGTCCTGGCGGGGCGGGTCCGGGTGGTGGGGGTCCGGGTGGTGGGGGTCCGGGTGGTGGGCGGCTGGCTTCGGGTGTCCCCGCTCAGGGTGTCCCCGCTCCGGCGCCCTGGGCCTGAGCTGGGGCCTGGGCGGGGGGTTGGACTGGGGCTCGGGCTGGAACTGGGGCTGGGGCTTTCGAGATCCGTCACGGCCCCGTTCTCCCCTCCCTCCCTGCCCTCGGCCCGGCTCTCACCCTTCTCCTCATCGCTGCCGCCGCCCGTGTCCTCGCCCCCCGCCTCGGCTCCGTGCCCGTATCCGTCCCGGCCCGGGTCCCGCCCGCGTCGGTACCCACCGCCCGGTCCCAGGTCCGCATCCACGTCCACACCCGCATCCACACCGGCGTCCGCGTCCACGACGTCACTTCTCCTTCTGCAGTACGGAGAGCGCGGCGATCAGCTCCGCCTGCGGCTCGGGGGTCACGTCGAGTGCTTCGAGGGGCGCGAGGCGCAGGTCGCGTTCGGCGTGCAGGACCCGGTCGACGTAGGTCAGGACGAGGGCGCCGCCCTTGTCGCGCAGTCGCAGGGCGGTCTGGGCGCCGAGGAGTTCGGCAAGGCGTTCACCGGCGGGCCGGGCGCGACGGCCGCCGAGGAGGGAAGCGGCGAGGAGCGCGGCGACGGTCTCGGCGTCGGGCAGGGCGGCACGGGAGGAGGGGGGCCGTTCCACGTCCCGTACCTCTTCCTCGGCCAGCTCTTCGAGGACGCGGCGCCAGCGGCGCACCTCCACCCCGATCCGTTCCACCGTGTCGCGGCCCCCGCCCGCGCGGGCGGGGCCGAGGGCTCCGGCGGCGGGTTCGCGGCGCCAGGCGTCGCGGACGCGTTCCCCGGCGGCGGAGACCGCGCAGTGGAGGAGGGCGGCGAGGGACTCGGTCAGGGCGTCGAGGAGTTCGTCGGCGGTGCTGTCGCGGGGGTAGGAGCGCCAGCGGGTGCGGGCGTCCCCGGCGAGTACGGTGCCCCGGGCCAGCTGCTCGCGGACGCGCTTGCCCTGGGTTCCGTACGCGGTTCCCACGGCGCCGCCGAGACGGCCCGCGGCCGCGTACTGGGCGGAGACCGCTCCGGCCAGTTCGGGGAGGCGCGCGTCGAGGGAGTCGATGATGCCGGTGGCGGTGCGGAAGGCGGCCTGCTGGCGGGCGGCGGGGTCCTCGGCGCAGTGGATGAGCCAGGCCCGGAGGGGGGCGACGGCGCTGTCAGGCAGCAGGCCGCTGCCGCCGCCCGCGGACTCGGGGAGTTCGGGGATGGTGAAGCGGGGTACGCCGCCGAGCCCGGCCCGGTCGAGCAGGGCCTCGTACTGGCGGGAGACCTCGCCGATGATCTGGTGCGGGACGCGGTCGAGGACCGTGACGAGGCTGGCGTCGTACTCCTTGGCCGTACGGAGCATGTGCCAGGACACGGCGTCGGCGTACCGCGAGGCGGTGGTGACCATCACCCAGATGTCGGCGGCACAGATCAACTCGGCGGCGAGGAGACGGTTCTCCACGACGAGGGAGTCGATGTCGGGCGCGTCGAGGAGGGCGAGGCCGCGGGGGACGGAGGCGGCCGTCTCGACGCGCAGGGCGTTCTCCTGCGGGGGTGTGTCGTCGGCGTGGTGGTCCTCGTCGGTCTGCGGCAGCCAGACGCGGGTGAGCTGCGGGAGGACGCGCGTCCCGGCGAACCAGTGGTGGTCCTCGGGGTGGCAGACGAGCACGGGGGTGCGGGTGGTGGGCCGGAGGACGCCGGACTCGCTGACGCGGCGGCCGACAAGGGAGTTGACGAGGGTGGACTTGCCCGCACCGGTGGAGCCGCCGACGACGGCGAGGAGCGGGGCTTCGGGGTCCTTCAGCCGGGGCACGAGGTAGTCGTCGAGCTGGGCGAGCAGCTCGGCCCTGGTCTGCCGGGCGCGCGGCGAGCCGGGCAGGGGGAGGGGAAGACGCACGGCGGCGACACGGTCGCGGAGGGCGGAGAGTGCGTCGATCAGCTGAGGCCGTTCGTCCAAGGTCACCACATGCGAAGAATGCCCAATTTATGAGTGTTTTTGAAGCCTATTACGGCCCTGCGCGCCGAAGAGAGGGGTGGTGACCGGAAGCTCAGGCATAACGAGTGCACAACACCCGCCCCGAGCATGGCAAAAAGCGCTGCGCGAATCGCACCTGCCTGCGATTATCGTTCCGCTTCACCGAACCTCCACATCGTGCCACGCAGGTGAAGCAACCAGGCCAAGGTGATCGGAGCCCTATCCTTGTCCCGGCAGGCCACACCCCACCCACAAGGGGCTCCTGGCCACACGGCCACCACCCGGCCCCCGTAGCTCAGTGGATAGAGCAGGTGCCTTCTAAGCACTTGGCCGCAGGTTCGAGTCCTGCCGGGGGCGCACAGCGGGACCCCTCCTTCGGGAGGGGTCTTTTTGCTGGTCGGGAGCGATACGGGGGCCGAGGTGGAGGACGCCGAGGCGAGATCCGTCGAGTGGCTGGATCCGCCCGGCTAAAACCGGTCAGAGGTAGCCTCTGCTGGCTGGTTCTCCCGAAAACTTCCCGAAGTCTTGAGATCGCCCGCTGCCCCTGCCGATCTTGCCGTCCAGCAACTCCAGCGCCTCCTCCCACCGGAAGCGGTCCGCTCCCCCGCCCGCCTTCGGCCGGTGCGGCTCGTACGACCCGACCAGCACGCCCATCTCCCGCAGCTGGTCCAGGCTCCGGCCGTACGCCGGGTGTGCGGCCATGGCTGCGTTCACGTACGGCAGGACGACCGTCGGGATGCCCATCCCGTACGCCTCGCACAGGATGCCCAGGGCGAGGGTGTCGGCGATTCCGGCGGCCCACTTGTTGACGGTGTTGAACGTGGCGGGTGCGACGGCGATGGCGTCGGCGGGCGGGAGCGGGCGCGAGTCGCCCGGTCTGCGCCAGGCCGAGCGAATCGGAAAGCCGGTCTGGGCCTCGATCGCCTCGGTGTCGAGGAAGCCGAGTCCCTGCGGTGTCGCGACGACTCCGACGCCCCAGCCCCGCTCCTGCGCCGCGGTGATCAGCTTGTGGGCGTCGCCCGCGATGCCAGCAGCGCAGACGACGACGTACAGGAACGGCTGTGCGGTCACGCGGGGACTCCCAGTCGGCGGCTGAAGTGGTGGAGCTCGGGCAGCGTACGTCGTCGGTCCCGGGCGGCCATGTCGGCGACCAGGCCGCGGACGGCGGGGCGACGTACGTCCTGGGCGGCACAGGTCTCGGCAATGCGGAGGGCCTGGTAGCCCTCGGCGAGTCGGCCCTGCTGGCTGTAGGCACGGGTGACTTCGACCCAGAGCGCTGCTCGTCGTTCGGGCGCGGGGATGTGGCGGCGCATGAGGGGTGCTGCGGCGCTCAGCGCGATACCGGCGTCACCGAAGGACACCAAGGCACTGACGGCGTGGATCGCAACGTTGGTCGGGCTGAAGTTGGCCCAATCGTCGGGCTGGTCACCGCCACGGCTGGCCGCGGTCGCTCCTCGTAGGAGCAGCAGGCCGACGGCGGCGAGGTATCGGGACGAGCGCCGATCGTAGGAGCCGGAGAGCTGCCCTGCGGTGTGGCGGACGAGGGTGACGGCCTGGGCGGTGTGCTTCTCACAGGTCAGGACGTGAGCGTGGAGGCGGACGCTGGAAGCGAGGACAACGGGATCGCCGGAGCGCTCGGCCTCCGCCATGGCGCGTCCCACCGCCAACCAGGCGTTGTCCTGGTCGGCTTGCTTGAGCAGCAGACTCGTCGAGGTCCGGTACGCGGTGGCCAGCAGCCCGGCCGTCTCCTCGGCGTTGCGATGGTCGCCGGCTGCCTGCCGCAGATCGGTGATGAGACCGGGCAGCATCGCCTCCAGTTCCGCGTAGTCGCAGGTGCAGAAGAGGCGGCGGGCGGTGGTGAGCCTGTCCCGCAGGGGCTGGATCTCTCCGTTCCACGAAGAGGCGGTGGCAGCTCTGGGGCGGGGAGAAGTGAGCGTAGGTCGTCATGGGCGGCGGTGACGGGCGTGGCCGGGGTCGTGAGGGAGGCGATGCGCGGGGAGTGAACGGCGATTCGATCAGAGGTCGCGGTCAGTAGTCGAATGCGTCGAGGTGTCGGCGCAGCAGGTCACCGATGTCTTCGCGGCCCCCTTCGACCGGCAGCGGCGAGGGAGTGTCCTCGCCGTTCGCCATGGCGAGGCTGCTGGCGAAGCGCACGAGGTTCGGCGCGGGGGCGAAGGAGTCGCGCAGCCAGACGGCGAAGGCACCGGCTTCGTCCGCCGTCGCGTCAGTGAGGGTGATGTAGGCGTAGTCGGGCTCGGTGATGGCCGCGGTGCCGTCCAGCCACACGTCCGGCGCCAGCTCGATCTCGAAGTCCAGCACGGTCATCTCGTGGACGCCGGACCGCCGGTGCCCGATGGTGGGGTCGGGAAATGCCTCTCGCAGCGCCCGCTCCAAGGAGTCCAGCGTGGCGTGCCAGGCTCCGCCGTTCCCCTCGGGGGGATAGAAGGCGAAGTTCGTCCGGAGGTTTCGTTCCGTGGCCATGGTCTTCCTTGTGCTCAGGGGACGTACCGCGTCGAGCCGGGCGTGCCCGTCATCGCCATCATGGACTGCCAGTAGACGGCGTTGTCCCGTCCGTTCGTCACGATCTCCAGGCCCCTGATCTCGCTGTTGGCGGGGTTGGCCATGGCCTGCTTGTAGCGGACGAGCTCCTTCTCGTCACCCGCGTACATGGAGTCGACGACGGGGTCCCATGAGATCCTCCCCTGATTGTTGATCTTGACGGGCTTCGTCAGGGTCTCCTCGACCCGGTCGAGGGTGCGGAAGCTCTTCTTCGTGCAGTCCGGGTCCCGTACGTGCTTCGCTTCGACGAGGTGGCCGTCGAGGGGGCGTATGCCGTCCACCATGAGCCCGCGCTTGCTCCCGAGCAACGGCACTTCCCGCTCGGGGTAGCCGGCCACGCGGAGCTGGTAGGCGTTGTCCGGGGCCGCCGGGCCACCGCCGCCGGCCAGGCCGCCGGGTCGGAGGGTGTTCGTCCACGCGCGGAACTGCTGCTGCTCTGCCGCGGTGAGGAGGCGGGTCGTCCCAGGGACCGGCGGAATCGGGTCGGCGAAGGAGATACCCGGGTCGACGGGGTTGATCATCGGAGCCAGGGTCGGCACCTGCCCGGCGTACGACGCGAGGACGACCGGGACGGGTACGGGAATCGGCGCGGGAACGAGGGGCGGCAGGAACGGGAGTCCGGGGACGGCGGGCGCTGTCGGCGGATCGGCGGCGGGAAGCTTGATGCGTGCGGCGGACGAGTCCAGTGCGTGGCCCACGGAGCCGAGGTCCCGGATCCAGGAGTCCCCGAGCACGGCATCGAGCAGTCCGCCGTCGTATCCGTTGCCGCCGAACATCGGCTGGTCCCAGGGCATGTCGACCGCGAAGAGGTCCATCTTGCGCCCGGCGATCTTCCCCTTGGCGGCCTCCACGTGCTCGGCGTACCGGTCACATGCCTTGGCTATCTGCGTGCAGGCAGCTACGAGGTTCGTCACCAGTGGCTCGCCTTCCTCCGCCTTCGCCGGAGGACAGGTGAGGCCGACGCTGTGCTTGACGTAGGTCTGGAAGGCGTCGGCGGCCTCGCCGGAGTGTGCCTTGCTCGCGGTGAGGGCGTACGCCTGCGCGTCCTCCAGGAAGCGTTGCATGAGCACCCCGGCGTGACGCCAGGAGTCGGCGACGTCCCGGATCTTCTCCGGCGAGCCGCGGAAGCGGTCACTGCCGCCGCCGGGGGCGTACTGCTCGTACCAGGCGGTCTCCCCGACCACCTCGGGGAGCTCCTGGCCCAGCCCGAGGTAGTTCTCGGTGCAGTCGGCGCCGGGGTCGCCCATTCCCGCCGTGAGGTCGGTCTGCCGCCCCAGTAAGGCAGAGACTTGTCGGCTTTCCTCGGCCATGAACTCGCGGGCGTTGCGCATCAGCCCCTTGCTCGTCTCACCAAGGACGTACGAGCTGAAGCCCATCTTGTCGAGCGTCACGGAGGCTGCCGAGACGTACACCTTGGCAAAGGCTCGCCCAGCCTCGTCGTCCCCTGCCATCCCCTGTTGTCTCGCCAGTTCGTGGCCGACGGCAATGGCCGTGTCACGCGCTCCCCGCATCGTGTCGAGAAGCCCCATGGACCCGCGGATCATTCCCTCCGCGACGAACTTGACGTCCGGAGCAAGGCCGGTCACCGTCGCACCCCCTTGCAGATGTGAATCGTCAACCTATCCCAGGCGGATGCCATCGTCCGGGCGATGTCAGCTGCTCGGCTCATTGCCGTCGGCAAGCAGGCGGAAACCGAGCAGTGGGACCTCGTCCGGGTCGACGTCCCCGGACAAGGGCCGGCCTTCCAGGAGGAAGCCGAAGAAGCCGCGCAGGGCTTCATTGCCCAGTTCCAGGGGGTGGAAGGGCAGCGCGTACGGCTCCTCGTCCCAGTCCGGGCCGAACTCCACGGGACGGTCACCCGCCCAGTAGGGCGTTTCGAAGGGGAACGGGGTGCCGATGTTCTCCTCGCGGATGAGGGGCGGACCGGGCTGGAAGCCAAGGCCCACGCTCGGAGCGTCCAGGGGATGGCGCGGCACCCATCGGTCCACCCCTTGTCGATCAGGGGAAGGAGGACAGGGGCCAGCTCTCCCGGCGGAGCCGGTGCGAGTGGCTCCTCCGGATCGCCGCGGACGTCCGGGAGGATGTCGGTCTCAAAGGCGTTGAGCATGAACGCGCGCGCGGCGGCGGGAACGTTCTCGGGGGCGTTCACGTCGTGATCGTCGCGCGGAGGGCGGCGGGCCCGGGCTTCTCCGTTGACGGAGCTGGCGGCGGGGCGCCAGGGTCGGCTCATGAATTCCGCCCGCGTGCCGCTCGACCGAGCGGCAGCCTGGTCCCGGCTGCTGGAGACGTACCGCCCTCACGCCACTGACGATCGACGGGTTCCGCCGTCCCTGGGGTGCCTGATCGAGGCCGCCCGCGGGGAAGCCACCCTTGGAGCGATGTACCCCTGGGTGTCGATGGAGCAGCTGGGCGTGTCGGCGGGGGACGACTGGGAGGAGTGGGGACACACCCCGCTCCCTGCGATGTTCGCCCGTCCCGACGGGTACTCGGTGGTGGGCCGCACACAGCGAGGAGACGTCGTCCGGCTGACGACGTCCGACCCCGCGGAGGCCGCCGCGTTCGCGGCCCGCCTGGTGGGTTCCGAGGCCGTCGCGTTCGCGGCCCGCCTGGTGGGTTCCGAGGGCATCGCGCGAGTGGAGAAGCCTTGTGCGTGGCTGTCCGAGGTGGAGACGGTCCTGCGGGACGCAGGCTGGCGCCCCGGACGCGTTGTCGATACGCGGGCCTGGACAGAACGCCTGGAGCAGGACGGTTTCCGCTCCCATGCCGCGGCCGAGTGCTTCCTGCGCGAGTTCGGCGAGCTGACGGTGGGGCACGGTGGCGGCGGGATCACGCGTGCTCGAGAGCCGTTCGATCTGGATCCGCTCCTCGCGTTGGGCGAGGCCGACCGTTTCGCCGAATGGAGCGCGGAGATCGGCCACCACCTCTTCCCCGTCGGCGAACTCGACCACGGCCACGCGTTCCTCGGCCTGGACGAGAACGGTGAACTGTATGTCGTCTCCAGCTGGCTGGCCCGCTTCAGCCGCGTGCCGGAGGCCCTGGAGAACCTCGTACTCGGCGTCATGCCGGTCCGTATGCCTTCTCCAGGGTGAGCCGGACTCCGGGGAACCGGCCCCCGAACGTCAACCGTGCCGGATTCACCTGACCCGGCCGTGCCTTGCTGGAGGAGGGCACCGTACGGAACGGATAGGCGCCGGGCCCGTAGAAGGTGCCATGCCGGGGAGCGGCTGGGGCGCCGCCATCGGTCCGGTGACTGCCGTCCTCCGGCGTGGCCGTGTGCGCCCGGAGCCTGCCCCGGCCCGTCGCCGGGCGGACGGCGTCCTCGACCCGCTGGGCGACTGCTTCCCCGGGCGGATTTCTGCGTAGTACGGGGGCGCGAAGAACATGGTGAACCGCACACGTCCTCCCGGAAGTACGCGTGGCTACCGGGACACCAGCCATCACCCGGGGCGCGAGCTGAGGCTGTGCGCCCCGAGTTCGCGGTACGAGCGTCCCGGACCCGCCGCCGCCCGGCCCTGCCCGTACCGCGTGAAGGTGCTCTCCCACGAGTACGCGCGCCGGGCACGACCCGGATCTCCCTCCCGCTCGACGATCGAGCCGGGGCTCGCGCCGCCTCCCGGCTCTCGGGTGCCGGGCGGGTGAGGGTACGGCTCGTCCCGTTCGCCTCCGGCCTGGCGGTGACGGCGGAGGCGGTGGCTCGCACCGGTGCGAGGAGGTGCCTCCGTCGGCTTCCCGTTCGGGCGGGCTCGGCCACGGGCGCGAGGGGCTTCCTCCGGTGCCTGGAGGTGGCCCGGGCGGGCTCGGTTCCGGGGGCGTCCGGGGGCGGGCGTTCGTGGCGGCTACTTGGAGGCGTCCTCGGCGAGGGTGTGGGCCACGAGGGCGTTCGCGTGGCCGTGGCCCAGGGAGTGTTCGGCCTTGAGCCAGTTCACGAGTTCCATGTGCTTGGTGAGCGGCGAGGCGCGGATGAGGTCCTTCCACTCCGCGATCGGGCGGCCGTGCTTCTTCTCGATGGAGGGGAAGTAGCTGGCAGGACCCTTTACCGCGTCGGTCATGAGATGCCCCGTTTCCGTTCCGGTTCCGTTGATCTTGATGCTGTCGATGATGTGCGGTGGAGCGGCGGCCGTCTAGCGGTCCGCCGGGGTGACGGCCAGGCGGGCGGCCACCGCGGCCAGCCCCACCAGGCCCAGGCCCGCCCCCGCCGTGAAGGCCAGGACGGAGGCGGCCGAGGCCGTGAATCCGGCGAGGACCACCACGGGCACGAGCCGGGAGGCGACGGCCCAGCCTCGGTGGCCCCGGGCGGCGAGCGGGCGGGCCAGGACGACCAGGGCGGCGCACAGGGCGAGATAGCCGATCATCCCGGCGGCCATGTGCGCGGAGCCGTGACCGCTCATCGTGGTCGCGTCCGGGGCTCCGGCCGGAAACCCCGCACCGGCGTCCGCCGGGAACACCGCCGCCGCCCAGAACGACGCGCCGAAGACCCCGATCAGCGCGGGACCCCACGTTCCTCCCGCTCCCCCGCCCAGCGCGCGGCGCAGTCCGGCCGCGCCCGCGACCAACAGGGCCCCGGCGACCAGGAAGTTCACCGTCTGGATCCAGCCCGCCTCGCCGAGGGCCAGCTGACTGATCGCGTTCCGGCCGAAGTCGAAGCCGTCACGGGTCAGCCCCTGGGCGACACCCGCCCCGAGGAACAGCGGCCCCGCCACGACCGCACCGGCCACCGGCCCCCGTACCGTCGACCGCGCGTCACGCGGGGTGGGAACGGCGTGGGCACCGGCGCTGAGCGTCCTCGTCATGTCGGGCCTTCCTCGTTCGGTTTCTGTCGTACGTATGACCGGGTCCGGGCGGCGAAGTCATCGACGGGGCGGCTGTGACCCGCGTCACTCGCCGGAGTCGTACGGGGTCGGGCGCGGGCGTCCGCCGTTCAGCCGGGGCACTCTCCGGCGCCCGGCCGAACGGCCCGCGCCTGCCGGGCGGTGAGGGGTACGAGACGCGGCGCCCGCTCCCGTACGGAGTCCCCCGGCATCGGTCGGCACCCCCGTGCCGCGCCGTACCACCCGCACCACCCCATAGGCGGAGAACCGCGCGATGCGTCAGCCTCGGGGGTGTCCCGGTCCGGGACGGGAGCGGAGAGGTGGAGACTGTGGTGGAGGCTGCGGTGGGAGCGATCACGCGGGCGAACGAGACGACGGTGCCGGTGCTGCCGTGCGCGTCGGTGGAGGAGACCCTGGAGTTCTACCGGGCGCTGGGCTTCGCGGTCACGTATCAGCAGACCCGGCCCTATCTCTATCTGGCCCTGGAGTGGAGCGGGTTCGCGCTGCACTTCGGGAGGCCGCCGGAGGACTTCGACCCGAGCCGGGAGGAGTCCGGCTGCTGTCTGGTCCTGGTCGACGAAGTCGGCGCCTACCACGCCGAGTTCAGCCGGGCACTGCGCGCCTCCTACGGCAGGGTCCCGGCGAAGGGGCAGCCCAGGATCACCCGCTTCCGGCCCGGGGCGAGCCGGTTCACCTTGGTCGACCCGTCCGGGAACTCGCTCCTCTTCATTCAGCGGGACGAGCCCGAGGAGCTGGAGTACGGCGGCTCCAAGAGCCTCACGGGCCTGGCCAAGGCCCTCGACAACGCCCGGATCCTCTCCGAGTTCAAGAACGACGACCACGCCGCGCTCCGGGTGCTCACCACGGCCCTGCGTCGGCACGAGGCCACCGCCCCACCCGTGGACGTGACCAGGGCCCTCGCCACCCTGATCGAACTGGCGGCCGTCCTGGAGGAGGACGAAGGCGTCGACGAGTGGCGCCACCGGCTCACCGCGCTCACCGCGCTCACCGCGCTCACCGCCACCGACGCCACCGACGCCACCGACGCCACCGACGCCACCGACGCCACCGACGCCACCGACGCCACCGACGCCACCGACGCCACCGACGCCACCGACGCAGAACGTCAGCGGGCCGGGGAGGGTCACGGGGGTGCCGACCGTTCCCCGGCCGCCGAGGAGAGCGCCCGTGGCACCACTCTCCGGCCGACCGGGGAAGGTCCCCGCGACACCGACCGTCACCCGGCCGAGTAGGCCCCTCACCTGCGCCGGACGTCGGCAGGTGGAGGCGGAGGAGGTCCCCGCGCCGCCGAGGGCCCTGGTCGGTGACGTACTCCCGTAGCGCCGGATGGGGGCTGGAACCCCGCCCCGGACGGGGGCCGGAGCCCCGGCGGCGCCCGGCACCGAACGGCTCAAGACCCCACGCCCGGCACCCGACAGTCCGGCACCCAGCACCCCCCGTGACTCTCTCCCGTCACGCGCTCGGTGCGCCCCGCCGTCCCGCTGGCGCCGCCGCCGCGAAGGCCTCCGTGACGGCCGTGAGAAGCGTGCGCGCGCGATGCCGGAAGGTCTCGTCCCGCTCGATGACGAGGTCCTCCAGGCCCGAGCGGACCACCCGGGCGTCGCCTTCGGCGAGGGCGGCGAGGCGGCTGAGCGACTCGCCGTCCAGGGCCCCGGCCCCCGGAAGCTCCAGGGACACCAGGGCCTCCAGGGCTTCGCAGGCTCCCGTCGGGTCGGCGTCCAGCTCGGCCGACGTCAGTGCCGCCCCGGCGAGCGCGGCGCGGTCGAGACCCGAGGGTTCCGACACGGCGATCAGGGCGAGCACCACCGCCGGGGCCGGTGTCGGGTCGTCGAGGGCCGCTTCCAGCCCGGGTGTGAGCGGGCGGCCCGCCGGACCGAGGAGCGCGGCGGCGCGGGCCGCCCGTACCACCGACCGGCGCGACCAGCGACCGTGCTCGGCGCGGGCGAGGACCGACCCCAGGACGGCGACCGCGGGGGCCGGGTCCCCCGTGACGCGCCACAGGGCTTCCGCGAGGGCCGTGTCCGTGTCGAGGACCGAGGAGGCCGTCTCCTCGGGGTCGCCGAGCGCCCCGCGCAGCAAGGGCTCCAGTGCCGCTCCCCGGGGGCCGAGCGCGGCGGCGGCCCGCGCCGCGTCACCCATGTCCCCTTCTGAGCCGCCGAGTTCCCGTTCGAGGTTCCGGAGCAGCGGTACGGGGTCGCCGGTGAGGTCGTACAGGGCCTTCGCCGCCGGAAGGCCCCCCGCTCCGGCCGCCTCCGTCAGCGCGGCGACGGCCGCGGCCCGGTCCCGGGGCGCGCTCCCGGCGGCGACGGCGGCAAGGGCACGGGCGGCCGGGCCGGGGAAGTGCGGGAGCGCCGCGCACAGTTCGGGCAGCGCGGCCACCGCCTCGGCGCCCCACCCCGCCAACAGCCCCATCAGCCGCACGGGTTCGTCGCGGACCGGCTCCGTGGGCCGGGAGAGGCAGGACCGCACGGCGTCGAGGAGACCGCCGTCGTACGGGAAGTCCGCGCTCTCCGCGTGCCACGGCCCGGTGGCCGCGCCCAGCGCGCGCGGGCGGCGCCCGAGTCCGGCGGCGAGGAGCGGGGCCGCCCGGTCGGGGGCGATCCGCACGAGCGCCGCCAGGGCACGGTCGGCGTGGTCGTCCTCCCGGTCCGGGTTCCGTCCGGCGAGCGGGACGAGGACGTCCGCGACCGGTGCGGCGGCGGGGCCCAGCCGACCGAGCAGGGGGGCCATGGCGACCACGGACGTCTCGTCGACCGCCGCCGCCCGCAGGCCCTCCACCAGCCGGTGCGGGGCGGTGCGCGAGACGGCACAGGCGCACTCCGCCGCCCAGACGCCCTCCTCCCGGACCTCGGCCCCGCCGTCCCGCAGGGCGGCGTCGACCAGCACGAAGGCCGCCTCGCGCGTCCTCTCGTCGCCCCGGCGCAGCAGCGCCCCGACGACGGCGGCCAGCGGCTCGCCGCGCTGGTCGTCGAGATCGGAGCGGAGGGAGTCGGCGGGCAGGAGGGACAGCACCATGTCGTGCAGGGCCCCGGTCCACGGAGCGCCCGCGTCGAGGTGGACATGGACGGCGGCCAGCCGCACCTCGGGGGGCTGGGACGGGTCCAGGACCCCGGCCGCCTCGACCGCTCCCCGCTCCGGGTCGAGCCGGGCGATCCCGGCCAGGAGCTCCGTCCGGGCGGCGGGATCGGACTCCTCCGCCCACCGGGCGCACAGCGCGGGCAGGACGGTCCCGGTGACCCGGGTGTGCGAGACCGCCCAGGCGGCGGTCCTGCGGACGTCGGGATCGGCGTCGGCCAGCAGCGGCAGGAGCAGCGGCAGTTGTCCGGCCACGGCGGTCCGCACCGCGCCCGGCGCCACCCCGTACTCGTCCTCGCTCTCGGCCATGCCGCCGAGCAGCCCCAGGACTTCGGCCGTACGGTGCCCGGCCGCCGCGATCCCGGCCAGGAACGGCGCCGCCTCCGCGCTGGCCTCGTAGACCGTTCCCTGGTGCAGCACCCTCCCGTACAGGTCCGACACCGCCCGGCCCGCCGCCTCCGGGTCCGTGCCGGTCAACACCCTCAGCAGTTCGGGCAGGTCCGCCGCGTCGCCGTACGCGTGGGAGGAGGAGGCCCAGGGAACGGTGTCCAGGCCGTCGAGCGGGTGTGCGAGATCCATGCGGGGCATCGTGCCAGCCGCCTCCGACAACGCCGCCGGACCACCGGCCGCGACACCGATCACGGCACTGGTCACGGCACTGGTCACGGCACTGATCGCGGATAGGGTGGCGCGACCACGTCACGCTCGTTCAGGAGGTCACCCGTGGGGCCCGAACCCCTGGCCATTCGCGTACCGGTCGGGGAGGGATCCCGCCGGTGGACGAGCCGGAGCACCCGGCGCCGGGTGCTGCTGGTGGTCCACAACGTCACCTCGGCGGGCCGTCTGATGGACCTGGTGCCGCTGTTCCACGACGACTTCCGCGTCCAGCTCCTGGTCACCTCCACGGGGTCGTCCGCCTTCCAGGACGGCGTCCGCGACCTCCTCCATGAACTGCGCCTGCCCGAACTGCCCTGGGAACAGGCCCTGTCCACCCCCGTGGACCTGGCGATCTCGGCGAGCTTCGGCGGCGAACTCGACCTGCTCCAGGGCAACTTGTCCGTCCTCTCCCACGGCGTTGGATACACTAAGAGACTGGCCAAAACCGGGAGCCGGGAGCCGGGAGCCGGGAGCCGGGAGCCGGGAGCCGGGAGCCGGGAGCCGGGAGCCGGGACCTCAGGCGTCCAGGGTGCGGAAGCCGGAGGCCCGGAGCCCACGTTCGGTCTCTCTCCGGAGTGGCTCCTGCCCGACGGGCGGCCCTTCGTCGACGGGCTCGTCCTCTCCCATCCCGAGCAGTTGGAGCGGCTCGCCCGCGTCTGCGCGGAGGCGGTCCCCTCGGCCGTCCTCGCGGGTGACCCCTGTTACGACCGTATGCTCGCGGCGCGCCCGTACCGGGACAGATTCCGGCGGGCGCTCGGAGTCCGCGGGGGACAACGGCTCGTCGTCCTGAACTCGACGTGGAACCCCGAGGGGCTCTTCGGGAACGGCGGCGGGCGGGACGTCCTGCCCGGCCTCCTCCCTCGCCTCGCCGCCGAACTGCCCCTCGACGGCTATCACTTGGCCGCCGTCCTCCATCCGAACATCTGGTACGGGCACGGTCCCGGCCAGATCCGGGCCTGGCTCGACCGCGCGCGCCGCGACGGGCTGGCCCTGATCGACCCCGTCCACGCGTGGCGGCAGGCCCTGCTCGCCGCCGACCTCGTCCTCGGGG
Source organism: Streptomyces sp. NPDC059247 (assembly GCF_042754005.1). NCBI lineage: Bacteria > Bacillati > Actinomycetota > Actinomycetes > Kitasatosporales > Streptomycetaceae > Streptomyces > Streptomyces sp. NPDC059247. The sequence goes on from NZ_JBHYZW010000026.1 coordinate 64,742, forward strand.
ACTTCGGGGCGGTGTCCTACTACGCCGCCGCCCTCGGCACCCCCGTCCTGCTGACCGCCGACGGAGCGGGCGTGCTCGACGCCGAGGCGCCCCTCGCGGACTTCGTCCGGCACGCGCCCCGGCTCGACCCGCACGCCCCGCTGCTCCCCCAGGTGGTACGGGGGATCGAGGCGCACCGGCCGGATCCCGCCCCCGCCGGGTTCGTCACCTCGGCCCCGGGCCGCTCGGCGGGGCTGCTGCGCAGCCACTTCTACGCCCTGATGGACCTGCCCGAGCCGACCGCCCCGGCGTCCCTCGAACCGCTCCCGCTCCCCCCGTACACCCCGCGCGGGGTGACGTCGCCGCTGCACGTGCGGACCCGGGCGGAGGGGACGGACATCGTGGTCGAGCGGTCCGCCGGGCATCCCCCCGGCGCCTTCGGCGACGCCCATCTCGCCGTGCACGAGGAGACCCGGCGCCCGGAGGACCTCGACGTGGCGGACGTGATCACGCGCGACGGGCGGGCCGACGATCCCCGTCTGGGCGGCCCCGGCACGTGGACCGCGGAGGTGCTGCGGCTGCATCCGCACTGCGCGACGGCGGTGTACGTGACGGGGCCCGACACCTGTGTCGTACGAAGCCGGGCACACGGCACGTTCCTGCTGGCCGCCGAAGCGGGAGCCGGGGCGGACGCCGATCCGGCCGCGTACGCCTCGGCCCTGCACGCCTGGCTGGCGTACGGCGGGACGGTCCCCGCGCGGGGGGTCGTGCTCCGGGCGCACACCGGCGGCGGTGCGCATCCGTTCCGTGTGGAGACCTCCGGCTGAGCCGACGGGCGGCGCCCCGGCCGGACCTCCCGGCGCCGGACCTCCCGCGCCGGACCGCTGCCCGGGACCGCCGTCCCCGCCCGCTCACCCCGCCGACGCGGAGGCGGCGCACCGCCGTCGCAGACCCGTGAGATAGGCGAGGTGCGGGGTCGCGGAGGACGGCAGCAGCGCCTCCGCCTCGGCGATCCTCGCCAGGGCCGCCGGGTCGTCGCCGCTCTCGTGCAGGGTCTCCGCGAGGTCCGTGAGGGAACGGGCCCGGTTGTACGCCTCCGGGGGCGCCCCGGTGCGGCCCGCGAAGAAGTCCACGGCGTTCTCCAGGCACCGGCGGGACTCGTCCGTCCTGCCCATCCCGCGCAGGGCCCGGCCCCGGTGGCGCTCGGCAAGCGCGAGGGCCCTCGGCAGGTCGGCCGCGCCCTCCTCGCCCGCCCCGATCCTCCGGTAGACGGCCTCGGCCTCGGTGAACCTCTCGTGGGCCTCCTCGTACGACCAGCGGTTCAGGCTCAACAGGCCCAGCAGTTCCACGGCCGAGGCCTCGCCGCGCGTGTGACCGGCCGCACGCTCGTACGTCACGGCCGCCCGTGCCGCCCGGAGCGCCTGCTCCACCCGGCCCATCTCCCCCAGACAGTGGGCCAGTTGGAAGTGGAGCGCGCCCGTCATCCGTTCGTCCGCCCGGGTCTCCTCGGCGTGGCGCGCCGCATCCCGGAGCGCCGGGAGCACCTCGTCCCAGTGTCCGGCCTTCAGCTGGAGCGGCCACAGGGCACGGGCCAGCCAGAGGGCGGTGCCGGTCCGCCGGTGCTCCTCGGCGAGGGCGACCGCACGGGCCACGTTGGCCGCTTCCGCCGCCAGTACGGCGATGCCGTCCGGGACCGCGTCGGCCCCGTCCCGGTACCCCGGCGGGAGTTCGGTCCGCCAGCTCTCCGGCAGGGCGGCGCGGGACGCGGGCAGTACGCGCCCGAGCAGTGCTTCGAGCATCCGGTCCACGGCGTCCGCGCAGGCGCCGAGGCCGTACTCGGCGGTGGCGGTCTCGGCCAGTTGCCTCCTGGTCTCGGGCCGGAAGCGGTACCGCAGGTCCGGGAGGGGTTCAAGGAGGCCGACGGCCGCCACCTCGTCGAGCAGCCGGGCGGCCGTGGCCTCGTCGGTACCGGCGGCGGCTGCGGCGATCGGGACGCTGACGGACGGCCAGCCGCCGAGCGCGGTCAGTCGGCACAGCCGCTCCGCCTCGGGACCGAGCCGGAGCGAGGCGAGCCGCGCCGCCGTCCGTACCGGATGGTCCGGCCCCGCGGGGGCGGGGAGCGCGGAGCCGGGCGCCCGGCCGTCGCGGGCCGGGGAGGCGGCGGTCTCGCGGCCGTCCGGGGGCAGGGGCCCGGCTCCCCGGCCGTCCCGGAGTGCGGACGCGGGCCCTCGGCCCGCCGGGGGCGGGGACGTCGGCCCCGGCTCGTCCCGGGCGAGGAGCCGGGCCTCCGCGTGGAGGGCGAAGGCGTTGCCCCGGCAGCGGTCGAGCACTCCGGGCAGCCCGGCCTTGACCCGTGCGGCGTGTTGCGGCCCGGCCACCTTCCGTACGAGCCGCTTCGCGTACCGGTCGGTCAGCGGCGGTACGGCGATCCGCTCGGCCTCGACGAGCGGGGGCGGCCCGGACACGACGACCACGAGCAGGACTCCGGGTGTCGCCGGTACGAGGGCGCGGACCTGCGCGGACGAGGTCGTGTGGTCGATCACCACCAGGGCTCTGCGCCCCTCGGTGAGCGTCCGGTAGAGCCGCTCGCGGCCCGCCTCGGTGGCGGGGACGCTGTCGGTGGGCACGTCCATCTCGCGCAGCAGCCGCAGCAGGACCGCCGACGGTTCCGGCCCGGTCTCCCCGGCGGTGTCGCGCAGGTCGACGTAGTACCGCCCGTCGGGGAACCGGTCGCGGCCCTGGGCCCCGAGCCGGAGCGCGATCGAGGTGGAGCCGCTGCCCGGGGGGCCCGAGAGGAGCACGACCCGGGGCCGTCCCTCCCAGGGGCGGTCGGCCTCCCTCATCAGCCGCTTGAGCACCTTCTGACGGTCCGTGAACGCCCAGGGCGCCGGGGGCATCGCGCCCCGGGACGGTTCGGGGGTCTCGTCGGGGGCGCTCTCCAGCATCAGCGCCCATTCACCGGCCCGCCGTGGATCGTTCCCGAGGCGGGCGTGCACGCGCGAGGCCAGCGCCCGGCGCTCCTCCGCGTCGGCGGGGAGCGGGGTCTCCCGTCCGAGGGTCCGTCTGACCAGGGCTCCCGCCGACAGGGTCAGGTTCTTGCCGATCTCTCCGGCGGCTCCGTTCCCCACCCCCAGCAGGAACGTGGTCAGCGCGCTGAGCGCCACGACCTCCAGCACGTCGGCCCCTCCCCCTGGTCGCCGGACCCGTTCCGCCGGACTGTATCGCCGCGTCCGTGGATCGTGGAGGCGTTCGCGCTTCTTCGGCTCCCCGTCCGGCGCGATACGCGCGGCCCCCGGGCCCGCCGGAGCCGGGAGAACGGGCCGCGCGGGGCGACTCCGTCACCTCACCCGTACGGGAGTCCGGCGCGGAGCCGTCGTCCACGACCGGCCCGGCGACGGGGACGGGGGCAGGGACGGTCACCCGAGGGGTTCGACGCCGAGTTCCGCGAGGAGACCCCGGACGCGCCGCTCGATCTCGTCGCGGAGCGGCCGTACGGCCTCGACGCCCAGGCCCGCCGGGTCGTCGAGCCGCCAGTCGAGGTAGCGCCGGCCGGGGAAGACGGGGCAGGCGTCGCCGCAGCCCATCGTGATGACGACGTCGGAGGTCCGTACCGCTTCCGGGGTGAGCAGTCCGGGGGTCTCGGCGGAGATGTCGACGCCCACCTCGCTCATGGCCTCGGCCACGGCGGGGTGGACCGAGTCGGCCGGGGCGGAGCCCGCGGAGCGGACGCGGACCCCGTCACCGCCGAGCCGGGCGAGGAAGGCGGCGGCCATCTGGGAGCGGCCCGCGTTGTGCACGCAGACGAACAGGACCGAGGGGGTGGTGGGGGTGCTCATGCGGTGGGGACGCTTTCCGGTTCGGTGGGCACGGCGGGTTCCGTGGTGGTACGGGCGGGGGCCGGGCGGCGGCCGAAGCTGATCGTGACCAGCGCCAGGCCGACGGCCGCCCCGAGGAGCTGGGCGCCGACGAACGGGGCGACGGACGTGGGGGCGATGCCGGAGAAGCTGTCCGTGAAGGCGCGGCCGATCGTCACCGCCGGGTTGGCGAAGCCGGTGGAGGAGGTGAACCAGTAGGCCGCCGCGATGTACGCGGCGACCAGGACCGGGGCGAGGTGGGCGCGGCCCGCGCGGGTCAGTCCGAAGACCAGCCAGACCAGCCCGGCCGTGGCGACGGCCTCGGCCAGCCAGAGGTGCCCGGCGAACCGGTCGTGGCCGGAGAACACCCCCGGTGTCCGGCCGTGCACGGCGTCCGCGAGGACCGCGCCGCCGATCGCCCCGGCGATCTGGGCGGACACGTAGGCGACCGTCTCGCGCCGCGAGGGACCCGGGCCCGAGAAGCGGGCGGCGAGCGTCACGGCCGGATTGAAGTGCGCGCCGGACACCGGGCCCAGCAGGGCGATCAGCGCGCCCAGGCCGAAGGCGGTCGCCAGGGAGTTGGCCAGCAGCCGGAGGCCGGGGTCCTCGGTGAGCACGGTGGCCTGGATGCCGGAGCCGACGATGACGGCGACCAGCGCGGCCGTGCCGAGCCCTTCGACCAGGGCCCGCCGCGCCAGGGGCGCCGGACCGGGGGCGGCGGGGCCGGGGGTGCCGTCGCCGGGGATGGCGGGGCCGGGGGCGGTGGAGCCGGGGGTGCCGTGGCCGGGGACGCTGGCGCCGGGGCCGTCCGCCCGGGGCCGGGGCCGGGGGTCCGCCTCGTGCTCCGGGTCCGCCGTACGCCACTTCTCGCGCCCCGCCCCGGGCGGCGACTGCGCCGTACCGCTCATTCCGGGGCCTCTCCGGGCGCGCCGGGGATCCGGAGCAGGGCCGAGAGCCGGGCGAGGGCGTCGGGCAGGACCCAGTAGTAGACCCAGGTGCCGCGCCGCTCGGAGTCGACGAGACCGGCTTCGCGCAGCACCTTGAGGTGGTGGGAGATGGTCGGCTGCGAGACGTCGAACGGCCCGGTCAGGTCGCAGACGCAGGCCTCGCCGCCTTCGTGCGAGGCGATCAGCGAGAGCAGCCTCAGCCGGACCGGGTCCGCGAGCGCCTTGAACATCCGGGCCAGCTCGCCCGCCGCCTCCTCGGCCAGTGGTCGGCGGACCATCGGCGCGCAGCACGTCGTCCCGTCGTCCCGCCCGGCCGGGGGCGGCGGAGTCATCTGTTTCGACATTCTTCGATATTGACAGCCGTCGATGCCGATGGCAAGGTCGACCGTATCGACAGACATCGATATACATCCCGCTGAAGTGGAGCCCGCCGTGTCCCGGATCCAGCTCGCCCTGCGCGTCGCCGACCTCGAAGGCTCGATCGCCTTCTACTCCCGGCTCTTCGGCACCGAACCCGCCAAGCGCCGCCCCGGCTACGCCAACTTCGCCGTCGCCGAACCCCCGCTCAAGCTCGTCCTGATCGAGGGCGGGCCCGGCGAGGACACCCGGCTCGACCACCTCGGCGTCGAGGTCGCCACCACCGGGGACGTCACCGCCGCCGCCGACCGCCTCAAGGACGCGGGCCTGGCCACCTTCGAGGAGAACGACACCTCCTGCTGCTACGCCCTCCAGGACAAGGTCTGGGTCACCGGCCCCGGCCGGGAACCGTGGGAGGTGTACGTCGTCAAGTCCGACGCCGACACCCCGGGGAAGGCTCCCTCGCTCCTGGACCGGGAGACGGCCCCCGGCGCGGACGCCGGGGCGGCGGCTCCGGCCGGGGACGCGGCTCCGGCCGGGGGCGCGGCTCCCGCCGGGTGCTGCGGCGGCTGACCGGCCCGCCGCACGGCCTCCTCCGGCCCGTACGGCGGCCCCGGCCGCACGGCCTCCTCCCGTCGTACGGGCTCCGGCCGCCGCCCCCGGCCGTACGGGCTCCCCCGCCCGGGTCCCCCGGCCCCCGCGCCCGTCCTCGGCTACCGGCCGCCGCCCGCTTCGATCGGGCGGGTGCGGAGCAGGGACAGGGTGGGCAGGCCCGTGGCGGTGAGGGTGAGGAGGAGCGCGCCGCCGACCAGGAGGGCCGCCGTGCCGAACGGGACGTACGGGGCCGCTCCCGTGATGCCCCGGGCGACGGGGACGAGGGTGGTCCAGGCGATGGCCCCGCCGACGAGGAGCCCCGACACGGCGACGAGGAGCGCCTCCCAGCGCATCATGTCCCGCACCTGGCGCCGGGTGGTGCCGGAGAGGCGCAGGAGGCCGATCTCGCGGCGGCGGTCGAGGACCGTCATCACCAGGGTGTTGGCGGCGGCGACGGCGGCGAACCCGCCGAGCACGGCGGCCATGACCGTGTTGGCCCAGGCGTCGAGCTCCCGCGCGCGGTCGGCCTGGGCCCCGTATCCGGCCGCGTCGGTGACCGTCGCCCCCGGGGCGAGCGCGCCGAGCCGACGGGCCGTCTCCTCCGGGTCGGCGCCGGGGGCCGCAGCGACGAGCACCTGACCGTCCAGGGCGGTCGTCACGTGCGCGGCGAGCGCGGCGCGGGGCATCACGGCCTGTCCCACGCCGAGTCCCCGCGCGTACGTGGCGACCACGGTGGGCCTGACCTCGGTGCCGTCGCCCAGCCAGAGCGCGACCCGGTCCCCCGTCCGTACCCCCAGGTCCTCGGCGACCAGGGTGTCGAGGGCGACGGTGTCGGCCGTCCGCAGGGCGCTCAGCGAACCGCTCCGCACCCCGAGGTCGAGCACCTCCGGCAGGCCGCGCGGGTCGCCGGAGACGCCCAGGACCGTCACGGAGGCGAGCGTGTCGCCCGACCGGTAGAGCGCTCCGGTGCGGAGCACCCCGGTCGCGGCGGCCACGCCCGGTGCGCGGGCGGCCCGTTCGGCGGTTCCGGCGGGCAGACCGGGGCCGGTCGAGCCGAGTACGTGGTCGGCGACGACCGCGTCCCGGACGTTCTCCCCGGAGGCGTGACCGACGCTGCTCTGGATGAGGAGCAGCGTGCCGCAGAAGGCCGTGACCATGATGATCGGGGTGATGGCCGAGGCCAGACGGCGGGCCTGGGCCCGGGTGTTGTCGGCGGCCAGGGAGCCCGGCGCCCCGGCGGCGCCCGCCCTCAGGGGCAGTCCGAGGACGCTCGCGCACAGCCGGGCCAGGAGCGGGCCGAGCAGGGCGACGCCGAGCAGGAAGCACATGATGACGCCGAGGGCGGTGTTGGCGGCGTCCTCGCCGCCGAGCCCGGCGGCCAGGACGGCGAGCGCGGTGCCGCCCGCGAGGGCCCCGAGCCCCAGGACGATCCGGACGGCGCCGGGCCGGGCGGGCTCCACGGCCGCCTCCCCCAGCGCCTGCCCGGGGCGCAGCCGCGCGGGGCGGCGGGCGGCCGTCCACCCGGCGGTCAGCGCGGCGAGCGCGCAGACCCCCACGGCGATCGCCATCGGCAGGACGCCCGTGTCCAGGGAGACCTGGGGCGGTACGGCGCCCCGGTCGACGAGTTCGCCGAACCACCAGCGGGCCAGCGCCACGCCGGGCAGGACGCCCAGGGCCGCCGCGACGGGGGCGACGAGCAGCGCTTCGGTGGCGATGGTGCGGCGGATCTGCCGGGGCGTCGCGCCGATCGCCCGCAGCACGGCGAACTCCCGGGCCCGCTGTCCGGTGGCCAGCGCGATCGTGCCCACGACCACGAAGACGGCGGTCAGGGCGGCGATGCCGCCGAAGGAGCCGCCGAGGCCGGTCAGCACCTCCTTGGCCCCGGCGAGCGCCGGAACCTCCATGGCGCCGCGCGCGTCACCGGTGGCGACCTCGGCGCGGCCGTCCACGGCCCGGCGCACCCGCTCCGCGAGGGCGGCCGTGGACACGCCGTCCCGGGCGGTCACGGCGATGGCGTCGGCCGTCCCGGGGTGTCCGGACAGCTGCTCGGCCACCGGGTCCGCGAACCAGGCGCTCGGGCCGTCGGCCGGTGCGGGAAGCACTCCCGCCACCAGGTAGCTCCCGCTGCCGCCGGGGGCGTTCAGCGAGACCCGGTCCCCGGGGGCGAGGCCCGCCGCCCGTGCGACGCCCTCTTCGAGGAGGATCTCCCCGGCTCCGGGGGCGCGGCTCCGGGGCGGGTCGCCCGCGATGAGGGCGGTGGCCGAGAAGTTCCGTCCGGTGAGGGCGGGCAGCGCGTCCGGTGCCCCCGCCGTCAGGAGGGGGAAGGACAGGTCGGGTACGGCCCCGGCGACACCGGGGCGGGCGGCGATCTCGGCGGCCAGGGCCGTGGCGACGCGGGCGCGCTCGGGCAGCGGGCTCTGCTGCGACTGACGTTCCCCGGCCTCCTCGAAGGTGATCCGGACGTAGGGGTCGCCGGAGACGACCACGGGGGACCCGGCGTAGCGCACGGTCGGCGCGTGGGCGGTGACGCCGGTCTGGAGCAGGGTGCCGCAGGCGGTGATGACGACCGCCGCGAGGAACAGGGCGACGAGGCTGCCCACGAAGGACGCGGGCCTGAAGCGCACGGAGGCCCGCGCGAGACCGTTCGTCACGCGACGGCCCCGGCGCGCCCCTGAGCGGCGGTGGCGCCGGTGGCGCCGGTGGCGCCGGTGGAGCCGGTGACGTCTGTGGCGCCACTGGTGGACCACGCATCAGCCGCCCCAACCACACCACCCCCACCAGTCGGGCCCCCCAGACCAGCCGCCCCACCCCCACCAGCCGCACTGGTCACACCACCCGCACCAGCGACCCCACTCATCTCTCCCGACGCTCCCGCCCCGCCCGTCAGCAGGTTCATCCGGTCGGCCACCGTCTGCGGGTCCGGCTGTCGCAGGGTGCCCACCAGGGTCCCGTCGGCCAGGAAGAGCACCCGGTCCGCGTGGGACGCGGCCACCGGGTCGTGGGTGACCATGACGACCGTGGCGCCCATCGTGTCGACCGCGCGCCGCAGCAGCCCCAGGACCTCCCGGGCGGACCGGGTGTCCAGGGCGCCGGTCGGCTCGTCCGCGAACACCACCTCCGGGTCCGTGATCAGCGCGCGGGCGATGGCCACCCGCTGCTGCTGACCGCCCGACAGCTGCCCGGGGCGCCTGGCGCCGTGGTCCGCGAGCCCCACCTCGGTGAGCAGCTGCTGGGCCCGCCGCCGGTCCTGCCGTACGCCCGCGAGCCGCTGGGGCAGCAGCACGTTCTGCAGGACCGTCAGGGAGGGCAGCAGGTTGAAGGACTGGAAGACGAACCCGACGCGGGTGCGCCGCAGTTCCGTCAGCCGGTCCTCGCTGAGACCGGTGATGTCCTCCCCGCCCAGCAGGACCTGCCCGGAGGTCGGCCGGTCCAGACCGGCCGCGCACTGCAGGAGGGTGCTCTTGCCGGAGCCCGAGGGGCCCATCACGGCGGTGAAGCTGCCCCGCTCCAGCGTCAGGTCCACGCCGTGGAGCGCCCGTACGGTCCCGGCTCCCCGCCCGTGGGAGCGGGTGACGGAGCGCACCTCGATCGCGGGAGCGGCGCCCCCGTGCCGTTCGGTGTCTCCGCTGCCCCGACGCCGCCCCATGGTGTTCCCTTCCTCGCCGACCGACTGTGCCTTCGACCGTAGTCAGGGCGCCGAACAGCGGAAATGGAGTCAGCCGGGCTCCTGCGGGTGGGGGTATCCCCCGGCCGGTGCGGGGATGCGGCGGGGCACGGGGGCGTCCCGGGCCCGTCTCAGCCCGCCGGGTAGCTCCGGGCGGCCAGGCGCGGTGCGGCCCGGGGCGGGACGACGAGGGCGAAGCCGTGGTTGGCGGCGACCGCGCGGGTGTGGTCGGCGGAGAGGGAGCCGTGCCGTTCGAGGGTGAGGGCGGGCAGCCCGGAGCGGCCGTGGCCCGGTGTGTGGTGGAAGGACAGGAGCGTGGTCGAGGTCGTGGCGTGGTGCGGGTGCCGGAGGCGGGCGGCCGCCTCGTCCTCGTGGGCGAGGAGGCGGACCTCCGGCTCGTGGCCGAAATCGGCGGCCACCCCGTCGGCGCGCCAGTGCGCCGGTTCGTGGTCCGTCCCGGTCCGGTGCCGGGAGAGGTTCACCGAGGTGACGGAGAGGAATCCGGTGCCGGTGCCCGCCAGGGCTTCGGCGAGGAAGCGGTTGGAGGGGCAGCGGTAGCCGGGGCCGATCAGCTGGACCGTCGGCACACCGTCCTGGACGGCGGTCAGATGGGGCGGTACGTGGGCGGCGGCGGGGCCCCGGAAGCCGAAGGGGCCGAGGGCGAACAGTTCGTCGACGAGGTCCTGGATCTGCCGGCGCGGGATCTCGGCGGGCAGCCGGGGCCAGTCGAAGAGGGAACGGATCCGGTCGCGGACGGTGGTGACGCTGCCGACCTGGGTGGCCGGGCGGCCCTTCATCCGGTTGACCCGTTCGACGACCTCGCGGTCGGCGCGGGCGGTGAGGGCGTAGAGGTTGCCGAAGCCGTGCGCGACCGCGCACCCCCGGCCCAGTGCCTCGGCCGCCCCGCGTACGTCCTCGGCGTCGCCCATGACCGGCTTCCGCGCCGTGCCCGTCCGTTCTCCGCTCACTGCACACCTCCGTCGTGTGACCGATATAGACCGGGCAACGAGCCGGACCCGCAACGGTCACCTGGAGCGGGGAGGCGGGCCCCGGGGCCGTACCGGCGTCCCCGGGCAGCAGGAACGATCTTCCACTTGGCCGGACGGCGGCCGTACGGGACGCGGGTCGCCGTACGGCCGCCGAGATCACCCGCACGGCCCCCTGGAGGCCGGGGCGGGCGGACCGGGCCAGCGGGGACCAGGCCAGCGGACCAGGCCAGCGGACCGGGTCAGCGGATCGGGTGCGCCAGCCGTACGCGGACGAGCTTCGTCTCGATGCCGCTGTCCACGAGACGGCCCTTGGCGTCGAAGGCCTCCGGGCCGTCCGTCATGCCGAAGTCGTTGTCGTTGACGACGACGAGCGTCGAGGAGCCCTCGACGGCGATGCCCTCGATCTTGCCGGGGACGCCGGGGACGGTGTTCAGGTCGAGCACCAGGCGCTTGGCGAGGAAGGGGCCCCGGTCGGCCGCCGGGCCGTCGAGCTGCTCCAGGGCCGGGGAGGCGGTGGTGTCCCAGGCGGAGCCGAGGATGTCGGAGCTCCGGCGGAGCCGTACCTCGTACACGCGGGCGGACTTGTCGGTGCGCTCCTGGACGAGGAGGCGGTCGCCGCCGAGCGCGACGACGGAGGAGATCTTCAGCTCGGAGGTCTTCGTCTGGCCGGGCTCGACGACGCCGACCGGGTCGAAGCGGTAGGCGTACTCGGCGGTGACGCGGTTCTTCCGGGGCGAGAAGCGCACCAGGCGCGTGTTGCGGGACTCCTCGCCGGTGGCCTTGTCGGGGTTGAGGAGGGGGCTCTGGAGCGCCATCACGAGGTCGCCGTCGGGGAGCAGCGCGAGGCCCTCGAAGCCACGGTTGACCTTGCGCTTGAGGAAGACCGACGGCAGGGACTCGACCACCGGGTAGTCGGCGCCGGTCAGGCCCAGCCCCTTGGGGACGTGGCGGGCCAGGACCCGGCCCCGGGCGGAGACGTGCACGAGCGAGGGGCCGTACTCGTCGACGAGCCAGAAGCTGCCGTCGCGGTCGCGGACGAGGCCCTCGGTGTCGAGGCCGTTCGGGTTGTACGGGAGCGGGGCCGAGGCGTCGTGGGTGTACGGGGCCTCGTCGCGGCCCGGCTGGTTGGGCAGACCGGTGACGGGGGCGCCGGACGCGGTGGTGAGCGGGATCGCCCGGACGACCTGGAGGCGGTCGCCGACGGTCCGGACCTTGACGATCGCCGGGTCGAAGCCGGGGACCGGGAAGGTGCGCCGCTTGTCCTTGCCGACCGCTATCTGGCCGTTGGGGCCCCGGTCGGTGACGGTCCAGTACTCGCCGTGGCGTTCGGCCGGGTAGAGGTCGCTGCCGATGCCGCCGAGGTCCACGTTCCGGTCGTCGCGGACGCTGCCGGGGAGCAGGGCGTTGCTGAACCGGGCCAGCGGGATGTCGGGCAGGGTCGCGGTGGAGACGACCCGGGCGGCGTGACCGTGCCGCGCGGGCTCCGCCCCGGCCGTCCCCGTGAGCGCCGTGAGCGCGAGCGCGGCGGACAGCGGCAGGACCACGAGGGCGGGCCGGCGCAGGAGGCGCGGATTCATCTGAACTCCCTTGAACACATGGTGGTGGCCGTGAGGCCCGCCTCATGGTCCGATTCCGGCCACAACGAGGGGTATCGCGTGTGCGAAGGGAGAGGGAGTTCCTGGTGAACGCCCGACGGCGACGGCGGACCCGGCCGCACCCCGGGCCCGGCGGTGTCCTAGTAACGGTCGAGGATGAGCCGCGTCTTGAGGATGTCGCCGTGGTACAGCCAGCCGTTGGCCTCGGCGAGGGCGAGGGCGTCGGCGTGGAGCTTCGCCGCGTCGGTGCCCGAGTCCGTCTTGAAGGACAGCTCGACGACGTACTCCGTGCCCGTGCCGTCCGCGCCGACGACCGGCAGCACCTCGATGCTCGCGTCGTCGGACGCGCCCCAGGCGCCGCCGTACACCTTCGCGGTCACTCCGCCGTGGAGACGGGAGGTCTGAAGGGTGCCGGTGCCCCAGCCGGGGGAGTTCCAGTCGGCGAGCTTGCCGGGGACGTCGTTCACGAGCCAGTCGCGGCCGGTCGCACCGGCCGGGAGGGTGGTGCCGGAGTAGCCCTTGGCGCTGCGGCTCTTCTCGGTGCTGAAGCTGAGGGTCTGCTTGGCGTAGCCCCAGTCGACCTCGGCCTTGTAGTTGGTGTCGCCGCTGTCGAAACCGGCCGCCTTCGCGGCGGTCAGGGCGGCGCCGATGTCGCCGTCCGTGACGGGGAAGCGCTTCTTGTACGTCTCCTCGAAGGACGAGCCGTCCTTGTGGCGGAGCCGGACGCTCCAGCCCTGGGCGTCGAGCGCCAGACCGTCGGTGTCGTAGTAGCCGTAGGAGCGCGTCTTGGCCGAACCGGTGATGCCGAAGGCCGACTTGACCGCCGCGCCGGGGTTGTGGGAGGCGTCCAGGACCGACGCGGTGAGGTTGATCTTCACCTCGTAGGACGGGACGGCGTCGGCGGCGGCGTGCGCCGGGGAGGACGGGACGAGGAGCGCGGCGGCCGAGGCGAGGGCGACGGCGGACACGGCGGCGGCCGGGCGTCCGGCCCGGGGCGTGGAGGTCATGGGGACGATCCTCATGAGCGAGGGTGAGATCCAGGTGACTCCCGGCCGTGGACCGCGTGAACCACGGGCGTCCGCTGGAGGGTTCGCCGCACCTCAGGGGCGGGCCGGGAACCGGCGGCGGGTCTCCGGCCGCCGCCGGGGACAATCGGGCCATGACGATCACCGCACGCGCCCTCAACCGGTCCACGCTCGCACGGCAGTTGCTGCTGGAACGGGAGCCGATCGGGGTCGCGGAGGCCGTACGGCGGGTGGTCGCGCTCCAGGCGCAGCAGCCGGGTTCGCCGTACGTGGCGCTGTGGAACCGTGTCGAGGGATTCGCCCCGGAGCGGCTCGACGAAGCCCTGGAACAGTACGCGTTGGTCCGGTCGACCCTCATGCGGATCACGCTGCACCTCGTGCACGCCGAGGACTACCGGGCCTTCCGGGAGGCCATGGAGCCCACCCTGCGCGGCTCCCGGCTGCGTGATCCCCGTTACCGGGCGGCCGGGTTCACCGCCGAGGACGCCGACGCCCTGCTGCCCGGTCTCCTCCGGTACGCGGACGCGGCCCGGAGCGGGGCCGAGCTGCGCTCCCGTATCGAGGAGGCCCGGGGCGGCCCCGTGGAGGCCGTGGTCTGGCGGATGATCCGGCAGTACGCGCCGCTGTGGCACGCGCCGACGGGCCCGCCGTGGTCGTTCGGGACGGCCCAGTCGTTCGTGGCGGCGGGCACCCGGCCGGTCCTCGCCGACCCCGCGGCCTCGGCGGCGGGCCTCGCCGTCCTGCTCCGCCGCTATCTGGAGGGCTTCGGCCCCGCGTCCGTCCCCGACATGGCCCAGTTCACCCTGGCCCCCCGGGGCGAGGTGCGCGAGGCGGTACGGCTGCTCGGCGACGCCCTGGAGCAGCGGGAGGGCCCCGGGGGGACGGTCCTGTACGACGTGCCGGGGGCGCCGCTGCCCGACGAGGACGTCCCGGCGCCGCCCCGGCTGATGGCCATGTGGGACAGCGTCCTGCTCGCCTACGCCGACCGTGGCCGCGTCCTCCCGCCCGCGTACCGCAAGCACGTGATCCGGGTGAACGGCGACACCCTGCCGACCCTCCTCGTCGACGGGTACGTGGCCGGGGTCTGGCGCCCGGTCGACGGAGGCGTCGAAGCCTCGGCCTTCGAACCGCTGCCCGCCCAGGTGTGGGACGGGCTCGCGGCCGAGGCCGAGGCGCTCGGTGCCCTGCTGGCCGACCGCGACCCCCGGGTCTACGGCCGCTACGACCACTGGTGGGTCAAGGGCCTCCCGGCCGTCGAGACCCGGCTGCTCCCGGCCCGCTGAGGAGCGGTGGACCCGGGTCTCAGTCCTTGGCCGTCGTGAGGTTCTTCAGGGCGGTGTTGAGTTCGAGGACGTTGACGCGGGGTTCGCCGATGAAGCCGAGGATCCGGCCGTGGGTGTGG
>NZ_JBHYZW010000027.1:0-74016 GCF_042754005.1 Streptomyces sp. NPDC059247
AGCTACCTCGCCGGCCTCCACCTCCGCGCCGCGATGATCTGGATCGACGACCTCCTGAAGGTCGCCGACTGATCACAACATCACACAGGCCCTAGCGGGAACCGTAACGACGTCACCCAGCTGATGCCCCTCCTCGCGAAGATTCCGTCCGTCGCGGGTCTGGTCTGCCGACCACGGCGACGACCGGACGCGCTGCTGGCCGACCGCGACTGCGACCACGACCACGACCACGACAAGTACCGCCGCCTCGTCCGGGCCCAGGGCATCGAACCGGTGATCGCCCGACGCGGCGTCCCGCACAGCTCCGGCCTCGGTGTCCACCGGTCGAGCGGACGATCTCCTGGTTTCATGGCTTTCGGCGTCTCCGCGTCCGGTGGGAGCGACGTGATGACATCCACGAAGCCTTCCTGGGGCCTCGCCACCTGCCCCGATCACCCACCGACACGTCCAACACCTTTGCCAGGACCTCATGGAGGCGCCTGCTGGTCCGGTGCCGTGGGTTCGTACGCTTCCGGGGACGTCAGTGGACGGAGGTGAGGGTGGGGTGGGCTGGTGACGTTGTGGTGGGGTGGGGGGATCGCGCGGCGAGGAGGGCGGCGGGGTAGCTCAGGAGGACCGCGGTCATCACACCCGTGACGAACCAGCCGTCGGCGTCGTGCTCGGCGGCGTAGGCGGCGAGGGCGGGGCCCGCGCCGCCCAGGGCGGCCCCGGTGACCGCGTGGGGCAGGCCCACGCCCAGGGCGCGGACCTCCGGTGGGAAGAGGTCCGTGAGCAGTCCGGGCAGGACGGTCGTGACGCACACGAGGTAGACGACGCCAGAGCCGTAGGTGAACAGCAGGCTGGCGAACGTACCGGTCATGGTCAGGTACGAGACGGATCCCGTGACGGCGAAGAGGGCCCCGGCCGCGAGCAGCAGGCGGACGGCGCCGATCCGGTCGGCGAGCAGGCCGATCGGGACGTTGAGCAGCAGCATGGTGGCGGTGGCCGTCATCACCGCCCAGAACATCGTGCCAGGCGGGGCGAGTCGGCTTCCCAGGGCGGGAACGACGGAGGTCCAGGTGCCGCCGACCGCCGCGCTGCCCGCGACGAACAGGACGGCCAGCAGGACACCGCGCCGGTGGGCGCCGAGGATCTGTCGCAGGGAGCCTCGGTCACGGCGGGCGCGGACCTCCCGCTGGAAGACCTCGGTCTCGGCCAGGCGGGTGCGCAGGACCAGCAGGGCCAGGCCGAGGACGCCTCCGATCAGGAACGGTACGCGCCAGCCCCAGGCGTTCATCGCGGCCGGGCCGAGAAGGGCGGTCAGACCGCCGCCGAGGAGCGAGGCGGTGAAGGCGCCGGCGCAGGTGGTCAGGGAGAACAGGCTGCCGTAGGTGGCTTTGCGCTTCTCGGGGGCGACCTCCATCAGATAGGTGGTCGCGGTGGGCCATTCACCGCCGTGGGAGAGGCCCTGGGCCATGCGCGCCAGCAGCAGGAGGACCGGAGCGAACAGCCCGATCTGCGCGTGGCCGGGGGTCGCACCGATCAGCAGGGAGCCGCCCGCCATGAGGGAGACGGCCAGCAGGAGGGCGGGACGGCGCCCGCGCCGGTCGGCGTAGCGGCCCAGGAGGATGCCGCCGAGGGGGCGCATGAGGACGCCTGCGCCCAGTACGGCGAGGACGCCGAGGAGCGAGGTGAGGGGATCGTGGGAGGGGAAGAACTGGGCGGCGAACAGGGGCGCGAAGAGTCCGTAGGCGAGCCAGTCGAAGGACTCGATGAAGTTGCCGACGACAGTGGCGGTGACCGCTCTTCGGTGGGCCTTCTTCGGGGAGTGCGCGGGCATGGTGGCCGTCTCCCCTTCATAAGGAGGCGGTGTAGCCGTGGGCGGTGATCCGTCGGCCCGCCTCCTCGTAGTAGGCGGGCTCGGCGGGCAGTGCGGTGGCCAGGCCACTGACGTAACGGTTGTACATGGAGAAGGCGGCGGCGATGAGGACGGTGTCGTGGATGTGGGTGTCGGTGGCGCCCTCGGCGCGGGCGGCGGCGACCGTCTCCTCGCGTACGGGCGTGGCCGCCACCTGGACCTCGGCGGCGATCCGGAGGAGAGAACCCAGTAGCGGGGTGACCCGGGCGGTCTCGGCGTCGTGCTGGACGGCCTTGACCAGGTCCGCTCCGCCGTCGAGTTGGGCCGCAGCCGCCGCGCCGTGGGTGTCGGCGCAGAAAGGAGTGGCGTTCAGCTCCGACACATACGCGGCGATCAGTTCGCGTTCGCCCCTGGACAGGGGCGAGTCGCCGCGCAGCAGGGCGTCGGCGAGGGCGTTGAGCGGGACGGCCGTGTCGGGGCGGTGGGTCATCAGGCCCCTGATGCCGGGCAGGTCGTTGGAGATCCGGATGTGCGGCACTGGTCGTCCCCTCGGTCGGGAGAAATGTCGGTTGCTCATTGTTCGCATCCACACGACTTGGAGCCAACTCCCGCTATGCGCAACTGTGTTGACGGTCACCGGAGATGTCGCGGCGGATCTGGCCGGCAGAGGCGGCGGCGCGGCGGACCGGGGCCGGCGGAGGCCGCGCCGGTCCGGCGCGGACTGCGCCGACACCATCCGTCGACGGCGGCTGCGCCGACGTCCATCCGCCCCCGCCGGGCCGGGCCCCGGCACCCGCTTCCGTGGACCCTTCGAGGCACGGGACGTCATCCGGGTCCTTGCCCGTGCCACACACGCGTGGAGCTCGTTGGCGGACACGTACGACTCGGTCGCACGCCTCCAAGGCCCCGGGGAGGCCACATCGGCGGGACCCGCGCACAGGTGACTCAGCGAGGTGTTCCTCGCCCTGGAAGGCCAGTGGGCCGGGACGGCGTACGTCCGCCACGGGAGCGGGTCGAGGGGGCATCACATCCCCGAGTGCGGCCATCGACTCCGGAGGGGGAACACATCCGAGCGGTGAGGCGACGACCGCGACCGCGGTGTCCGGCGGGCGACACCGCGGTCGCGGTCGTCGCCTTTTTCACGCCAAAAGCCAAGAAACCCACACGCCTCACCTCTAGCACAATTATCGAGAGACACAAGGAAAACATCTTGATATCACCCTATCGGGGGTGGCCTAGTTTTATATTGACGCGAGGTCGATCACTTGAAGGGCCCTCTCTCCGAAATCGCTTTTCTGGCCTTGACCTGGGAAAACAATGATCCATGAACGGGCTCCGCAGAAAGACTTCGCCATTCCATGGCCACTTCACATAAAGGCCCTCTAAGCTTTTCAGCGAGCGGTTCTCCGCATCTCTGTGTACTCCCTCACGAGCCGGGCGAAAGCCCCTTCCAACGCTGAGAGCAGGGGATGACCTTCACACATGACGCCGCCAAGAGAGCCACACCCGACCCGCACGACATGCCGTCGGGTCCACTGGGCCGCCGTATCGTCGGCTGTCTGGGCGTGCTCGCCTTGGGAATCGGCAGTAGTTCGTTAGCCATGGCGCCCGCCGCGTACTCGCAGGCGGAGACAGGTTCGGTGACGGTCCGGGTGGTCCGGGCCGTGGACGACAGCGGAACGTGGACACCAGCCCTGGAGCCGGGCATGGCCGGTGTCCGGGTCACCCTCACAGGGGACACCGGAGCGGGTGTCGAGGGGGTCACGGCGGCCGACGGCACCGTGACCCTGACTCCCGCACAGGGCGGGAGCACCGACGGCAAGTACCGCGTCCAGGTGATCAACCCGAAACCGGGTGTGCTGCACCCGGCCTTCGCCTCCCGTCAAGGGCTGGACGGCGCGCCGACCCAGCTGAGCAGCAACGAGGAGTTCGTCGACCTCTCCGGCGGCAAGAACGCGGCGTACACCACCGGGCTGTGGAACCCCGGCGACTACTGCCAGAAGAACGCGCCCCTGGTGACGACCTGCCAGCCGGCGACCCGCGAGGGCGCGACACAGCGCACCCTGGTCTCCTTCCCCTACTCGGCCCGCGGACAGGACGGCGTCGACGTCAACGTCACGAACGTCGCCACCAACGCCGAGACGGGGACCCTCTACGGCATCGCGTGGAACAAGGCGGACAAGCGGGTGTTCTCCTCGGCCGTCGCCAAACGCACCACGGACTACGGTCCGGGCGGCGCCGGGGGAATCTACGTGACCGACCTGGCGTCGAAGAAGACCGCGCTGTTCGCCGTCGTGCCCGACGCGGGGACGACCGCGCACGGCCCGGACACCGACGACGCCTTCCTCGGCGTGCCGGGGAAGGAGAGCCTGGGCGGACTCAAGATCACCGACGACGGCCGGTACCTGTTCGTCGTCAACCTCAACGACCGCAAGCTCTACCGGTACGACGCCACGGCGGCGACCGCTTCGGCGCCCGAGACCGCCACGCCCATCCCCGATCCGGGCTGCCCCTCGGCGGCGGACTGGCGGCCGTTCGGCCTCGGTCTGCACGATGGTGTCGGCTACGTCGGCGGGGTGTGCTCCGGCGAGTCCACCGGGAAGGCCTCGGACCTGCGGGCCGTGGTCCTTCCGTTCGACCTCGGCACCGGCGCGTTCCAGCGGCCGGTCCTGGACCAGCCGCTGGACTATCCGCGTCAGTCCACGGTCGGCGCTCCCCCGTGCGACGGGGCGGGCTGGTTCCCCTGGACGAACACGTTCCCGACCTCCCAGAACGGCCAGGCCTGCGCGACCTACATCGCGCAGCCCGAACCCCAGGTGGGCGAGGTCGACTTCGAGACGGACGGCTCGATGCTGGTGGCCTTCCGCGACCGCTTCGGCGACCGGGCTCCCGCAGGCCCGACGCCGGGCTCGGTCGGCACCGTCCTGTCCGGAGGCGACCTGAACAAGGCGTGCCTGGCGGACGGCACGTACGTGCTGGACACCAACAACGGCTGTGGCCGGTCCCCCCGGGGCACCCGCTTCTTCGACACCAGCCGGATGGGTGCCCACCACAACGCCTCCTTCGCGGGGCTGGCGTTCTCCCGGGTCGAGGACACCATCGCCACCTCGGGCTTCGACCCCAACAGCACGGCCTTCGGGTACGGCACCACCTTCAACAAGCGGGACGGCAGCCAGGACCCCAAGTCCGGGCTGCGCCTGAACCCGGCCGGGACCCCGGCCCCGTTCGGCAAGGGCGCCTCGATGGGCGATCTGGAGGTGCTCTGCGACCGGGCACCGCTCCAGATCGGCAACCGGGTCTGGTACGACCCCGAGCGGTCGGGCCTCCAGAAACCGGGGCAGCGCCCGGTCGCGGGCGCGACCGTCAACCTGTACGACGGGACGGGCAAGCTCGTGGGGACGGCGGTGACGACGGCGCGCGGCGAGTACTACTTCGACGACTCCAATGTCACCGGTGGTCTCCAGCCGAAGACCAAGTACACCATCCGCCTCGGCAACCCGGCCGACTACGCCAAGGGCGGGCCGCTGTATCAATGGGTGCCCACCAAGGCGGACGTCGGCGACAACCGCTTCATCGACTCCAAGGGCGTCGTCCCGCGCGGGGGCACCTACCCCGAACGGGCACTGACGACCGGTGGGCCGGGGCAGAACGACCACACGTACGACTTCGGCTTCCGGCAGCAAGAAGGCGCGCTGCGCCTGGTCAAGCACGACCAAGGTGGCAAGCCCCTGGCCAAGGCCACGTTCCAGCTGTGGAAGGACACCAACGGGACGGAGGGCCTTCAGATGTCCGGGGCGACGCCGGACACCCGGGTCGGTGACCCCTGTGTGACCCGGAGCAACGGGCGCTGCGCCGGGAGCGGCACGCCGGGCACGTACTACTGGCAGGAGGTCAAGGCGCCGGACGGGTACGCCCTTCCGCAGAACCCGGTGTTCGGTCCGCTGGTGCTCACCTCCGAGAACCTCGACGACGGGGTCTCGGTGACGGCGGTCAACAAGCGGGCCCACAAGCCGACGCCCAAGCCGACACCGACGTCGAAGCCGACCGCGCCGGCGCCGGGAACCCCCGGGGCTCCGGGTGCCCCTGGCGAACCCGGAGAGCCGGGAGCGCCGGGTTCGCCGGGCCACACGTCCGGTCCGGGTGGTCTCGCGGCCACCGGCACCGGTCTGGCGGGGCCGCTGGCGGCGGGCTGTGGCGCGCTCGTCGCGCTCGGCGCGGCGCTGGTCCTGACGATGCGCCGCAGGCGCGGGGACGAGCGGACCTGACCCCTTGGCGGGTCTGCCGGAACCGGTGAATCCGGTCCGGTCCGGGCGGGTGCACGGTCCTCTGGTCCGTGCACCCGCCCTCCTGTCGCCTGTCGCGATGGACCGTGCGACCGAGGAGAGGAAGCGAGCGAGTGGAGAGAGGGAAGAGACGGACCGGGGGCCGTGCGCCGCGTCGCGGCTTCTGGCTGAGGACGCTCATCGGGCTCACGGCCTGTGGTGTCGTGATCGGCGGACTGGTGGCCTGGCGCGCCTTCTCCGCCGACACGGTCACGGACCGGCCGGTGACGACGGAGGAGGCGTCCAGGCTGGCGCTGTCGCGGCTGGGGCTCTACCAGGCCAGTCCCGTGGCCGTGCGGCTGACGGCCGCCGAGGGCGGAGACGTCGTGGTGCGGGTGCGGGGGGTCGTGGACTACCGCAATCACAGGGCCGTGGGCCTGTACCAGGTCGGCGGCGCCTCGGGGGCCTCTCCGCGACCGGGGGTCCATGGGCCGTCTCCGGAGCGGCTCGACCAGGGGCTGATCGTCTGGGACGCGGGTGGCCTGGGTCTGGCCCCCGCGCACCAGGACGACGGCAGCCCCTTCTGGGAGCAGGCCGAGCGCATCCCGCGCTCCGGCTGGTCCTCGCGCTCCTACACGTCCGATCCCCTGGACGCCGGGCTCCAGTTGCTGATCGGTCTCGGCGCGGACCGCCCCGACAACCCGCTGCTGCTGGCGCAGTCCGGGGCGCGCTGGCTGGCGCGCGACCGGGTCGACGGCCGTGACTACGACCGGTTCGCGGGGCCGCGCGCCCGGGGTGCCGAGCCGGGCCGGGGGCCCGAGGGCGGACGGTCGCCGCTGACGTACTGGGTCGACGGCGACGGCGGTCTGCGGCGGGTGACGATGCGGATGCCGGGGCTCGGCGTCCCGACCACCCTGGATTTCCTGGGGCATGACGGTCGCGCCAGGCTCCCCGAGGCCCCTTGGGCCACCCGCTGATCCGCTCCCCCGGCCCGCCTGCTCCTCCCGGGCCGGAAGGCTGGTCCGCTCTTCCGGCCCGGTGGCTTCTCCGGGCCGGAGGGGGCCATCGGAACCGCCGGGCGGGATCGGCGCAAGCGGGCCCGCGCCGACGACGGGTGCGGGCGGCCAGGGAGGGGCTGGGGAGAGCGGCTGGAGAAGGCCTTGGGCGGAGACCGGCCAGGGTGGTTGCTCAGCGGGGGCGCGGTACGGCTTCGGCGTTCTCCGGGAGCGGGTAGTCGGCCGGGATGACGGTCCCGGGCAGACCGGTCGCGGGACGGCCCGGGGCAGCCGAGTCGGGCAGGGACCGCTGGGCGGGCGGGGCCGGTACCTGGCTGAAGGGGATGCCGGGCGGTGCCTGCACGGAAGTCGTACGGCCCGCGGGCGGTGCCCCGTGGCGGCGGGTGGCGCAGCCCGCGAGCGACTCCAGGCCGTCCGGGCTCTGGGTGCCGGGCCGGTTGCCCGCGAAGCAGTTCCCGGGGTCGGCCGATGCCAGGACGAGGTCGGTGCCGTTGCCGGTGGCCCGGTTGCCCTCGATCCGGTTTCCGCGTGCGGGGTGCCCCGGCGGATCGGTCACCAGCAGTCCGGCCGCCCGGTTGCCCGAGACCAGATTGCGCTGGACCCGGTTCCCGGTGCCACCGCCGATGCCGATGCCGATCCCGAACCCCCCGTCCGCTTGTTCGGGCGTGTCGGCCGCGTTGTTGTCCACGACCGCGTTGCCCGCGATCACGGCACCGCGCTGTGGGGCGAGTGCCTCCAGGTCATTGGAGTTGACCGTGATGCCGACCCGGTTGCGGACGACACGGTTGCCCAGCACGAACAGCCGGTCGGAGGCGTTGGTCAGTTCGACTCCGACGGCGTTGCGTTCCACCGTGTTGCCCCGGACGACGGTGTGGCAGGGCTTGCACTGGCCCACGTAGATGCCGGAGTCGGCGTGCCCGGAGGCGTACGAGTCCTCGATCACGCCGTCCCGCGCGTCGAAGGCGTAGATGCCGTAGAGGCCGTTGTTGTAGGCCGTCACCGCGGTCGCGCGGAAGCCCCGCAGCGGGGGGAAGCGCTCGGTGTCCAGCGGGTCGTACGCGGACCCGCCCGCGCCACGCTGTTGCAGCCGCTCGTCCGTGACGCCCGTGAACAGTACGCCGTTGGCGAGGTAGCGGCGCACGGTGAGGTTCTCGACGACGGAGCCCGCGCCCGTCACGGTGATGCCGTTGGCCAGCCGTACGCCGCCGTCGAGGACCACCTTGTCGCGGTCCGTCCCGCGCAGCACCACCCGGGGCCGGGTGACGCGCACGCTCTCCCGGTAGGTGCCCGGGGCGATCAGCACCGTCTCGCCCTCACGAGCGGCGTCGGCCGCCTCCTGCACGGTGGGGTAGTCCCGTGGCACGCGCAGCACGCTCCCCGCGGGGTGTCGCGCGTCCGGGGCCGGGGTCCCCGGGCCCGAGCAGGCGGTGACCGCCAGCGCGATCGCGACGGCCGGTGCCCACAGTCTCCGCACCGCCCGCGACCTCGCCACCGAACCGTTCGAACGCGTCAACAGACCTTGTGAGGACAGGATTTGCATGGACGTTGTTCTATCGTCTCCAATAGGCGTATGCCCACCGAACAGGGATTAGAGCAGAATTCGGCCCATGCCTCGGGGGGCGGGGTGGGACGGCGCAGGGCGTTGCTCGCCGGTGGGGCGGTCCTCGCCGCCGGGCTCGGCGCGGCCACCGGCGAACTGGTGGGAAGTGCCGGTGCGGACGTCCGGGCTTCCGACGACGCGCCCGCCGCTCCGATCCCCTTCCACGGCGCTCGGCAGGCGGGCGTCACGGCGCCTCAGCAGCCGGCCACGCAGTTCGTCGCCTTCGACCTTCCCCGGACCTCCGCCGTCGCGGACCGCGACACCCTGCGTGGCGTCCTCGGTGCGCTGACCCGCTCCCTCGCCGCGACGGCGTCCGCCGCCCCGCCGGACGCCCGGCTCCAGGACGGCGGCACGACCCGGCTGAGTTCCCTGGTCGGGATCGGCCCGGCGCTCGCCGCGCGCCTGCGCCTCCGTGTCCCCCCGCCGCTGGCCGCGCTGCCGCCCTTCCCCGACGACCGTCTCGACCCGCGCCGCGGTGACGGCGACGTCCTGGTGCAGTTGTGCGCGGCCGACCGCTGGAGCCTGACCGTCGCGGCGGAACTCGTCGGCGCCGCCGCGAACTCCGCCGGTGCCACGACCCGGTGGACGCAGTCCGGCTTCCTGCCCCGCACGGCGCCGGGCAGCACCCCCCGGAACCTGTTCGGTTCCAAGGACGGCACCGCCAACCCCGACCGGGCGGCGGCCGACCGCTGGGTCTGGGGCCCGCCCGGACCCCATCGGAACGGCACCGTCCTCGTCTACCGCAGGATCCACATGGACGTCGCGGGCTTCGCGGCCCTTCCCGAGGGTGACCGCGACCGGGCGATGGGACGCCGTACGCGTGACGGAGCCCCGCTCGGCGGCACGGCGGAACACGAGGAGCCCGACATCTACGCCAAGAATCCGAACGGTTCCTACGTCATCCCCGCCACCGCCCATGTGCGTCTCGCCAGCCCCCGCTTCGACGGCGGCGCGCGCATGTTCCGCCGGAGCTACAGCTACGACGACGGTCCGACCGATCGCGGGCTGCTCTTCTGTGCCTTCATGCGCGATCCGCACCAGTTCACCCGCGTCCAGGAACGGCTGACCGCGCGCGACGCCCTGAACCCCTTCCTCGAACACCGGGCGTCGGCCGTCGCGTACGTCCTGCCCGGGGCGCCGGAGAGCGGAACGCTCGGCGAGCGGCTCTTCGGCTGAGGGCGGTCGTGCCCGTCTCGGGCCGGAGGTGACGGGACCCCGCCCGGTCCGGGACGACGGGGCGGGGTCCTGTCACCGTGACCGTGCGGAACCCGGAACGGACGGTGTCGGTGGGTCAGCTCGTCAGCGGGTGCACCTGAGCGCGGCGTAGCCGTTCCACCCGCCGTATCCGGCGCGGGAGGAGCGGGCGTAGGGCACCCCGCACTGTTCGTTGGTGTGTCCGCTGATCAGCGCGCGCCGCCGGGCGGTGTTCCCCGCCTCCCGGGTGGCCTTGCCGACGCTCTGCTCGTACGAGGTGGCCGTGAGCACCTGTGTCTCCTGGATGCCCGCGTCGGCGTGGGCGACGGTCGGTGCGAGGCGGCGGAAGGTGGTCGGCGGTGGTCCTGCACGGCGAAGTGGTCTCCGCCGACGGCCCAGCTACCGGCTGAAGAACCGCCTCAAGGCCATCGGGTGGGACACGGACATGGCGTGATCAGGCCTTCTGCGCTCCAGGCCGACCTGTCCTGGAGCGCGACGACTGGTCAGGGGGATCTTTCGACTGCGGGGCAAGCGGTTCAGCCTCGCCTGGCTCGGTGAGGAAGAGACCGACGCCGCCCAGATGCCCGGCCCGCGACCCCGGACGGGCCCGCCGACGCGGGGAAGACTCTGCGGCGGCGCCCGTGGCTGGCCGCGCCGCCCCGAGCGGTGCCGCCCGGACTCGATCCGGGACGCGATCCGGGGCCGGGCCGCGTATCCGCCGCCGGTGACCTGGGGCCACCATCCAGCGGTGCGTTCTGGAAGTCCACGCGGAGAGAACCCGCCACCGCAGGTGAAGCGACGTCAACACGCTGATCGTGCGGAACCAGTGGGACCTCCATGCGACACCGGCCATGGCGCAGGGCATGAGGCGGGCCCCGCACGGCGCGCGGATGACCGCGAAGGCGGGCGGAGGTGCCGGATCCGGGGCCTTGCTGGCCGGTCGGCCGGACGGGCTGGAAGACTGTCCGGAGCACGGCTGGGACACCCCAGCGTTCGGGAGGGGATCAGAATGAGCACGAACAGGCGCCGGGCAGGGCGCACGGTCTCGGCGGCTGTGGTGGTGGCGGCTCTGGTGGCGGTCGCGGGGGCCTGTGGGGGCGACTCCGACGCGAAGGGCGGCAGCGGGCTCTCCATCGGGCTCGGCGGCATCCCACAGGACCAGGGCGGTCAGACCCTCACGTACTGGAACGTCCCCGAGGTGATGCGCCTGACCCGGCAGGACGAGCAGTTGTACGGGGCGCTGTCCGGGTTCGGCATCCCCGAGGTGGCGCAGGCCCGCTACGAGGAGGAACCGGCGCGCGTCGCGCTCGGCTTCGACGAGACGACGGTCGACACCTCCGTGCAGATCGGATCGGACGCCGCCCGCCTGACCGGCCGTTTCGACGTCGCCGCCGTCACGGGGGCGATGAGGCAGCGGGGCTGGACCGAGACGAAGAGCGACGGGGCGCCGCTGCTCACCCAGGACGGCGCTCGGGTCTCCGTGTCCTCGTCGGTCCGTTCCTCGTCCTCCGCCCGGAACACCGCGCTGCCGCCGCTGACCGGCCCCGGGGCGTCGGTCGCGACGGACCCGGCCTACCGGGCGGTCGCGGACTGCATCGGTGAGGACGCCTACCACGCGACGTTCTACGGCAAGGACCGCCGGGGGCAGTTGTCCGGGCTGACGCTCTTCGCCATCGGTGCCCGCGCGGGGGCCGACGGCACCTCGACGGAACGGCTGTGCGCCGTGACCCGGTCGGCCGAGGCGGCCCGTGCGGTCGCCGCCGCTCTGCGGCCCGAGACGGCCGCCGGGAAACGGTTCGCCGGAGCACGCGTCGAGGTCGGAGAGGGTTCCGCGCCGGTGGTCACGATGCGGTGGGCGAACTCCACCTCGGGGCTGCGGCCGGGCTCCCAGAACCAGACCGCCGAACTGCCCCGCCTGCTGGCCCCTCTGCGCTGAGCCCGTTCCGCCGGACCCCTTGCCGCTGTCGCGGCGGGTGCGCGGCCTCACGGTCGCGTCCCGGTCCGGCCGGGCCGCGTCTCGCGCGGGGCGGTGGTGCGCACGGGGTCCGGCGGACGGCACGGCCGGGGTCCCTGGAGGACCCCGACCGGACGCGGCGGCCGGGTGGAGGTTACGGCTTGGGCAGTGCGCAGCCCGCGCGGTTCAGGTCGATGACGTTCCCGGGGGCGATGCACGGGACGATCGTGTAGGTGTGCTGGGCGTAGTTGATGCCCTGACGGACCGTGACGGCACCGTTCTGGTCGACCTCGCACGGGTTGTTCAAGGTGCAGCTTCCGCCGCTCTCGTTCCCGGTGTTGTTCACGGCGACCACCTTGCCGGTGGTGGTGTCGATCACCGGCGAGCCGGAGGTGCCGCCGATGGTGTTGCAGGACGAGGTGTAGCGGACCGAGTCCTTCCAGGTCCACTCGCCCTCCTTGAGGCGGTAGGCGAACCCGTCGACGTTGCAGCTGTAGGTGCGCTTCCAGTATCCGGAGACCACCGTGATCGCCGAACCCTGTGTCGGGCGGACGTCGTCGAGGGTGAGCGCGCTGATCCCGTACTGGCTCTGGATCTGCTGGTACGTCTTGGTCAGCCGGTAGATCGATATGTCGGTGTCGGTCATCGTGGCGTACGCGATCCGGTTGGCCTGGAGCGTGCCGACCTTCGTGGCGGCCGAGTTGAGCAGGGAGAAGGTACGGCTGGACGCCCGGTCCTTGATGACCTGTCCGGCGGTGGGCATACCGGTCTCCAGGCAGTGCCCGTTGGAGAGGACGAGCGCGGGGTCGGTCGGCAGGGAGCTGGGCGCGCGGACGACGGATCCCGAACAGTTGCTGAGCGCGACCGTGCCGGCGAAGTCGACGGCGGTGGGCGCCATCGCCTTGGCGGGCGCGTCCTGGGGTGCGGAGGCCAGGGCCGGGGCGGCGGACATTCCCGCCAGGGACAGTCCGAGCAGGATGCCGACGAAAGGCTTCTTCATGTGGGGGGTCCCCTCTTGTTCTCTCTGCCGAAGACGCGACGAGAGATCCTCTTTTTGTCATGCTCATTGTCGAAACATCCTGTGCGGCTGGCAAGAGGGCGTCCTGGGCCGCGCTGGCCTTGGACGGTGCGTCACCGTCCACGGACGGGCCCCGCGCCCACGGGTGTCGGCGCAGGCATCGCGCTCGCTCCGAACGCGTTGCGCGCGCCGGACCGGATCCGATCGGCCCGAGGCCCGGGCCGGGGGCGGGTGACACCTGCCTGGCCTCATCGGGCTGCGCCCGCCCGGCGGTGCCTGGCCGAGCCGAGCCGAGCAGGACCGGCGGTGGCAGTGGCAGGCTGTCCGTCCGCTACGGTTCTGCCGCGCGCCGCGCCTTTCCCCCGTCGGCGCCCTCGCGTCCTCGCTTCCGGTCGACGCCCTGCGCCTGGGCGTGTCGGTGACCGGTGTGGGCGACGCGCGGGAAGCCCTGGCCGTGCGCACCTCGGCGGGTGATCTGCGCGCCGACGCCGTACTGCCCACGGGCAGCATCCGCAGCGCGCTCCGGGGGGCGGCTTTCCTCCGGTCAGCGCGGGCCGCGCCACACCGGGCAGACCGGACGGCGAGCGGTCCTCGGCCTCTTCGACCGATCGTCGTCCTCGCCCTCACCGGTCGCGTCTTCGCCCCCTCCCCGCGCGGGGTCGTCCCCGCCGCTCACACGGACCCGTGACGACAGAGGGTCGTCAAAGGTGTCGAACGGTCCATGAACCGGGCGGTCCATGGATTAAGCGGTCCATGGATTAATCCGAGCGCCCGTCGCCGCCGGGAGCCTACGCTCACCGACCATGCCCACCAACGCAGAGACAGTCAGCCTCGCCCTGGACCGGATCACGGCCGGATACGTCTTCCCCCGGCGCGCGACGGAGATCGACGGCGCGATCCGTGATCGCCTCGCCACCGGGGCGTACGACGCGCTGAGCGGGCCCGCGCTCTGCGAAGCCGTGACCGGACACCTCCAGGAGGTCTGCCCGGACAAGCATCTGCGCCTGCTCTGGCGGGACGAGCCGCAGTCCACGGACCCGGTGGACGAGGACGGGGGCCGGGCGGCCTTCCTCGCCACCCTGCGGGCCGAGAACCAGGGCGTCCACCGCTTCGAGCACCTCGAGGGCAACGTCGGCCTTCTCGACGTCCGGCGGATCGCCGACGCGGGCGAGGGCGCCCGCGCGATCGGCGCGGCCATGGAACTGGTCGCCCACACCCGTGCGCTCGTCCTCGATCTCCGGGAGTGCCGGGGCGGCTCGCCCGAGGGCGCCGCCATGTGGTGCAGCTACTTCTTCCCCGACGACCAGGTGCACCTCAACGACATCTACGAGCGCTCCACCGGGGCCACCCGCCAGTACTGGACCGCTTCGCACCTGCCCGCGCCGCGCTATCTCGACCGCCCGGTGTACGTACTGACCAGTGCCCGCACCTTCTCGGGCGGCGAGGACGTGGCGTACACGCTCCAGGCGCACGGCCGTGCCGTTCTCGTCGGCGAGACGACCCGTGGCGGCGCCCACCCGACCGCCCGGCACCCGGTGACGGAACACATCACCGTCACCGTGCCGACCGCCCGGACGATCAGCACCGTCACCGGGACCAATTGGGAGGGGGTCGGTGTCGTGCCGGACCTCGTCACGACGGCGGATCTGGCGCTCGACGTGGCGCACAAGGACGCGCTGAGACGCCTGGTGTAGGGGTCCCGAGCCTCCCGGATCACCGATGCGGGCGGATCCGGGCGCGGTGGCCGACACCGCGCCGGGCGGGCTGCCGCCCGTACGACACGCCGATGCGGCGGAAAGGAAGACCGGCCATGATCCTTCCGAAGGTCAGGGACCCTCGATTCGTGACGATCCGCCGTGGCGGGACCCTCACCGATCCGGAGCACCACCTCCTCGCGCTCTGGGCGGCGGCTTGCGCGGAGCATGTGCTCGATCTCTTCGAGACGGTCCGGCCCGAGGACCCGCGCCCGCGCCAGGCGATCGAAGGCGCCCGCGCCTGGGCACGTGGCGAGGTCAGGATGATGGAGGCCCGCGCGGCGGGCGGCCACGCCATGGGCGCGGCCCGTGATCTGCGGGGCGCGGCCCGGCACGCGGCTTACGCCGCAGGTCAGGCCGGGGTCGTCGCGCATGTCGCAGCGCACGAACTCGGCGCCGCCGCCTACGCGATCAAGGCCGTGCGCGCTGCCGCTCCGGCGGACGGGAGCGAGGCCGCGGGACGTGCCGAGTGCCGGTGGCAGCGGGACCGGCTCCCGGACGGGATCCGCGAGCTGGTCCTCGACGACCAGCGGCTGCGGAACGACATCTGCTGGTCGGTGTTCGACTGCTGAGTACGTGTCGGGCGGGCGCCGGACCGTGCGGAACCGGGCCCCGGTGGCGGGCCCGGCCGAGGCCGACCGTACGGGTGCCGTGGCCGGAAACCGTCGGAATCGTGGTCGCCGCGCCGGTCGGTGTCCTCGATGCCGTGCGTCGCACCCGCTCGCGGAAGTCCGTCCGGCGCGTTCATGATCCCGCACCCCGCCCCGCACTTCCGCACGCCTGGGCACCAGCCCTCCCCCTCGCTCCGTGTCTGCCGTGACGCTGGCCGTGTCGTACGAGAACCCACCCTCTCCTGGAGGCAGTCATGGCAGTCTCTCGTTCCTCGCTCGTCGCCGCGGTCACCACGGCGCTCCTCGCGGCCGGTTCGGTCGTGGTCACGGCCACCCCGTCGGCGGCTGCCGTGAGCCGCTTCGACGACGGCAGTTTCGAGTACCCCACGGCTCCGGCGAACTCGTTCACCAATGTCGTCGCGGGGCAGTCGATCGGCCCGTGGAAGGTCGTCTCCGGGTCGGTGGACCTGATCGGCGCCGGGTTCTGGCAGGCGGCCGAGGGCGACCAGTCCGTGGACCTCAACGGCGCCCAGACGGGCGCGGTGTCACAGACCTTCTCCACGGTCGCGGGGCAGACGTACACGGTGACGTACGCGCTGGCCTCCAACACGGCGGGCGGGCCCACGGTGAAGACCGGGAAGGTCCTGGTCGACGGGCAGAACTTCCAGGACTTCTCCTTCGACTCCACCGGCAGGACGCCCGCCGCCATGGGGTACGTACGGCGGCAGCTGACGTTCGTGGCCAACGCGGCGACGACGACCCTGGGGTTCGCCAGCACGGTTCCCGGCGCCATGGGCCCCGTCATCGACGACGTCCGCGTCACCCTGTGCCCGCCGTGTTCCTGCGCCGAGTGACGCCCCGGCGGATCTGAACGGGGCCGGAGTCCTCTCCCCTCTCGTCTGAACGGGGCCGAGTCCTCTCCCCTCCCGTCTGAACGGGGCCGAGTCCTCTCCCCTCCCGTCTGAACGGGGCCGGAGTCCCCTCCCGGCCCGTCGCCTCGGTGGCCGTCCGACCCGGCCACCGGGGCGGTTCCGGGTCCCCTTCCTCGGCGGGAGGAGCCGAACTCCTCGAACCGCTCGTCCGTGAGGGGCCGTTCAGTCGGTGCGGTCAGGTCCGGCCGTGGCATCTCGCCGGTCCGGCCGCTGTCAGTCCCACCAGCCGTCGCCGAGTCGCCAGCGCCGGACCCACTCCAGGAAGCCGAACGCCTCCGGACCCGGATACGCGTAGGCGCCCGTCTCACCGACGAGCCAGATCCCGCCCCGCTGGGGACCGGTGACGACGAGCACCCAGTAGGCGAGTCCGTCGTCCGTGCCCAGCACGACGGAACCGTGCCCGAAGACATCGGCGACGCGCTCGTCGTGGTCCTCGGCGAGGGGACCGCCTTCCCAGGCCCATGTCTCCCGGAGCGGGAACGGCTTCGCGGGGCTCCGGTCGGCCCGGTGGGACCAGCCCGGCGCCGGTCGGCCCAGGGGCAGCAGACCACCGTCCTCCGGCGGCCCGAGCGAGGACCCGTCGGTGATCTCCGTGACCAGGCTCCGGTACGGCTCCGGGAGCACGACGCCGTTCTCGGCTTCCCACGCCGAGACGGCGTCGTAACCGAGGACCGGTTCCCGCCATTCGGGCGCGAACGCCGATCGCAGGAACTCCAGAGCGGCCTCGTCCGGACGCTGATCAGGTGATGCGACTGCCATGGCGCCATGCTCGCAGAACAGGGAACGGGGGCGGGCCGGGAGACCGTGCTGAGCCCGTGTCCGCGGCTCGGGGCCGGGGTCTTCGGTGTGACCGGCTTCCGTGGCGAGCGGCTTCCGTGGCGGAAGGCTCCGGCCGACGCGGGCGAGCCGTGCTCGGCGGCCTCTCCCGAGGTGTCGAGCACGGCTCGAAGGGGTGCGGGACCTCTCACCCCGTTTCCGGCACCGCTCTCAGGCCGCGGCCCCGGAGCCCTTCAGGGACCGGATGACCCTCAGGGCCAGCTCGATGTCCTCCGGGGAGTTGACGATGCCCGCCGACAGCCGCACATGGGGAACTCCGTACGGCGTGCTGTTGGCGATGACCCGGTTGTCGCGGAGGATCCTCGCCACGTCCTGCGGCTCGTAGCCCTCCACGTCGAAGGTGACGATGCCCGCGGACACCTCGGGGTCGAGGGGCGTGTGCAGCGTGACGTGACCCATCTCCTCCAGACCTTCCTTGATCTGGCTGTTCAGCTCCGCGATCCGGTCCTGGATGCGCTTGCGCCCGATCTGCCGGACGAAACGGAACGCCTCGGCGGCGGCCCACTGGTGCTCGTACGAGAAGAATCCGCCCGGACTGACCCATGCGGCCTCGGTGGGGCCGGACGGACGGCGGTCCTGCCGCCAGGCGGCGGACGTCTCCTTGCTCATCAGGCTGGGGATCGTCGGCTGGAGGAGCGCCCAGTTCTCCGCCTTCGCCCACATGATTCCCGTACCGCGCGGTCCGAGGATCCACTTGTGGGTGCCCGCGGAGAAGAAGTCGACGCCCATGCCCGCGACGTCCTCGTCCGCGACGCCGAAGCCGTGCACGCCGTCGACCACCAGCAGGATGCGGTCCTCCTCGGCGCGGTCCCGGTTCAGGTCCGCGATGGCGTCCGCGACCCTGGCCATCGGCAGCCGCACACCGGTGTTGGAGTGGACCCAGGCGACGCCGAACACCCGGGTGTGGGGGCGCACGGCGGCGCGGATGCGGGCGATGGCCTCGTCGGTGGAGAAGTCGCGCGAGGACTCGTAGAGCGAGATGGCGCGCATCGACGCGCCCCACTTCTCCGTGGCGAGGCGGATCGACTCGTGGTGCGGATAGAACTCGTGCGTGGTGGTCAGCACCTCCTGCCCCGGCTTCAGCCGCAGGCCGTTGTAGGTCAGTGCGAGACCCATGGTGGTGCTGCTGGTGAGGGCGATCTCGTGGGGCTGTCCGCC
Source organism: Streptomyces sp. NPDC059247 (assembly GCF_042754005.1). Classification (NCBI taxonomy): domain Bacteria; kingdom Bacillati; phylum Actinomycetota; class Actinomycetes; order Kitasatosporales; family Streptomycetaceae; genus Streptomyces; species Streptomyces sp. NPDC059247. Next base: position 18,174 of record NZ_JBHYZW010000027.1, read on the forward strand.
GACGTATTCGGCGGCTTCGGCGCACACCGCACGCCACAGTTTGTCCTCGTCACGGCCGAACATGTTGTCGTCGAGGAAGCTGTGCGGATTCTCGTCGAACGCCCGCCGGTAGTTCGTGATGGCGTCACGGACAGGGGTCGGGTTCGAGGCCAGATAGAAATTGGAGAGATGGGCGAGATCCGGCGAGAGGAGGAACTGTGCGCGGACGGACTTCCAGTCCTGCGGGTCGAACGGCTGGGGCGCGGTCTGCCGCGCGGCGGACGAGGAGTCCTCGACGCCGGAGTCGGCCGGGCCTGCGGGGTACGAAAGAGACACAGTTGCTCCTCGGATGCGCGGTCTGGAATTGCCTTTTTTATTGGGTGGAGCCGCGAGAAAGCTCTTCTGCTGTTTCCCGCTTTTGTTTCTTCGGTTGCTTTTTCGATTACTTGCGCTGAAGACCCTCTCGGCTCCTCAGTGAGATTAGGTCGCACCCGTTCGAGCGTCAAGGCTTTCATTCGGAACCGGAATTGAATTGGCCGACTTCATTCCGCCCTTTTTCCGGGTGCGCCGAAAAGCCCTTTCGGGCTCTCCGGAACGCGCGGGTCGACCGGGTCCGGGAGTTCGCGGGGAACTCCCGGACCGTTCGCCGTACGACCGGTCTAGACGGTCTCCGCCTTCTGCCGCTCCCCCTGGCCACGGCGGGCGCCGGCCGCTTCGGAGCGGGAGCCCGGGGACCTGGAGCCCCGGCCGCCGTCGACCGCCCAGACGATCAGCGCGCAGGCCGCGAATCCGGCCCCGAGCAGGCTCGAAGCGCCCCATCCGTAGGAGGTGAAGACGGAGGTGGTGGCGGCGGCGCCGAGGGCGGAGCCGAGCGAGTAGAAGACCATGTAGCCGCCGATGACGCTGCTGGTCCGCTCCGTGTGCGCGCTGGTGAGCATGTGCTGGTTGCTCACGTGCACGACCTGGACCGCGAAGTCGAGCACCACGATGCCGACGATGAGCAGCCACAGGGACCAGGGCAGTTGGGCGATCGCGGCCCAGGAGACGATGAGCAGGGCGAGCCCGAAGCCCGCGATCGGCACCGCCCGTCCCGCGTCCGCCCACCGTCCCGCACGGGCCGCGCCCAGCGCCCCGGCGAGCCCGGCGACGCCGAACAGTCCGATCTGGCTCTCGCTCAGATGCCACGGTCCGTCCGTCAGCGGCAGGGACAGGCCGCTCCACAGGGTGCCGAACGACGCGAACAGGAAGAACGCGATGAGGCCGCGCGTCAGGAAGAGCCGGTCCCCGAACAGTCCGCCGAACGCGACGACGGCCTGCCGGTATCCCGCGGGCCGGTGGGGACGCTCGTCGGACGGCAGGACGCGCAGGACGACGGCCGCGAGCACGAGCGCCAGCACGCCGAGCACGACGTAGATGCTGCGCCAGCCCCACTGCTCGGCCAGCACCCCGGTGACGACCCGCGCGCCGAGGATGCCCACCACCACGCCCGAGGTCACCACCCCGATGTTCCGCCCCCGCTCGGCGGGCGGCGAGACCGAGGCGGCGTAGGCGACCGTGGTCTGCACCACGACCGCGAACATCCCGGCCAGCGCGAGCCCCGCGAAGGCCATCCAGGCGGCCGACGCGGCGGCCGTGAGCACCAGGCCCGCCGCGGTGATCACCAGGTGCACCGCGATGAGCCGCCGCCTGTTGGCGACCACGTCGCCGAGCGGCACCAGCAGCACCAGGCCCGCCAGATAGCCGAACTGCCCGATCGAGACGATCCACCCCAGGTGTCCCGCCGACAGGCCGAGGCTCTCCCCCATCGGGGCCAGCACCGGCTGTGCGGCGTAGACGCTCGCCACCGCCACACCACACACGATCGCCAGCAGTAACCGTCGCCAGACGTCCATCGCACTCCCATCAAAAATGAGTAGCAAAGTGAAACTAATTCGACCGTAGGGCATGATGGTCTCAATTCGCAACTCATCACAGGAGGTGTCATGCCGCGCTCCTCCCCGGGCGCCCCGAGCCCCGCCTGGACCGATCCCGACTGCCCCGTCGCCCGCACCCTCGATCTCGTCGGCGACCGGTGGAGCCTCCTGGTCATCCGGGACGCGATGGACGGGGCACGCTCCTTCACCGAGTTCCAGCGGCGCACCGGCATCGCCCGCAACATCCTCAGCGACCGTCTCCGCAAGCTCGGCGCCCACGGGCTCCTCGCCCAGCGGACCGCCGCCACGGGCCGCCGCCTGGAGTACGTCCTCACCGACAGCGGGCGCGACCTCTTCCCGGTGCTGCTCGCCCTGCGCCAGTGGGGGGAGCACCACGCCTTCGATCCCGGCGAGCCCCACTCCACCCTGGTCGACGAGCAGGGCGTCCGCGTGCCGGACATCGCGCCGACCGGCGCCGACGGCGCCCCGCTCACCGCCGACACCACCCATGTGCGCAAGACCGGCGGCGAGCGGTGAGGGGGTCGCCGGGGTGACCGTCAGCGTCCGGGGGCCCGCGCGCTGAGCGACAGGGCGGGACCGGCGGGCTCGCGGGCCGCGCCCGTGGGCCAGACGACCTCCACCGGGATGCCCCGGGCGCGGGCGTACGCCACCATGTGGGCGGTGGCGTCCCGGCCGCTGGACGGCGAGCCGTCCCAGACGGCCAGCAGCCTGCCGCAGCCGCCGACGAGCTGTTCGTCCGCGCTCACACAGGCGTCCCGGTCCAGCGGGTCGAAGGGCAGCATCCGTATCCCCTCGGCCAGGGCCAGCAGCTCCCGGTGGGCCGCCCGGTCGCGGGGCGGAACCCCCGCGAAGACCCCGGAACGCTCCGGGAGCAGCACCACCAGACGCCGTCCCGCCTCCCGGACCGTCCGTCCGAACAGCAGGGGCAGTCCGGCGCCGGCGCGTACGAGTCCCGTCGCGTCGTCCGGCAGCCCCTCCAGGGACTTCCGCAGCTCGGCCCGTACCAGCTCCCAGGTGTCCGCCGTCAGGTCGGCGTGTCCCACTGCCGTGATCATCGGTTCGCTCGCCTCCCCGGCCCGTGGTGCGCTCGGGCCGTGTCCGTCCGGTCCACCGGCCGCGCGGTCACCCCGCACGGTCCGTACGCGTCAACTCGGCGCGCAGCAGGTCCAGGCCCATCGGCCCCAGGTTCAGGGCGTGTTGGTGGAACCGCTTGAGGTCGAAGCCGGCGCCGTCGCGGCGGCGGGCCGCTTCCCGGGAATCCAGCCACACCTTCTCCCCCAGCTTGTAGGCGAGGGCCTGGCCGGGGCGTCCCAGGTACCGGTCGATCTCGAACGCGACGAAACCCGCCGGGCCGAGACCGCAGTGCTCGGTGAGGAACGCGCGGGCGAGGCTCGGCGTCCACCGCTCCCCCTCGTGGAAGCCGGTTCCGGCCGGGACGCGGAGCCGCAGGTGCAGCCCGATGTCCAGGACGACCCGTGCGGCGCGCAGCAGTTGCCCGGTGGCCAGCAGGCCCAGCCGGTGGGCCGGGTCGGCGAAGTAGCCCAGCTCTTCCATCAGCCGTTCGGCGTACAGACCCCATCCCTCGCAGTGCCCCGGGTGCAGTTCGCACGACAGGCGCTGGAAGCGGTTGAGGGTGGTGGTGTTGAGGGTGGTCATACCCAGTTGCAGATGGTGGCCCGGGACCCCCTCGTGGAACATCGTGCCCGGCACCGTCCACGTCGGGACCGGCCCGTCCGGGTCGGTGCGCGTCCACCAGATCGTTCCGGGGCGGGACAGGTCCTCGCTGGGGGCCAGATAGACGGCGGGCCCGTCGCTGAGGGCGATCCGGCAGTCGATCCGCCGCAGGGGCTCGGGGACCGTGAAGTGCGTCCCGTCGAGATCGGCGATGGCGCCGTCGGCGAGCTCCTGGAGCCAGTCGCGGAACGCCGCCGCACCCCTGATCTGGTGGCGCGGGTCCCTGTCGAGCGCCGCGAGGACGGCCGGGACCGGCTCGCCCGGCGCGATCCGTGCGGCGGTCTCGGCCATCTCCCGCTGTATCCGGCCCAGTTCGTCCCAGCCCCAGGCGTAGGTGTCCCGCAGGTCCAGGCGGGTGCCGAGGAACTCCCTCACTCCCAGCCGGTAGCGGTCCTCGCCCACCGCGTCCGTCTCGGGCGCGTCCGGCGCGAGTTCCTCCGTCAGATACTCCGCGAACCGTGTCAGCGCCTCGTTCGCGGTGGCCGCGGCCCGGTCCAGGGCGCCCCGCAGGGCGCCGTCGCCGTGGCCGGTGGGCAGGCCCGCCAGATAGGGCCGCATGTCCCGGCACTCCCGGGCGTTGCGGACGACTTGACGGTACGGTGCGACCCTGCCGCCGCGCCGGGCGGCCTCCAGACCCTCGTACAGGCTGGTCAGTGCGCCCGGCACCGCTCGCAGCCGTGCCAGGAGCGCGTCCCAGGCGGTGTCGCGGCCCTGGTCGAGCAGCCCCACGGCCTGCCGTACGCGCTGGACCGGCCCGTCGAGGGTGTCGAGGAGCGTGCCGTACGCGTCGGCGTCGGCGAGCGCCACCTCGGTGGCCAGCCGCTCGCTGAGGACGGCCGCCGCGACGCGCTCCGCGTCTCCCGAGACCGGTGTGTCGGCGACCGTCTTCAGTGTGCGGCGGGCCAGTTCCGCCCGCTCCCACGCCGCCCGTGGGCCGAAGTCGGTCAGCCGCTCCTCCTGTCCGGCTACCCCCATCGCGGAGGCCAGGCACGGATCCAGTACGGCCGACTCGTCCACGTACCGGTCGGCGAGGTCGTTCAGCGCCGTCATGACCGGGGCCGGTTCGCGGGCGGGGCCGCCGTGGGAGGGAGGGGACGGTTCTTCATACCAGGACCTGTTCCGGTGTCGTCGGGGCGGCCGGACGGGTGCGGACCGCGAGGGAGTCGAACAGGCCGGCGATCCAGTCCCGGCTGTCCTCGGGGGTGTCGGCCGCCACGATGCCCGCGAGGACGGTCTCTCCCGCCTGGTAGGTGATGTGGTCGGGCAGCGGGGCGCCGGGCGGGAGCTCGTTCCAGGCGACCACCGACGGGGTGTCCCGGAAGCCGGCCACTCCGTCGAGGCCCCGGAACTCCCGTCCGGCCAGGTGGTGGCCGGGGCAGACGAACCAGCCGTAGCGGCGCGGCGCGGCGGGCGGCTCGGGGAGCGTCCCGGCGACGGGCTCGCCGAGCAGGGCGCGCAGCTCGTACGAGGGCAGGTGGACGCCGGTGGCCAGTTCGACGGTCGCCACCACGTCGGCGCCGCCCACCCGGTTGCCGACCTCGAGGAAGACCAGCTCTCCGTCCTGGACGATCGCCTCCAGGTGGAAGCTGCCGTCCTCGATCCGCACCGCGGCCAGGGCGCGGGACACCCAGGTGCGCGTCTCCTCGGAGAACCCGGTCTGGAACGATCCGAGCGGGCGGCCCTCGGCGTACTCCAGGCAGGTGCCCACGTACTCGCTCGCGCTGAGGAGCAGGACCTCGCCGCCCTGCACCAGGCCGTCGAAGTGCCGGATCGGCCCGGAGACGAACTCCTCGACCTCGAAGTCCGCCAGGTCGCGGCCCGCGTCGAGCCGGGTGACGCCGGTGCGGCCCGCACCGATCGCCTCGGCGGCCCGGCCCGGGGTGTCGAAGACGAGCACGTCCTCGCTGGACGCGCCGCGATGCGGTTTGAGGACGGTCCTGTCGTGCCAGGGGGCCTTGCCGTCCAGCGCGAGGAACTCCGGCAGGGCGAGGAAGCGGGGCACCCGCAGTCCGGCCTCCTCGACCGCCCGCTTCATCAGGACCTTGTCCCGGGCGAGCGCGACCTGGGCGGCGGGTGCGCCGGGGACGCCGAGGTGCTCGCGGAGCAGGGCGGCGTCGAGGAGTTCGTACTCCGACACCGAGATGACCCGGTCGAAGTCGCGGGGCCGGTCGGACAGCCAGTCCCTGGCCTCCTCGAAGGCCGGGCGGTCGCCCGGCCTGCTCACCCGTTCGCAGCGCAGGTCGGGGGGCAGGGTGTCCAGTGCCCGGTCGGTGCCGAAGTAGGTGACCTCGTGCCGGTCGTGGGAGATCCCCCGATGGTATTCGATCTTGAAGTAGGGCACGCGGTGCAGGATGAGGATCTTCATCGGGCCTTCCTGACGGGAGTGGGGACGGCGAGGGCGCGGTCCAGGGCGTCCAGCCAGGCCTCGCGCAGCGCGTGCACGACGGTGCGGATGTCGGTGCGGTCGCCGCGCAGGACGACACAGCCCTGCGCGGCGAAGTCCGCGTTGTCGCGGGCGACGGCGTGCAGATCGCGGCGCTCGGCCGACAGCCAGGAGAACTCCGTGACGGTCAGTTCGCCGTCGGCCAGGCCGAAGCGTTCGGCAGTGGCCCGGACGGCGTCCGGGAAGGGGGACGCGTCGGGCAGGACGTCGGCCGGGGAGAACGCGCGGTCGGTGCCGACGCCGAGGAGCACCGTCGCCGCCGAGCAGCCCGGGACGAGCCGCTCCACTCCGGCGGCCGTGCCGAAGGCCGTGTCGATCCAGCGGTGGTGCAGGTCGATCCCGTAGACCCAGCGGGCCAGCGACCAGATCTTCATGCCGCCCGGCCTGCGGTTGGGCTCCACCACGGCGGCGCTCAGACCGTCGTCGCTCAGCTTGATCTCGTTGTGGAACGGTCCGTCGCACTGGCCGACCAGGACGTTGGCCTGCCGTCCCGCCCGTTCCAGCGTCGCCCGCTCGTGCTCGTCCAGCCGGGCGGGCAGGACCTGGGCGACCTCGACCGGGTAGCGGCCGGTCGCGCTGATCTTCTCGGTGAGGAACTCCAGGGAGCCGAGGCCGTCGAAGGAGTACTCGCGCCGGTACGGAATGAGTTCCTCGCAGATCACCCCGCCCTCCAGATAGGGCAGGACCTCGGCGAACACCGCCGTCAGGTCGTCGCCCGCGCGGACCACGACGACCCCCCGGTTGTTGCCCTCCGCCGCGGGCTTGACGACGAAGCCGCCGGGGTGCTCGCGGGCGAAGGCCCTCAGCTGGTCGAGCGAGGCGATCTCGGCGAACGCGGGCACCATGATCCGCTGGGTTTCGAGGAGGTCGGCGACGCGTGCCTCGGTGAGCCGGTAGCGGTACTTGGAGAACGCCCCGTCGGCCAGTCGTGGCGAGTCGACCGGGACTCCCAGCCGCTCCAGCAGTTCGGCGCCGCTGTGCACGGCGTTGTCGGAGAAGACGATGCCCGCCCTGATCCGCTCGCGCCGGTCGCCGAGCAGTTTCTCGCCCATCTCGGCGAAGTCGTCGCGCAGCGGATCGAGGTCGAGCACCTCGTCGACGATGGAGCGGTCCGCCTCGGTGGGGTCGGCGCGGATGAGGACCACCGTGGCGCCGTGGTGGTCGCGCGTGTGGTCCCGCAGATGGCGGACCTCGTCGATCCGGCTCAGGTTGTAGTCGACGATGAGGAGGATCGGCCTGGTCATCCGTGCTCCTTCTCGTACACGATCTCGATGGCGTGCTCGGAGGCGGGCACGAGTCCGGGGAGGATCTCCTCGCGGTCGGCTCGTTCCATGCTCCAGAGCACCTGGCCGAGGAACACCTCGCGCGCGGAACGCGGCACGACGTCGCCGGGCTCGAGCAGGATGTGCGAGAGGACCGGCGGGAGGGGGAGGTCGTCGTTCAGGCCCACCGCGCGGATGGTCCCGGGGTCGGCGAAGAAGACACGGAAGAACGTCGCGTGCCGTCCCTGCGGGGAGCCGTCCGCCGTGTACGACAGGCGCTTCAGTTCCGTACGGAATCCGGCCGGGCGACGGGCGGTGAGCAGGGAGTCCAGCCAGAGGTCGAGCAGACCGGGGCCGCCGGTCAGCGCCGCCACGCTGGGCGAGATCAGGCTGCCGCCGACCCGTGGGTTGACCTCGATCAGGTCCCAGCCGGACGGGGAGTGCCGCGCCTCGACGTGGAAGCAGCCCCATGCGAGGTCGAGGACGTCCAGCACGTCCCCCACCCAGCGCATCCCGGCGGCGGTCTCGTCCCGCGACAGGCTCGTGGGCGGGCTGACGCAGGCGTCTTCGAGGACGGTATCCGCCGTCTCGGTCACCTCGCACTTCTCGTGCACGGCCACCACGTGCGGCTCGCCGTCGACGACGACCACCTCGAAGCTGAACTCGCGCCCCTGTACGTAGTCCTCGACGAGGAACTCCACCCCGGGGGTGACGTCTTGGTCCGGGTACGTCGTCTCCGGGCCGGGGTACGTCTCCGGGCTGGTGGCCAGGTCGGCCGGCGGGCGCCGATCCGTCGCGCCGGGATCCGGTCGGGTGGTGAAGACGCTGGAGTAGACCGTGTCGGACCGGGCTTCGGCGGCGATGCGTTCCAGGTCGGCCCAGGTCGTGTCGGCGGTGAGGGGGAACGTCCCGAAGGAGGCGATGCCGCTGACCGGCTTCACGAAGTAACGGCCGCCGTCGCGCTTCCGTTCGGCGAGCGTCTCGGCGGTGAGCGCGGACGCCCGGCCCCGGCTGAGGCCGGCGTCGGCGAGGCGGTTGCGCAGGGTCAGTTTGTCGCGCAGCTCCAGGACCTGCTTCTCGTCCAGGTCCGGCACTCCCAGGCGGGCGTTGGCCAGCGCCATCAAGTGCCGGTAGCCCTCCCATACGGTGAGGCAGCAGCGCACTTCGGCGCCCGTGGCCCGCAGCCGGTCGAGGTGCTCCTCGACGTCGTGCGGGGTCAGGACGTGTCCGGCCGTCACATGGACGTCGGCGGCGAGGTCGGCCAGCGCCGCCGGCCGGGACTCCTGGTGCTGCGGCTCGGGCAGGGAGCTGAGCACGTAGCACTCCAGCCCCCGTGCCGCGACCGTGCCGACGAGGTCCTCCATGAACGAGAACCCGACGTGGCTGAGCAGCAGCACCCCTCTGGCATTTCCGGTATTCAATCCGGCCTCCTCACCGGCGGGCGGGGGCGCGGCGCGGTCCGCGCCGCGCCCCCGCTGGAACAGGGATCAGGCCGGCTGCTGTTCGGCCTTGGCGACGGTGTCCAGGTACAGCTCCTCGAAGTACTGCGCCAGGATCGTCTGGTGCTCGCGGAGGTACCGCTTGAACGAGGCGATGTCCTCGTCGCTGCGCAGCAGGTGCCGGACGGCCGCCCAGACCTCGCCGGGGTGGTCGTCGTTGATGTCGGTGTGGGAGTGGTTGATCTGGCCGCCGATGTTGTCCTCGCCGACCGACTTCTTCAGCGCCTCCAGCTTCCTGGGCTCCAGCTTCACGTTCACGTACTCGACGAGGTAGGAGTACGCGACGACGCCGAGCGGGCCCTCGTGGTCCAGGAGGTAGGAGAAGTAGCCGGTCAGCAGCTTGGTCGACAGATAGGGCTCGGTGGCCAGGAACTGCTCGCGCGTGACGCCGATCTTCTCCAGGTCGGTGATGAACAGTTCGTCGTGGAGCATCTCCTCCTGCTCGTAGTTGGCCCAGACCTGCGCCGCCTCGGGGCTGCGCTTGGCTATCTCCACCAGCGCCTTGGCCTCGGAGACGCGCAGCAGCCGGATGCGCCAGGCGGTCTCGATCAGGTTCCGCTTGTAGTACTCGGAGTCGACGTTCCTGCCTTCGAGGTGTGCGGCCTCGGGAACGTTGGCGTACCACTCGAGGACCTGCTGGTCGAGCTGCTCGTCGATCTCGGCGCGGAGCTGCGCCGAGGCGGTCGAGCTGAGGAACCGGGTGCGGTCCCCGTAACCGGCGTTGGTCACGCGGTTCGGCATGGTCAACCTTTCTTTTCTTTTCGGGACGCTCGGACGTTCGGTGCGAGCGGTTCTCAGGGGGCGTCGGTGACGCGAACGGTCGCGTCGCCCCGCAGTCGGCACTGGCAGGCGAGTCGGTGGGAGCCGCCGGTCCGGCCGAGGTCTTCCAGGAAGTCGAGTTCGTCGTGGTCGGGTTCGCCGAGGTTGCCGAAGCCCTCCAGCACCTCGATGACGCACGCGCCGCACGATCCCGAGCGGCATCCGAACGGGATGAGCCGCTGGGAGGTCTCGTACTCGACTTCGGTGAGGAGGGAGCCCGAGGGCAGCAGGATCTCGGTGCCCGTCGGAAGGATCGTCAGTTTTTTCATGGTCATGACAGCAGTGCGCCGTCCGTGTCGGTGGAGTGCTCCGGCGCGAGACGGGAGCCGGGGCGCAGTTCGACCGCCGCGTGGTTGGCGGCGGTCGCCGCTTCTCCGAAGCCCACCGAGATGAGCGGAACACGGCCCTCGTAGGAACAGATGTCGCCGACCGCGTAAACTCCCGGAAGATTCGTCCGCATCGCCGTGTCCACCATGATCTGGCGATTTTCCATCCGGAGTCCCCAATCGGCGATCGGGCCCAGGTTGGTGATGAATCCCAGGGCCGCGACAAGGGCCTGTGCGGGAAGGGTGAATTCCTCCGCACCGTTATGGACGCGCACTTCTTCGAGGCTTTCGGCACCGTGGCAGGCGGTCACCCGCGCATCGGTCAGGACCCGAATTCCGGTCGCGTACATCTGCTTGACGCCGTGCTCGTGGGCGCGGAAGGCCGAGCGCCGGTGGACGACGGTGACGGACCGTGCGATCGGTGCGAGGGCGAGGGCCCAGTCGACCGCGCTGTCGCCGCCGCCCACGATCATCACGTCGCGGTCCCGGTGCTCGTCGAGCCGTGGCACGTGATGTGCCACGCCGCGCCCCTGGTAGGGCCCCAGGCAGGGCAGGGTGCGGGGGACCGAGCGACCCAGTCCCGCCGCGATCACGACGGCCCCCGCCCGTACCCTCGTGCCGTCCTCCAACCGGATCGTCCAGCCGCTGACCTGGTCCGGCGTCAGGGAGACCGCCGTCCGGCCGAGCAGATAGCGGGGCTGGAACGGTGCCACCTGGGCGACGAGTCCGTCCACCAGGTCCCGGCCCCGGACCGCGGGGTGCCCCGCGATGTCGTAGATCTTCTTCTCCGGGTACAGGGCCGCGATCTGGCCGCCCGGCTCCGGCAGCGCGTCGACCAGCACGCTGGAAAGCCCTCGGAAGCCCGCGCAGTAGGCGGCGTACAGGCCGGCCGGGCCCGCTCCGACCACAGCCACGTCCGCGCTCGTCCCGGTGCCGGCCACGGTCTTCTCCTCTCGAACTCCCGCTTGGTCCATCCTGAACTCCAGGCCTTTCTGGCGTTAGGTCGAACAGCTCGGCTGCCTCGATGAAGCGGCCGGGTCATCCTCTTGACGATCGGAAATCATTTCCTCCTGTCGTTCGGCATTCTCATGCCCGACACAAGAGCCCTTCGGTGATTTATCTGCCGGATCCAGTTCGGCTCACCACCGAGCGCCATTTCATAATTCAGGGGCCCGCCCATGCCGTCAAGAAAAGGCCTCGGAACTCCGTCCGTACCGATGGCCGGACGGAATCGGGAAGCGGTTCCCGGGGCCGGGCGGGTGCGTGGCGGACGCGTGGGCGGGCCGTCGCGCCGGGAGGCGGCCTCAGGTCCGAGCAGGGCCCGAGCAGGAAGCGGATAGGGCCCGAGCGGGACGCGGGTAGCGCATGGGCGGGCCGTCGTGTCCGTCGGGAGCCGTCGCGCCACCGCCTTCGGCGTCCCGGTTCCCGTGCGCCCTCCTACTCGGTCACGTCGCCCACGGCCCGGTCCAGCGCGGTGGCGAACCGCTGCCATTCGAGGGCGTAGGAGTTGGCCAGGTCCGCGACAGCGACAGCGCAGTGCGGCGGCACCGCGGCCATCAGCTGCCGCCCCACTTCGAGGTCCGGCGCGCGTTCGTTCAGCCAGCGCAGCAGCGCGCGCCCGGACTCGGTGAGCCTGAGGGACGGGTCCTTCGCCAGGGTCTCGGCCCGCCGCGCGCGACCGCGCTCCGCGCACCGGGCGCCCGCCGGATTCCCGCTGCCGCCCGCCGGGTCGCGGTCCCGGACCTCTCGTCCGGCTGCCGTTCGTGGCGGCGAGCCCTCCTCGTCGCGCCGCATCCGCTGCCGGACCTCGCACGCGGTGCTGACCGACACTCCCGCGCTGGCGGCGGTCTCGTGGAGCGTGGCGCCGGGATGTTCGGCGAGGAACACGCGTGCGGCCTCCCGGCGTTGCGCCGCGTCGAGCGGACGGGTGCGGCCGTCCTCACCGACCCGGACCTTCGACTGAGGAACTTCCTCAGTCGAAGTCCGCCGGACGGCGCCCACGGTCTTGGGCGACAGCCGGGTGATGCGGGCGATCGCCCGGTCCGACAGATCCGGGTGGGAGGTGAGGATGCGCCTGGTCGCGGCCCTTCTGTCCGCCAGCGTCAGGGGCAGACCGTGGCTGACGTTGGCCGCCACGGAGTGCAGGAACACCTCGCTGGCCGGTCCGTCCAGGTAGCGGACCGGGATCGTCTCCTCTCCCTGGAGCCTGGCGGCCTGGAGCCGATGCATCCCGTCGACCACGCGACGGGTGTCCCGGTGCACCAGGATCGGCTGGATGTCACCCTGCGCGAGGACCTCCACGTGATCCGGGCTCGTCCCGCCCAGCCGTGGTGAGTCGGCGGCCACCAGGGAGGACAGCGCCACCAGGTCGATTCCGGAACACTCGTCCCCCCTCGTGTTCTCAAGATCCTGAACTGTCGCCTTCAGCCGGTCCGCCAGGCGGGTGGGGGGTGGGGTGTCCGCAAGATCTAAAGGCACCGCAGGTCTACTTTCTGTCCGGTCTTCCGCAGGTTGGGGTCACAGGTGCCGGGAGACGCGCCGACGGCTCCGGTCGACGTGGTCTCCGGCTCGTGGGGGGGGGTGCCGTGCAGGTGGCGCAGAGAAGTGATCACGCCGGGGTGGGGACGCGATGACGTCCCTCCTCCACACGGTGCGGAAGAGGGACGGGAGGTCACGCCCGGCATCGTCCGGCATCGCCGGGCGGACGCTTCGGACGGTGGCCCGACTGTGCGACGCGCTGGGCCGGGGACGTGCCGGGCGGCCGGGTCCGCGATCGGGGACCCACGGACGGCGGCGTACGCGCCCGGCCGGCACGCGGAAGGACGGCGGCTTCCCGCCCACCGCGCCACGGGGAACGGGCGGGCTCCGCCCGTCGGTTACGAGGCGGGGCGCGGGGGCGAGGAGACGGTCAGGGCCTGTCGTCCGGTGTGCGCGGCGGCGCTTCGGCGCGTGGCGGCGCTTCGCTGTGCGGGTTCGCCCCGGCGTGCCGCTCCACCCTGGGCGGACAGGTGAAGAGGGTGTCGGTGAAGGGTGGGAGTCGGGTGGTGTGTCGGGGTTGGGTGGGTGTGGTGGGTGTGGGGTCGTGCAGCAGTGTCATCGGGCGTTCCCTCCCATGCGATGTACCGCTGTCCCCGTGTGGTGTGCGAGTGGTTCGGCCTCCGGGGACGGGGGATTCCCCGGAGGCCCAGCAGAGCCAAGCATAAAGAGCGCTATTTATGCTTGGAGCGGCGACAGGCGTGTCACGACTTGACCAACTTCGTCGGCGCGAACCACCTCGGCGCCGCGAGCGGCCGACCACCGCCGACCAGGCGTACGCGCGCCATCGCGCCGGAAGGCCACAGGCCTTGGACCGGCGGCTACGGACGGAGAACCCCGAGCGCGCCGAAGGCGTCCGCCACCTCACGCGAGCCCCTCGCGCATCCCCAGCCCCGGCAGCCCACATCGACTCGCCGAAAGGGGAAGCGGGTCGGTTTCGGCCGCCGACCCGACCGGAAGGCGCCAGACTACGCACACCCGGCGACGACAGGGCGACTCCGCCCATCCGGCGCCGTGGACAAGACGACTCCGCCCGTCCGGCACCGCACGCGAGGCGGCTCCCGGCGCGGGCAGGGGCAGGGGCAGGGGCAGGGGCAGGGGCAGGGAAACAGAACACGACCCAGCCCCGCCCCGCCACACTCCACCCGAAGGCCGACCCGCCCTCGACAACCGGGCCCGGCGCGACAAGAGCCGGGCCCGGCACACGGCCACGAAGTGCCGCACTCGCGGGCTTCGCGGGACGCCGACCCGCTTTCCGTACGCGACAGAGGCCGGGACCCACGCCGTCACCACCGCCCCAACCCAACCGCGCGCGAACGGACTTGGCCAAGTCGCCCCGTAGCCCACCCCTCCTAGCCGAACATAAATAGCGCTCTTTATGCTTGGCTCTGCTGGGCCTCCGGGGAATCCCCGTCCCCGGAGGCCGAACCACCCGCACACCACACGGGGACAGCGGTACATCGCATGGGAGGGAACGCCCGATGACACTGCTGCACGACCCCACACCCACCACACCCACCACACCCACCACACCCACCCAACCCCGACACACCACCCGACTCCCACCCTTCACCGACACCCTCTTCGACTGCCTCCCCCGGGCGGACCAGCGCAAATGGGCGCACCTCTACGTCGAGGCGCTGCTGCGGACACCGGGGAAGAAGTCGCCGAGGCGGCTGGCGGAGTCCATCAGCGACTCCCCGACGGCCTCGCAGGCACTGCACCAGTTCGTGAACGCCAGCCCCTGGGACTGGATGGCGACGCGTCAGGCGCTGCTCCGCCGGGTCGCGCGGACCGGTGCGGCGGTGACGTCCTGGACCCTGGCCCCCGCCTTCATCCCGAAGCGCGGCGACCACTCCGCCGGAGTCCACCGCAGGTTCGACCCCTTGCTGGGCCGGCTGTCGAACGGTCAGCTCGGCCTCGTCGTACTGGCCTCGGGCGAGCACGGGCCGCTGCCCGTCGACTGGAACCTGTACATCCCACGCGGGTGGACGAGGGCGCGGCGGTCCAAGGCCCGGGTGCCGGACGACATCACCGGGCCCCTGTGGTCGCAGGCCTCGGAACTCCTGGGACGAGCGCCCCTGTGGCATCCTGGCGCACATGCCCCCGTCACGGCCGAACTGTCGTGGTTACCGGACCGCGAGGCCTTCCTCGCCCAGTTGGCGCGGAGCGAGCAGCCCTTCGTGGTGGAGGTCCCCGACACCGTGCGCGTCCTGCCCGGGGCCGTCCCGTCCGTCAACTGGCCGACGCTCACCGTCCGGCAGATCCTCATGGGCCCGACCGCCGCCGGAGAGGACCGGCAGCACATCCTCTCCCTCCCGGTGTCCCTCCCCGGCTCCTCGTCGGGACACGTCCGGCTGCGGTTGCTCGTCCGGCGTCGGCCGCGCGGCTCGACACGGACGTGGCTGACGAACATGGTCGACCGGCGGCTGCCCGACCTGCTGCCCCTGATGCGACAGCCGGGGCTGGCCGCGAACGTGGTCGACACCCTGAACGGAGACTTCGGGCTCCAGGACTTCGAGGGCCGGTCGTACCCGGGATGGCACCACCACACCACACTGGTGTCCGCCGCCTTCGCGTACTCCCGGCTCCGTGGCCGCCCCGTCCCGGACGGAGACGGACTCAGCGACCGCTCTTCCCCTCACGGCGACGGGCTCTGTGACTGAGTGACGAGCACGCCGGTCGTTCGCGGCACGGCCGCCCGGTCCCACGGGGGCGCCGCCGCTTCGGGCGGCTCGTCGCCCGCCCGGGTGCCGCGCGACCGACCCGCGACCGGTGTCCGGTGAGGCCGGGTGCTCAGCGCGGGTCCGCGGCCAGACCGCTGAGGGCGGCGCGCCAGACCTCGGCGAAGTCCGAGTCCGTCGAGACCCCTTCGGCGGCGGCCCTCCGGGCTTCCGTCGCGGCGCCCTCCACCACGTACATGATGAGGCGCGCGGCGGTGGTCAGCCGTACCTCGGCGGCCAGGGCACCGGTGGCGGAGGCCCTCTCCAGGAGTCTCAGGACGTCCGCGCGGAAGACGGCGAGCCAGCCGGAGGCGACCTGCCCCTCCTGGACCAGGCGTACGGCGGCCCGGGTGAGGGCGCTGTCCCGCAGGGCCGTCGCCACCTGGAGTACGAGGAGGGAGAGTTCGGGCAGCGGCCCGGCGGTGTCGGAGCGGGCGGTGCTGACGCGTCGCAGTTCGCCCATGCCCTCGTCCACCACTTCCGACGCCAGTATCGCCTTGCATCGGAAGTGGAAGGTGAGGGCCCCGAGCGTGACGTTCGCCTCCGCGCAGACGCTGTTGAGCGTCGTACCGTCGTAGCCGTGCTGGTCGAAGTGGTGTGCTGCTGCCAGGACGAGGTTCGCACGGGTGCTCGCGGCTCGTTCGCTGTTCTTCATGATGGGGCCTCGGGAATCGCGACGACAATGAGGGCACGGGCCGACCCGCCGGAAACGGAATCCAGATGGGCCGCTCGGGCCGCATCGGGTCCCTTCAGTAACCGGGCCGGATCAGGGAGCGCTGTCTGATGCCGTGCGTCGCGGGGCGGGGCGGCGGACCGGTGCCGGACTCCCCCGCGAGGCGGAGGGGCGGTAGCGGGCCGCACCCCGCCGGGGCAACGGAGAAGAGGCCGTCGCCCTTCATCAAGCGCTCTCCGAATGTCTTCTCCAAGGTGGCGGGGGCCCCGGCGCCGCCGTGGGGCCGCCGCGACTCTGGTGTGGTGGCGGAGGGCGGGCGCCGATCCACCGGACGGTCACTTCGCGTGCGCCGACGATCCCGCCGGGCCGGATGGCGTGTCCTCGGGGACGCTCCGGCCGCCCCGGTCGGTGAGGACGGGCCGGTCGGTGAGAACGGGCCAGGCGGTGAGGACGGGCCGGGCCGGGTACGAGAGCATCCGACGTCGGCCTCGACGCGCGGTCCCCCCTGGTCGCGGGGGAATCCGGACCGCGCGCCGGGCCCGACCGCCTTCGGCCCCGCGCCGGCCCCGTACCTGGGGGCGGGCCCGCCGAACCGGCCGGGTCTTCCCCGGTCCCCCACCACACCTCGGCTGCCGCTTGTCGAGACGAGGCCAGTCAGGTCCCTCACGTACCGTCCCCAGGTGTTACTGCCCGCGGCCGCGGGCGGCGCGGTCCCGCGGCGGCGGCTCGACGGGCGGTCTGACCATACGGTGAGCATCGGGTGAGGAGCACGAGAACGAGGGAAACCCGAAACGTTCTGGGCAAGTCCGCTGGTGCGGTGGGGTTACCGGGCGGTCCATCCTCCGTCGACCGGGACGACGGCACCCGTGGTGAACGACGAGCGGTCCGAGCAGAGCCAGGCGGCCGTCTGCGCGATCTCGACGGGGTCCGCCAGGCGCTGTTGGATGGCGCGCTCGGTGAAGGGGGCGAAGAGCGCGGGCGTGTCGGAGAGCACCTGGTCCATCAGCTCGGTCCGGGTGCTGCCGACGGCGAGCGCGTTGACGCGGATGCGGTGCCGTACGTACTCGTCGGCCGCGGCCCTGCTCAAGCCGATGACGGCGTGTTTGGCCGCGATGTAGGGGGACGAGGCCCCGGTCGCGCGGACTCCGGCGACGCTCGACGTGTTCACGATCGCACCACCGTGTTCGAGCATCACGGCGATCTGTGCCCGCATCGCGTTCCACACGCCCCGGGCGTTGACGTCCATGATGCGGTCGTACTCGTCGTCGCCCATCAGGTGCATCGGCGTACCCGTGGAGGTCCATCCCGCGTTGTTGAAGGCGGCGTCGAGACCGCCGAAGGTCTCGACCGCCGTCCGTACCGCGGCGCGCATGTCCTCGGCGCGGGTCACGTCGGCCACCACCGCGACGGCCCGCCCGCCCGCCTCTTCGATCCTGGCCACGACGGCCAGCAACCGGTCCTCACGACGGGCCGTCAGGACGACCCGGGCGCCCTCCCGCGAGAAGAGCTCCGCCGCCGCGGCCCCGATTCCGCTGCTCGCTCCGGTGATCATGACCGTCTTGCCCTGCAACAGGCCCTGTGTGGACAGGGGGCTCGCCGAGGTGTGCGTCATGTCTCGTCCTCCTTCGGTACGACCAGTGCGAAAGATCGCCGTCCTGGGCGGAATCGGGCCTGCGGGCCCGCTGGTTCCCGGTGTCCGCCGACTCACGCGAAGCGGTCCCGGTGGTCGGCCGCCCACTGGGCGAAGGTGGTGGCGGGCCTTCCGGTGAGTCGCTCGACGGTGTCCGTGGTCCGGGCCTTGGCACCGGCGAGCTGCCGTCCGGCGCTCGCGATCAGGGCGTCGGCCATCGCCGGTGAGTACCGGCGCGCGTAGCGCGTGTGCGCTTCCTCGGGGGTGAGTTCCCGGCAGACGAGGGGGCGTCCCAGCACTTGGGACAGCACTGCCGACTGTTCGTGGGCCGAGAGCGGTTGGGGGCCGGTGAGCTGGTACGACCGGAAGTGGTGCCCGGTGTCGCCCAGGACCAGGGCGGACACCTCCGCGATGTCCTCGGGCGCGACGCACGCGTTGCGGCTGTGGGGGTGTAACGCGTGGGTGGTGGAGCCGCTGCGGATGTCCGGCGCCCAGCCCAGGGCGTGGGACATGAAGGAGCGCGGCTGGATCATGGTCCAGGGGATGCCGCTCGCCCTGACGCGCTCCTCGTTGCCGCGCTGCCACTCGGTGATCAGGTCGTGGGCCGCGCTGTCGCGCACCGCCGCCGCGGAGAGCTTGACGATGTGCCCCACCGATGCCTCGACGGCGGCTCGCACCACGTTCCGGTCGTGTTCGGGGCGGGTGGGGTCGTTGGTCACGACGAAGAGGGCGTCGGCGCCCCGGAACACGTCGACGAGGCTCTCGTAGACGTCGTAGTCACAGGTGACGTGCGTGACACCGGGGCGCCGCGCCCCGGGTCGCGCCGTACGGCTGGTGAGGACGATCCGGTGACGGGGCGCCAGGTGCCGGGCCACCAGCGAGGCGATCTGACCCGTGGCCCCGGTGAGGACGATGCGCCGGGCCGCGGGCGCTGTCACGATCTCGGCGTGGGGATGCGCGTGGGGCCGACGTGGATGTCGCCCACCACCGACTCGGAAGCGACGCTGGGCAACAGCAGATCCCACATGTCGCAGACCCGCTCGGTGAGATCGACGCGCTTGGTGGCGAGGTTCGAGTAGACCTGCATCCCGGTGCAGGCGCCGACGACGAAGCGGGCCAGCCGCTCGGGGCAAGTGCCCTCGCGGAGTTCGCCGTTACATCGGGCCTCGTCGAGATGGCCGCACATGAGTGCCCGCCACTCCTCGAAGGAGGTGGCGTCGTTCATGCCGTGGCTGCCCTGCTCTATGGCCAGCCTGACTCCCGCGCGCAGGATCGGATCGCGCTTCATGCGGTCCGCCCACACCAGGGTGATGTCCACCAGGCGCTGGAGTCCGGTCGATTCGAGGTGGGGCTCTATCGTCGTCGGCTGAGCGTTCATCAGGGCTTCGGCCAGCCCCTGCTTCGAGCCGAAATGGAAGTAGAGCGCGCCGAGCGTGAGCCCCGCCCGCTCCACGATCTGGGTCACCGCCGCCCGCTCGTATCCGGCCTCGTCGAAGACCTCGGCCGCCGCCAGCAGGACCCTCTGCCGTGTCCGAGTGGCCCGCTCCGCCTTGACAGATGACACTCTGCATCACTCCTCGACAGACATAGATAACGTACTTTATGTTAGCCGGACCGCCGCTACGCAGGCCATCGATCCAGGGGGAAAGCGCCGGCATGTCCAACGTTCAAGGCTCAGGACACGACAGATCGCGGGTCGCCGGGAAGGTTCCCCAGGAACTCGTCCACAAGCGCGCGTCCACCGAGGTGCTCCTCACCGGTTGGGCCACGCACGAGGGCGACCGGCACACGGTCCACGCCCGGTGGCCCCGCTGCCACACCTTCTACCGGCCCCGCAACCAGCGCTTCGACTCCCTGCTCTTCGTCGAGACGGTGCGTCAGACGTTCCCGCTGCTGTCCCATGCCGCGTACGGCGTGCCCTTCGGCAGCCATCTGGTCTGGGACGACTTCAGTTTCGAGGTCGAGCCGCAGGCCATGCTGCTCTCGCAGGCCCAGGCCGATGTGGTCCTGGACATCAGGTGCGACGACGTCCGGCTCAGGAGGGGCTGCCTGGTCTCGATGACCATGCACGCGGACGTCCGTCTGAACGGACGTCAGGTCGGCCGGGCCCGTACCCGGTTCACCAACCACTCCCCCGCCGTCTACCGCCGATTACGCGGCGAGCACGACCTCGCCGAAGTGCGCCGCCGGGCCTTGCCGCCGCTGCCTCCCCTGCCGCCCGCCAGCGTCGGGCACTGGCGGTCCGAGAACGTGGTGCTCGCCGGTACCGGACGCGCCGACCGCTGGCAGTTGCGCGTCGATCTGGACCACACCGTCCTGTTCGACCACCCGGTCGACCACGCTCCCGGAATGCTTCTCCTGGAAGCCCTGCGCCAGGCCGCCCACGTGGCCTCGCCCACCACGGACACCACGGACACCATGGTGACGGGCATGTCCGTGTCCTTCGAAGGCTGGGTGGAACTGGACGCCCCCGCCTGGGTCTCCGTCACACCGCTGCGCCCCGGCGTGCTGAAGGCCGTCATCGAGCAGGACCACGGCACCTGTCTCACCGCCGAGGTCACGATCGGCAGCGTGCCGGTCCCGACGGGCCGCCCGCACGGTTCGGACCCCGCCGCCCTCGAACTGGCGTCGGCAGGTCCGGCCCCCCTCCCGAACCAACCGTTCCCACTCTGCTGACCCTGCTGACCCTGCTGACGGGCAAGCCCGGCACGCCGACGGCCGCTCCGCGGCGCGTGGCCGTCGGGCCCGGCGCCCGAGCGGGCCCCTCGCCGGAAGTCACCGTCCACGGGGCCGGCGGTCCGGGACGAAGGGCGGCGCTCCCCGACGCACCGGGTGGTGCGGGCATGACCACGGCCTCCCCCACGTGTGCTGTGGGAGAGGCCGCAGGCCGTGGGCGGGCAGGTGCCGCCCGGGGTTCTCAGCTCTTCTCGGTGGGCGTGACCACGGCTCCCGCCTTCACCGGGGACACCTCGGCCGGGTCCGCGTGCCCGACCGCGCCGGACTCCTCGGCGAGGCGTTCCATGCCGCTGGTGGTCTTCAGCGGCTTCTCCTTGACGAACAGGACCGCGATCACCGCCAGGAGCGCGAAGGGGGTGGCGACGAGGAAGAGTTCGCCGGTGGCGACGCCGTAGGCGTGCTCGACGATCTCCCGGATCGGCGCGGGCAGGGTCGTCATGTCCGGCATCGCGCCGTGCCCGGCCGCGCCCGGGGCGGCGGGGACGCCCGCCTCCCGGAGGCCCTCGCTCATCTCCGCGGCCACCCGGCTGGCGAGGATCGCGCCGAGGACGCTGGTGCCGATGGTGCCGCCGAGGCTGCGGAAGAAGGAGAGGACGGAGGTGGCCGCGCCGAGTTCGGAGGCGGCCACGTCGTTCTGCGCTGCCAGGACCAGGTTCTGCATCAACATGCCGACGCCGACGCCCATGACCGCCATGTAGCAGCTGAGCAGGCCGAAGTGGGTGTCGGCGCCGATCGTGGCGAGGAGACCGAGACCGGCGGTCATCAGGATGCCGCCGGTGACGAGGTAGACCTTCCAGCGGCCGGTCCTGCTGATGATCTGTCCGGCGACGGTGGAGGAGACCAGCAGTCCGAGGATCATGGGCAGACTCATCAGGCCCGCGACCGTCGGGGACTTGCCGAGCGCGATCTGGAAGTACTGGGAGAGGAAGACGGTGCCGCCGAACATGGCGAGACCGACGAAGAAGCTGGCGACGGTGGTGAGCGTCACCGTGCGGTTGCGGAAGATGCCGAGCGGGATGATCGGCTCGGACACCCGGGACTCGACGAACACGGCGGCGGCGAGCAGGACCGCCCCGCCGCCGGTCAGGGCCGCGGTCTGCCAGGAGGCCCAGTCGAAGCTGTTGCCCGCCAGCGTGACCCAGACGAGGAGCGCGCAGACACCGGCGACGAGGAGGAAGGCGCCCAGGTAGTCGATCTTCGCCTCGCGGCGGACCACGGGCAGCTTCAGGGTGCGCTGGAGCAGCGCGATGGCGAAGAGCGCGAAGGGGACGCCGATGAAGAAGCACCAGCGCCAGCCGAGCCAGGAGGTGTCGACGAGGACGCCGCCGATGAGCGGTCCCGCGACGGTGCCGACGGCGAAGACGGCGCCGAACATTCCGGCGTACTTGCCGAGCCTGCGGGGCGGGATGATCGCCGCCATCACGACCTGGGCGAGGGCGGTCAGGCCGCCCGCGCCGATGCCCTGGACGACACGGCTGAAGATCAGCAGGTCGACGTCGTGGGAGAACCCGGCCAGCAGCGAGCCGACCACGAACAGGCCGAGGGAGATCTGCAGGAGCAGCTTCTGGTTGTAGAGGTCGGCCAGCTTGCCCCACAGCGGCACCGTCGCGGTCATGGCGAGCAGTTCGGCGGTGACGACCCAGGTGTACGAGGACTGGCTGGCGCCGAGGTCGGCCATGATCCGGGGCAGGGCGTTGGCGACCACGGTTCCGGCCAGGATGGACACGAACATGCCCGCCATCAGGCCGGACATGGCCTGGAGTATCTGCCGGTCCGACATGGAGGTCGGGGACGCCTGGACCGGCGCCGCTGTTGAGTTCACAGCTTCCTTCTCGGTTGTTTCGTTCGGTCGGAGGGCCGTCCGCGCGCGGGCGGGCGGGCGGCTCCGGGGGATCCGTTCAGCGGGCGGGCCGGACGTGGTCGTCCGGTGCGGGGGCCGACGTTCTGAACGGGGGTTCGGGGAAGCCCGCGGCGAGGTGTTCGAACGTCTCGCGGAAGACGTCGGCGAAAGCCGCCTCGGTCTGGCGTACGCACCAGTGCTCGACCGCGACGCGGACGGCGGTGCCGCCGACGGCGGCCAGGAGCCTGGGGTACAGGGCCAGGGCGCGCCTGCGGTCCTGTTCCGCCGGGGAGGCGTGGGCGGGTCGGTCCTCGTCGAAGAGGGGGGAGCCCGCGCCGACGCGTTCGGCGAGCGTCTCGGCGAGGAGGAGTTCGTCGCTCATGTGGGCGCCGAGGGTCCGTGCGAGCAGTGGGGGGTTCTTGCCGAGGACTTCCGCGTGCAGTCGCCACAGCTCCTGTTGCTGTTCGACCTCCTGCAGCTCGGCGGCCAGGGCCTCGCGCAGTGCTTCCAGGGGGGACAGCTCGGCGGGGGCCGCGAGGACGGCTCGGCGGACGCGGACGCCGGATTCCGCGCCGATCATCACGAAGACCTCGTCGCGGGAGTCGAAGTAGTTGAAGAACGTCCGTGTGGACACCCCGGCCGCCGCGCTGACGGCGTCGACGGTGACGTTCTCGACTCCGTGCTCGGCCGCCAGGCGTACGGCGGCTTCCACCAGAGCGGAACGGGTCGCCTTCTTCTTGCGTTCTCTGAGCCCGCCGCGAGCGGGCACCCCCTCTGCCATGCGTGCATGGTACGCAAAAATGCAGACTCTGCAAAAAGTATTCAGGGGTCTCGCCCGGCGGACACCGGGGTCCGCGCGCACGATCCGGTAGCCGCCGCCGGAGGGGAGCCGGGCGGCCCGGAGCCTGGCGGGTGCCCCGCGCGTCCGCACCGCCGCGCCTCGGACCGTGGCCGCACCACCGCGCGCTCCGTCCGTCGGGGCGGGTCCGGGCCGACGCTCCGTCGGGGCGGGTCCAGGCCGACGCTCCGTCGGGGCGGGTCCGGGCCATCGAACCTACGATGGAGCTTGAGCCGGTGGGCAGCTCGCCGGGCCGGCCGTCCGGAGCGCACAGGGCGGAGCACGCATGGCACAGGCCACCGACGCAGCCCGTACCGTCATCCTGACGGTGGACGACGACCCGGGAGTCTCCCGCTCCATCGCCCGTGACCTGCGGCGTCACTACGGCGGCGACTACCGGATCGTGCGCGCGGAGTCCGGCGAGTCCGCTCTCGACGCGCTGCGGGAGCTGAAGCTGCGGGGTGATCTGGTGGCGGTGATCCTGGCCGACTACCGGATGCCCCGGATGAACGGCATCGAGTTCCTGGAGCGGGCGATCGGCGTCTATCCGGGGGCCCGCCGGGTGCTCCTGACGGCGTACGCCGACACCGACGCGGCGATCGACGCGATCAACGTCGTCGACCTCGACCACTATCTGCTCAAACCGTGGGACCCGCCGGAGGAGAAGCTCTATCCGGTCCTCGACGACCTGCTCAGCGTCTGGCGCTCCAGCGACTACCGGCCGGTTCCGGCCACCAAGATGGTGGGGCACCGCTGGTCGGCGCAGTCCTCGCGGGTACGGGAGTTCCTGGCCCGCAACCAGGTGCCGTACCGCTGGTACGCGTCCGACGAGCCGGAGGGCAGAAGGCTTCTGGAGGCCGCCGGGGCCGACGGTCACCGGCTGCCCCTGGTGCTCGCCCCGGACGGCGCGGTCCTGATCGAGCCGGAGGCGCCGGAGCTGGCCGCCCATGTGGGGCTCGCGACGACTCCGGCCGCCGCGTTCTACGACCTGGTCGTGGTCGGCGGCGGCCCGGCCGGGCTCGGCGCCGCCGTGTACGGGGCGTCCGAGGGGCTCCGTACGGTGCTGGTGGAGCGGTCGGCGACCGGCGGGCAGGCCGGGCAGAGTTCCCGGATCGAGAACTACCTGGGTTTCCCGGACGGCGTATCGGGGGCGCAGCTGACCGATCGTGCCCGCCGTCAGGCGAACCGTTTCGGTGCGGAGATCCTCACCGCGCGGGAGGTCACCGGTCTCGACGCGAGCGGTGCGGCGCGGATCGTGCGGTTCTCCGACGGTTCCGAGGTCGCCGCGCACAGCGTCATCCTGGCCACCGGCGTGTCGTACCGGCAGTTGCTGGCGCCGGGCTGCGAGGACCTGACCGGACGGGGCGTGTACTACGGCTCCTCGCTCACCGAGGCGGCCTCCTGCGAGGGGCAGGACGTGTACGTCGTCGGCGGGGCAAATTCGGCCGGACAGGCGGCGGTGTTCCTGTCCCGGGGCGCGAAGTCGGTGACGCTCCTCGTGCGCGGGGAGTCGCTGGCGGCGTCGATGTCGTACTACCTGATCCAGCAGATCGAGGAGGCGCCGAACATCACCGTGCGGCCCCGGACCGTCGTGGAGGCGGCGCACGGCGAGGAGCACCTGGAGCGGCTGACGCTGCGGGACGCGGCGTCCGGCGGGAGCGAGACGGTCGACGCCCAGTGGATGTTCGTCTTCATCGGCGCCGCCCCGCTGACCGGGTGGCTCGACGGGACGGTGCTCCGCGACGAGCACGGGTTCATCCTGGCCGGGCCCGATCTGACGCCGGACGGGCGACCGCCGGGCGAGTGGGAACTCGACCGGCCGCCGTACCACCTGGAGACCAGTGTCCCGGGTGTTTTCGTGGCCGGGGACGCGCGCTCGCAGTCGGCGAAGCGGGTGGCCTCGGCGGTCGGAGAGGGAGCCATGGCCGTGATGCTCGTCCACCGTTATCTGGAGCAGTCGTGAGCGCCCGGGAGACGCCCTGCGACCCCTGTGAGATCGGCTCGCTGTTCCTGTTCGAGAAGCTCTCCCCGGAACAGCTCGACCGGTTGTGCGCGGAGGGGCGGGTGGAGCGGTCCGAGCCGGGTCCGGTGTACGCCGAGGGCGATCCGGCCACGTGCTTCTACGTGATGATCGAGGGGACCGTCGTACTGTCCCGGCGGGTCGGCGGCGACGACGTGGAGGTCGGCCGCACCTCGCAGCGGGGCGTGTACGCGGGGGCGATGCAGGCGTATCTGGGCGACCAGGTGCCGCAGACGTACACCAATTCGATGCGGGTGACGGAGCCGACGCGGTTCTTCGTCCTGCCCGCCGAGTCGTTCGCGGCCGTCATGCGGGAGTGGTTCCCGATGGCGGCGCACCTCCTGGAGGGGCTGTTCTTCGGCTCCAAGAACACCCAGCGGGCCGTGGGCCAGCGCGAACGTCTGCTCGCGCTCGGTTCGCTGGCCGCCGGACTCACCCATGAGCTGAACAATCCGGCCGCGGCTGCCGTACGAGCCACGGCCGCCCTGCGCGAGCGGGTCGGCAAGATGCGGCACAAGCTGGCGGTCATCGCCCAGGGCCCCTACTCGCGCGAGGCCCTCGCCGGGCTCATCGAGATCCAGGAGCGGACCGCCGAGCGGGTCGCCAAGGCGTCGGCGCTGACGCCGCTGGAGGCCGCCGACCGGGAGGACGAGCTGGCCGACTGGCTCGACGACCACGGCATCCGGGAGGGCTGGCGGATCGCGCCGGTCTTCGTGCAGGCCGGGCTGGACACCGAGTGGCTGGAGCAGGTCGCGGCGACGGTCGACGAGGACATCCTGCCGGGGGCCGTCGGCTGGCTGAACTACACGGTCGAGACCGAGCTGCTGATGGACGAGATCGACGACTCCACCGGCCGCATCTCCCATCTGGTGGACGCGGCGAAGCAGTACGCGCAGCTCGACCGCGCTCCGCACCGTGACGTCGACGTCCATGAACTCCTCGACAGCACGCTGCTGATGCTGTCCGCGAAGATCGGTCCACGCGTGCGCGTGGTCAAGGAGTACGACCGTTCGCTGCCGGAGGTGCCCGCCTATCCGGCGGAGCTGAACCAGGTGTGGACGAACCTCATCGACAACGCGGTGGCGGCGATCGGCAGCGGCGGCGGGGACGGGACCCTGACGGTCCGTACGGCCCGGGAGGGCGACCGGCTGCTGGTGGAGTTCCGGGACACCGGACCCGGTGTCCCGGAGGAGATCCGGGGCCGTGTCTTCGACCCCTTCTTCACGACCAAGCCGGTCGGGGAGGGCACCGGTCTGGGTCTCGACATCTCCTGGCGGATCGTCGTCGACAAGCACCACGGGAGCCTCCAGGTCGAGTCCGTCCCGGGCGACACCCGTTTCCAGGTGCTGCTGCCGCTGACCGCACCGGAGCCCGACACCGACAGCGGCACCCCCACGGCCGAGGAGCCCGTATGACCGAGATCGAGGGAATCGACCCGAGCGTCCCGCCGAGCGGCACCGGCTGCGTCGAGTGCGACGAACGGGGCGGCTGGTGGTTCCATCTGCGGCGCTGCGCCCAGTGCGGCCACATCGGCTGCTGCGACTCGTCGCCGGGGCAGCACGCCACCGGACACTGGAAGTCCACCGGACATCCGCTCGTACAGACCTTCGAGCCGGGCGAGGCCTGGTTCTGGAACTACGCCACGAACGACCTGTACGACTCCGGACCGGCGCTGGCGGCTCCCGGCGACCACCCGGCCGACCAGTCGGCGCCCGGACCCGCCGACCGCGTTCCGAGGGACTGGCAGGCCCGGCTCCATCCCTGAGCCCCGCGCACACGCACACGCCGAGGCCCGGCGGGACCGCTTCCCGCCGGGCCTCGGCGTTCCCGTCTTCCGCCGGACCGCGGGGAAGTGGTGCCCCGCGGAGGTCGACAGCCCCGGAAGCGCGTCCCCCCACCCCAACCCGAAGCAATTTCAATCAAGTTGATCTCATCATCTGTCAAAACCTCGACTGTTTGAGTAGGTTCTGCGTAACCCATAGGTCTATACCTATCGGTTGTCTGCTCGCTCCCGTACCACCGTTCACCGCACAGGACTACCGTTCAGGAGAGACAGCACCATGCGAAGAACCCCCCACCAGCGGCTGCGCACCGCCGCCGCCGGAATCCTCGCCACCGGGCTCGCCGCGCTCGGTCTCGCGGCCCTCCCCGCCGCCGCGAACGCCGCCGCCGACAGCGCCGCCCCGGTGCTCACCGTGCAGTACCGCACCGGCGTCACCGGTGCCACCGCCGGTCAGACCGCGCCCTGGCTGACCGTCCGCAACACCGGCTCCGCCCCGGTCCGGCTCGCCGACGTGAAACTCCGCTACTACTTCAGCGCCGACGCGCCGGGCGCCGCGTACCGCTTCGCCTGCGACTGGGCCGTACGCGGCTGCGCCAACGTCACCGGGACCTTCGGGACGCTCGTCCCCGGCACGCCCACCGCCGACCGCTATCTGGAGATCGGCTTCACCGCCGCCGCCGGGTCCCTCGCGCCCGGCGCGACCAGTGGTGACCTGCAACTCCGCTTCCACCGCGCCGACTGGAGCCAGCTCCGGCAGAGCGACGACCACTCCTTCGGCCCGGACCGCACCTCGTACGCGGACTGGACCAAGGTCACCGCCCACCACGCGGGCGGCCTCGTCTGGGGCACCGCCCCCGGCGGCCCGGTCGTGGACCCGCCGCCCACCCGGGCCCTCTTCGACGACTTCGTCTACACCGCTCACGACGACCCCCGGCTCGGCGCCAACGGCTGGATGGTGCGCAGTTGGGGCGGCGGCCCGGGTGTCCCGGGCGCCACGTGGGCGCCGGGGAACGTCACCTTCGGCACCGACGGCGGCGCCTCGGTGCTGAAGCTGCGCACCGAGACGACGGGCACCGCCGCGACCACCCGTCAGGCGGAGATCTCCACCACGACGATGAAGTTCCGCAAGGGCACCTACGCGGCCCGGGTCAAGTTCAGCGACGCGCCCGTGCAGGGCCCCGACGGCGACCACGTCATCCAGACCTTCTTCGCCATCAACGACCTCAAGGCCCCCATGGCGGACGACTACGCCGAGTACGACTTCGAGTACCTGCCCAACGGCGGCTGGGGCGAGACCGGGAACACCCTCTTCACCACCTCCTGGGACACGTACGACTCCACCGGGGTCCAGCCGCCGGTGAACACCCACACCGCCGACCGGACGGGTTACGCGGGCTGGCACGATCTCGTCCTCACCATCGACGACACCGACATCCGCTACTACGTCGACGGCCGCCTCTTCGCCACCCACGGCGCGGCCTACCTGCCCGAACGCGGAATGCTGATCGCCTTCAACCAGTGGCTCACCAGCCTCGCCGGCCAGCCCGACACCACCACCGCCCGCAGCTACGAGCAGGCCGTGGACTACGTCCTGCACGTCCAGGACCAGGTCCTGACCCCGGCCCAGGTCAACGAGCGGGTCCTCTCGTACCGCACGGCGGGCCGCACCTTCGAGGACACCGTCCCGGCGTCCTGACGCACCACCGCTCCCCCGCCGGGGGCGGCGGCAGGCTCCGGCCGCCGCCCCCGGCGGGGCGGGACGGCGAGCGGGAGCAGCCCCGCCGCCCGGCCCGACCGGCGGGGCCGTCAGGCGCCCGCCGGTACCGGGCCGCACAGGTGATTGCCCGGTTCGGCCGGGTCGTCGCTGATCCAGAACTGGGTC
Organism: Streptomyces sp. NPDC059247; assembly: GCF_042754005.1. Taxonomy (NCBI): domain Bacteria; kingdom Bacillati; phylum Actinomycetota; class Actinomycetes; order Kitasatosporales; family Streptomycetaceae; genus Streptomyces; species Streptomyces sp. NPDC059247. The sequence goes on from NZ_JBHYZW010000027.1 coordinate 46,830, forward strand.
CACAGGCCGGTGAACTCCGCGCGGCCGAGATAGCCGTCGCCGTCCTGGTCCAGCCGGTCGAAGACTCCGGCGGTGTCCACGCTCTCACCGTGCCAGGTGTCGACCAGGCTCTGGTGTTCGGCCGGGGAGATGCGGCCGTCGCCGTTCTCGTCGACGGCGTCGAAAACGGTCTCGGCGGTGACGGCGACGACTTCGCGCAGCGCGGGCAGCAGGTCCACCATGGCGAGGATCTCGTCGAAGTCGACCCTGCCGTCCCCGTCCGTGTCCACATGGGCCGCCAGATGGTCCCACCAGCCGAGCATGACCCGCTCCACGCGGTCGGCCAGTTCCGATCCCGGCCGTACGCGCGGCAGCGCCTTCCAGCGTTCCGCGAGGGCCCGGAAGTCGCGCTGGTCCAGATAGCCGTTCCCGTCGGCGTCGAAGGCGTGGAACATGCGGGACAGCTTGACGCGCTGGAAGTCACTCGCCATGGTCGGCCCTTCTGTCGGGTGCCCCGCGATCCTGCCCGCGAGCGGTCCCGCGCCAACGGCGCCCGGTGGCGCGAGGGGGCGCGCCCGACCCACGCGCGCCCCGCCTCACGCCCGCCCCCTCCCCCACACGTACGCGGCGCTCCTCGGCAGGGCCGGGAGGGCTTCGACGGCGGCCGAGTCCGCCGGGCGGTCTTCCCACGGCGCCCGTCGGAGCGCACAATTCGTGGCAGTGCGTGGCTTCCCCGACAGAACGAGGCCGGTCGCCTCGGCGGGAAGCCCTTCGTGGTTTCTCCAGTGAGGGGAGCACCGCCATGCCGTCTCCATCCGTTCCCGGGCCGCGTTGCCCGATGCTCGATCCCACCGGCAGCGCGCTGTACGCGGAGGCAGCCGTGCTGCGCGCGCGGGGCCCCGCCGTGCGCGTCGAGCTTCCGGGGGGCGTGTTCGCGTGGTCCGTGACGCGGCGCGGCGTCATCCAGGCCCTGACCACCGATCCGCGCGTGTCGCGGGACTTCCGCAGGCACTGGCCGGGCGCCGCCGACGCTCCCGAGGGGTGGGCCCTGGCCCCCCTCACCTTCCAGGACAGCTTCTTCAACCTGTACGGGGCGGACCACCGCAAGTCCCGGAGCCGGATCGCGCCGACGTTCTCGCCCCGGCGGGTCGACCGGATGCGTCCTCAGGTGCAGGCGACCGCGGACCGTCTGGTGGCGGCGCTCGCCGCGCTGCCGCCGGGCGAGAGCGTGGATCTGCGGCAGGCCCTTTCGCTGCCGCTCACGATGACGGTCATCTGCGATCTGGTCGGGGTGCCCGCCCATCTGCGGCCGGGGATGGGCCGGGTGATGGACGCCACGCTCGACTCCACCCTCGACCCGAAGGACGCGCTGGCCGCGGGGAACGAACTCATCGAGCGCGTCTCGGAGTTCATCGCCTACAAGCGGGCCCACCCGGCGTCCGACCTGACCACGGACCTCCTGCTGTCCGACGCGCCGGGTCAGGAGCCGCTGTCCGACTCCGTGCTGGTCGGCACGTTGTTCGCGATGATCAGCGCGGGCTACGAGACCGCCGTCAATCTGATCACCAGTGCCGTCCAGGCCCTGCTGACCCACCCCGAGCACCTCGCCCGCGTCCGCGAGGGCACGATTGGCTGGGACGAGGTGGTCGAGGAGACGCTGCGGTTCGAGGGCCCGGTCATGCACCTTCCGCTGCGGTACGCGATCGAGGACATCGACCTCGGCGAAGGCGTCGTGATCGAGAAGGGCGAGGCGATCATCATCGGTTTCGCCGCGGCCGGTCGGGACCCGGAGGTCCACCCGGACGACCCCGACGCCTTCGATCCCACCCGTACGGACAAGGCGCACCTCGCGTTCGGCTTCGGGCCCCACTTCTGCATCGGGGCGCATCTCGCGCGTCTGGAGGCGGACGTGGCCCTGACCACGCTCTTCACCCGGTTGCCCGCGCTCTCCCTCGCCGATCCCGACCGGCGGCCGGCCCGTCTCCCCTCGATGATCATCAACGGTCCGGCAGGGCTCGACGTCGTTCCCCGGCCCAAGACCGGCACGGACTGAGCCCGCCCCGGGCGGCCGGTCGGTGGCCGTGCCGCTCGGACACCGGCCGGGCCGCACCGCTCCCCCGCCGGGCCGGTTCCGGCCGCCGGTCCCGTACCGCGTGAGGACCGGCGGGGGCGTCTCGGGTGACGCCCCGCCCATCCGAAGGCCACCCGGACCGGGCCGTCGTACGCCGGTACGGGGGCGCCCCATGGCCTGGGCGGTCAGCGGAACGCGGGGGCGTTCTCCTCGGCCCACTGACGGAACGTCCGGGCGGGGGCTCCGGTGACCCGGGTGACCGTGTCGCGCACGGCCAGCAGCTCGTCGTTGACGTCCCCGCCCGTGAGGTCGAGCACCGCGTCCGCGGCTTCGGGCCCGAAGACCGCGACCATCCGCGCGCGGGCCCGCTCGCGGCTGATCTCGGCGAACGGGATCTCCCGGCCGAGCGCCTCCGCGAGGGCCGCGACCTGCTGTCGGGGGCTCACCCGCTCCGGTCCCGTCAAGGCGTGGACACGGCCGTGGTGGCCGGGCTCGGTCAGTGCCACCCTGGCCACCGACGCGATGTCGGCCGGATGGATCGTGGGCAGCGCGACCTCCGCGTACGGGGCTTCGACGGTCCCGCGCCCACGGACGGCCGACGCCCACATCAGGGTGTTCGAGGCGAACTGGGTCGGCCGCAGCACCGTCCAGGCCATGCCGGTGTCCTTGAGCAGTTCCTCGACCGCCAGGTTCCCGGCGGCGGGACCCAGGTGAGGATGCGTCTGGACGGTGATGGAGGACACCAGCACCACATGTCCGACACCCGCTCGGCGGGCGGCTTCGAGGGCGCCGGCGGCGGGCGCGAGACCCGACAGGAGGAACAGCGAACGCACACCGGCGAGCGCCCGGTCCAGTGACGCGGGGCTCCCGAGGTCGCCCTCCACGACCTCGACCCCTCCGGGGAACACCGCCCGCGCCGCCTGCCTGGTCAGCCCCCGCAGCGGCCCGGCACCCCGCGCGTGCAGCTCCTTCAGCAGCGCGCTTCCGGTGGTGCCGGTGGCTCCGGTCACGAGAATCATGGACGCCTTCTTCCGTCGTCGGACGATCAACGGGACGACACGCTAGGAACTCAAGCGCGCTTCAGGTCAAGGACGAGCGACCACCGCGCGAAACGGGAGCGGCCGTAGCCCCGGCCGGGCAACCGGAAGGATCATGCGGTCGCCCTCGGCCACGGGCCGCCTCCAGGAGGCCACGCGGAGGGTCCGTACGCCGATATTCGCCAAGTCGCTGCCGGAACCCCTCGGAGAGCGCTCCCCTCGCCTCGGGGACAAGGGCTGCGCCGCCTCGGGGACAGGGTCTGCGCCGAGGAGCGGTCCCGCCGGATCACCTACCGGGACGGGAACCCGGAACCGGACGACCGGCCGGTCGTCCGGTGGACCTCGGTGTTCCGGGTGTTCCCGGCCGGGGCTCCGGGGGTCGCGTCGGGCTCGCGGACCGGCCGCGGCCCGTACGCGCTCCACCGGGCTCCCGCCCCTGGCCTGTTCGGCCCCGCCCGCTCGGGCCCGAACGGCACCGCTCGACGACGCAGCGCCCGTCCGCCCTCCACCGCCGGGGTGAACGGGTCCCCCCTCCGGCATGACTTCGCCCCGGCCGGGCCCAGGCCCCGGTGGCGACGGTCACCCGTCGACGGCGCCCGAACGCGCTTCCGGGCAGCGGTCCTCGGCCGCTGGAGCCGCTCCCTTCAGCACCGGCATCCGGCCCAGGACCCCGACCGGCCGCCCGAGGAGCGCCCCTGCGGCGCGTCCCCGGAGCGCCCGGCCGGTGCACCCGGCCGGTGCACCCGGCCGGTGCGCCGGAAATCCCGGGGCGATTGTCGGACCCCACCCGTACGGTGTTCCCATGCACACCATCGTCGGTCTCCCCCGTCACGCGCCCGCGGCATCCTGGGTCAACACCCGGATCAGGGAGCTGATGGACGAGCCGCGCAGCGAGCGCCGCACGGCCGAGTACCGGCGTCTGCTGGGGCTGTGGGCCGAAGCGGTCGAAGGGGCCCCCGCCGGGCGCGCCCCGGAATTCGTGACCGCGGCCTGAGAGACGGCTCCTGACCGTCCGTCGGACGGACGGCCCTCCCCCTCAGCAGCCCCCGCCCGCGCAGGGGCCCGACCGTCCGGACGGCTCCCGGTCGGCCACCAGCGGCAGGGCCACCGCCTCCTCCCAGGCCGCCAGTTGCCCGGCGTCCACCGGCCGCATCTCCCCCTTGAAGAGCTGCGCGTGCCCGTCCCCGGCCACGTCCGTCCACGCGTGGGTCGCGAACACGTACGTCCCGCCCGCCTCCAGCCACTCCGGCCCCGCGTCCTCCGGGGCGTACGTCACCCGTACCGTGCCCCGCAGGCTCCCGCGCAACGCCGAGACGACCTCGACCCGGTAGACGCCCTGCTCCCACCCCTCGATCTCCCGCAGTTCCTCGAACGCCCGCACGGTGCCGGTGAAGACGTTCTCCGCCTGCGGAGCCGTGCTCGCCGGGTCCGTCGCGTCGTACCCGCGCAGCGCCTCGGGGCGGGTCCGGGGCTCGGTGTACTCCTGGAGGCCGATCCAACTGCCCACCGTGACCACGGCGGCCGTCAGTCCGCCGACGAGCATTCCCACGGTCCTGTTCATCGTGACCTGCCCCAGAGCGCGTGGTAGTTGCCGATGTCCCGCGAAGTCGGTGCGTCGATCCGGTCCGCCGCGAGGTCGTCGTAGTCCGACCACATCAGGGACCGGTAGGACAGCGGTTTGTGGCAGAAGCCGAGGGCATGGCCCATCTCGTGCGCGGCGACCCTCCGCCGGTGTTCCGTCCTGCCCAATGGTCTCCCCTCCCCCAGATAGGCGGCGTTGAGTTCGATCGTGTCCGTGCCGCTCCGCCCGGCCCACCGTCCGTAGACGTCCTTCCACTCGCCCGATGTGCTGTCGGCGTCCCGCCACACGAGGTCGGCCCATGTCGTGGCGTCGTCCGGCCGGATCTTCACCCGGGTGAGCGAACCCGCCGACCAGAGCCGGTGGGCGGTTCTCAGCGCGTCGTCGAACCGGGTCTCGTCGTCCCAGGCGATCTCGGTGCCGTCCACCGACGAGCGGCCCCGCGCGTCGCTGCGGCCGTCCTTGCACGTCGCGGGGGTGGCGGCGCGGGCCGGGAGGGAGGCCGCGCGGACCGGGGCGGGCAGCGCGAGCAGTACGGCCGCGGCCGACGCGGCGGTCAGAGCTAAGGCGTTCGTCCTCATGGTCAGCAGACCATAGCGGCCCGTAGCCCTACTTATGGGACATCCCGTGCGGGCCGGGCCGGGGACGGAACCCGGCCGTCCCGACCGGTGTTCAGCGCGCGGAACTCGGTGGGGCTGAGTCCGTACGCCTCACGGAAGGCACGGCTGAAGACCGCCGGACCGCTGAAACCCCAGCGTGCGGCGACGGACTGCACGGGCAGGGCGAGGAGTTCGGGGCGGGCCAGGTCGTCGCGGCAGCGCTCCAGGCGCCGACGGCGCAGATGGCCCCGGACGGTCTCTCCGCCGCCGTGGGCCTGGAAGAGCAGGTGGAGCGTCCGTACGGAGATGTGGTGTCCGGCGGCGACGGCCGCCGGGGTGAGGGCGGGATCGTCCAAGTGGGCCTCGACGAACGCGCGAACCCGCTGGAAGAGGGCACGGGCGCGGACCTCGGCGGGGAGGTCCTCCTCCGCTCCGGAGCCCTGGGCGAGGCAGGCGGCCACGAGGTCGACGACGACGGAACCGAGCCGCGCCAGGTCCATGGGCGCGCACTCGTCGGCGTGCCGGTCGAGGGAATCCAGGAAGGCGGCCAGTACGGCCCCGACCCCGTGTGTTCCGGGAATCCTGCTGGCGAGCATCCGGTCGATCCGCTGGGACGGCAACGGCACCGCGTCACGGGGCAGTTGGAGCATGGTCAGCTGGACCGGTCCCGACTCCACGGGCATGGCCGCGTCGGAGGGCCGCGAGGTGTCCCAGAACACGAGGTCGCCCACTCCGACCGCGCAGTCGTTGCGGTGCTGGGACAGGACGGTGGTACCGCGCCGGATCAGCCCCACCTGGTACTGCTCGGGGTCGCCGCGCCGGATCAGCGCGGGAGTGCGCCGCGACCGCAGGGGCGAGAAGGCGAACCGTGCGACACGGACGCCCTGGAGATCCATTACGGACGCCTCGGCCTCGAAGTGCTCCGTCCGTTCGCTGCTGAGCGCGGTGGGCATCACCTCCCGCGCGATCAGATCGGCGAACCAGTCGAAACGTTCCCGCTCGGGGAGTTCCGCTGTCGAGACCCTTGACCACATCTCGGTGTCCCCTCCATCGGTCGCTCTGTCGGGAGCCAGGATGCAGTGGCGCGAACACGTTTGTCGCGGAGTTCGCGGACCGGCGTGGTGAGCGGGGACGCGGCGGCTCCGCTCCCCCGCTCACCACGCCGGAGTCCGCTGACGGCCGGAGCGTGACCGGCCGCTGCGGGCGGCCCGCCGCACCGCCGAGCACCGCCGAGGGACCGGGCCGACGGGACGGTCCAGGTCGGTCGGGGGCCGGTCCCGGGTCAGTCGGGGGCCGGGGACGCGGGTCGTCGGGAGAGGAGCAGTCTGCGCCGCTCGCGGTCGATCTCGGTGACGACGACCGCGATCTCGTCGCCGACCCGCGCGGGCGGCCCAGGCGCCCCTCCGGATGTCCCGGTGCCGTGCTGATGCGGGATCAGCCCCTCCGTACCGTCGCCCACGTGGACGAAGACACCGAACGGGACCAGCCTGACGACCCGGCCCCGTAGCACGTCGCCCACCGTGGCCTTGTCGGCGAAGGTCTGGAACGGGTCGGGCCGGGTGGCTCGCAGCGACAGTCTGGCCTCTCCGTTCGTCGTGTCGAAGGAGAGGAACGCGCAGGTGACGCGCTCCCCCACCCGGACGACGTCCGTCGCGTCCTCGAAGTGCCGCCAGGACAGCTCGGGCAGGGTGATGAACCCGACGCCGGGGAAGACCGGGTGGCTCGGGCCTTCGTCCAGCGCCACGAAGACGCCGAACCGTTCGATCGACGCGATCCGTCCCGAGAGGAGGTCCCCGGTGCGGAGGGAGTCGAGGAACGCCCAGAGTCCGGGGTTCTCCGTGGCGGTCGTGGCCAGCCACACGCGCCCGTGGTCCGGGTCGACGCCGATCACCCGCGCGGTGATCCGCTCCCCCACCCGTGCCGTCGCGCGGGCGAACCTGACCCAGGAGAGGTCCAGCGGCCCCACGAACCCCAGCGGGCGGGCGGCGAATCCGTCCAGGGTCACCGCCAGACCCTGTCGGGTCACCGCCGCCACGGTCCCCTCGCAGAGATCACCAACGCGCAGCGCGGCCAGGAAAGCACAGGAGAACTCTTCGTCAGACACCCCGCCCATGGCGCCCACCCTCTCACGGGGGCTCCACCCTTCAGTCCGGGAAAGGAGTCCGGGGCGGCGGTGGCCGGTTTTGCCACGGAGCGGAGCGGAGCATCGTCGTGGGCCTGACGCGGGGCCGCCGGGTGGTGGAGCGGGACGGGGCCGACCGGATTCGAACCGGCGTCTTCCTCCATGCCGTGAAGGCGCGACGACCACTGCGCTACGAACCCCGTCCCGCCAGTGATCGTAAAGGCCCCCCGCCCCCGCCGTCTCCCCGAATACGCCCCTGCCCCCGTCGCCATGAGCGGACCACCAGGCGGCTCGACCGCCTCGGCTCTGTGGAAGGCCGGATGTAGCGCGTACCGGCCGGGGGGGCTGGTGGACCACATCGCTGATGTCTCCCCCTCGGGCGGAGCCGACGACATGAAGATCGACGACGGCTCCGCCCGGTCGGCCGAGCCGCTCAAGCACCTGCCCGCTACCGCCGGTCCGCTGCGGGAACTGGGCCCGGAGTACGGGTGGGTACGGCTCGCCCGGCTGGAGTCGAACAGCTTCCTGTGGGAGCACCACGACGACGGCGAGCTCTCGGAGGCCGAGCGATACCGGCTGCGCGTCCCGCTGAACACCGACAGCAGCGCGTCCTCGTGACCGGCGGGGCCGGGTCCGAAGCGGGGCCCGGCTCGCGGTGCCGGGGGTCAGGGGCAGCCGGAGGCGATCTCCTGGAAGTTGTTGTAGTGGTCGCCGGTGTACCAGACGGTGTGGGTGTCGGGGTCGCGGACGAGGCGTTCCGCGTCGCGGTGGGTGCCGGGGGTGCGGGGGTTGACGTCGTACTCGCGGTAGCTGCCTTCCCGGGGCAGGTCGCCGGAGCGGTTGCCGTAGACGTTGCTGCCCCTGATCACCAGGTGCGTGTTGACGACCGGGTAGTCCTTGGGGCGGGTGGCCTGCGGCCAGTCGAGTTCCTTCCAGATCCCACAGGCTTCCTTCACCTGTCCCGGGAACGCTTCCACGGGCAGGGGCGGATCGATGATGTCAGCGGCCCGTGCCGTCGGAGCCTGACGGGGTGCTTCCGCCATCGCGGACGAGGCGGCGGGGACGGCGAGCGCCGCCAGCAGCACAGCGGCGGCCACCGGCCGGTACGGCTTGGGGAGGAGGTTCATGCCCGCTCAACCGGATACTCGGCGATCGGTCACGATCCGTTACTCCAGAGTGGTGGCATCCGTCGGCCGCGAGGGATCTCGACCGGCGCGCGCCGCGACCGGGCCGACGCCCCCGAGCCAGGCGCGGGCATTCACGGAGCCCTCGGCGCTACGCGGCCTCACGGGACACCCCGGACTGGCGGCGTCGTCCGGCAGGGGTGGCGTCGAACGAGGTCGGCGGATCGTCCGACACCATGACGCCGGTCTCGGGGAACGCGACGCGGGACAGCTCCCGCATCGCGGTAGTCTGCCGTTCGACCGCTTCCGCGATGCCGGGTCCATCCGGCACGGCGGCGTTACTTCCTGGTGGCGGCCAGTTGGTGAGCGGGTTTCTGGGCTGACCGTTGACCGGTCTTGGTGCAGCCGTCCCTGACGCCCGGTGACTCTTGAACTCTTGAACTCCGACGAAGAACGAAGGTGGTGGGACCGGGTCGGTGTCGTGCGTGGGGCCGCCGGTGGCGGGACGTGGTCAGTCGTGCAATTCGCACGCGGCAAACCCGGCGACGGCGGCGATCATCCCCGGGATACTGGCTGCCCATGGATGAGGTCGAAGTGGTCGTCGCCCATTCCGAGCGTGCGACCCTGCGCGTCGGCGACGTGTTCCTGAAGGTGGACGCCGATCAGGCGCGGATCGACGTCGAGGTCGAGGCGATGTCCCTCGCGCCGGTCCCGACCCCGGAGGTCCTGTGGCGCAAGCCGCCCGTGCTCGCGCTCGCCGCACTCCGAGGTACGACGCTCGGGCGCCTCGGCGGGCCGTCGACCGGGTCACCGGCGGCGTGGGCCGCGGCGGGCGCCGCCGTCAGGAAGCTGCACGAAGCGCCCCTGCCGCCCCGGCCCGGCCGCGCCGGGCGGAGCATCGACACGCTGGCGGCGGAACTCGACGACGAGTGCGAGTCGCTCGTGACCAACGGCCTCCTGCCCGCCGACCTGGTCACCCGCAACCGCCAGGTCGCCGAGGCCGCGCTCCGGCCGTGGACTCCGGCGTTCACCCACGGCGACCTGCAGATCGCGCACGTCTTCGTCGACGGCGACGAGGTCACCGGCATCATCGACTGGTCCGAGGCGGGCCAGGGTGACGCCCTGTACGACCTCGCCACCCTCACGCTCGGACACGAGGAGCACCTCGACGACGTCATCGCCGGTTACGGCGCCGACATCGACATCGACGTGATCCACGCGTGGTGGTCGTTGCGAAGCCTGCTGGCGGTTCGCTGGCTGATCGAGCACGGCTTCGACCCGTCCGCGCCGGGCTGTGAGATCGACGTACTGAGATCCCGGAGTTCCGGTTCTCGTACGCGCCCGTCGTCGAGGAGAGGGTCGGCGACCCGGCCGGATTCCGGACTTGTGCGGGGGCCTGGGGACCACACCGTCTAGCGGCGGCCTTGGGGGGTGGGAGTCGATCGCAGGGCGCGGGGCCGTGTCAGCGCATATGGGTGCCGCCGTTGATGTCGAAGGTGGCGCCGGTGACGTATCCGCCCTCTTCGCTCACCAGATAGGCCACGAGACCGGCCACCTCCGGCGGTCTTCCCATCCGGCCCACCGGGATCTGCTGGGCCGCCTCGGCCACCGCCGACGGGCCGAGCCCGGCGACCGCCGGGGTCTCGACGGCGGCCGGGGCGACCGCGTTGACGGTCACGCCGTGCGCCGCCAGTTCACGGGCGAACACCTTGGTCAGCACCAGAACGCCTGCCTTGGCGGCGGAGTAGTGGGCGCCTGCGAGGGTGCCGCCCTGCTGGCCGGCCAGCGAGGAGAGGTTGACCACCCGGCCCCAGCCGCGGTCGCGCATCGCGGGCGCGCACAGCCGGGTCAAGGTGAGGACGCTGCGCAGATTGGTCGTCAGTACGGCGTCCCATTCGTCCAGTTCGATGTCCCATACCGAGCCGGGGGTGGTGCGGGCGGCGTTGTTGATCAGGATGTCGGGGGCGTGCCAGGCGGCGGCGGTCTCGCGCAGCGCGGCGTGGACGGCGTCCGTGTCGTCGACGTCCGCGCGCAGCGGCAGCGCGGTGCCCGCGCCGACGGGGTCGAGGGTGGCGGACAGCCGGGTCACGGCGTCGCCGTCGCGGTCCAGCAGGGCCACCCGGTGGCCGGACTCGTGCAGCCGTTCGGCGATCGCGGCGCCGATGCCGCGTCCCGCGCCGGTGACCAGCGCCACCCGGAGGCCGGTCGTCGTCATCGTCGGCTCCCCCTCAGATGACCGGGCTGGGCGGCAGCGGGGCGCCGAGCAGAGCGCGGCCGTATATCTCCTTGCTGGTCTGGACGCTGAGCGCGGCGTGCCGGGACGCCGTCTCGATATCGCGCCAGGCCCGTTGGAGGACCGAGCCGTCCGCGAAGCTGCCCGCGCCCGCGGTGTCCAGCAGCAGGCTCACGGCGTCGCGGGCGCAGCGCATGGCGTGGGCGGCGTCCATCCGCAGTCGGGCCCGTTCGGCGAGCGCGGGACGGCGCCCCGCGCGGGCGTGGGCGTCCACCTCGTCGGCGGCGCGGCGCAGATGCAGCCGGGCGGTGTCGATGAGCGTCGCGGCGTCCGCCACGTTGAGCTGATGGGCGGGGTCCTCGGCGACCAGCCGGTGCAGCGGGGAGACCGTCTGTCTGCCCCGGGCCGCGGCGTCCAGCACCTTCTCCAGGGACGCCGTGGCGATCCCGACGGCCGTCGCCACCAGCGGCAGGTTGATGGAGAGATGGAAGGTGATCCGGGGTTCGCCGGGATGGCGTCGCCGGTAGGCGCCGTCCGCCATGGCGGTCAGGGAGATCGTGCGGGAGTCCGGCACATGCACGTCGTCCGCGACGGCCGTGTCGCTGCCGGTGCCGCACATGCCCGCCATGTGCCAGACGTCCTCGACGGTCAGGTCGGCGGTGGGGACCACGGCCATGCCGCGCTCCGGTTCGCCCCCCGCGCCGGGCCGGACGAAGCCGAGCAGGGTCCAGGGCGCGTGGTGGATGCCGGATATCCAGGGCCAACGGCCGCTCAGCGCCCAGCCGTTGTCCGTACGCCGTGCCGTTCCGGACGGGTTGGCGCTGCCGCAGACGACAGCGTCCGGGTCGTCCCGCCACAGGGCCGCGCGCTCGGAACGGGGCAGCTGGGAGGCGAAGAGGGCGCCGCCGTAGGCGATGCCCACGATCCAGGAGGCGGACGCGCAGCCCTTCGCCAGTTCCTCGCACACGTCCACCGCCGTACGGGCGCCCGCGCCCTGGCCGCCGTACTCGGCCGGGGTCCCGAGGCGGAGCAGGCCTGCCCGGCGCAGGCCGGTCACGGTGGTGCCGGTGAGGGAGCGCCGCTCCTCGGTGCGGGCCGCTTCGGCGGCGAGCAGCGGGACCAGTGAGCGCGCCGCCTCGACCGGCGTGCGGCCCTCGGCGGCATCGGGGTGAGCAGTGCCCACGGTCGTCCCTGCGCTTTCGTCGTGCCGCCCCGGTGCGGGGCGGATGGGGCGGCGGCTCGGTGTGCTTCCAGGTCCTTCGGAGTCAGTAGGCGACTATGTTGTCCAGTCCCTCGTCCGAGGCGAAGCGGTTCAGCTGTCGGCGGACGAGGGCTTCCAGGCGCGGCCACATGGCGGAGGTGAACGCGCCGACGTGCGGGGTGATCAGGACGCCGGGTGTCTCCCGGAGCGGATGACCGGCAGGCAGCGGTTCCGGGTCGGTCACATCGAGCGCGGCCGTCAGTCTGCCGTCGCGCACCTCCGTGAGCAGGGCGGCCGTGTCGACGACGGCTCCTCTGGCGACGTTCACCAGCAGCGCTCCGTCCCGGGCCCGGGACAGCAGCTTCGCGTCGAACAGGTGATGGGTCTCGGGGGTCAGCGCGGTGGTCAGTACGACGATGTCCGCGCTCGCGACGAGCCGGGGCAGCCGGGCGACGTGATGCACCGGCCCTCGGGGGGAGTCGCGGCCGGTGCGCGCGACGCGTGTCACGGCACAGCCGAAGGGGGCGAGCAGCTCGTCCAGGGCGGAGCCGACGGCTCCGTATCCCACGACGAGCACGGAACGCCCGTACAGCGACGCGGACGTCCCGGGTTGCCACGCCCCGAGATCCTGGTCACGGGTGAACTCCGGTATCCGGCGCAGTGAGGCAAGGATGAGCGTCAGCGCCAGCTCCGCCGTGCTGCGGGCGTGCACCCCGCGCGCGTTGCACAGGACGACCCGGCCCGGCATCCGACGCATCCAGGTCTCCAGCCCGTCGGTCCCGGAGCTGAGTGCCTGGACGGCTCTGAGCCGTGTCATCCGAGGAAGCGGCCTGCTGATGACCCCGAGATCCTGAACGAGGGGCGGTACGTAGAACTCCACGGCCGCCGGGTCCGACGGGAACGGCGAATGCCCGTCCCAGCGGGCGTAACGCAGCCCGCCGGGCAGACCGATGAGGCTGGTGAACTCGGTGGGGAGCCAGACCTGCCGGGAATCCGGGGGTGCGTCGAAGGGCACAGTGCTCAGCCTCGCCGTTCGGGGTGCGGTCGCGTGCCCGGCGCACCCGGTCGTGCGCCGACGGCTCAGGGTATCCCCGTGCTGTTGAGAGCGGACGTCCCTTCCGCCTGCCGGGGGGCTACGGGCGGATGATGACGGGCAGTTCGCTGTGACCGTTGGAGATGAAGCCCGGCTCGGGGCGCAGTCGGTCCAGGGCACGGCGAGGGCGAGACGGGGAAGCGGTCAAAGAGATCGCGCAGGGTGATTCGGCTCCGAGGCGACCGAGGGCGGCTCCGAGACAGAGGCTCGTGCCGTGCCCGAAGGAGAGAGGGCTCTTGTCGCTCCGGGTGGCGTCGAAGTCGTCGGCGATGAGACCGGGCGGGCCGGATGCCGCCCCACCCGCCCTGGTCCTCGCCCTGACCGACCAGGACAACAACCTCGTAGTGCTCCCCGAACGCGGCAACGGCGCCCACCTGTTCGCCGTGATCGAGCACACCGTCTGGCACCCGGGCACCGCCGCCGTGCACACCGTGGGCCTGGCCCCCAGCGACAACGAGCGCCTGATCACCACAGTGGAATCGCTCCTCCAGAGCACCGCCCGCACCACACCCTGGGAGCAGCTCACCGGTCTCGTCCGCTCTCATCCAGCCGACCCCTCCCGTATCTACTGCTGAAGCGACAGGAGCTCCCCGCCCAGAGAAGGCGCTTCAAACAGGTCTCGGCTCGGACTCCGCCTGCCCCAGCACCGCCGCAGGGCGGCGGAGTACCCGTCGCCGTGGGCGGGGGCGTAGAGGGCGCCGCAGCCGGGAGAGGCGCGCATCGAGGCGAACGCCCAGTGGTGGGCGGCGGTCTTGAGGCTGCGGTTGCAGACCTTGCGGTGGGCGACGGTGTGGCTGGTGGCGGAGGAGCAGGTGATGGGGGCGGCTCCCGCGTAGGCACGTAGGTGCCAGGAGGGGGAGCCCACTCCCGGCGGGAGGGGGAGCCCACTCCACCAGGAACCGGGGAGCTGCGGCCACTGCGTCACCAGGGGACCGCGGGCGAGGATCTTCATCACGTCGTCGGCTGCGAACCCAAGGAGTCCACCAGCATGACCAGTCACCACCACCTGCGCATCGGCCGCAGAGCCATGCTCGTCACGGCGGCGATCGCGATGGGAATGACCCTCACCCCCGCGGTGGCGCAGGCGGCCCCGACCACCCAACAGCCCCCGGCCGCGACCGCCACCCGGGCCCAGGACCCCGTCGTCCGCGCGCTGGACCGGATCGCCCACCCGCTGCGCTCCACCGAACCCGGCGGAAGCCACACCGACCTGCGCGCCCTCGGCGCGATGATCGGCGGCGCGAAGGTCGTGGGCCTGGGCGAGGCCACCCACGGCTCCCACGAGTTCTTCGCCATGAAGGACCGGCTCTTCCGCTACCTCGTCGAGGAGAAGGGATTCCGCGCCTTCTCCCTGGAGTTCAGCTGGGCCGCCGGACTGCGGATCGACGAGTACCTCCAGACCGGCAAGGGCGACGCCCGACGGATCGCCGAGGAGAATCTCGCCAACTCCCCCTGGGACCGCGAGGAGTTCGTCCGTCTCATCGAGTGGATGCGCGACCACAACCGCCGCAATCCCACCCGTACCGTCCACTTCGTCGGCAACGACCTCTCCGGCCCGGCCATGACCGACGACCTCTTCGGCCGGATCACCGGCTACGTCCACCGCCACCACCCCGCGCTGGCGCCCCGGGTCGACCGCCTCTACACCGGGCTGCGCCCCGTCGACGACGTCTTCGAGTACCTGAAGAAGCCGCTCGCCGAGCGACAGCTCTTCGCCGACCGGGCCCGGGAGGCGCACGAGCTGATCAGCGCGGCGGGCGGGCGGGACCGGGAGGCCCATGAACTGGCCGTGCAGAACGCCCGTTCCGTCGCCGACACCACCCGGTTCCTGACCGCGGATCCCGGCAACCCCGCCACGATGCCCGACTTCCAGCGCCTCCGCGACGAGGCCATGGCCCGCAACGTCCTGTGGTGGCAACGGCGCACCGGCCACAAGATCCTGGTCTCCGCGCACAACGACCATCTCGGCCTGATCGCCGGGACGGCCGCGATGTACCCCAAGACTCAGGGCTCCTTCCTCCGCGACGCGCTGGGCCGGAACTACCTGCCCATCGGCATGACCTTCGACCAGGGTTCCTTCCTCTCCAAGTCCACCGCCATCGGCGGCGACTGGAAGAAGTTCACCGCCGGCGCCGCTGCCCCGGGCACCAACGAGCGCACCCTCGACCGGGTCCGCCACCGCGACTTCTACGCCGACCTGCGCACCGCCGCCCCCGTCGCCCGCGACTGGCTGGACACCGCCCGCCCCACCCGCAGCATCGGCACGCTGTTCAGCGACGACTACCCCCTCTACGACCTGGCGCTCGGCCGTGCCTTCGACGTCCTGGTCCACCTCCACGACGTACGGGAGGCAGACCTGCCTCGCCCGTGAACCACGGGGGTCCGGGCCCGCCGACACGGACCCGGACCCCCAGAGCCGTCGGCGGTGGTCCAGCACCCGACGGCACGGCCCGTCGCGAGAGCACTGCCCCGTACGGTGGGTGAGCCGCGGGCCAGACCGCGCCAGCCGTCAACCAGCCCCCAGCCGTCCCGCCCTGGGCCCGCGCCGCCGCCGAGACCGCCGTGACGCACCAGGCTGTCTCCGAGAGCTCCTTCCGGCCCGGTCGCCGTACGTCTCCAAGGGCGTGGACCGGGATCCCAGTACGTACATACTCCCGTGCGATACGGCAACCGCCGGGCCACCTTTGTCCGAGCGCGGTGAGGGCGGCCAACTGCTCCGCGCTGAGCTTGTCCCGCCTCGACTTGGCGTTCGAGAGCCACACCCCCGGCTCCACGGGCACCGGCTCCGCCTCGCCGTCGACCGTGATCTCCACGACCGCGCCGCGCGGAACGGGCCCCGGGACGGGCCCCGGGACGGGCCCCAGGGCGGGCGGCGGGCGGCGGGCGGCGGGCGGCGGGCGGCGGGCGGCGGGCGGCGGGCGGCGGGGCAACCTTCGGCGGCCGGACGGGGTCTGATCTTCTGCCGGGCCGGTACCGCCGCTCCGCCCACCGGCCACCGGCCACCACCCGAAGGATGCCCATGAACGACACGACCACCCCGCCCGAGCCCTCGCCCTCGCCCGAGGCTCTGGCCGAGTTGCTCGACGCTGAGCGGACCCGGGTGTTCCAGACCATCACGTCGCCGTGGCCGCACTTCCTCCTGAGCGTGGTGTGCGCGGCGGCCGTGTGGCTGCCCGACACCGGCATGGCGCGGACGGTGGCGGTGCTGTCGGTGGTGGCTCCCGGCGTGTGGATCCTGTTGCGCAACGGGGCGCTGGCCCGCGCGGGTACCGTCTACGCCGACGACGAGGAGGACGCGGACGGCCCGGCCGACCCCGCGCTCGCGTCGCGGGTGGCGGCGCGGATGCTGGCCGTCACCAACGTCGTCGTCTCGACCGCCGTCGCCGCAGTGGTGCTGTTCCTGCCGCTGGGCGTCCTGCGGATCGTGCTCCCGGCGCTCTGCCTCTGGTACGCCTTCGACCTGTTCCGCCAGTCCCGTGACCGCCGCAGGGCCCTCGCCGTGATCGAACGGGCCGAGGGCGAGCCCTGGTATCCGGCGTACCGCTCCCGGATCGAGGCGCGGCGGGCCGCCCTGGCGTGACGGCGGGTAAGCCGACGGGGGCGGCGGGGCGGGGGCCCGCTGCTGTCGCCCGGAGACCCCCGGTGTCCGACGGGCCGTCACCACGCGCGGGTAGCGATCAGTTCCTCCGGGCCGACGCCGACGAAGCCGTACGCGGTGGCGAGGAGCCGGAAGTCCTCGGGGATCTCCTCCGTGGCGGCGTGGGTGAGGACGTACAGCGCGGCCAGGTCGGCGGGCCGGTCGGCCTCGATCCGCTCGCACAGCCGGAGCAGGACCTCGCGCTCCTTGTCGACGACGTGGTCGGGGAAGTGCCCGCCCTCGGCGCGGACGCTGAGGAGCAGGTTGGCGGGGCCGCCGCAGGGTGCCCGTCGGTACCGGTGGCGAGTGCCTGTCACTGCGGCCGGTGTCTCGACCCGGAGCACGCGGTGCGTCTGCCGGAGGCGGCCGGGCCCGGCACGCGCGGCCCCGACCGCCGCAGCCGGTCCAGCCTCCCGTCCCGTACCGACCACTGCACGCGCCGCCCGGCTGGCACACTGGCGACGGGGGAGGTCCGGGGAGGACGAAGGCGACGTCGAGCTGGCGGGGGCGCGGGCTGATTCGCGCAGGCCAGCCGCTCGACTGCGCTGTGCCCGGGTCTGGAGGTGGAACGACAGCATGTCGTCCATCGAGATGTCGGTGTGCTACTGGCAGTACGCGGCGATCAGCATGGACGCCATGTCCATCGTGTCGGAGGCGTCCGTGGCGCGGATCAGAGCATCCGCATCCAGTCGTGCGCGAAGCGCGGCTCGGTGTACTGCAGGACTCCTGGCAGCTCGTGACTGCCTCGACGACGAGCTGGTGAACCGCCTGGCGCAGGGCCTCGGGCATCGGGGTGCGTTCCATGACCGCACGCTAGAAAGATCGAACCTCTGCGTACCGGAGGTGCGGCCCCGGGCTCACCTGGACAGACTAGGCTCGCTCGCGGCCCGCGCCGGGATGGGGCGCGCGGGAGAGACCCGGACACCGCCACCGGCGACCAAAGCCAGGGCCAAGACGACGACGCGGCGGGCGCCCTATAGGCCGACACCTACGTCGTAGTCCACGACCCGCGCGGCCTGGTCGAGACCGGACTCTCCCTCGGCCGAGCGCCTTACGAAGCGCTCGTCACCGCCGTCCTCGCCTGGACCAACCCGGCCCTCGCCACCCGCGACTACGAGCAGATCGCCCTCCAGCTCACCGGACACGCCCGCCCCCTGGCCGCCTACTTCGCCCGCCACGCCGAAGCCTTCTCGCACATCGCCCGTAGGCGGTGGGCCCGCCCGCAGATGGCCGACGCTGTCGGGGGCTCACGAAGGTCTTTCGGATCTGCTCCTCAGCCAGCTCTACCTGGGAGGAACACGCCCGGTGAGCCTTTCCCACTCGCGGGAGGCCTCTGCCAGCCGGGCTTCCGCTTTCTCGCCCCGAGGGTCGGTGCCGTTGCGCTGGCGAAGCTTCCGCAGGTGCTCCTGAGCGGCGTCCAGTTCGCTCGTGTCGGTCTGTGCCTCCTCCCACTTGCTCTCGGCCTCCTTGAGCTGACGCGGAAGGCGAGCACGGAAGACGTTCTCCTGCGCGACGGTGTTCTGGACCGTCACGGCGAAGTCGCGCACCTGGTCCTCATCGAAAAGCTGCTCATCGCTCTCGGGCGAGGACGGAAGGTGCGGGTACTTGGCCCGATATACGTGCCCGTCAGCGTCGGTGCAGTAGACGGAGTAGTTTTTCTGTCCGGGCTCGAAGCGGACCTCCATGCCGACCAAGGCGATGGAGCGCGTCCCCGAGGGGGACTGCACAACGAGAACGTGCTGGAACAGGACAAGTTCCCCGAGCGCCTCGATCCGCTCTCCGTGGCCAGGGTTGTTCAGCGACGCGATGCGCTGATCCAGTCGGCGCAGACGTTCTTCCCGAGTCTTCTCGGCCGAGTCGACATCGTGGCGTGCCTTCAACTCGGTCCGCGCCTTCGAGCGTTCCCAGGCACGAGCTGCGCCGCGAGCGTCCGACCACGCCTTCCGGGCATCCACATACCTCTGGCTGAAGGCGTGTTCCCACCGTCCCGGATAGCGGTACCGCTGCCATACCACCCCTGCCAGCACACCAGCGCAAATGATCAACGCAAGAACCATGACGCGCTCCGTCCTCCTTCTGTGCCGTGTGGATCTGTCTTACCGGGATCTGCTCCCGTTACCGCCGAGTTCCGGCAAAGCGTCAGCAACCCCACACGGGCTGGCAGCCCGACCCGAAAATGCCCACCGCCCTCGAGGGCTGCGCCCTCTACACGGGCGAGCGGGAGGACTTCCACGGCGGCCCGCTCGCGAGCGAATACACCGTCCAGTGCGGCGCTCGGCCCCTCCTCCAAGGGGTCCACGGTGACGAGGTCGGCCAAGCCTTCGCGCCTGCAGACCTCCGCGACCTGGCCGGGGTGGTGCAGCGTCCCCTCCGGGTTGCCGGACAGGTTGGCCAGGAGGCCGCGGTCGACGAACCGCCGCACGGTGAACGCCGTCACGTTGGCCTTCGCGCCGTACGCGATCGGGTCCGGGGTGCCGAGCGCGTCGGCGACCCGGTCCGCCGCCGCCCCGCCCGAGACCGGCGCCTCATCCATCACGGCCCGTAGGGCGTCGGCGGCCTGCGTCTGACGGCCCGGATGCCCGCGCCTCTGTGAGCCGCGCCCTTCGCCTCCGTGGTCACCGGGCGTGGGGGCGGCGCGGCGGTGATGCCGGGGGTGGTGCATGATGCAACCGGAGGGGATTTGAATGCGTTCAGAAATGTGGGATGCGGTGTCTGACCAGGCACAGTTGCGCGTGAGGGACCGGCTCGATGAGGTCGTGGCGGCTTCCGTCGCGGTGTTGCTGGTCGAAGCGGCCATCGGGCTGATCGCGAGTCATGTGTGGGAGCAGACGATGGAGAGTCCCTCCCTGCCGGTGAACTCGATGGGCCTGCTCCTGCTGGCTCTCGGCTCCCCGTTCCTGGCGGGGGCAGGTGCCTTGCTCGCTACGGTGGTGGCGTTCGTCGTGGTCGTGCCGGTGATGTGCGTGGGCGCCTGGCTCAGCCGTGTCGTGTCCGGGCGTGAGGTCTGGTGGTGGGTCCCGGCCGTGGCCGGCGCCCTGACGCTCCCACCGGCCACGGTTGTGACGGTGCTCGCCGGGGGCGGTGTCCTCTCGGGCTTCGTCGGCTGGTTCGTGGGGACGGTGGCCCTCGCGGCTCCCGCCCTGGCCGCACGTCGGCTGCTGCTGCCGGCCCGCCGTCGGCTGTCCCTCCGCACCGTGCTCGGCGCAGTTGGCGTGTACGGGGCGCTCGCCATCGTCACCGCCTTCACCCTTGCCGGAATCGCCCTGCACTCCGGGATCGGGTACGAGCCTCCGCGCTTCGACGCCCAGCAGCTCACGGGCACGTACTCCGACAGCGATGGCGGCACCCTCATCCTCACACCTGACGGCCGGGCCACCGCGGACCGTGTCCGCACCTTCAGCTACGACGACTCGACCGACTCCTTCGAGCCCCAGGTCCGCGAATGCTCAGGAACCGGCACCTGGACCCACGACCCCGCCCGCGGCCCACTCAGCCAACAGGTCCTCATCACCATCGGCTCCTGCCCCATGGACAGCTGGAACGTCTACGGCACCCTGGAACACCCCAAGCTGTACGTCTTCACCGGAGACCCCGACTCCGCCGACCTCTACACCCTGCGACGCGACTAGGTTCTGTTGCGAAGGCGACTGAAGACGCGGGGGTGTCGTTCAGAGACTTCGGATGGCCTCGGCCAGGTCGGATCCGTAGGAGGCCCAGCAGATCACGAAGCCGTCATCGTCGAGCCGCCCCATGAACCACTCGCCGTCGTCCCGCACGAGGCACATCTCGTGGAACGCAAGAATCACATCGGGACGGAGCGGCTCGTAGCCACTCAGACCGGCCACCTCCGCGACTACGAGACGATCGGAGGAGAGCGCGGTGGCGCTTGGGCCTCCGGCGATCTGCCGGGCGACGCCCTTGCCGGTGGCGATCGGTCTGCCCGGACGGTTCCTGACCGGCATGAGGGGACGGCCGGGAGAAGGAGGGGGAGCGCGGGTCCGCCCGGCGGTCCTGATCCGTCCGCCCGGGTCGTGTCCTGGGGTCCGTACGGCACGTCAGGTGGCCCACGCCTTCTATTGTGGTGGCGACCGTGGCCGCACCGGCCGCCCGGCCCCCCGGCGCGGACCGCCGGTGTCCGCGCCCTCCTCACAGCGCCCGGACGCGCGCTCCGGGGCGGACAAGGACGACCGCATGAGAGCAGTGCTTCACGGCCCGCAGGGGCTGCACCTCGGCGACGTGCCCGAGCCCCGGCCCCGGGACGACGAGGCCCTGGTCGCCGTGGCGGCGGTCTCGCTGAACTTCCGGGAGGTCGCGGACCGTCCGGCGAGTGCCCCCGGCGGAGGGGTTCCCGGCTGGGACGCCGCCGGGACCGTCGTCCGGGGCGCGGCCGACGGCTCGGGGCCCCCGGCGGGAAGCCGCGTCGTCACCTTCGGCTGGGAAGGGGCGTGGGCCGAACTGCGCGCGGTCGGCACCGCGAACCTGGCGGTCGTGCCGGAAGCGGTCGGCCTCGGGGCGGCGGCGGCCCTCCCGGTCGCCGGGGTCACCGCGCTCCAGGCGGTGCGGGGGCTGGGTTCGGTGCTCGGCCGCCGGGTACTGGTCACCGGTGCGTCGGGCGGCGTCGGCCGCTTCGCCGTCCAGCTCGCGGCCCTCGCCGGGGCCCATGTCATCGCCTCCGTGGGCGACGAGAGCCGCACCGAGGGCCTGCGCGAACTGGGGGCCCACGAGATCGTCCTGGGGCCGGACGCCCTGTCGGAACCGGTCTTCGGGGTCCTCGACCACGTCGGCGGCGACCAGCTCGCCGACGCGTTCCTCCGTCTCGAACCCGAAGGGGTCCTCCAGGCGGTCGGGCGCGCCTCGGGCCTGCCCACCACCATCGACTTCGAGGCCGCCGGGGAGGCGTCCCCCGGAGGGCGCCTCCAGAACTTCAGCGTCACCGCCCCCTTCGCGGCCGACCTCACGGTCCTGCTGCGTCTGCTGCAGTCCGGACGGCTGGCCTCCCCGATCGGCTGGCGCGGCCCCTGGGACCAGGCCGAGAGCGCGGCTGCCGCCCTTCTCTCCCGCCGTGTCCACGGCAAGGTCGTCCTCGACGTCCCCGGATCCGACCGCTGGACGACGGAGCCCAGCGGCGCGACATCGTGATCCACGGCTGACGCCGACACCGGTCGGTCGGCTGGCTGACTAGCTGGCTGGCTAGCTAGCTAGCTGAAGACCTTCCGGGTCCTCTTGGCGCTCGGCCACCCGGGCGCGGGACGCCGGGGCGGGGGCGCGGCCCCGGCTGAGACTCCGGGGCCAAGGGCTCCCGCCCCACCCGACCTTCAAGCCCCGCTCCACAACGACCGGTCAGAGCCGGGGGAACGGCGGCGTGCCGTCCATCACCCGCAGCAGTCTCCGCGCGGGCATCGCCTCCTCCAGCCGTACGGAGGAGGCGATGCCCTCGATGCCCGACCGCCCCGCGTGCACGGCCGCCCTCGCGGCGGTCTCCCAGCCGGTTCGCCGTCGGTGGCCCGCACCGCGCTCGCGCTCCTCGGTCGCCGCCGTGGCGGCGTGCCACTGCGCGGCCCGGCAGATGTTCTCCAGCAGCTCGAACAGCTCGGCCTTGCGGGGCACGTACGGGCCCCGGCAAGTTCGAGGAGGAACGGGACCGTGGGAGCCGTCGCCTCCCTCACGACCAACCCCAGCGCGCAGACGGCATCGCCCAGTTCGTCGATGGCGTCACGGGCCGTGTCCTCATCGCCATACGCGATCCGGGCCAGCAGCGGGGGAACACCGTCGGCCGCGCTCCCGGTGGCATCGAGCAGTTCCCACCAGCGGACCCCCGCAACGCCCCTGAGAAGACTCCCCATGCACCGCTCCTTCCCGGTTCCGTCGCGCGAGCGCTGCGCCCCCGGCGACCGGGCGGCGCCCTCGCGCGCGCCGCCCTCCTGTCCGGCCTCGATTTGTCCCCGCGATCAGCGGGGGCCTTCAAGGCCCCCGCAGCACACCCCGGACGATGACCACCTGGATCCGCCCCGAAGGACCTCAACGATCCGGTCGACACCCACACATGCCGCCCGTGGGAAGGGAAGCATGGGGGCGGCGGCAGGTGCGCCGACTCACGGGGCAGGTGGCCACGGAGCCACCCGTTCCCACGCCTGAGCCGCCCGTTCCACGCCCGAGCGGCCCGAGCCGGTGCTCCGCGCGGCGGCGGCACGGGAGGAGGTACGGGCCATGCGCGAACTGTGCGACCTCGGTCTGCTCGAACGGGACGTGGCCCGGGCACTGTCGTGGTGGACGCAGGCGGTGAAGGCGGGCGACGACCTGGCAGCCCACCGTCTCGCCGATCTCCACCAGATGCTCGGCGACACGGAGGAGGCCGTGCTCCACTTCCGGCGCGCCGTCACCGCTGGGGTACCGGGGGCGCCAACGACTACGGCCTGTTCCTGATCGGCCAGGGCGACGGAGTGGGCCACGGGCAACTGCCGCGCGCCGCCGAGGAGGGCGACGCGGCGGCCATGTACGACCTCGCCGGGCCGGCGGCCGAACGCGGAGACACGGCCGGAGAACGAACGGTGGAGCCGGGCCCGCGCCGAGGCCGGACACTCCGACGGCGCGTTCTCCCTGGGCCTCCTCGCCCACGGACGCGGCGACCTGGAGGAGGCGGAGGCCTGGTACCGCGCAGCCGCCGGGCACAGCATTCCGACGCCATGTTCAACCTCGGAAACCTGCTGCGCGTAGAGAGATCTCGACGGCTCGGAGGACTGGTACGGCCGGGTGGCGACGACCGGCGGCAAAGGGGCCGCCGAGAACTTCCGCCGCCGCCATCGCCACGGACGCTGACCTCCCGGGCCCACCACGTCGGGACGGTCCGCCGGACGGGCATCCGACGGGGCCGGAGCCGGACCTCGGCCTGAGCGGTGGTGGGCCCGCCGCGACGGGCCGTCCGCCGCGTGACGGCCCACCTCGTCGGGCCCTGAGAATCCCCGGCCGGTCCCCGGACGGACGCTCTCCCTCCCCGGCGGCTCCCGGGGTCAGCTCATCCAGTGGCCGCCCACGCTCCAGCCCAGGAACCTGCGGGCCGACGTGCCCGGTGCGGTCCCGTCGGGCCCGAAGTCGCCCCCGGAGGCCACCAGCCGGAGCCCGGCGACCGCCGGTCCCAGCCGGTCGGCCACGTGCGGGGGCTGCCGAGCCGTCTCGGAGACAACCCACTCCACGACCGCCGCCTGACGGCCCGGTGGGCACAGCGACAGGTGGAAGAGCATCTGCCGCCACGCGTACGCGGCTTCCTTGACGGTGCCCAACGGGCGCGGGTGCCCCTGCACCCGGGCGACGAGCCGGCACACCGTGACGAAGCAGGCTCGGGCCGATGCCTCCCACCCCGCGGCGGGCGCGATGCCGACGTACCGCACCAGGACGGCCAGGTTGTGGGTGGTGAGGATCTGCGCCTGTTCGATCACGGTGCCGTTCACGGCGGGCGGTGACCAGACGCCCGGCCTCACCACGGCCTCGGCGCCCCGGGCCCGTTCGGCACATGTCCGGCCGAACGCGTCCGCCGCCGTGGGACCCGGCCCACGCGACGGACCGCCGCGTCGCGTGCCACCCCCCGACCGCCGACCGACGGCCAGGCTCCGGACCGCCGCACAGTCGATCCCGTAGTAGCGGGCGTACGGGCTGCCGTCGAGAAGCTCGGCGGCGGTACCGGCCGCGTCGAGGAACTTGGGGGTGAAGACGCCCGTGAAGATGTCCGCCGCGAGCTCTTCGACGAACGGTGCCGTCAGGTTCGCCTGCCGCGCCAGCTGCGCCAGCTCGCGCACCAGCGGATTCGGCAGCAGCGTGCCGGGGAAGGTGCTCACCGCGAGCTCGGCGATCTGGCGCAGCGCGACACCGGACGCCTCCCGCGCCCGTTCGGCCGCGTGGCGGTCGGTGCCGTGCCCGGCGACCGCGCGCACCCAGGGAAGCTCGTCGACGCGCACCTGGTGCCGGAGGTCCAGGAGCAGCAGGGAGCGGCGGTTGCGGAAGGCGCGGTAGGTCGCCGCCGCCAGCGCGCGCAGCGCGGGGTCGGTGAACCGCTGGGCCGTGGTCTCCGCGACCGTCTGCGGGACCAGGGTGGCGAGGACTTCGGCCGAGGGGACGAGGCCGCGTTCGACCAGCGTGTCCAGGGGAGCGCTCAGAGAGGAGCCGACGGCCTGCCGCAGTCGCGCGGGGACGGCCGTGCCGGGCGGCAGTCCGGTCGCCGCGGCCTCGGCGGCGGTCACCGGTACGACGGGTGACTCGATGTCGGCGGTTCCGAATCGCTGGTCGAGGCCCGCCAGCCGATCCGCGACGAGCGCGGCGATCCGGTGGTGCGAGGGGGCCGCCGCCTGGTGGGCCTGCGCGCGGCGCAGCGCGGTGTGCGCGGGCGACCCCGGGAGGCCGCGCTTGGCCACCATGGACGCCACCGCGTGGCGCACCAGTCCCGCGAGCCTCGGTGACACCAGTCGTCCGGCCGCCCTGTCCTCGATGGCGCGCCGCAGGATGGCCGGGTTCGCTTTCGGGTCGCGGTGTCTGCCGCAGAGTGGATGGGACGACGCGAGTTCCCCGTACCGTGCGAGCAGGGCGGCGGCTTCGGCCCGGTGGTCGGGCGCACCGGCGGCCGGACGGTCTCCACGGCCGTCCGCGGCCGGTGTGGCGTGGGTGGGGCGGTCCGGTGCGCCGCCGCGCGGTACTTCCGCGACGTCGAGGGGGTGGCGCAGCCAGTACGCGAGGAGTTCGTCCTCGAAGGGGCGCCAGACGGCCAGCGCCTCACGCTGGGCCTCGACGGCGGGTCTGGCACGGCGGGCGCTCAGGACCGCGGCGACCTCGCCCACGGTGCGGCGGTGGATCGCGCCCGGCGCGGCGGCCGGACGGTCGGCGGGGCGGGGCAGAAAGCGGAGCCGGTGGGCGTACGGCTGGAGTTCCGTCACCAGGGCGGCGGCCGCCTCGACGTCCCCGACCCGCAGCAGCCAGGCGACCGTGAGCAGCGCGGTCTCCTCGGGGAGCACCGCCTCGTAGAGGCCGCTGTCCAGCAGCTCCCCCAGTATGCCGAGACCTTCCGCGGTCAGGGCGTGGGAGAACAACGCGGCTCGGTCGGCGGGAACGCCCGCCTGTCGGGCGGCCTCCTCCTCGAAGGGAGTGAGGGGTCCTCCGGCGGCGGCGCTGCCCGTGGCGAACCCGCCGCGCACGATCTCGGGCGTGGCCCAGACCGGGAGCCCGGCCACGGGTGTGCGGGAGCCGACAGCGAGCCTTCCGTCCGTGATGCCCGACAGGACCTGTCGCCACTGCCGTATCCGGCCTTGTGCGCGGTCGCGTGCGGCGCTGTCCGGATGGGCCAGGCGAGTGCGCAGTGCCCGGGCCAGCTGGGCGGAGGCGTAGGCCGGATCGATGGGCATCGTCGGGAGCTGCTGATCAGCGGTCTCGTTCATGAGCCGACGTGGCAGGATCCGCCCCTGCGCCCTCCGGGTCCCGAGCCCGGCGCTCTGTCTGACTGAGCTACACGTCGTCGACGGCGAAATCCTAGGCGGGCGGCCGACGGCTCAGCAATCGATTTCACGGCTCGTGCTCCTACCCCGGCGCAGACCGGCGGCTGTCTGTCGCGCGCTTCCTCCTCGCGGTCCGCTGGAAGTGCTCCGGCGCCGAGGCGACGTGGTGTCCGGGCACGCGGAGACCGGGCGTGGTCCCGTTGTCGGTGCCGGGCGCTAGGTTGCCGCGCATGTTGACTGACGGAGCTGAGGAGGCCGCCGTGCACGGTGTGGCACTGGTGGAGCGGGTCCTTGAGAAGGTGCGGCGGGATCCGGGCGGGTCCGCCCTGGAGTACCGGGACGTGCCGTGGGTCACCGACGGCGTGGCGTCGCCGCTGCCGCCCGGCCGTCTCGCCGCCCTGCGCTTCCCGTCGGGCAGGTCGCTCTCCCCGAGCCTCCGGGCCTGGCTGGCGTACGACATCAGCCTGTTCGAACGGCACGACTGGTTCGCCCCGGACGGCGGTCTCGGTCCCCGTCCCCTCTCGGAGCTGGTGGGCGACGAGTACGGCGCCATGTGGGCCCCGGAGTTCACCTTCTTCGACGAGCGGTTCCCGGAGTGCTTCCTTCTCCCCGGGGGCTCGGACTCGCGCCGTTTCCTCGCCGTCACCGAACCCGACGCGCTGGGCGAGTATCCGGTCCTGGCGCTCGACTTCGACGACCTGCCGTGCGTCTGCCTGATGTATCCGGGCTTCGACGTCTACGCGGCGGACACCGCGGGCCTCCTCGGCCTGCCCTTCGAGACCTACTCGGAGCTGGCCGACGACCGGACCTACGGTCCCCGGATGCGGCACCACGCGACCCACTGCTTCGCCGGAGCACGCGAGACGCAGTTCCCCTTCTGAGGCCCTCGCCGACCACGGAGGGGAAGCGGACGGCTGCGGTCCGGGCCCCGGCGAGGCAGCAGCCCTAGTACTCCAGCAGGATTTCGCTGTCTGAGCTGTGGCTTTCACCGGGCGGCGGGAGTGTAGTGGGCTGATAGGTGGTCGGGGGCGGTCTCATG
>NZ_JBHYZW010000028.1:0-44067 GCF_042754005.1 Streptomyces sp. NPDC059247
CACCTGCGGTACGGACGGTTCGGCGCCGCCAGCTAACACGACCGCAGGGTGCGGGCTCAACGGAATTAGCGGGCATCGAGGTTTCCGGCGCGGCGGATCGCGGATCGCGGATCGCGGACCCGTTCCCGGTCCGCGATCCGGCGCGGCGAACGCGATCCCCCCGGGGTCAGCCGCCGTACGCGCCGCTCGCCGTGAGCCGCAGGGCCGTGTCGATCAGCGGCACATGGCTGAAGGCCTGCGGGAAGTTGCCCACCTGCCGCTGGAGCACGGGGTCCCACTCCTCGGCGAGCAGTCCCAGGTCGTTGCGGAGCGCGAGGAGCCTCTCGAAGAGCGCGCGGGCCTCGTCGACCCGGCCGATCATCGCCAGATCGTCCGCCAGCCAGAACGAGCAGGCCAGGAACGCGCCCTCGTCGCCCTCCAGACCGTCGACCCCCGCCTCCTCGCCGGACGTCGGGTAGCGCAGCACGAAGCCGTCCTCGGTGGACAGCTCCCGCTGGATCGCCTCGATCGTGCCGATGACCCGCTTGTCGTCCGGCGGCAGGAAGCCCATCTGCGGGATCAGCAGCAGCGAGGCGTCCAGCTCCTTGGAGCCGTACGACTGGGTGAAGGTGTTCCGCTCCCGGTCGTAGCCCTTCTCGCAGACGTCCCGGTGGATCTCGTCGCGCAGCTCGCGCCAGCGCTCCAGCGGGCCGTCCGCGTCCCCGGACTCGATGAGCTTGATCGTGCGGTCGACGGCCACCCAGGCCATCACCTTGGAGTGGACGAAGTGGCGGCGCGGGCCGCGCACCTCCCAGATGCCCTCGTCGGGCTGGTTCCAGTGCTTCTCCAGATAGTTGATCAGCCTGATCTGGAGGAGCGAGGCGTAGTCGTTGCGGGAGAGGCCCGTCATGTGCGCGAGGTGGAGGGCCTCGGTGACCTCGCCGTACACGTCGAGCTGGAGCTGGTTCGCGGCGCCGTTGCCGACCCGGACCGGGCCGGAGTTCTCGTACCCCGGCAGCCAGTCCAGCTCCGCCTCGCCGAGCTCCCGCTCGCCCGCGATGCCGTACATGATCTGGAGGTTCTCCGGGTCGCCCGCGACCGCCCGCAGCAGCCAGTCCCGCCAGGCGCGGGCCTCCTCGCGGTAGCCGGTGCGGAGCATGGAGGAGAGGGTGATCGCCGCGTCCCGCAGCCAGGTGTAGCGGTAGTCCCAGTTGCGGACGCCGCCGATCTCCTCGGGCAGCGAGGTCGTCGGCGCCGCCACGATCCCGCCGGTCGGCGCGTACGTCAGCGCCTTCAGGGTGATCAGGGAGCGGACCACCGCCTCCCGGTAGGGGCCGTGGTACGTGCAGTGCTCGACCCAGTCGCGCCAGAAGTCGGCGGTCGCCGTGAGGGCGCCCTCGGGGTCGGGCAGGGCGGGCGGCTCCCGGTGGGAGGGCTGCCAGGACAGCGTGAACGCGATCCGCTCGCCGGGGCCCACGGTGAAGTCGGAGTACGTCGTGAGGTCCTTGCCGTGGGTCTCGGCCTCGGTGTCGAGCCACACCGAGTCCGGCCCGGCGACGGCGACGGTGCGGTCACCGACCTTGTGGACCCAGGGCACGATCCGGCCGTAGCTGAACCGCATCCGCAGCGCGGACCGCATCCGGACCCGGCCCGAGACGCCCTCCACGATCCGGATGAGCTGCGGGGCCCCTTCGCGCGGGGGCATGAAGTCGGTCACCCTGACCGTGCCGCGCGGGGTGTCCCACTCGGACTCCAGGACCAGCGAGTCGCCCACGTAGCGGCGCCGGTCGGCCGGGGCGGGGTCGGCGTCGGGGGACCCGGCGGGTCCCACCCGCCAGAACCCGTGTTCCTCGGTGCCGAGCAGGCCCGCGAAGACCGCGTGCGAGTCGAAGCGGGGGAGGCAGAGCCAGTCGACGCTGCCGTCCCGGCAGACCAGCGCGGCCGTCTGCATGTCTCCGATGAGTGCGTAATCCTCGATGCGCCCGGCCACGTGCTTCACTCCAGTCGAACGGCCATGTCCGCCCCGCGGGGCGCTTGCTTGGAATCGCGCCGGGGGATGTCGGCCGGCGCCGTTTGTCAGCGGTCAAGGGGTCTTCGACGAGCTCTTGGTCCGGGTGACGGGCGGGGTGGTGCCGCTGGCCGGTCGGCTCGGTGGGGAACGTCCGAGCAGAATACGTCGCACCCTAGTGACCTGGTGATCACACCGGTAACGCCGTTGCTCCGTTCGGGTGAACGAATGCGATCCTCCCCTCCGGAGTGGGTCCCGAGCCGCTATCCGTGTCGCCGTCTGTGTGCACCCGACTGCCCCGTGTGGCCGGAAGCGGTCTCCCGATGTCGCTGATACCCTGGTACCCCGTGGACCGGTGGGAAACGGCGAGAGCCGAGGACACCGAAACCGCAGCGACGGCACCCCCCGATTCTTCCGGAGGGCACGCCGGTACGCACCTCCAAACGCGACCACGGGAGCCCCCTCTTGGCGATGCCGCCCAAAACCACGACGACCAAGCACATCTTCGTCACCGGGGGTGTCGCCTCCTCCCTCGGCAAGGGCCTGACCGCCTCCAGCCTGGGTGCGCTCCTCAAGGCCCGCGGCCTGCGGGTCACGATGCAGAAGCTCGACCCGTACCTGAACGTCGACCCCGGCACGATGAACCCCTTCCAGCACGGCGAGGTGTTCGTCACCAACGACGGCGCCGAGACCGACCTGGACATCGGCCACTACGAGCGCTTCCTCGACGTCGACCTCGACGGCTCGGCCAACGTCACCACCGGCCAGGTCTACTCGCAGGTCATCGCCAAGGAGCGGCGCGGCGAGTACCTCGGCGACACCGTGCAGGTCATCCCGCACATCACCAACGAGATCAAGTCCCGCATCCGCCGGATGGCCGCCGACGACGTCGACGTCGTCATCACCGAGGTCGGCGGCACGGTCGGCGACATCGAGTCGCTGCCGTTCCTGGAGACCGTCCGCCAGGTCCGCCACGAGGTCGGCCGGGACAACGTCTTCGTCGTGCACATCTCGCTGCTGCCCTACATCGGCCCCTCCGGCGAGCTGAAGACCAAGCCGACCCAGCACTCCGTCGCCGCGCTGCGCAACATCGGCATCCAGCCCGACGCGATCGTGCTGCGCGCCGACCGCGAGGTCCCGACCGCCATCAAGCGCAAGATCTCGCTGATGTGCGACGTCGACGAAGCCGCGGTGGTCGCCGCGATCGACGCCAAGTCGATCTACGACATTCCGAAGGTGCTGCACTCCGAGGGCCTGGACGCCTATGTCGTCCGCAAGCTCGACCTGCCCTTCCGCGACGTGGACTGGACCGTCTGGGAGGACCTCCTGGACCGCGTCCACAACCCCGACCACGAGGTCACCGTCGCGCTCGTCGGCAAGTACATCGACCTGCCCGACGCCTACCTCTCGGTCACCGAGGCCATGCGGGCCGGCGGCTTCGCCAACAAGGCGCGCGTCAAGGTCAAGTGGGTCACCTCCGACGACTGCAAGACCCTGGCCGACGCCGAGAAGCAGCTCGGCGACGTCGACGCGATCCTCATCCCCGGCGGCTTCGGCGACCGCGGTGTGAGCGGCAAGGTCGGCGCGATCCAGTACGCCCGTGAGAACAAGGTGCCGCTGCTCGGCATCTGCCTGGGCCTCCAGTGCATCGTCATCGAGGCGGCCCGGAACCTGGCGGGCATCCCCGAGGCCAACTCCACCGAGTTCGACCCGGCCACCGCGCACCCCGTCGTCTCGACGATGGAGGAGCAGCTGGCGTACGTCGAGGGCGCGGGCGACCTGGGCGGCACCATGCGCCTCGGTCTGTACCCGGCGAAGCTCGCCGAGGGCTCGATCGTCCGCGAGGTCTACGGCGACCAGCCGTACGTGGACGAGCGCCACCGGCACCGCTACGAGGTGAACAACTCCTACCGCGCGGAGCTGGAGAAGAAGGCCGGTCTGGTCTTCTCCGGCACCTCCCCGGACAACAAGCTCGTCGAGTACGTCGAGTACCCGCGCGAGATCCACCCCTACCTGGTCGCCACCCAGGCGCACCCGGAGCTCCGCTCCCGCCCGACCCGCCCGCACCCGCTCTTCGCGGGCCTGGTCAAGGCGGCCGTCGAGCGCAAGACGGGTCGGCCGGTGAAGTAACCGACCTGTCGGTTCCTGGCGTTACCGTTGCCGGGGTACGGGCCCTTCGAGGGCCCGTACCCCGGTTTTCGTATGTGGGAGGACAGCTCATGCAGGTGAAGGACACCCCGGAGGAGTGGCGGGTCACGGCCACCACGACCCCCTTCACGGGCAAGAAGACCAGTGTCCGCACGGACGACGTCGAGATGCCCGGCGGCACGGTCGCGCGCCGCGACTACCAGGTCCACCCCGGCTCGGTGGCCGTGCTCGCCCTCGACGAGCGGGACCGGGTGCTGGTGCTCCGGCAGTACCGCCACCCCGTGCGGCACAAGCTCTGGGAGATCCCGGCCGGACTCCTCGACGTGCCCGGGGAGAACCCGCTGCGCGCGGCGGAGCGCGAGCTGTACGAGGAGGCGTACGTCAAGGCCGAGGACTGGCGGGTGCTGGCCGACGTCTACACCACGCCGGGCGGCTCCGACGAGGCCGTACGGATCTTCCTCGCCCGGGGCGTCTCGGAGGCGGAGGGGGAGCGCTTCGAGGTCTCCGACGAGGAGGCCGACATGGAACTGGCCCGGGTGCCGCTCACGGACCTCGTCCGGGGCGTCCTCGCCGGTGAGCTGCACAACAACTGCCTGGTCGTGGGCGTCTTGTCCCTGGTCGCCGCCCGGGCGGGCGAGGGCCTGGACGCCCTCCGCCCGGCCGACGCGCCGTGGCCCGCCCGCCCCTTCGAGGCGTAGCGCCCCGGTGGGGCGGGGGCCGGGGGCGGCGGTGTGCGGAACCCGGCGGTGAGCGGCTGACGTCCGGCAGCTGGCACCCTGCGCCCGGCACCTGGCGGTGGGCGAGCCGCGTCGTGGCCTCCGGGACCCGGTGGCCGCCCGGCGCCCGTACCTGATGGTGGGCGGTCGTGCCCCAGCCCCCATTCCCCGGAGCCCGGGGAGCGGGCGGCGATGTGGGTGCCCGCGCCGAAGCCGCCCCGCGCGGGGCGGTCGTGCCCCCGTCCCCGGCGCCCGGTGTCCGACCGTGGACGGCCGGACACCGGCACTCGGCACCTGGCGGTGGACGGCCGCGTCCCGGCGCCAGGTCTCCGGTGCACGGCGGCGGGCGGTAGCCCCCACGCGTGCCCCCCACGCAGGCCCCCCGTGGGTCCCCGGCTCCGGCGAACGGCGGTGTGGTGTGACCATCCGCTGATCCGATCGGGCGATGTGCCCGCCCTGCTCCGCCGGGTCGGTGCCACGCCCTGAACTACGCTCGGAATCGCCCGTGCGGAGTCCCCCGCGGGATCGGCTCGTGCGCAGGTGGACGGGAGCGTGGCCCGTGACGGATCAGGCTGTGGCAGCGGCCGGCAGCCGGCAGTTCTTCGGCCGGCAGCGGGAGTTGAAGGCCCTGCGCGCCGACATCGGGCGGACCGGCCTCGACACCCTCACCGGCCGCAAGGCGCCCCGGGCCCGCGTCCTGCTCATCGCGGGCCGCCCCGGCTCCGGACGCACCGCGCTCGCCGAGGAACTGGTCGCCGGACTCGCGGACCGCTACCCGGACGGGATCTTCCGGGCCCGGCTCACCGAACCCGGCGGCGATCCCGTCCCCACCGCCCGGGTCGCCCGGGAGCTGCTGGCCGCCCTCGCGGTCGCCGAGCCCCCGGGAGCCGCCGAGGACGAACTGACCGAACTCGTCCGCGGCGCCCTCGCCGGACGCCGGGCCGTCCTGGTCCTCGACGACGCCGTCGACGCCGAGCAGGCCGACCCGCTGATCCCCGACAACCCCGACAGCCTGGTGATCGGCGTCGCCCGGGGCCCGCTCACCGGCATCCCCGACGTACGGCCCTGCACCCTCGGCGGGCTCGACCCCAAGTCGGCCATCGAACTGCTCACCGCCTACACCGGCTCCGTACGGGTCACCGTCGATCCGCAGGCCGCGGAGACCCTCGTGGAGGAGTGCGGCGGACTGCCGGCCGCCGTCGTGCTGGCCGGGGGCTGGCTCGCCACCCACCCCAAGATCTCCGTCGCCGACCTCGCCAAGAGGCTCCGGGCCCGCACCGGCGACCCGCTCACCCGGGCCTTCCTCCTCGCCCACGAGGCACTGCCCGGGACCGCCGCCCGGATACTGCGATTCCTGGTCCTCGCCCCGCTCGGCCGCGCCGACGCCCACACCGCCTCCGCCCTGGCCGGCTGCTCGGTCTCGGCCGCCGCGACCACCCTCGCCGACTTCGCGGCCCTGGGCGTGGTCCGGGACGTCGGCGACGGCCAGTACGAGGTGCCGGGCCACCTCGTCCCCCTGCTCCGTGCCCAGCTGGAGGAGCACGACCGGCCCGCCGAGGTGCAGCTCGCGCGGGCCCGGATGCTGGAGCGGACCGTACGGCTCCTCCAGTCGTGCCGTGCGGTCACCGAGCCCGAGGACTCGCCCGCCCGCCGGAAGCTGGCCGGTCTGCCCCGCGCCCTGCGCTTCCCGAACACGACCGAGGCGGCCGTCTGGCTGCGCACCCGGCAGTCCTTCCTGCTCGCCTGCGCCCGGCTCGCCGTCGCCGACGGGGAGCTGGACACCCTGGCGCGCCGACTGGTCGCCTCCCTGGTCAGGGCCCTCGCCGCGCACCGGGGCGCCGAGGCCGCCGCACCCGAGCTGTACGGGCTCCACCGGCTGGTCCTGGACGTGGCCGAGCGGCGCGGACTGCACCGCGAGCGGGCCGCCGCCCTGCTGAACCTGGCCGATCTCGACGCCCGCACCGGCCGCACCCGGGACGCCCTGGCCCGCTACCGGACCGCGCTGGACGCCGGGCGGGCCGCGAACGACCCGTACGCCACCGGCCGCGCGATGGAATCCGTAGGCGGCTCCTACCAGGAGCTGGGCGACTGGCACCGGGCCGCCGACTGGTACGGGCGGGCGCTCGCCCAGCGGCTCGCCCGGGAGGAGCGCGCCGACCAGGCCCGGCTGTACGGGCGCCTCGGCGCCGTGCAGACGTACGCGGGCCGGTACGGCGAGGCCCTGCGCAACTGGCGGGCCGCCGCGGCGGGACACCGGCGGCTCGACGATCTCCCGGGCTACGCGCGGGCGTTGAGCGAGGCGGCCCGGGTCCAGGAGTACGCGGGACGCCCCGAGGAGTCGCTGCGGACCTGCGAGGAGGCGGTGGAGTGGGCGCGGCGCGCGCAGGACGTCCGGCTCCAGGCCGCGCTCCGGCTGAGGCTGGCCGACACCCTCGACCGGCTCGGCGACCCGGCGGCGGCCCGGCTGCACCGGGCCGCGGCGGACAGACTGCTGGAAACGGAATCGTCTGCCTACGAAATCCGTAGTGGGTCCATGAAAGATTAGTACTTTGAAAGGCTAGACAGCGGGAAGTCCTTCATTAGACTGGGTCCGCCGCGTGTGAACGTGGTCTGCCCCGGTGTGCCGTGACGCCTCCGGGTATGTATCGCCATGCCCCAGTTATCCCCCTGATTCAAGGACCGTGATCGACGATGAAGGTCGGCATCCCCCGCGAGGTCAAGAACAACGAGTTCCGCGTGGCCATCACCCCCGCCGGTGTCCACGAGCTCGTCCGCCACGGCCACCAGGTGCTCGTCGAGCAGAACGCCGGAGTCGGCTCCTCGATCACGGACGCGGAGTACGTCGCCGCGGGCGCCGAGATCCTCCCCACCGCCGACGAGGTCTGGGCCGCCGCCGACCTGCTGCTCAAGGTCAAGGAGCCCATCGCCGAGGAGTACCACCGCCTCCGCAAGGACCAGACGCTCTTCACCTATCTGCACCTCGCCGCCTCCCGCGAGTGCACGGACGCGCTCCTCGCCTCCGGCACCACCGCCATCGCGTACGAGACCGTCGAGACCGCCAACCGCGCGCTCCCGCTGCTGGCCCCGATGTCCGAGGTCGCGGGCCGGCTGGCCCCGCAGGTCGGCGCCTACCACCTGATGCGCTCGGCCGGCGGCCGAGGCGTCCTCCCCGGCGGCGTGCCCGGCACCCACGCGGGCAGGGCCGTGGTCATCGGCGGCGGCGTCTCCGGCTGGAACGCCACCCAGATCGCCGTCGGCATGGGCTTCCACGTGACCCTGCTCGACAAGGACATCAACAAGCTCCGCGAGGCCGACAAGATCTTCGGCACCAAGGTGCAGACGATCGTCTCCAACGCCTACGAGCTGGAGAAGGCCGTCGTCGAGGCCGACCTCGTCATCGGCGCCGTCCTCATCCCGGGCGCCAAGGCCCCGAAGCTGGTCACCAACGAGCTCGTCGCCAAGATGAAGCCCGGAAGTGTCCTTGTCGACATCGCGATCGACCAGGGCGGCTGCTTCGAGGACTCGCACCCGACCACCCACGCCGAGCCGACCTTCCAGGTCCACAACTCGGTCTTCTACTGCGTCGCCAACATGCCGGGCGCGGTCCCGAACACCTCCACCTACGCCCTCACCAACGCCACGATGCCCTACATCGTGTCGCTGGCGAACAACGGCTGGGCCGAGGCGCTGCGCCGCGACCCCGCCCTCGGTCTGGGCCTCAACACCCATGACGGCAAGGTGGTTTACAAGGAGGTCGCCGAGGCGCACGGCCTCGACCACGTCGAGCTGAGCAGCCTCCTGGGCTGACCCCGGCGACGCCGCCGTCAACGCGTGCCGTCAATGCCACGCACCCGGCCGGACCTTGTTCGACAAGGTCCGGCCGGTCGTGTCTGCGGACCTGCCGGAACGTTCGGCCGACTCGCCTCGAACGTGACCCTTTAACCGATTCGCGCATCCCCGAAACGTGTGGATGCGTGGCTGCGCACCCTTGACAGAGACGTGTTCGGTTGCCGACACATCGGGCCGGGTCCGGCGGATTGTGTTGCTGCGGAGCGGTGACACGCCATAGAGTCGCCAACCGTCGGCATGGTGCCACGCTGACCTATCGATAAATGTTCCTGGTGACATCCAAGGAGGTAAGACGACTTGTGAATGAGTCGACAATTACTCCCGGGAGCGGTGCGCCAGGTGCTCCGATCGGCTCCGTCGCGGTGCGGACCTTCGCGACGCACCAGCCCATGACGACAGCCCACACGATGAAGACGATGGACGGCCTACACGTGAACGCCACGGCCGGCAACGAGATGGGCCGAGAGTCCACCCACTTCGCCGCCTACGACGAGGTGCCCGAGGGGCACTTCTACGACCCCGACGCCGAGTACGAGCCCGACCCGGAGTACGCGGCCACCCTCGCACCCGACGCTGCCCGCCAGCGCCGCGAGCGGATCGGCCCGA
The DNA here is from genome assembly GCF_042754005.1 of Streptomyces sp. NPDC059247. NCBI lineage: Bacteria > Bacillati > Actinomycetota > Actinomycetes > Kitasatosporales > Streptomycetaceae > Streptomyces > Streptomyces sp. NPDC059247. The sequence goes on from NZ_JBHYZW010000028.1 coordinate 9,307, forward strand.
CCGGACGGCCCCTGCCGTACTTCCCGATCCCCGGTCCCCTGACCGACCACGGCCCCGCGAAGATCATCGCGATGTGCAACCAGAAGGGCGGCGTCGGCAAGACCACGTCGACCATCAACCTGGGTGCCGCGCTCGCGGAGTACGGCCGCCGGGTGCTGCTCGTCGACTTCGACCCGCAGGGAGCCCTGTCGGTCGGCCTCGGCGTGAACCCGATGGAGCTCGACCTCACCGTCTACAACCTGCTCATGGAGCGGGGCATGTCGGCCGACGAGGTCCTCCTCAAGACCGCCGTGCCCAACATGGACCTGCTGCCGAGCAACATCGACCTCTCGGCCGCCGAAGTCCAACTGGTCAGCGAGGTCGCGCGCGAGTCGACGCTCCAGCGGGCCCTGAAGCCGCTGATGAACGACTACGACTACATCGTGATCGACTGTCAGCCCTCGCTCGGCCTGCTGACCGTGAACGCCCTGACGGCGGCTCACAAGGTCATCGTGCCGCTGGAGTGCGAGTTCTTCGCCCTGCGCGGAGTGGCGCTGCTGACCGAGACCATCGAGAAGGTCCAGGAGCGGCTCAACCCCGAACTGGAGCTGGACGGCATCCTCGCCACGATGTACGACTCCCGCACGGTGCACAGCCGCGAGGTCCTCGCGCGCGTCGTCGAAGCCTTCGACGAGCACGTCTACCACACGGTCATCGGGCGGACCGTGCGCTTCCCCGAGACCACCGTCGCGGGCGAGCCCATCACCACCTACGCCTCCAACTCCGTGGGTGCCGCCGCCTACCGCCAGCTCGCCAGGGAGGTGCTCGCCCGGTGTCACGCCGAGTGAGTCTGCCCGGGGCCGACGAACTCTTCCGTACGACCGGGGGAACGGCGCTCCAGGCGTCCGCACCCCGCCGGACCGTCCCGGCTCCCTCGGGCCCGGGCGACCCGGCGGCGGCCGAGGGCTCCTCGGAGCACACGGCCGCGGACTCCGAGTCCGGCGAGCCGCGCGCCCGGACGGCGGAGCCGGAGGCCACCGGCCCCAGGACCGCGCCCACCGCCCCGGTGCCCGCACCGGCGGCGCGGCGGCGCGGCGGCCGGGCCCCGAACCGGCGGCCCAGCGGCCGTGAGCGCCATGACGAGAAGATCACGGTCTACGTCTCCGCCGAGGAGCTGATGGACCTGGAGCACGCCCGGCTGGTGCTCCGCGGTGAGCACGGTCTCGCCGTGGACCGGGGCCGGATCGTCCGGGAGGCCGTCGCGGTCGTCCTGGCGGACCTGGAGTCCCGGGGCGACGCGAGCATCCTGGTGCGCCGCCTGCGCGGTCGCTGACGGTAGCCTGCGGGCTGCCGCGCTCCCCGCTCCCCTGGACCTCCATGCACCGCGCCCCTGACGAAACGTCCCGCCCACCGGGCCGCCCCCCGGTGGGGCCGGGAGAGACCGTTCCACCGCCTCCCGGCAACCCCGCGCGGCCGGTGGCCCCCACCGCCGTCCCCGCCCCGGCGGGGCCCGCCGGGGCGCAGAGGGCCGCCGGGACCGGGGAGGACGACGCCGGGCGGTTCACCGTCCGGCTCACCAACTTCGAGGGGCCCTTCGACCTGCTCCTCCAGCTCATCGCCCGGCACAAGCTCGACGTCACCGAGATCGCCCTCTCCCGGGTCACCGACGACTTCATGGCCCATCTGCGGGCCCTCGGACCGGACGGCGACCTCGACCGGACCACCGAGTTCCTGGTCGTCGCCGCCACCCTCCTCGACCTCAAGGCCGCCCGGCTGCTGCCCGCCGCCGAGGTGGAGGACGAGGCCGACCTCGCCCTCCTGGAAGCCCGCGACCTGCTCTTCGCCCGGCTCCTCCAGTACCGCGCGTACAAGCAGGTCGCGGCGATCCTGGCGGACCGCTGGGAGACCGAGGGCCGCCGCCACCCCCGTACCGCAGGACTCGAACCGCACCACGCGGCGCTGCTCCCCGAGGTCGTCCTCTCCCTCGGCGCGGAAGGGCTCGCCCGCCTCGCCGCCGAGGCCATGCGCCCACGGCCCGAGCCCCGGGTGGACATCGGCCACGTCCACGCCCCGCTGGTCAGCGTCCGCGAGCAGGCCGCCGTGGTGGTCGCCCTGCTGCGGGAGCGCGGTGCCGCGCTCTTCCGGGAGCTGATCGAGGACGTCGGCGACGACACCCTGACCGTCGTGGCCCGCTTCCTCGCCCTCCTGGAGCTCTACCGGGACAAGGCCGTGGCCCTCGACCAGGAGACCGCCCTGGGGGACCTCACGGTCTCCTGGACCGGCGGCGACGCCGAGGCCCGCGTCACGGACGAATTCGACCACCCGACCCCCGTCCCGGAGGAACCGGCATGAGCGACCTCAAGCCCGCCCTCGAAGCCGTCCTCATGGTCGTCGACGAGCCCGTCGCCGAGGAGCACCTCGCCAAGGTCCTGGAGCGGGCCCCCGACGAGGTGGCGGACGCCCTGTGCGAGCTGGCCGACGAGTACACCGCGCAGGGCCGGGGCTTCGAGCTGCGGCGGGTGGCGGGCGGCTGGCGCTTCTACACCCGCCCCGAGCACGCGGCGGCGGTCGAGGCCTTCGTCCTGGAGGGGCGGCAGGCCCGGCTCACCCGCCCGGCCCTGGAGACGCTCGCGGTCGTCGCGTACCGCCAGCCGGTCGGCCGTTCCCGGGTCTCCGCGGTGCGCGGGGTCAACTGCGACGGCGTGATGCGCACCCTCCTCCAGCGGGGTCTGGTGGAGGAGGCGGGCGCGGAACCCGAAACAGGTGCGATCCTGTACAGGACGACGAACTACTTCCTGGAGCGGATGGGCCTGCGCGGCCTGGACGAGCTCCCCGAGCTGGCGCCCTTCCTCCCCGACGCGGAGGCGGTGGAGCCGGACTCGCTGGAAGGGGTCCCGTCGTTCGATCCGGACCTGCCGGATCGTGAGGACGACGACAAGACGGAAGTTTGATGCGAAGCAGCAGCGGCAGGAACAGCAGCGGAAACAACGGCGGGAGCCGTGGTGGCAACAGCGGCGGCCGCGGCGGCAGCAGCGGCGGCTCCGGCCGGGGCGGCTCCGGCGGGGGCGGCGGCTACCGGGGCTCCGGCGGCGGCGGTGGTGGCGGCGGCCGGGGCGGTTCCGGCTCCGGCGGCGGTGGCTACCAGGGCGGCTCCGGCGGGGGCTCCGGCTCCCGTGGCGGCTACCAGGGCGGCTCCGGTGGCGGCGGTGGCTCCCGTGGGGGCTCCGGCGGCGGCTCCGGTTCTCGTGGCGGTTACCAGGGTGGTTCCGGCGGGGGCTCCGGCTCCCGTGGCGGCTACCAGGGCGGCTCCGGCTCCGGCGGTGGCTACCAGGGCGGCGGCCGGGACGACCAGAAGCGCCCGAGCAACCCGCGCCGACCCCGCCCCGAGGAGCGCTCCTACGAGGTGAGCGCCCCCTCCGAGCCCCCGAAGAAGGGCCGGGGCACGGCGGCCCGCGGCGGCGCCAAGGGCGGCCCCAAGGCACCCCAGGGCGGCACCCCGCCCCGTCGTGGCCCGCACGGGCAGCGGCAGGCCCCGGCGCGCTCGCGCGAGCTGGAGGCCAAGATCGAGCAGCGCAACCGGGAACGGTACGAGGGGCGCCCCGAGGTCCGTACCCCGAAGACCTTCCCCGGCGCCGAGCAGGAGGGCGAGCGCCTGCAGAAGATCCTCGCCCGCGCCGGCATGGGCTCGCGACGCGCCTGCGAGGAGCTGATCGAGCAGGCCCGTGTCGAGGTCAACGGCGAGATCGTCCTGGAGCAGGGCAAGCGCGTCGACCCGGCGAAGGACGAGATCAAGGTGGACGGCCTGACCGTCGCCACCCAGTCGCACCTGTTCTTCGCCCTGAACAAGCCCGCCGGTGTCGTCTCCACCATGGAGGACCCGGACGGCCGTCAGTCCCTCGGCGACTACGTCAACAACCGTGAGACCCGGCTCTTCCACGTCGGCCGTCTCGACACGGAGACCGAGGGCATCATCCTGCTCACCAACCACGGCGAGCTGGCCCACCGCCTCACGCACCCGAAGTACGGCGTGAAGAAGACCTACCTGGCCGCCATCACCGGCCCGCTGCCCCGCGAGGTCGGCAAGCGGCTCAAGGACGGCATCCAGCTGGAGGACGGCTACGCGCGCGCCGACCACTTCCGCGTGGTCGAGCAGACCGGCAAGAACTACCTGGTCGAGGTCACGCTGCACGAGGGCCGCAAGCACATCGTGCGCCGGATGCTGGCCGAGGCCGGTTTCCCGGTCGAGAAGCTGGTCCGTACGGCCTTCGGCCCGATCTCCCTGGGCGACCAGAAGTCGGGCTGGCTGCGCCGCCTCACCAACACGGAGGTCGGCATGTTGATGAAGGAAGTCGGTATGTAGCACCCGTTCCCGTCGTACGGACGATCCGTACGACGGGAACGACGGGGAAGCCCGTGACCGCCTGGCGGTCACGGGCTTCCCCCGTGTACGGGCCCGTGCCCCCCCGCCTTCCGCGCGGGGCCGTGGCTCGGTGGTCGCGGCGGTACGCGACGACGGCGGCGAACGCCTCCTTCGACTCCCGCGGCGGCCCCGGGGCGGGTGACGCCCGCGCGGTCCTCGGGGGCCTTGACGATGCCGTGGTCGGCGAACACGAAGGCGTCCTCGCCGTCGAGGGCCTCCGGGAGCCGACGGACGCGGGCCGTCCGCCCCGCCCCGCCTCGTCGCGGGCGTGAGCCCCGTTCAACCGCACAGCCACAGCCACAGCCACCGTTACCGCGGACAGTCACCGCCTCGCCGAGGGACGCGTTCGCCCGTTCACTGAGCCCGGCGATCCGGTCCACCACCCCCGTCGGGCCGCAGCACCTCCGCCACCCGCTCGCTCGCCCCGCTCGTCCCCGGTGCCACCGGGCAGGAACCCCTCGCTCATGAGGCTCGTCCCGGCTCCGGTGACGAGGGCGACCCCGCCGCCCCGCCGGAGCCGTTCGGTCCGCCCCGCGCAGCCCTCGGACAGCGTCGGCGGCTTCCCGGCGTCGGCTGATCCGGGGGACATGTGTGTCCGGTCTTGTGGCCGCGCTCCGTCCGCCTTTATAGTCAGCATGACTCTTAAGGAGGGGGTGTGGGGCTCGTGAGCACGACGGAATCCCGGACCCCGTTCCTCCACCGGACCGGGTCCCGCGTCGGCACCCGCCCCCGGACCGTCTTCACCGCCCCCGCCCCGCGCGGCCGGTGGACCTGGACCCACGGGGGTGGACCAGGCTCCGACCCCCTTCCGGGGCGCCGCACCACGCGCCTCGGAAGGGCACGGCCGTGCGCGGCGGGGCCGGTGAGGACACCGGGAGCCGCCCGCGCGCTCGAAGACGTACGGACCCCGGGAGGCGTACGGGCCTCCGGAGACGCGAGGGCCTTCGGAGGCCCGGGGGCTTCCGGAGTCGTACGCGCGCTCGAAGGCCCCCGCGCCTCCGGAGCCGTACGCGCCCCCGGCCCCCGGCGGACCGGGTCCGCCCCCGTCCCGCCGTCCGGCCGGGCCGCCGCCCGCCCCCGCCGCCCGGCCGTCCCCGCGAGGGCCGACGCGTGAAGCGTTACGGGCACGGGCTGGTCGTCGGCAGGTTCCATCCGCCGCACGCCGGTCACCACCACCTCGTCGCCACCGCGCGCGAGCGCTGCGAACGGCTCACCGTCCTCGTCCGCTCCTCCGCCGCCGACTCCCTGCCCCTCGACGAGCGCGTCGCCTGGATGCGCGAGACGCACCCCGACGCCCTCGTCGTCGGCACCCCCGTCGACGGCGCCGACACCCCGGCCGCCCGCACGGCCGTCCTCCGGGCCGCCGTGCCCGAACGCGTCGACGCCGTCTTCACCTCCGCGACCCACCCGGAGGAGCCGGGCCGGGGTCTCGGCGCCGCCACCGTCCGCGTCGACTCCGGACACCTCGGCGTCCCGGCCTCCGCAGCCGTCCGCGCCGACCCCGCGGGCTGCTGGGACCACCTCGCGCCGCCCGTGCGCGCCGCCCTCACCCGGCGGATCGTCGTCCTGGGCGCCGAGTCCACCGGCGCCACCACCATGACCCTCGCCCTCACCGGCCACTACCGGCGGCGCGGCGGGGTCTGGGCCCGCACCCGGTACGTGGCCGGGCACGAGCACGACACCCCCGGACCCCCCGGCGCCCGCCACCACGACCGCCCCCCGCGCTCCGTCGACTTCCCCGTCCTCGCCCAGTGCCGGGCCGAGCGGGAGGAGGAGGCCGCCCGCGACGGCGCGCCCGTCCTCTTCTGCGACACCGACACCGACGCCTTCGCCACCACCATCTGGCACGAGCGCCACACGGGCACCACCAGCCCCGCCGTCGGCGAGATCGCCGCCCGGGGCCGCCAGCACCTCTGGCTGCTCACCGACCACCGGGGCGTCCCGTACGAGCCCACCGGGGACACGGCCCGCCGGGACGGCGACCGGCTGCGGCCCTGGATGACCGCCCGCTTCCTCACCCAGCTCACCCGCACCGGCCGCCGTACGGCCGTCCTCACCGGCCCCCACGAGGAGCGGCTCGCGGCGGCCGTCGCCGCCGTCGACGCCCTCCTCGCCGAGGGCTGGGGCCTCACCGAACCGCCGGAGGAACCCCGATGAACGGCCACCGGACACCCCAGGGGTACGACCCCCGCGCCTTCGAGCCCTTCGCCGTCACCGTGGACCTCGCCGTCCTCACCGTCCGCGAGGAACGCCTCCACGTCCTCCTCGTCGAGCGCGGCCGACAGCCGTACGCCGGAGCCTGGGCGCTGCCCGGCGGCTTCGTCCTGCCCCGCGAGTCCGCCGAGCTGGCCGCCCGCCGCGAACTCGCCGAGGAGACCGGGCTCTCCGACACCACCGTCGCCGGACTCCACCTCGAACAGCTCCGCACCTATAGCGCACCGGAGCGAGACCCGAGGATGCGGGTCGTCTCCGTCGCCTTCACCGCACTCGTCCCCGACCCGCCCGAACCGCGCGGCGGGGGCGACGCGGCCCAGGCGCGCTGGATGCCGTACGACACGGTCCGGGGGCTGGCCTTCGACCACGACCGCATCCTCGCCGACGCCCACGAGCGGGTCGGCGCCCGACTGGAGTACACCTGTCTCGCGACCGCCTTCTGCCCGCCCGAGTTCACCCTCGGCGAGCTGCGGCAGATCTACGAGACGGTCTGGGGCGTCCCGCTCGACCGCCCCAACTTCCGGCGCAAGGTCCTTGCCACGCCCGGTTTCGTCCGGGCCGTCGAAGGACCTCCGCGCCTCACCGGCGGACGGGGGAAACCGGCCGCTCTCTACCGGGCGGGCGGGGCCACCGCCCTCCACCCGCCACTGCTGCGACCGGAAGGACCGACCCCATGAACCCCACCCACCCCGCGACCAAACGCGCCGCCACCGGCGCCCTGATCGGCCTCGCGCTGGGCGACGCGCTCGGCTTCCCGACCGAGTTCGACGACGTGCCCGCGATCCTCGCCAAGACCGGACCCTGGCGGGAGATGGCCCTGCCCGTCAGCAACGGCACGGCGTACATCACCGACGACACCCAGATGACCCTCGCCCTCGCGAAGGCCGTCCGCACCGCCATGGACCTCGGCGTACTGGCCCCGGCGAGCCTGACCCGGCCCCTGCGGGAGGAGTTCGTCGCCTGGTACCACTCGCCGGAGAACAACCGCGCCCCCGGCGCCACCTGCCTCCGGGGCTGTGAACTCCTCGACGGCGACCGGCCCTGGCAGGACGCCAGCCAGATCGGCTCCAAGGGCTGCGGCGCCAACATGCGGGTCGCGCCCGTCGGGCTCGTCCCCGGGCTCAGCGACGAGCAGCGGGCCGGGGCCGCGCAGCTCCAGTCGGCACTGACCCACGGTCACCCCACCGCGCTCGCCGCCTCCGACCTCACCGCCCGCGCCGTCCACCTCCTCGCCCGGGGAGCCGACCCGGCGGGACTGGTCGGACAGCTCCGCTCGTACGCGTACGAGAACCGCTCCCGCTACCACGAGCACTGGCTCGGCGACCTGTGGACCCGCTCCCACGACGCCTCCGCCGAGTCCTTCGTCCGGCGCGGCTGGGACGAGTGCCTGGCCGTCCTGGAACGCCTGGACGCCGTCCAGCGCACGGCGGACCCGGAGCTCGACCCCTGTACGTACACCGGTGACGGCTGGATCGCCGAGGAGGCCCTCGCCACCGGCCTCCTCTGCTTCCTCCTCTTCCCCGGCGAACCCCTCACCGCCCTCCGCCGGGCCGCCTGCACCCGGGGCGACTCCGACTCGATCGCCGCCCTCGCGGGGGCCTTCGCCGGGGCCCACCTCGGTGGCGACGCCTGGCCGAAGGAGTGGGAGGAGCACATCGAGCACCGGAGCGACCTGCTGAGCTTCGGAGCGCTCTGGGACGCCTGATCCATGACGCTCACCCTGGACACCGCGGGCGCCGCGGGCACGGCCCTCGACACCGACCTCGCCGCCGTCGTGGCCGAACAGCCCGATCCGCTGCTCTTCGCGACCGTCTCCGGCGCCCATCTGTACGGCTTCCCGTCCCACGACTCGGACGTGGACCTGCGGGGCGTCCACCTGCTCCCGGTGGACGCCCTCGTCGGGCTCCGCGAACCCGAGGAGACCCGGGGCCGGATGTGGGACAGGGACGGCGTCGAGATGGACCTGGTCACCCACGACCTGCGGAAGTTCGTCCGGCTGATGCTCCGCCGCAACGGCTACGTCCTGGAGCAGCTCACCTCATCTGCCGACCCTCTTCGAGGAGGTCCCCGAGGCGCCCGCCCGGCTGCCCGGTCTCGTCGCCGCGAAGGCGGCGGCGGAACACGGGCCCGCCGAGGTGGACGTCGAGGAGGTCAGGGCCGAGACGGAGACCCTGCACGCCGTCCTCGACGCGGCCAGGGACGCGTCCGCCCTGGGCGAGGCACCGGACGCCCACGACCTCGTCGTACGGGCCCGCTTCGAGGCCTCCTGAGGCGCGCCCGCAGCGGCTCCGGGCCCCTCAGACCGAGGCGCGGCGGGCGCGGACCAGGAAGTCCTCGACCCTCGCGCGGTCCGGGGCGGCCGGGAGCGGGGTGGTGTCACGGGCGCGGTCGGCCTCCTCGCCGAGCCGGTTCATCCGGGCCTCGACCTCGGGCCAGGGCACCTCGCCGCGCTTGACCGCGAGCAGCGCCTCGCGGTCCTCGCCGACGTCGATCCGCAGCTCGCCGGTCCGCAGCAGGTCCCGGCAGCTCGCCAGGAGCCGCAGCAGGTGCATGGCGTGCTTCCAGCGCGGACGGCCGTACTGGCGCACGTCCGCCTCCAGCTTGCGGCGCTGGCCCCGCGCGTACCGGACGAAGGTGGTGTGGGCCTCCCGGGAGAGGAAGGCGCCGCGCAGCGAGAGCAGCTCCCGCCCGAGGGCGTCGGCGTGCTCGACGACGGGGGAGTGGAGGCACTCCAGGACGTTCGGGTTGTTGCGCAGGGCCAGCTCGCAGAACCGTTCCAGCTCCCAGCTGAACTGCTCCTCGGCGGGCCCCTCCACATGCGCCGGGGGCTTGTCGAAGCGCCAGAACAGCGGTGCCGGGGCGAGGTAGACGCCCCGGCGGTCCGTGTCGCTGTCCTCGGTCGCGAGACCGAACGCGCGGGAACCCATGACACAGGAGTAGATCGTGTGGTCGCGCACCAGTTCGTCCGGGGTCATGCGGCTCAGGCTACGCGAGCGTGATCTCCTCCCCGGAGACGGTGATCCGCTCCGCCGGGAGCGGCCGGGGCGCAGGCCCTCCCGCCACCGAACCGTCCGCGATCCGGTACCGGGAACCGTGGCAGGGGCAGTCGATCGTGCCGTCGGCGACCTTGTTCACGAGGCAGCCCTGATGGGTGCAGACCGCGGAGAACGCCTTGAACTCCCCGGCCTTCGGCTGGGTGACGACCACCTTCCGGTCGGCGAAGACCATGCCGCCGCCGACCGGGATCTCGGCGGTCCTGGCCAGGACGGCGCCCCCGGGAGCCTCCGACGCGCCGCCCGTCGCGGCCGGGGCGCTCGCCTCCGGGGTCCCGGTGTCCGTACCGCCCCCGCCGTTCGCACCGCAGCCCGTCGTCAGCGCGGCGGCGGTGAGCAGGACGGTACGGCGGCCGGTGGCGTGTGAAGTCATACGGCCAGCTTGGCGCCGGACCGGCGGCGGACCGGGCGACACGCCCCGGGGCGCGCCCGGAAGACCCCGCCCGGTCCCGTGTCCGGCCTTGTGTCCGGCCCTGTGCCCGTGTCCGGCCCTGTGCCCGTGCCCCGTCGGCTCGTGCTCGGCCCGGCTCAGTCCAGAGGGGACGGCCTACGCCCGGGGGACCAGCTCCCGGGCGCGGCCGTCCGCGTCCCGTCGTACCTCCAGGACCGAGGTGACCGCCGTCCGCTCCACTGGCCCGTACACGTGCGGGAACAGCGTCCCGCCCGATCCCTCCCGGCGGACCTCGGCGGTCAGCAGTTCCTCGTCGATCACCAGGACGAGCAGCGGCCCCGGCACTTCCCGGTAGTGGGCGTCCACGACCGCGAGGGCCGCCGGTCCGTCCTCCGAGCAGTGGACGAAGCCCTCGGCGGCGAGGGACGCGGGGGCGTAGGGGCCCTCGGGGGCGGCCGACCAGTCGGCCAGGGGTACGACGTGCAGGAGCATGTCGACAGTTCTACCGCGCGGTAGAGCCGCCGGGCGCACCGCCATCCGGTGGCGGAGCGCGCCTGTCCGGACGACATTGGGCGTGTTCCGCGCCAAGCGCGCGTATCGGATGTCCGCGCCGATGGAGCCGACAGAGCCGATGAAAAATTATGAATGCTGACGAATGCCGATGAAAGGGCATGGTCATGGCGGGTGACGGCCTCGGCGGTCTCCCTGGGAGCGTTCTCGGCGGCTCCGGGAGCGACGGCGGGCAGAGCGGTGGAGCGGGTGCCGTGCTCGGCTCCCTGACCGGCGCCCCCACCGGAGCCGGTGGTACGGGAACGGGCGCCGAGGCGGGCAAGGGCGCCGCCCGCCCCCCTGGGTGGCCCGCTCGGCGCCCCGCCCAAGCCCCCTCAGCTGCCCCGGCCCCTCGGAGCCCCGCTCGCTCCCTTCGGTGGGTCCCGACCCGCTCCGCCCGCTCCGGACCCACCGACCCGGACCGGCCCGCTCCCGGGCCAGCAGCGGTGAGGCGGCCCGTCAGCGGCGCCCGGATCGCCGAGGCGCGCCCGACGACACCCTGCGCCAGGTCCACCCGGGACGCCGGGGTCGGCTCGGAGGAGGCAGAGGGCCGGAGCGCGGGCTCGCCGCAGGCCGTCGGGCCCTCACCGGCTCGCTGCCCGAGGGCTCCCCGGGGGGTGCCGTCCGGCGGCAGCGGCGGGTTCCGGTCCGCCCGTCCGCCACGTCTCGCGGGGCGGGCGCCGCGCGACCCCGGACCGGGCCCTGACTAGGCTGAACGGAGCACTGACGCAGACGAGGGAGTCACGACGTGGCGGTACGAGCGGTCCGAGGAACCGTCCGGCGGGACCGGGACGGTGCCGTACACCCGTGTGAGCAGGGCGGGGAGCCGCTCGTCGGCCTCCACGGACACGACACGCCCGTCACCGGCGGCCCCCTCGGCGCCCGGTCCACCGCCGTTCCCGGAGGCCCCGGCGGCGGTCCAGCCGCCGCACGGACGGCAGCGGCACGGACGACCGCCGCCCGTACGGCAGGCGCGCGGACCTCGGACACCCCCCTGGTCCACGCCTCCGCCCTCCACGCCGAACGCCCGGCGCCCCCGCCCGCCCGCCCCCTCGCCCGCGTCGGGGCCGACCTCCCGAAGCCCCGGACCGCGCCCGCCCGCCCCGGCGCCGCGCCCGCCCTGCGCAAGGACATCACCCCGTGAGAACAGCGCTCGTCATCGGCACCGGACTGATCGGCACCTCCGCCGCCCTCGCCCTCGCGGGCCGGGGCGTCACCGTCCACCTCCGCGACCACGACCCGTCCCGTGCCCGTACGGCCGCCGCCCTCGGCGCGGGCACCGACGCGCCCCCCGAGGGCCCGGTGGACCTCGTCGTCGTCGCCGTGCCCCCCGCGCACGTCGCCGCCACCCTCGCCGAGGCCATGACCGCCGGGCTCGCCCGCGGCTACCTCGACGTCGCCAGCGTCAAGGGCGGCCCCCAGCGGGAGCTCGCGGCCCGGGGCCTCGACCTCACCTCGTACATCGGCACCCACCCCATGGCGGGCAAGGAGCGCTCCGGGCCCCTCGCGGGCACCGCCGACCTCTTCGAGGGCCGCCCCTGGGTCCTCACCCCCACCCGGGACACCGACACCGAGGTCCTCAACCTGGCCCTGGAACTCGTCGCCCTCTGCAGGGCCGTCCCCGTCGTCATGGACGCCGACGCCCACGACCGGGCGGTCGCCCTCGTCTCGCACACCCCGCAGCTGGTCTCCTCGATGGTCGCCGCGCGCCTGGAGGAGGCCGAGGAGTCGGCCGTACGGCTCTGCGGACAGGGCATCAGGGACGTCACCCGGATCGCCGCCTCCGACCCGCGCATGTGGATCGACGTCCTCTCCGCCAACCCGGGCCCGGTCGCCGACGTCCTCTCCGGCGTCGCCGCCGACCTCGACGAGACCGTCCGCGCCCTGCGCTCCCTCCAGTCCGGCGACGAGGACCGGCGCAGGGAAGGCGCCTCGGGCGTCGAGGACGTCCTGCGCCGGGGCAACGCCGGACGCGCCCGCGTCCCCGGCAAGCACGGCGCCGCCCCCACCGTCTACGAGACCGTCGTCGTCCTCATCAGCGACCAGCCGGGCGAGCTGGCCCGGATCTTCGCCGACGCGGGGCGCGCCGGGGTCAACGTCGAGGACGTCCGCATCGAGCACGCGACCGGGCAGCAGGCGGGCCTCGTCCAGCTCATGGTGGAGCCCTCGGAGGCCCCGGTCCTCGGCAAGGCGCTCCAGGAGCGCGGCTGGGCCCTGCGGACGGGCTGAGAGCACGGTCCGGCGGGGCCAGGACCCACCGGCCCCGCCGTCGGGACGGCGGGGCCGTCGGAGGGCCTCGGCCCGGCCGGACACGGCCTGGGCCGAACGGGTGCGTGGGACTCGGTAACCTTGTGGAGGCCCCCGCGACTCCGCCGGGCCCCGCCGCTCACCCCAGGAAGGTGTTCCCACCGTGGAATCCGTGATCGTCGCCATCGACGGGCCCTCCGGCACGGGCAAGTCCAGCACCTCGAAGGCGGTCGCCGTCGAGCTGGGGCTGAGCTACCTCGACACCGGCGCCCAGTACCGGGCGATCACCTGGTGGATGATCAGCAACGGTGTGGACGTCCACGACGCCGACGCCGTGGCCAACGCCGCCGCCAAGCCCGTCATCGTCTCCGGTACGGACCCGGCCCGGCCCACCATCACCGTGGACGGTGCCGACGCCGCCGGTCCCATCCGGACCGAGGAGGTCACCTCCAAGGTCAGCGCCGTGAGCGCTGTCCCCGAGGTGCGGACCCTCATCACCGAGCTGCAGCGCTCCATCGCGAAGAGCGCCGCGCACGGCATCGTCGTCGAGGGCCGGGACATCGGCACCACCGTCCTGCCCGACGCCGACCTGAAGATCTTCCTCACCGCCTCGCCCGAGGCCCGCGCCGCCCGCCGCTCCGGCGAGCTGAAGGGCGCCGACGTCAGCGCCACCAGGGAAGCCCTGGTCAAGCGGGACGCGGCCGACTCCAGCCGGAAGACCTCCCCGCTCGCCAAGGCCGACGACGCCGTCGAGGTCGACACCACCGAGCTCACCCTCGACCAGGTCATCGAGTGCGTCGTCACCCTGGTGGAGGAGCGGCGCGCGGGCGTGCGGAACGGGGCGACCGCCCGGTGACCCCGCCCTCGGAGAAGGGCGCCGTCGTCGGCCGTCGCATCGGCATCGGGCTGATGTACGGCTTCTGGAGACCGCGCGTCCTCGGCGCCTGGCGGGTACCGGCCTCCGGCCCCGTCATCCTCGCCGTCAACCACGCGCACAACATCGACGGCCCCATGCTCATGGGCACCTCGCCCCGGCCCGTGCACTTCCTCATCAAGAAGGAGGCGTTCGTCGGCCCGCTCGGCGGCTTCCTGAAGGGCATCGGGCAGGTCGAGGTGGACCGCGGAAGCACCGACCGCACCGCGATAGCGGGCGCCCTGGGCGTCCTGGAGCAGGGCGGCGTCCTCGGAATCTTCCCCGAGGGCACCCGGGGCGAGGGCGACTTCGCCTCGCTCCGCTCGGGACTGGCGTACTTCGCCGTCCGTGGCGGGGCGCCGATCGTCCCGGTCGCGGTGCTCGGCAGCACCGACCGCAGAGGACGGCTGGTCAAGGGCCTGCCTCCGCTGCGCGGCCGTGTCGACGTCGTCTTCGGCGACGCCTTCGAAGCGGGCGACGGCTCCGGCCGCCGCACCCGCAAGGCGCTGGACGAGGCCACCGTACGCATCCAGGGGAAGCTCACCGGCCACCTGGAAAACGCCAGGCGCCTCACCGGGCGCTGAGCGAGACTCTCAGTAGTGGGCCCCGCGGCCCGGGGACCCACCGACCACGAATGATCAAGGAACGGACTTCATGAACGACCAGCACGACCACGGGGCACTTGGCGACGCCGAGTACGCGGAGTTCATGGAGCTCGCCTCCGAAGAGGGCTTCGACATCGACGAGGTCGAGGGCGCGATCGAGGAGGCCGGTCACGGCCCGCTCCCCGTCCTCGCCGTCGTCGGCCGGCCGAACGTCGGCAAGTCGACCCTGGTGAACCGCATCATCGGCCGCCGCGAGGCCGTCGTCGAGGACAAGCCGGGCGTCACCCGCGACCGCGTCACCTACGAGGCCGAATGGGCCGGACGCCGCTTCAAGATCGTCGACACCGGCGGCTGGGAGCAGGACGTCCTCGGCATCGACGCCTCCGTCGCCGCCCAGGCGGAGTACGCCATCGAGGCCGCCGACGCCTGTCTCTTCGTCGTGGACGCCACCGTCGGCGCCACCGACACCGACGAGGCCGTCGTCAGGCTGCTCCGCCGCGCCGGGAAGCCGGTCGTCCTCGCCGCCAACAAGGTCGACGGACAGTCCGGCGAGGCCGATGCCACCATGCTGTGGTCCCTGGGCCTCGGCGAGCCGTTCCCCGTCTCCTCGCTGCACGGCCGCGGCACCGGCGACCTCCTCGACGAGGTCCTCAAGAAGCTGCCCGAGGCCCCCGAGCAGCGCTTCGGCGACGCGGTCGGCGGCCCCCGCCGCATCGCTCTCATCGGCCGCCCCAACGTCGGCAAGTCCTCGCTCCTCAACAAGGTGGCGAACGAGGACCGGGTCGTCGTCAACGAGCTGGCGGGCACCACCCGCGACCCGGTCGACGAGCTGATCGAGCTCGGCGGCGTGACGTGGAAGTTCGTCGACACCGCGGGCATCCGCAAGAAGGTCCACCTCCAGGAGGGCGCGGACTACTACGCCTCCCTGCGTACGGCCGCCGCCATCGAGAAGGCGGAGGTGGCCGTCATCCTCATCGACACCACCGACAACATCTCGGTGCAGGACCAGCGCATCATCACGACGGCGGTCGAGTCGGGCCGTGCCATCGTCATCGCCTACAACAAGTGGGACGAGCTGGACGAGGAGCGCCGCTACTACCTCGAGCGCGAGATCGAGACCGAGATGCAGCAGGTCTCCTGGGCCCCCCGGGTCAACGTCTCCGCCAAGACCGGCCGTCACATGGAGAAGCTGGTCCCGGCCATCGAGACCGCGCTGGCGGGCTGGGAGACCCGTGTCCCCACCGGTCGGCTCAACGCCTTCCTCGGTGAGATCGTCGCGGCCCACCCGCACCCGGTCCGCGGGGGCAAGCAGCCCCGCATCCTCTTCGGTACGCAGGCGGGCACCAAGCCGCCCCGCTTCGTGCTCTTCGCCTCCGGCTTCCTGGAGGCGGGCTACCGCCGCTTCATCGAGCGCCGTCTCCGCGAGGAGTTCGGTTTCGAGGGCACCCCGATCCACATCTCGGTGCGGGTGCGCGAGAAGCGCAGCCGCAAGAAGTAGCCGCCGGGGAACCGGACACGGCAGAGGGCCGGGGCGTACGACACGCCCCGGCCCTCTGCCGTCCCCCCGGTGCCCTCAGTAACCCCGGCGGGGCCCCGGTGGCAGCGCCGCCTGCGCGGGGGGCTGCGCGGACCACGCCGGAGGATGCGCCGTGTACCGGTGGTACGGCTGCCCGGTCCCGTACAGGCCCGTGCTCACCTGCGTACCGAAGGCCCGGAATCTCAGCTCCTCCTCGTTGCTGCGATCACCCGGCAGGGTGCGGAACGACCTGCGGTACTCCGCGTACAGGGCGTCGTAGATCGGCGTGGGCGAGCCGCCGGGGGAGTCGTCCCGCGCGGGGCGCATCGCGGGGATCGGATTCGGGTACGGGGGGCGGAACGGGTCGTATGAGTGCACGTAGGTGCCAACGACCCCGCCGCCCGTCGGATGCGGGCGGCTCTCCGAAAGGGGCGCACGCCGGGGGCGCGGAACGGCCGGGGTCCCGCCCCCCACCGGGCCTCCCCGTCGCCCGCCCGCCGCGCCGCCCGCGCCTTCGCCCGCCGGTCCCGAGGGCCCGGGACCGAAGGGCGGCCCGGAACCTCCCGTCCGTCCTATGGCGGGGCGGCCGTCCTCCATCAGGTACCGGCCAGCGGCATCGCGGCGGCGACCAGCCGCCCGTTCGCCGCCGCCTTCTCCAGGGCGTCGCGCAGCAGGTCCTCGCGCGGCTGCTGGCCGATCGAACCGACCGGGGCGGCGAAGACGAGCACCGTGTGCGACTTGTTGGCCGCCGCGCGCCAGCCCTCGGTGACCTGGAGGGGCTGGTGCGCCTGCCACCAGGCGGCCTGCCCCGCGCCGCCGGGACCGGGCTGGAGCACGGAGTGCAACTGGCCCATGGCGACCAGGACGGACCAGCCGGGCAGCACCCCGGGCTTCTCGTTGAGGTCCCCGACGGGATGGAAGCCCTGCTCGGCCAGGAGCGGGAGGAACTCGTCGGTCAGACCGTCCGTACCGGGACGGGCGACCGGCGCGGTCGGCTCCACGACCAGCGCCGGGTGCAGCTCGCCCTCGATCAGGACGAGACCGCTGGTCACCCCGAGCACCGCCTGCTCGGGGTGGGCGGCGGACAGCGCGTCGGCGGTGTCCGCCGCCGTGATGGAGGCCACGGCGCCCTGGAGCTGCTCCTCGGCGACCCGGACGACCTGCGACGGGATGCAGCTGGCGTGGGCGAAGGCGAGGACCGCGGTCTCGTCGCCGACGAACAGCACCGTGCTGGTGCGCTCCTGGTCGGAGTCGCCCGGCGTGCGGCAGGAGGTGCAGTCGTAGCTGCCCGGGGTGTTGTCACCGGCGAGCAGCCGGTCCGCTTCTTCGTCGCCGATCTCGGCGCGTACGTCCTCGCTGACGTCGAGCATGCGCGGCACGGGGGACTCCCTGGACTAGACACGGGAGACGCCGGGCCGATCCCGGGCGTCTCATGCCGAGTTCAACGGGTCAGGCTCGGCGGGGGTCACGCGCGGAAGCCGGGGAACTTGCCCGGGGCGCGTGCGCCGGGGCGGGTGACTCCGACCGGGTGGGGTGCGCGCGGTGTTCCGCGCGGCACGGACCGGAGCCGCCCGGGGCTGCCTAGCCTGCCCCGATGTCGAAGATCCGATGGTGTACAGCCGGTTCCCTCGTGGTGTCGTCCGTGGCCGCGCTGCTGACCCTGGCCCCCGCTCCGGCCCGCGCCGGGGCCCCCTCCGCCGCGCCTCGGCACGTCTTCGACGGGCCCCGCGCCGCCGCCGCGCCCTCCTACCCCTGCGCCGCCGACCAATGGCCCTGGGGGTGCGTCGCCGAGTGCGAGTCCAACGGAGACTGGGACGCCAACACCGGCAACGGCTTCTACGGCGGACTCCAGTTCTGGCACCCGACGTGGGTCGAGCACGGCGGCCAGACGTACGCCCGGCGCGCCGACCTGGCGACCCGCCCGCAGCAGATCGCCGTCGCGGAGGAGGTGCTCCGCACCCAGGGCTGGGGCGCGTGGCCCGCCTGCGCGAAGCGGTACGGCCTGAGCGGGCGGGTCCACACCGTGCAGAGCGGCGACACCCTCAGCTCGATCGCCCGCCGCTTCGGCGTCGAGGGCGGCTGGCAGGCCCTCTACACGGCGAACCGGGAGCTGATCGGCGCCGATCCGGACCGGCTCGTCATCGGCACCATGCTGCGGATCGCACCCCTCTGAGACGGCGCCGGACCGTCTCCGGCACCCGCCCGGGCCCGCGCGGAGCGGCTCCGGCCACCGCCCCGGGCGGCCGTCCGCCACCGGCAAGTACAGTCGGGCGACCGATCAACTGACCGGGGGGAACCGGCAGCGCGATGCGAATCTCCTTTCTGCTCCACAACGGCTACCACTACGGCGGCACCATCCGGACGACCTTCACCCTCGCCGAGCAACTGGCGGGGCGTCACGAGGTCGAGATCGTCTCGGTGTTCCGCCACCGCGACCGTCCGCTCCTCGGGCTCCCCGCGGGGGTGACCCTGCGTCACCTCGTCGACGTCCGCAAGGACAGCCCGGGGTACGACGGCGACCACCCCGACTTCCACCGTCCCGCCGAGGTCTTCCCGCGCGGCGACGGACGCTGGAAGCAGTACAGCGCGCTCACCGACGCCCGGATCGGGGAGCACCTGCGCGGGGTCGAGGCCGACGTCCTCGTCGCCACCCGCCCCGGGCTCAACGTCCACCTCACCCGGCAGGCCCGGCGCGGTCCCGTCCTCGTCGGCCAGGAACACCTGATCCTCGACGGGCACAGCCACCGGCTGCGCCGGGACATCCGCCACGAGTACCGGCTCCTCGACGCCGTCACGACCGTCACCGAGGCGGACGCCCGCGCGTACCGGCGGCTCGGGCTGCCCGGCGTACGGATCGAGTCCGTGCCCAACAGCGTGCCCGCGCCCTCGGCGGGGCCCGCCGACCCGGCGTCGAGGACCGTCGTCGCCGCCGGACGGCTGACCCGCGTCAAGCGGTACGACCTGCTGATCGACGCCTTCGCCGAAGTGGCCGCCGACCACCCCGACTGGAAGCTGCGGATCTACGGTTCCGGGGACGCCGTGCAGGACCTGAAGGGGCCGCTGACCCGGCAGATCGAGAGCCGGGGCCTCGGCGGGCAGGTCTTCCTCATGGGTTCGGTGACCCCGCTCGAACCGGAGCTGGCCAAGGGCTCGATCGCCGCGGTGACCTCGCAGCGCGAGTCCTTCGGCATGACCATCGTCGAGGCGATGCGCTGCGGACTGCCGGTGGTCTCCACGGACTGCCCGCACGGGCCGCGCGAGATCGTGGAGGACGGGGTGGACGGCTTCCTGGTGCCGGTGGACGACACGGCCGCCTTCGCGCGGGCGCTGCGCGGGCTCGTCGAGGACGGGGAGCTGCGCGCCAGGACCGCGCGCGCGGCACTCGCCGCGTCCGAGCGGTTCGACCCGGCCAGGATCGCCGCCCGGCACGAGGCCCTGTGGACGGAACTGGTCGAGCGGGGCGCGAGGGCCCGCACCCACACACCGGCGAGGGCGGCGGCCCACCGGCTGACCGGCCGGGCCGTCGACGCCGTCTACACCCTGAAGGCGAAGGCCGGCCGCCAGGTCCGCCGCTTCCGCTGACCGGACAGGGCCCCGGTCGGCGTGCGCCGGGACCACCGGCCGGATCGGAGCCGGGCACGTCCCGTCCGTACCCCGGGCGCGCGTGCGCCGGGGGCGCCCCAGGCAGGGCGCGGACGGTGCCCGCCCGGCGGGACCTCGCCGCCCGGCCGCCCGCCGCCCCGGCGGCATCGCGGCATCCCCGGGTTCCTCGCGGACCGGACCTGTCCGCGAGGGCTGGGAGACTCGGTGCCATGTTGGAGACCTCGGCACGCCTCTTGCGTCTGCTCTCGCTGCTCCAGGCCCACCGGGAGTGGTCCGGGGCCGCGCTGTCCGAACGGCTCGGGGTCACGCCCCGGACCGTCCGGCGGGACGTCGACCGGCTGCGCGCCCTCGGATACCCGGTCAACGCCAGCCCCGGCACCGGTGGCGGCTACCAGCTCGGCGCCGGGGCCGAACTGCCGCCGCTGCTCCTCGACGACGAGGAGGCGGTGGCCGTGGCGGTGGGTCTGCGCGCCGCCGCGGGGCAGGGCGTCGAGGGCATCGGCGAGAGCTCCGTACGGGCCCTGGCCAAGCTGGAGCAGGTTCTGCCGGGGCGGCTGCGGCGCCGGGTGAGCGCCCTCAACGCCTTCACCGTGCCCATGCTGCGCACCCCGCGCGAGCGGATCGACCCGGCGGTGCTCACCGGACTCGCCCACGCCTGCCGGGACGCGGAGCTGCTGCGCTTCGAGTACCGCGACCACGGCGGGACGGTCACCCGCCGGACCGCCGAGCCGCACCGCCTGGTGTGCAGCGAACGCCGCTGGTACCTGGTGGCCTGGGACGTGGACAGGGAGGGCTGGCGGACCTTCCGGGCCGACCGGATCGTGCCCACCCCGCCGCACGGTCCCCGTTTCCCGCCGCGCGAGCCGCCCGCCGATGACCTGGCCGCCTATGTGGCGAAGGGCGTGTCCACCGGCGTGTACCCGACCACGGCGACCGTCCGGCTGCGCGTGCCGCTCGCGGTGGCCGCCGAGGCGGTCGGCGCGGCCGACGGGGTCCTCACGGCGGAGGGCGAGGACAGCTGTCTGCTGCGGACCGGCGCCCACAGCCTGGACGTGATGGTGATCCACGTGTCGATGATCGGCTTCGACTTCGAGGTGATCGATCCGCCGGAACTGGCCGACCGGGTACGGGCGCTCAGGGATCTGCTGTCCCGCGCCCTCGACCGGTCCGGCGGTGCCTTCGACCGGTCCGGCGAAGGGCCCGCGGGGGACGCGTGAGCCGCCTTCGTCCGCGCGCGGTGAACTCCCGTCCTTCGTAAGCATTCTGTAAGGGAAGCGTGAGCGGCTCGCGGGGGACGTCGTCGGGCAATTCCGCGGGGAGCTCGGCGGGGACGGGGAATTGCGCGCGTTCCGGCCCGCTTTCCGTGATCTTCGTACGCACCGGCGGACCGTGCGCGGAATTGCCGGAGAAGCGGCCGAAAACCGCCCTTCCCGGTGACCGGCGGTGAACCAAACATATGTCGAGAACTTGTGACACAAGCGTGACCGCTGAAGGACTAACGTGAGGGTCATGGCACCCACACCGCACACTCCCCGTCCGTCCGGCGACGCCCCCGAGTCCTATGTGGGCCTCGGTGCCGACCGAGCCGAGCGGCTCGCCAGGTCCCGGGGGTGGACCACGGTCAGGTCCCTGCCCCCCGGCTCGATCGTCACCATGGAGTACCTCAAGGGACGCCTCAACTTCGAGGTCGAGGGCGGCACCGTCACCCGCTGCTGGGCGGGCTGACCGGCGGGCACGGAGAAGGGCCCCGGCCGATGACGGCCGGGGCCCTTCCTGGTACGGGGGCGGATCAGCCCCGGGTCGCCGGGGTGCGGCGCCCGCCGGCCACTCCCACCGGCTCCTCCGCGCCCTGCTGACGCGGCGGGAAGAACCCCGGACGCGGGCCGCCGGAGGCCACCGGCAGCGAGGGGACGAGACGGCGGCGGTCCCGCAGCCGCTCCCCGATCCGGTCGCGCACGGCCAGGATCCGCGACTCCGCCACCGCGATGACCGGCTCGCACCAGGGCAGTGCGAGGAGGACGAGGAGCCCGGCGGCCCAGCCGAGCAGGACGTCGCTCAGCCAGTGGGTGCCCAGGTAGACGGTGGTCAGGCCGACGCCGAGCGCGACCACGGCGGAGAGCGCCGACAGATAGCGCCTGGCCCGGGGCGTGGTGGCCAGATAGGCGAGGATGCCCCAGGTCACGACCGCGTTGGCGGTGTGACCCGAGGGGAATATGTCGCCGCCGGCGAAGAGTTCGGCCGAGCCGATCTGCGTCGCGTAGTGGGGGCCGAGACGGCCGAGTCCGAGTTTGACCGCGCCCACCGAGACGTTGAGCAGCAGCAGGGCGGCGCCGAGGCAGAGCAGCGGGCGCAGCCTGTGCTGGCGCCAGGAGCGCCAGCCGAGCCAGGCGGCCACCATGACGGCCGTGGGGCCGCGCTGGCCGAGGACGACGAAGTAGTCGAGGAAGCCGTGCAGCTCGGGCCACTGCTGGTAGGGCCGGAAGAGCATGATCTTCCAGTCCAGGGTCACCAGCCAGGTCGACAGCAGGACTGCCACGACGATGGCGAGATAGAACGCCGACGTCCCGCCGAAGAGGGCGAGACGCGTGCGGGTCATCCCCGGGACCTCTATCTTCGGCGGTTCCGGCTCCCGGTCCAGCCGGGCAAAGATGTCGGTACGCACCCAATCGACGTTACAGGGAGTGAGAAGCAGACCCGGTCGATCCGCTCCCTTCGTGATGTTGATGTGATGTGGAACAGGTCTCATCGGGCGGCCTATTCCAGGCGTCCGTCAGGAAATCGGATGACCTTCCGCCCTAATTCCGGAGGGGTGAATCCGGAAGGGTGTTTGAGCGTACGGAATTCGTTTCAAACGTCTGTCCGTACGGAATTCCATGCGACGCGCGGACGGCCCGAGTGGCGTACGCCACACCACGAGCTCCGCCGGGGTGAGAGCTGCGCCACGCGCTCGAGGCTTGAACTCGCGTACGCTGACGGCTCGCTCGCCCGTCGATGCCGGACCGCCCCGGGGCCATACGCCCTGGTCAGGACCCGCCGAGC
This sequence comes from Streptomyces sp. NPDC059247, assembly GCF_042754005.1. Classification (NCBI taxonomy): domain Bacteria; kingdom Bacillati; phylum Actinomycetota; class Actinomycetes; order Kitasatosporales; family Streptomycetaceae; genus Streptomyces; species Streptomyces sp. NPDC059247. The sequence continues at coordinate 31,836 of NZ_JBHYZW010000028.1, forward strand.
GCGAGAGTTCCACTGGGAGGTACGTACATGTCGCGGACGCACACGGCCCCAGCACGACCGCGTGCCGCCGACGGCGGTGCCAACCGCTGGGTCGTCCTCGTCGTCCTCTGCGTCAGCCTCCTCCTGGTCGCCCTCGACGCGACCATCCTCCATGTCGCCGTCCCCTCGCTCACCGAGGACCTGCGGCCCAGCTCCACCGCGCTGCTCTGGATCGTCGACGCCTACCCCCTGATCTGCGCCTCCCTCCTCATCCTCTTCGGCACCCTCGGGGACCGGGTCGGACGGCGCAGGGTCCTCCTGCTCGGCTACGGGCTGTTCGGCATCGCCTCGGCGGTCGCCGCGCTCGCGACCACCCCCGAGGTGCTGATCGCGGCCCGCGCGCTGCTCGGCGTCGGCGGCGCCATGATCATGCCCGCCACGCTCTCGATCCTCCGCGCGGTCTTCCCCGACCGCCGGGAGCGCGCCACCGCCATCGGCGTCTGGACCGCCGTCGCCGCCATAGGGGCCGCCGCCGGGCCCGTCCTCGGCGGCTTCCTCGTCGAGCACTACTGGTGGGGCTCCGTCTTCCTCATCAACATCCCGCTGATGGCCCTCATCCTGCCGCTCGGCCGCCGCCTCCTGCCCGAGTCCCGGGGCTCCGCCGACGGCCCCTGGGACGTCCTCGGTGCCCTCATGGCCGCCGCGGGCGTCCTCGGCTGCGTCCTCGGGGTGAAGCGCGCGGGCGCGGGCGACCCCGTCCTGGCCCTGCCGACCGCCGGTCCGCTGCTGATCGGCGCCGCCCTCCTGATCCTCTTCGCCCGGCGGCAGAAGCGGCGCCCGCACCCGCTCATCGACATGCGGCTCTTCTCCCGGACGGCCTTCACCACCTCGGTCGGCTGCATCGTGCTCGCCATGCTGGCCCTGGTCGGCCTGGAACTCATCGCCGTCCAGTACCTCCAGCTGGTCCTCGGCCTCAGCCCCCTGGAGACCGGGCTGCGGCTGCTCCCGCTGACCTTCGCCGCCATGGCCGCCGGTGCCACCGGCTCGTACACCCTGCGCAGGATCGGGCCCCGGCGGATGGTCGGCTGGGGCTTCGTCCTGACCGCCGTCGCCGTGCTGCTGCTCACCCTGATGGGACAGCACGACCGGCCGCTGCTGCTCACCACCGGTTTCGTGCTGCTCGGCTTCGGCCTGCAGACCACGCTCTTCTCGGCGTACGAGTCGATGCTCAGCGAGGCGCCGCAGCGGAGCGCGGGCGGGGCGGCGGCGATCGGCGAGACCTCGTACCAGCTCGGCGCGGGCATGGGCATCGCGCTGCTCGGCAGTGTGATGAACGCGGCGTACGCCCCCGGGCTCGCCACGGTCCCCGGGGTCCCGGCGGAGGCGAGCAGGGCGGCGGCGAACTCGCTCGGCGAGGCCTACCAGGTCGCCGGACAGCTCGGCGGCGCGGCGGGCGGGGCCCTGCACCAGGCGGCCCGGCACGCCTTCGTGAACGGGCTGCACGTCACGCTCTTCGTGAGCGCGGGGCTGCTGCTCCTGGGCGCGCTGATGGCCCTGCGGCTGCCCCTGGCGATGGAGTGTCCGGCCGATCCCGATCCCGATCCCGCCGGGGCGGAGCCGACGCGGGCGCCGGACTCCGGGACGGACGCGACGGCCGGAGCCGACGCGAAGGACGGGAAGACCGTGCCGGACGGGAAGACCGTGCCGGACGGGAAGACCGTGCCGGGTGGGACGGCCGTGACGGGCGCGGTGGACGGTGTCGCCGGGCCGCGGGTGCCCGCGACCCGGGAAGCGATCGAGCCCGCCGGCTCGGGGCGTCCGGGGCACTGACCCCGGAGGGGTGCCCGGCCGGTCCGGCGGACCCGTTCAGCTCTGGTTGAAGAAGCCGTCCTCGCGGCGGCGGCCCGCGTCACCGGTGATGATCCGGGTGTCGGCCGGGGTCAGCAGGAAGACCCGCGTCGCCACCCGCTCGATCGAACCGCGCAGGCCGAAGGCGAGACCGGCGGCGAAGTCGACCACGCGCTTGGCGTCGTTGCCCTCCATCGCGGTCAGGTTCACGATCACCGGGACACCGTCCCGGAAGAGCTCGCCGATGCCCCGGGCGTCCCGGAAGCCGTCCGGGGAGACGGTGGCGATCCGGCGGCCCCGGTCCTCGGCGGTGTCCGTGGCCACCCGGACCCGGGGGTCCGTCACCCAGGCCTCGCCGCTCTCGGCACCGTCGGCGTACTCGTCGTCGTAGTAACGCTCGTCGTTGTCCTCGACGAGTCCCAGCCAGGCACTCGCCTTGCGCACCGATCCCATGGAGGCCTCCTTTCAGCGCGGTCACTTGTGGTTCCGCAATCCCTATCGTCGACCATGATGCGGATCGCGCGCCAAGTGGATAGTCGGCGCGCAGGGGATTCGTGACGGTACTGGTGCAGAACGTGAGCGACATTTGCTGGCGAATCGTCAGGAAACATAAGGTATACGGCCGCTGAGGGAGGGCCATGCAGATGAAAATATGAAAGTCGGTCCGGAAGGGTGACGATGGGCGCGTACGGGTGAACGCGCCGCTCGCCCACGATGCCGCGAGGCCGCTCACCGGCCACTCGGAATCGGCCAGACCATGACTCACGGGGGAGTCCTTGTTCGGAATCGTCAGACCCTGCACGCACCGTCTCACCGACGGCCTCAAGACGGAGTGGATGGCCCACCTCTGCGGCCTCTGCCTCGCCCTGCGCGCCGATCACGGGCAGTTCGCCCGGATCGTCACCAACTACGACGGGCTCATCGTCTCGGTCCTGACGGAGGCTCAGACCGGTGCGACGGCCACCGGACGCCGCACCGCCGGGCCCTGTCCGCTGCGCGGGATGCGCACCGCGCCCGTCGCCCGGGGCGAGGGCGCCCGGCTCGCCGCCGCCGTCTCCCTCGTCCTCGCCTCCGCGAAGGTGCGGGACCACGTCGCCGACCGCGACGGCCTGTTGGCCCGCCGCCCGGTCGCCGCCGCCGCACGCCGGGTCGCCCGCTCCTGGGACCGGGCGGGCGCGCGGACCGGCCGGACCCTCGGCTTCGACACCGCCGTCCTCGTCGACGCCGTCGACCGGCAGACCGGCATCGAGACCCTCGCCGGACCCGGCACCCCGCTCCTCGCCGTCACCGAACCCACCGAGACCGCCACCGCCGCCGCCTTCGCGCACACCGCCGTCCTCGCCGGACGGCCGGGGAACGCCGGACCGCTCGCCGAGGCGGGACGGCTCTTCGGCCGCCTCGCCCACCTCCTGGACGCCGTCGAGGACCAGAGCGCCGACGCGGCGCGCGGCGCCTGGAACCCGCTCACCGCGACCGGCACCTCCCGGGCGGAGGCCCGCAGGCTCGCCGACGACGCCCTGCACGGCGTCCGGCTCGCCCTGAGGGACGCCGAGTTCACCGACGGCAAGCTGGTCCACGTCCTGCTCGCCCATGAACTGCGCACCTCCGTCGACCGCGCCTTCGGCACCACGAGCTGCTCCCACACCGCCCAGGGAGCGGGCCGGGGGCACGCGTACGGCCAGGGGTCCGGTCACGACGCCCGGGAACCGGTCGCGGGCGGCCCGTACGCCTCCCCGGGGGCGGGCGGCCCCGTCCCGGGCAACCCGTACGCGCCCCAGGGCCCCGGCGGCCCCGGCGGGCCCTGGGTGCCCGGTCCCGGCGGACCCGGTGGCCCCGGCGGACCGCTGCCGCCCGGACCGCCGGACCGGCGCGGGCTCATGGCCGGGTGCGCCCTCTGGATCGGTATGGCCTGCACCTGCCAGATGTGCTGCGGGACCTTCGAGGACCCCTGGAGCAGACAGCGGCGCGAGGGGCTCTGCGAGCAGTACGCCCCCAGCGACTGCTGCGATTGCTGTGACTGCTGCGGCAACTGCTCCTCGTGCTGCGAGGGCGACGGCTGCTGCGGTGACTGCGGCGGCTGCGACTGCGGCTGCAACTGCTGACGGGCGCCGGTACCGGGCGGGTCCCGGACCGGGCTGGGCCCCGAGCAGGGCGGGTCCCGGGCCGGACGGGCCCCGGACCGCGTGGGTCCCGAGCAGGGCAGGCCCCGGACCGCATGGGTCCCGGGCCGGACGGGCGCAGGACGGGCTGGGTCCCCGGGCCGGGCGGGCGCAGGACGGTCGGGATCCCGGGCCGGGCGGGTCCACCGCCGGGCGGTCCCCGGGCCGGGCGCTCCGGCTACTTCGTCGGCGCCGGGATCTCCGGCGGGGAGATCCGCGAGGTCTCGATGCCCGACCCCGTCACCCCCCACTTCCTCAGGATCCGGTCGTACGTGCCGTCCGCCTTCAGGCCGTTGACCGCGGCCTGGAAGGCGGGCGCGAGCGCCGTGCCCTTCTTGAAGGCGAAACCGACGTCGAGCCGCCGGTACTCGTTGAGGAACTTCACGTTCCGCTGCTGTGTCACCGCGTACCGCACGCCGTTGATCGTGTTCATCACCACATCGCTGCGGCCCTGCTGGAGCGACATCCAGATCGCCCCCGTCTCGCTGTAGACGTTCACCTCGTACGCCGGCTTCCCGGCCCGCGCGCACCGGTCCTTGTTCTGCTCCAGGGTCCGTTCGAAGGTGGTGCCCGCGTTCACGGCCACCTTCAGACCGCACAGCTGCGTCAGGTCCGTGACCGCCTTCAGGGAGCTGTCCGCCCGGCTCGCGAAGCCCTGGCCGTCGTTGATGTACGTCACGAAGTCGATGGCCTTGCGCCGCTCCTCCGTCACCCCGAAGTTCCCGGTCCCCACGTCGTACTTGCCGCTGCCCAGCGCGGGCAGGATCGCCTCGAAGCCGACCACCTCGCGCTTCACCTCGAGGCCGAGCGCCTTGCCCACGGCCGCCGCGAAGTCGGCGTCCACCCCGACCACGGTCCTCCCGTCGGGCAGATACGCCGAGCTGGGCGGAGTCGCCACCGAGGAGGCCAGCGTGAAGCTGCCCCGCCCGCGCACGTCGGCGGGGAGCAGCCGCACCGCCGCCTCGTTCCTCCGCACCCCCGCCACGACGTCCTCGGTCGGCAGCGTGCCCTTCCCCGCGGCCGGAGCGCCCGCCGCCCCGGCGGGGGCCGTCGCGGGCTGACCGCCGGCGCAGGCCGTGAGGCCGAGCGCCGCCGCGGTGATCAGACCGAACGCGAGGGCGGTGCGGGCGGTGCCGGAACTCGTACGCGTACTCATGGCTTCGGGTTCTCCAGGAATTTCTCGAACGGCAGCGGGCCGATCGACTCGGGATCGGCGGACACGTCGAAGAGCGGGCGGTAGCCGCTCGCCAGATAGAGGCCCTTGGCCTCCGGCTGACGTGGTCCGGTCGTCAGATAGAGACGGGAGTAGCCGCGGTCGGCGGCGTCCCGTTCGAGCGCGGCCAGGACCTGGCGGGCGAGACCGCGCCTGCGGTGCGCCGAATGGGTCCAGATCCGCTTCAGCTCGGCGGTCCGGTCGTCGTAACGGCGGTACGCGCCGCCCGCCACGGGCCCGCCCCGCTCCAGGAGGAGCAGGAAGGCGCCGTGCGGAGGGGCGAACTCCGCCGCCGGATAACGGCTCAGATCGTGCGCGGAGCCGTACCGGGACAGGTACTCGTGCGCCAGTTCGTCGAGGAGCGGGCGCGCCAACGGGTCGTCGGCCGTGGTCCTGCGCACGGACAGCGCGGACTCACGGTGGGGTGTGAGAGGCATGGGTCTCTTTCGGGTGAAGAGAGCCGGAAAAGGTGGGGCGAGGGGAGTCTGAGCTCAGTGCCGCGCAGGTGAAGGAGCCGCGAGAGGCGTCACGAAAGACGTCGCGGAGAAGGAGGAACAGCAGGGCAGGACAGCGGGACGGCTCAACAGGAAGAGGACCACACGCGACCGAAGTCGATGTGGGAGCGCGTGACGAGCTGCTGCGAATGCATGGGCCCAGTGGAACAGGCATCCGTTTCCCCGTCAACCGGCACGAGACGAACAGCTCATATTCCGGACGGACTTGACAAGCCTCCGCTCGACGGCCGTAGCCTCACAGGGCGGACATCGGGCTGAGGGGCCCGGCTCCGCGCTCATCGCTCGCCGTGCGTGTGAAGGCGCACTCCCGGACCGGCGCCGCCGTGCGCCGCCGTCCGGACTCCCGGACGAACGCCACCGTGCGTTCCCGTTCGCACTCCCGTGTTCGATCCGCCCCCTGGCATCCACGGAGCCTTCGCATGTCGACACCCCTCGCCACGCTCACCGACCCCGGCAGGACGGCCGGGGAACCACCCCCCGACGAACCGGCCCCGCGGATCGTCCCCGCCCGCCGCGCCGGGCAGTGGACCGCCGCCGGCGCCGTCCTCGTCCTCCTCGCCCTCGGACTCGTCTCCGTCATCGGCAACAGGGCCTTCCAGTGGGACGTCGTCGCCGACTACTTCACCTCGGCGTCCGTCCTGCGCGGACTCGGCCTCACCCTGTGGCTGACCGCCCTCGTGATGGCCCTCGGCTTCGCCCTCGGCACCCTGCTCGCCGTCCTCAGGCTCTCCGCCAACCCCGTCCTGCGCGCGGTCAGTTGGGGATACGTCTGGTTCTTCCGGTCCACCCCGATCCTGGTCCAGCTCCTCTTCTGGTTCAACATCGGGGCGCTCTACCCGCAGATCCTCGGCGTCAGCACGGTCAACCTGCTCGGCCCGGTCTCCGTCGCCGTCATCGGCCTCACCCTGCACGAGGCCGCCTACGCCGCCGAGGTCGTGCGCGGCGGCATCCTCTCCGTCGACCGGGGCCAGATCGAGGCCGCCCAGTCCCTCGGCCTCGGCCGGTGGCGCAGGCTCGGCCGGATCGTGCTCCCGCAGGCCATGCCCGCCATCGTCCCGCCCGCCGGGAACATGCTGATCGGCACCCTCAAGGGCACCTCGATCGTCTCCGTCATCGCCGTACAGGACCTGCTGTACTCCACCCAGCTGATCTACCACCGCACGTACGAGGTCGTCCCGCTGCTCCTCGTCGCCACCCTCTGGTACGTCGCCGTCACCTCCGTCCTCGGCATCGGACAGCACTACGTCGAGAAGCGCTACGCCCGCGGTACGGCGGGTGCCCGATGAGCCCCCGCCCCTCGATCGTGATCGTGGGCGCCGGGCCGCGCGGCACCGGCTTCCTCGAACGGCTCGCCGCCAACCTGCCCGAGCTGTACGGCGACACCCCCCTCGACGTGCACCTCGTCGACCCGCACCCGCCGGGCCCCGGCCGCATCTGGCGCACCGCGCAGTCCCCGCTGCTCTGGATGAACTCCCAGGCCGAGGACGTCACGATGTTCACCGACGAGACCGTCGCCCTGGAAGGACCGGTCCGCCCCGGACCCACCCTCGCCGAATGGGCCGGCATCGACGGCCGCCACTTCGCCAGCCGCCCCCAGCAGGGCGCCTATCTGCGCTGGGTGTACGAGCGGGCCCGCGCCGCCCTGCCCGCCTCCGTCACCGTCCACGAGCACCGCACCACCGCCCTGCGCGTCGGCGGCCCCCGCGACGGCCGCCAGCGGGTCTGGCTCGACGGGCACGCCGCCCCCCTCCCCGCCGACCTCGTCGTCCTCACCGTCGGCCACCTCGACGCCCGGCCCGACGCCGAACAGCGCGCCCTGAGCGACTTCGCCGCCCGGCATCAACTCCTGCACCTGCCGCCGGACTTCACCGCCGACGCCGACCTCGCCGCCCTGCCCGCGGGCGAACCCGTCCTCGTCCGGGGCTTCGGCCTCGCCTTCGTCGACCTGATGGTGCTGCTCACCGAGGGCCGCGGCGGACGCTACGAGGGCGAGGGCGAGACGCTCGTCTACGTGCCCTCCGGCAAGGAACCCGTCCTGTACGTCGGCTCCCGGCGCGGAGTCCCGTACCACTCCAAGATCGGCTACCGCCTCGACGGCGAACGGCCCCCGCTGCCCCGCTTCTTCGGGCCCGAACAGACCGACGCCCTGCTCCGGCGCGGCGGCCCGGTCGACTTCCGGCGCGACGTGTGGCCGCTCATCGCCAAGGAACTCGGCTGGGCCCACTACCACCGGCTCTTCTCCACCCACCCCGAGCGGACCGCGCTCGCCTGGAGCGACTTCGAACCGGCCTACGCCGAAGCCCCGCCGCTCGGCGCCGAGGTCACCGCGCTCGTCGCCGCCGCCGTCCCCGACCCCGCCGACCGGCTGGACCCGGACACCCTCGACCACCCCCTCGACGGTCTGCGCTACGACTCCGCCGAAGCCCTCCAGAACGGTCTGCGCGCCTACATCACCGAGGACGTCACCCGGCGCCACGACCCCGCCCACAGCGCCGACGCCGCCGTCTTCGCCGGGCTCCTCTCGGTCTACGGACAGCTCCTGCGGCTCGGCAAGCAACTGGACCCCGGCCCCTGGTGGCACGGCTTCTTCAGCTACTTCGCCTCCGGCCCGCCCGGCCCCCGGCTCCACCAGCTCCTCGCGCTCTCCCGCGCCGGACTCGTCCGCTTCCTCGGCCCGGGCGTCACCGTCGAGGCCGACGAGGAACGCGGTCTCTTCCGCGCCGCGTCCCGCGCCCTGCCGGGCGAGTGGACCGAAGCCCGCGCCCTCGTCGAGGCCCGGATACCCGACCCCACCCTCGAACACACCGGCAGCCCGCTGCTCCGGGGCCTGTACGAGGAAGGGGTACGGGCCACCGGAGCGGGCCTCCTCGTCGTCGACCCCGTCGACGGCCGCCTCCTGGAACGCGACGGCCGCCCCCACCCACGCCGCTTCGCCCTCGGCCCGCACACCACCGCCCGCACCGGCAGCGCCTTCAGCCGCCCCCGTACCGGCGGGGTCGCCTTCGGGCAGAACGACGTCACCGCACGGGCCGCCCTGACCCTCCTGCGCGACCGGGAACGCCGGCTCCCCGTCCCGCTGAGCGCCTGATCCCGCGCCGCCCGCACCCCATCCCTCCGAGGAACCGCCATGTCTCTCACCAGCGATCCGCCCGCCACCGACCTCCGTACGGAGGGCCCGTCGGCACCCTCCGGGCCCTCCGCGACCGGGGAACTCGTCGTCGTGCCCGTCCGCCACCCCTGGCGCTGGGTGGCCGTGACCGTCACCGCCGTCCTGCTCGTCCAGTTCGTCCACGGGCTCGTCACCAACCCCGGCTGGGAATGGAACGTCTTCGCCGCGTTCTTCACCACCGAGACCGTCCTGCGGGCCGTCTGGGTCACCCTCCAGCTCACCTTCTACGGCACCGCCCTCGGCTTCGCCCTCGGCATCGTGCTCGCCTTCATGCGCCTGTCGGCCAGCCCGTTCCTGCGGACCGTCGCCTTCGGCTACATCTGGGCCTTCCGCTCGATCCCGCTCATCGTCCAGCTGCTCTTCTGGTTCAACCTGGCCTACCTCTACAAGGAGCTGAGCATCGGCGTCCCCTTCGGGCCGAGCTTCCTCTCCTTCGACACCATGGGCCTGGTCGGCGAGATGAGCGCCGCCGTCCTCGGACTCGCCCTGCACCAGGCGGCGTACGCGGCGGAGATCGTCCGCGGCGGAGTCCTCGCCGTCGAGGAGGGCCAGCTCCAGGCGGCGGCCTCGCTCGGCATCCCCAGGCTCCGGCAACTGCGCCGGATCGTGCTCCCGCAGGCCATGCGCTCGATCCTGCCCAACGCCGCCAACGAGATCATCTCGCTCTTCAAGGGCACCTCGATCGTCTCCGTCATGGCGATCGGCGAACTCTTCTACCAGGTCCAGGTCGTCTACGGCCGCAACGGCCGGGTCGTCCCGCTGCTGATGGTCGCCACCGCCTGGTACGTCCTGCTCACCACCGCGCTCTCCGTCGTCCAGCACTACGTCGAACGCCACTACGCGAAGGGGAGCACCCGATGAGCTCCGTCACCGCCGACGCCACCACGACCGGGGAACCGGCGACCGGGACCGCCCCCGGCACCACCGCTCCCGGCACCACCGCCAAGGTCGAGATCCGCTCCGTCCACAAGCGCTTCGGCGCCCTCCACGTCCTGCGGGGCATCGACCTCGACGTCCGCGCGGGCGAGGTCACCGTCGTCCTCGGCCCCTCCGGCTCCGGCAAGTCCACCCTGCTGCGGACCATCAACCACCTGGAGAAGGTCGACAGCGGCACCGTCAGCGTCGACGGCGTCCTCGTCGGCTACCGCCGCTCCGGGAACAAGCTGTACGAGCTGCGGGAACGGGACATCCTCAAGCAGCGCACCCGCATCGGCTTCGTCTTCCAGAACTTCCACCTCTTCCCGCACCTCACCGTCCTGGAGAACATCGTCGAGGCGCCCGTCTCGGCCCTCGGACGCCCCCGCAAGGACGCCGAGGCGGCGGCCCTCGCCCTGCTCGAACGCGTCGGGCTCGCCGACAAGGCGCAGGCGTACCCCAAGCAGCTCTCCGGCGGACAGCAGCAGCGGGTCGCCATCGCCCGCGCCCTCGCCCTCGAACCCGGACTGCTCCTCTTCGACGAGCCGACCTCCGCGCTCGACCCCGAACTGGTCGGCGAGGTGCTCGACGTCATCAAGGACCTCGCCGCCTCCGGCACCACGATGATCGTCGTCACCCATGAGATCGGCTTCGCCCGCGAGGTCGCCGACACGGTGGTCTTCATGGACGAGGGCCGGATCGTCGAACAGGGCCCGCCCGCCGAGGTCCTGGAGAGCCCGCGCCACGAGCGCACCCGCGCCTTCCTCTCCAAGGTCCTCTGACCTCCTCCCCTCATCTCCTCTCCTCCGCTTTCCGCGTTTCCCTTTTCCCAGTAACAGGAGCACTGCCGTGAAGACCCGTCGCACCGTTCTCACCGCCCTCGCCTCGCTCACCGCCCTCGGGGTCCTCACCGCCTGCGGCTCGGGAGACGCCGCCATCGAGACCGTCAAGCCCGAGGGCCACAAGGGCGGGGGCATCAACCTGGGCCCGGACCAGAAGCGCGTCCACACCGCCAAGGTGGAGGCCCTCGCCGCCAAGCTCCCGAAGTCCGTCCGCGAGAGAGGCACCCTGATCCTCGGCGTCTCCGCCAAGAGCAACCCGCCGCTCGCCTTCCGCGCCACCGACGACACGACGCTGATCGGCGTCGAGCTCGACCTCGCCACCCTGATCGCCGACGCCCTCGGTCTGAAGCCCGAGTTCAACGCGGTGTCGTGGGAGAACCTCTTCGTCGGCCTCGACAGCGGCAAGTACGACGGCGTCCTCTCCAACGTCACCGTCACCGAGGAGCGCAAGGACAAGTACGACTTCGCCACCTACCGTCTGGACGACCTCGCCTTCGAGGCCAAGAAGGGGTCCGGCTGGAAGGTGAAGGGGCCGGAGGACGTCTCCGGCAAGCGGATCGCGGTCGGCACCGGCACCAACCAGGAGAAGATCCTCGTCGACTGGTCGCAGCAGAACGAGAAGGCCGGACGCAAGGGCGTCGACATCAAGTACTACGACAACACCACCGACTACTACCTCGCCCTCCAGTCCGGCCGCATCGACGGCTACCTCGGCCCCAACCCCACCGTGGCCTACCACGTGGCCACCGCCGGACAGACCGAGGCCGTCGGCAAGTTCTCCGGCGCGGGCGCCGGACTCCAGGGCAAGATCGCGGCCACCACGAAGAAGGACAGCGGACTCGTCGCCGCCTACGCCGCCGCGATCGACCACCTCATCGAGAACGGCACCTACGCCCAGGTCCTCAAGCGCTGGGGCCTGGACAGCGAGGCCGTGGCGAAGTCGGAGATCAACCCCCCGGGCCTGCCCCGCACCAAGAACTGACCCGCGCCGGGGGCCCCGGGGACGGGGCGGACACCGTGCGGGCCGGGCCTCGCGCTGAGGGCGGCCCGTGCCGACCGTGCCCAGGTCGGCCCTGGCCCGTGCAGCCTGTGGTCCGTGCCGACCGTGCCTCGCTCTGACAGTGGGCCGGGTCGGCCGTGGCCCGTGCTGACGGTGGCCCGTGCCTCGCGCTGCCCGTGCCCGGGTCGGCCGTGGCCTGGGCGGCCCGTGCCCGGGTCGGCCGTGCCCCGTGCTGATCGTGGCCGGGGCGGCGGGGCCACCCGGCCCGCCCGTCCTTGGGCCCCGGGGCCCCGCCCCCGGCTCCGTCCCCGGACTGCCCCCCCCGGGCCCCGTCCCCGGGCCTGGGGGGCAGTCCTCAGGCCTCAAGCCCCGGGCTCAGGCCTGGGATCCCGGATCCCGAGGACAGGGCCCGGGACCCGGGCCTCGGGCTCAGGGCCCCGCCCTCGGGCCTCGGATCCCGGTCCTGGGTCTTGGGTCTTGGGTCTTGGACCCCCGGGACCCCCGGGACCCCCGGGACCCCCGGGACCCCCGGGACCCCCGGGACCCCCGGGACCCCCGGGACCCCCGGGACCCCCGGGACCCCCGGGACCCG